>JBEKAK010000005.1:0-109694 GCA_050018275.1 Terriglobia bacterium | reverse complement strand
TGCGCAGACCAACGCGTGCGGCAGCTCGGTGGCGGCCGGAGCCAACTGCACGATCAGCGTGACCTTCACGCCTTCCGCCTCCGGGACCCGCAGGGCCTCGGTGAGCATCACGGACAATGCCAGCGGCAGCCCGCAGGCGGTCAGCCTGTCCGGGACAGGCACGAGCCCCGCCCCCGCAGTCAGCCTCTCAGCCACGCGTCTTTCCTTTGGTAATCAGACCGTAAGTACGACGAGTACGGCTCGCACCGTTACCCTGCGCAACACGGGTAACGCCACCCTGAGCATCACCGGCATCGCGGTCTCGGGGACCAATCCCGGTGACTTTGCGCAGACCAACGCGTGCGGCAGCTCGGTGGCGGCCGGAGCCAACTGCACGATCAGCGTGACCTTCACGCCTTCCGCCTCCGGGACCCGCAGGGCCTCGGTGAGCATCACGGACAATGCCAGCGCCAGCCCGCAAACGGTCAGCCTCTCCGGGACAGGCACAGCCCCTGCCCCCGTGGTGAGTCTGTCACCTACACAGCTTAGCCTCGGCAGTCTGAACGTAGGTACGGCCAGTACAGCTCAGACCGTCACCCTAGCCAACACGGGCAACGCTACCTTGAGCATCACCAGCATCGCGGTGACGGGGAGCAATGCCGGTGACTTTGCTCAGACCAACACGTGCGGCAGCTCGGTGGCGACCGGCGCTAACTGCACGATCAGCGTGACCTTCACGCCCTCCGCCTCCGGACCCCGCACGACCTCACTAAACATCACGGACAATGCCAGCGGCAGTCCGCAGACGGTCAGCCTGACGGGCACGGGCAACGGTCCCGTGGCCAGTCTTTCGGCCACGAGCCTTTCCTTCGGCAACCAACCCTACGATGCGACCAGTACGGCGCAGACCCTTACCCTGAGCAACCCCGGCAACGCCGCCTTGAGCATCACCAGCCTCGCGGTCACGGGCACCAATGCCAGCGACTTTGCTCAGACCACCACGTGCGGCAGCTCGGTGGCGGCCGGAGCCAACTGCGCGATTGCCGTGATATTTACGCCCTCGGGCCTCGGGACCCACACGGCCGAGCTAAGCATCTCGGACAATGCTATTGGCAGCCCGCAGACGATACCGCTGTCCGGCACGGGAGCCCACTACATGGTTCTGTCCTGGACCGCCAGCACGACTTCCGGCGTAGTCGGTTACAACGCTTACCGTGGCCCTGCCTCGAGTGGGCCATTCTCCCAACTAAATTCCTCGCCTGTTAGCGGTACGACCTTTACCGACGCGGGCGTGCAGGCAGGGCAGACGTCCTACTATGTGGTTACGGCCATAGCTTCGGATGACGTCACCGAGAGCGCGAACTCGAACGTAGCTTCAGCGACCGTGCCATCACCTTAGCGCCATCTCCTTCATGGTCGAGTTTGAAGATGGCAATACTTATTACTCACCCCATTAGTGCCGTTCCAACTTGTCTTGCCTAGCCTTTCTACGAAAGGTCATCTTTCGGGTCGCGCAAAACGAAGCTGCCACAGACTGCGAGACGAAGTTGGAACGGCACTCGCGGGCGAATCGCAGTCAGCTCGGTCCCCGGCTGCGGGGTCATGTATCGGATATCCCTGAGACGCTTGGAAACTGGAGCCTCTGGAAGCTGCAGGCCGTCGTGCCTTGACGATGATTTGAGCTCTCGTCCTCGATAGAAATGTCCCCTAATGTGATTTCCGAGAGGAGGTTAGATTGGGGCGAACCAAGATAAGCAGGAGGGAGTTGCCAGGATCGAGGTCCTAGCGCGGGTGGGGATCTGTGGGTGGTGGAGGCGGCCCGGCTGCTGCGCCTGAGCTATCGGCAGGGCAAGCGGTATCAGGATGAAGGCGCGGCGGGTCTGAACCACCGGAGCGCGGGGCGGCGGCCGAACCACGCCCGCCCCGAGGACTTCCGGTGAAAGGTGCCGCGGCGGGTGCGGGACCAGTATGGCGGGCCGGTGAGGGCGCGCTTCGGACCCACGCTGGCGGCCGAGCATCTGGCCTGAGAGGATGAGCTCCAGGCCGATGCGCAGAGTCGCCGGGGCGACCGCCGATGGGCGCTGGCCGAGGAACTGTGGAGCCGGGAGCGGAAGCGGCGGCACCGGCGAAGGTGCCCGCGCAAAGAGCACTCTGGGGAGATGGTGCAGATTGACGGCAGCGTTCCCCGTTGGCAGGAGGAGCGCGCCCCGGAAGGTTGCTTGGGGGCTTAGTCGATGACGTCACCGCCATGACGATGTTTGGAAAGGTCCTGATCCGAATGCTTGGCGTTTCCCCTACGTGCCGTCGCTCGCTATGCCGTCGAGGCTCGTGACGACCACTTCATGCAGGGGTATTAGGGTGATGGCACGGTCGCTGAAGCTACGTTCGAGTTTGCGCTCACGGTGATGTCATTCGACGCTATGGCCGTAACCACATAGTAGAACCTCTGCCCTGCTTGCACGCTCCCATCGGCATAGGTGGTACCGCTAATAGGCGAGGAATTCAGTTGCGAGAACGGCCCACTCGAGGCAGTCCCGCGGTAAGCATTGTAGCCAACTACGCCGGCAGTCGTGCTGCCAGTCCAGGACAAAGCCACGTAGTGGCCTCCCGTGCCGGACAGCGGTACCGTCTGCGGGCTGCCGCTGGCATTGTCCGAGATGCTTAGCACCGCCGTGCGGGTCCCGAGGGCCGAGGGCGAGAACATCACGGCAATCGTGCAGTTGGCTCCAGCCGCCACCGAGCTGCCGCACGTGCTTGTCTGAGCAAAGTCCCTAGCATTGGTGCCCGTGACCGCGATGCTGGTGATGCTCAAGGTGGCGTTGCCGGTGTTGCTCAGGGTGACGGTCTGCGCCGCACTGGTCGCATCGACGGTTTGGCTGCCGAAGGAAAGACTGGTGGCTGAAAGGCTGGCCACGGGGCCGTTGCCCGTCGAAGCGGGAACGGCCCCGCTGCTCCCTGCCCCGCAGGAAGTGGTCAAGAATGCAAGTGCGATGCAAGCCGTGGCGAGAATCGCTGTGTTCACACGTTGTCGTTGCAGCCTGGTTTCCATACAAGATGCCTGGCTTGCACGCGTGTTGCCAATTTCGGCTCGAGTTCTTTCCCTCCATGCCTGTCCCAGAAAGGCTGACCACCTGCGGGCTACCAACGATGGCGTCCGTGATGGTGACTGCTCCGCGTCGAGTTCCGGTCGCGGCGGGCGTAAAGGTTACACTGATCGTGCAATTGTTTCCCCCCGCGACGCTTGTCCCACGATTGTCTTTCTGAGCAAGTCACCACTCGCCGCGACACAGGAAATCGCAAGCCCTGCGTTGCAGTTATGGTCAACGTGACGGACGGAGCGCTACTGGAGATCCTTTGTGCGGTGCCGTGCAAGGCTCTGGCTGATGGGAGATAAGTTCACAGCATCTTGCGCTTGATGGTTGGCGGCAGGCCAGCGGTTTGCAGTTTGTCAGCCGAATCCACCGGCTCGCTGGCGGTCCTGACGACAGGAATGCTATAATCGAGCGCGTTTGATCGACTAACCCCATACAGGCAAAGGAAACCATGAATGTGAACAAAGGGACCGTTGTGACGTGCGAAATCCTGGCTACTTTCCAGTCCAAGGTCGAGGCGAAGACCGCCCAGGTGGGCGTCATCGGCCTGGGCTACGTCGGCTTACCCCTCGCACTCTTGTTTGCTCGAAACGGATTTGCCGTGTCAGGCTTCGACCTTGATCCCAGCAAGGTGACAATGCTCCAGCGCGGCGAGAGTTACATTCGTCATATTTCTGAGAGCGTCATTGCGGAGCACGTGGATAAGAAACGCTTCAAAGCCACGACGGATTTCTCCCACCTGCGGGAAATGGATGCCATCCTCATTTGCGTCCCCACTCCCCTGGATCACCACCGCGAGCCCGATCTTTCCTTTGTGCGCAACACCGCGGAGGTCATCACTCCTTATTTGCGGCGTGGCCAACTCGTGGTGCTGGAGAGCACCACGTACCCCGGCACGACCGAAGAGGATGTGCTGCCGATTCTGGAGAAATCAGGCTTACACTCCCCCATCAGCCCTTATGTCACGGATGGGCGCAACGTTACGGGTAGCGAAGGGCAGGAAGTTGAATTCCTTCTGGCCTTCTCCCCCGAACGTGAGGATCCTGGCAATAAGCAATTCCAAACTCAACAGATCCCAAAAATCATCGCAGGAGTCAACGCGTCCAGCGCGCGGGCGACGCAGGCGCTCTATTCACGAGCTTTCGAACAGACACACCTGGTTAGTTCCACGCGCGCTGCGGAGATGACCAAAATTCTGGAAAACACTTATCGGTGCGTCAACATCGCGCTCGTGAACGAACTGAAGCTGCTCTGCCTACGGATGGGCATCGACATCTGGGAAGTGATCGAGGCCGCCAAGACGAAACCCTTCGGCTTTACCGCCTTTTATCCGGGTCCGGGCTTGGGTGGCCACTGCATCCCCATCGACCCTTTCTATTTGACATGGAAAGCGCGCGAATACGAATTTCCGACGCGGTTCATTGAATTGGCGGGAGAAATCAACTCGTCCATGCCCGAACACGTGTTAGCATCACTGGCGGACGCACTCAACCACCGCAAACAGTGTTTGCAGGATGCAAGGGTGCTCGTTCTGGGGATCTCCTACAAGAAAGACATTGACGACCCGCGCGAGTCACCCAGCCTGAAGATCATCGAACTTCTTCAGGCCAGCGGAGCCCGCGTCGATTACCACGACCCTTACTTTGCGCGTCTCCCTAAGATGCGCAAATACCACCTCCAGCTCGAAAGCGTGGAACCCACACCTGAAGCCCTGGCGAAATACGACGTGGTAGTCATTGCCACGGACCATTCCACCTATGATTATCCGGCCATTGTGCGGCACGCGCGCTTGGTCGTTGACACTCGCAATGCGACGCGCGAGGTCCGAGAGCATCGCGAAAGAATTGTCCGGTGTTGAACACGGCAACGCGGAGAGACGCCCGTCCTGAAAACCAATCGTTCCGACGTGAGTGAACCAAAGGACCACGGCAGCTCGGCATGCCACAGACGTTATTCTACTTACTTAAGCTGCCTGGATACAGCGCTCCCGGGCCGGCCAGGCTGCGTTTGATCTGTTCGATGCGTCTTTCCATCTGGGGAGGAGTTAGGACCCGACGCTGTGCCGGTTGTGTTTTCTGGGCGCCCATTCGAAATGACGTAGTCGCCAGCCTCCTCCTTCTCCCACAACCGCAGCAACGAATCTCGGTGCCGGCTGAAACGCCCGCAAGCTCCATCGCGCGCAGTCCGAACTGTGCAATTCTGCTGGGCGGCCTGGTGTGAGTGAGACATCAAAACTATCGAGCGGAATCTGGAGACCGTCACCGAGAGCTTTCACATAGGCCTCCTTCCGCGTCCAGCACGCGAAGAATCCCTCCGCTCGCAATTCCGCGGGCAGTGCGCGGAGTTCCGTAAGCTCAGGGTTGGAAAAAAAACGTTCCGCCACCGCCTCGCCGCCGAAATCGGGTTGGACCAATTCCAGATCAATTCCCACTTCTCGCCTGCGGGCAAAGGCATACAGCGCGAGACCATGCGAGTGCGAAAGGCTAAAACGGATCGACACACTGGTGTCTCCCGCCTGAAGAGCAGGCTTCCCGCGAAGGCCGTATTCGAACTCCAGTGAGGCCGGAGGCCGCTGCAGGTACGCACCGAGCAGCTCACGCAGAATGCCTCGAGCCGCGATGAAGTCGCCCCGGCCTTCTGGGAAGACAAAGCGCGCTGCCCGGGATTTTTCATCAGGTTTAAGCGTTGCATCGAGACGCTGAAGAACCTCCGGCGCAAGGCGGAGGGAGGCGCGCCAGACGTGAACTTCGTCCTCTGATAGTTCGGGCTTTGCAGGTGCAGACGACCAGACGGCCAAGGTAGGCAGAGTATTAACCATAAGTACGCTGTCGTGTAAGACTGGGGTTCCTCTTCGGATTCGCCCTTGAAAGTCTACCAGAATTGAAGGGGACACCCTGTTGGGAATTTTCTCCTGGTATTGTCCAAACTCGTCTGGAACCGGCGCCGTACTTCCCTTCTCTGCGCCTGCGGCTACGCCGACTCCCTGGCCTGGATTGAAATCGCCACATTTCACTGATGGATTCGCCAGCGAGAGGGGCCAAATGGGTCGAAAGGACGATTGTGCGCGACGAGGAGATCCGGGGTCAGTAGTACAGAGGGGGAAGGCTTGGGTAGAACAGATCAGGTGAGTAGCAAGAAGAGGATGGCAAGGGAACCATTAAGGACGTATCGAAAGTGCAGGGAGGCGGCCAGAACTGCGGGGAATCGTTACTGCGAGACGACCTTCGGCGGCGCCTGCCCACGGAGCGAAGCGGCAAGGAGCTGCTGCCGCAGCAGCGCCACCAGGTGTGACAGGCTCCAGCCAAAGGAACTGCGCAACTGCAAGTATCGCAGCGACAGGATAGCGATTCGGAGGGAACTCACAGTAGAATCTGTATCAGCCGGAATTACTGTTCGGGCAAAACGATCGGCTGAGTGGGTTTGCGCAAGTAGCTCAAGAATTTCTTCCATACTGCGGCAAATACCATCGGAGCCATCCCCAGAAGCAGTCGAAGCGCCAGTTTTCGGTGCCCTCCCCGCCAGCAGTGACTGATGGCATATGACGAGGCGACTCCGCCGAGTATAGCGTATCGGGCCCAGCGGCGCTCGCTCCCTCCAGGGTATCGTCCCTGATTTTCGAAGCGAGCCAGACGAAGAAATCCGTCGGCCACCGCCTTCAGATTCCGTATGGTGTTTGTCTCGTGTTCGCGATACCCAACGGTGTAGGGTTTTTGGACGACAAGGCACGGTCCGTAAGTCCCGATTTTAAGGATAAGATTGAAGTCGTCCGGGGGAAAGGCTGCGACACCCCTGTTTCCATAGCCCCCTACCTCGTCGAATACCGACTTCCGGATGACAAGTCGGCTGTTGGAAAGGCCGATTGGCACATCCTTCGATAGATAGTCCGGATACCTTAGAATCTCCACCGGGCGCGACGCCTGTGCTTCGGCTGGGATGGATTGTCCGTCTCGAAAAAATTTCATGGACCCGATGATCAGGGGTGGTGAATCAAAGGTCCGGATGATCCGATCGTATGTCGCAAGTGCGCAGGGCAGAAGAAGATCGTCATGGTCCAGCATGGCAAGGTATTCCCCATGAGCCAGAGCAGCCGCCTTGTTCCGAGCGGCCTCTGGTCCTCGATTAGGTTGTCGAACTACCTTGATCCGTGTTCCGTACGATTCCAGCACTTGCGGCGTCTGATCTGTCGACCCGTCGTCAATCACGATCACCTCATAGTCCGTGAAGGCTTGGGATAGGACCGAGTCGATCGTCTGGCGGACATATTTCTCTATGTTGTGAACAGGGATCAAGACGCTGAATCGAACTTTCATTCCATCCCCAATTTCGGATTGACTTCTTTCATTCGTACTCAATAAGTGTTTTCACAGTTCCCCGAAATGCCGCAACTTAATTGCGGTACATCTGAAATGCTAAGACAATTGAAAAGGTAGAGCCGATGCGTCCGCCGCCATGCAGTCGCCTTCACGATTGAACAGGAGCAGCGGGCGGTAGCAGGTGGACTCGAAGTGGCCGTTGTAAGCGCTGTTTTCCTGCTGGCCATAGACCGGGAGCTCGGAGCTGTCCACGTCCAGCACCACCCGCTGCGGAGAATCGATGGTTTCCGCCTTCGCGAGCAGTTCTCGATTGATCGAAACCAGACCGGCAAGGTTTCCTTCCTGAATATTGGTGACGACAACCGTCCTGGCGATATGAGTGCCGCTGCGCTATAATCACGCGCTACTATGCCGACCGTTACCTACCAATCCCCCTGGATGAATGACGAGCTGCGGATGTTCCGCAAGACGGTTCGCCGCTTCATACAAGAGGAACTCGCGCCGCACCAAACTCGCTGGCGCCAGCAGCATCGCCCCGATGCGGAAGCCTGGACAAAAGCAGGCGCGACAGGCATCCTGCTCACCGACGTGCCCGAAAAATACGGCGGAGGGGGAGGAACCTTCGCCCACGAAGCCGTCGTGACGGAGGAACTCGCTCAAGCAGGAGTGCACTTCGGTTCCAGCGTCCAGAGTATCGTGGCGCACTACATCCTCGCCTACGGCAGCGAGGAGCAGAAACGCAACTGGCTTTCCCCCATGGCGCGCGGCGAGTCGGTGGGCGCAATCGCGATGACCGAACCCGCCGCCGGCTCCGACTTGCAGGGCATCAAAACCACCGCCCGCCGCGACGGCGACCACTATGTCCTCAACGGCTCGAAGACGTTCATCACCAACGGTTGGCACGCCAGCATCATCTGCCTCGCCGTGAAGACCGACGCCAGAGCCGCCGGCTTGAAAGGCATCTCGCTGATCATCGTCGAAACGAAGAATCTTTCCGGATACCGCATCGGCCGCTCGCTCGAAAAAGTCGGCATGCACGCGCTGGACACCTGCGAGCTTTTCTTCGACGAGGTGCGCGTCCCGGTCTCGAATCTGCTCGGTTCCGCCGAAGGCCTAGGGTTCTCCCAGATGATGGAGCAATTGAGCTATGAGCGCCTCACGGTCGGTCTGGGCGCAGTCGCAACGGCGGAACAAGCCGTGGCCATCACAACCAAGTACGTGAAGGAGCGCATGGCGTTCGGCAAGCCGCTGATCGATTTTCAGAATACGCGCTTCAAGTTGGCCGAATGCAAGACGGAAGCTCATATCGGCCGCGTCTTCCTCGACAACTGCATCGAGCGTTTCATCGCCGGCCAGCTCGACCCTGTCACCGCCGCCATGGCGAAGTATTGGCTCACCGACTGCCAGTGCCGCATCGTCGATGAGTGCGTTCAGTTGCACGGCGGCTACGGCTATATGATGGAGTATCCGATCGCCCGCATGTGGGCCGATAGCCGCGTGCAGCGCATCTACGCCGGCACGAATGAAATCATGAAGGAGCTGATTGCTTGGTCGCTATGAATATCGCTTCCGGCCGGCATTGCACGGTGCAAAGCCGTTTGCTTCTCAAGCCATGTGGGCAAGCGGATGCAGAGCAGCGCTAGCGCTTGCGCCCTTGGCTCTGTGCCGTTGCTGGGCAGCTTCCAACCGAGTGGTGAGTTCCTGAGCAAGCCGTGAAACATTCGGTTCTAGCAACAGATTTTGCTGATGCCCGGGAACTTCACGAACATCCAAATTGCCTTGGAGAACACGTTTCCAACCCAAGTATTCATCAGCCATTAATCCAGACAACTGTTTGCTGGCACGAAATAGAAGAACATCGCCTCCATACGGACGTGGCACGTATTTCGCCATAGCTTTTCCGTGTTCAATCGCAAGAGCCTCAAGAATATAACGCATAGGCAACCGTGATGGATCTGCTGGTTCATTATGAGTCATATTGTCGAAAGCAATTGCCGTCCTGGCACGAGCGCGGCCCCAAACATGCCAACACCTCTCCACAACGTAATCCTTCCCTCTGTAAGACAGATTCTCCAGCTCCAGATTGATTCGCTTTGTTGTGCGATACCACCAACGATGGAACACCGTAGTTCCCGGTTTGAAGCGCATAGAGTCTGGATGCATCGACTGGATCAAGACGACTAACGCGACTTCTTGTCCTGCCGCAGCGAGTTGTCGAGCAGCTTCCAAGGCCAGGAATCCACCAAAGCAAAAGCCCCCTAGAAAATACGGACCTTGCGATTGAAGACTTCTCAATTCATCGACATAAGCCGAAGCCATCTCTTCCAATGATGAATCCTTCACAATATGGCCATCGAGACCTCTAGCCTGAAGAGCATATACAGGCTGATCAGGTTCCAGACGGTTCCCTAGAGGATAGTACTCCAGGACATTGCCGCCATGCGCATGCATAAGAAAAAAGGGTGGCTTGGACCCGCCCGGCCGTATCGGAACCAGCGAGGACCAGGAGGGCGCCCAGTGCTTCCTGCGAAGCACCTCTGCCAGGCGAGCAATTGTCGGAGCCTGTAGTAACATCGCAAGCGGCAAGCGTGTTTTCGAAAGCTTCTCGACCTCAACAATGACGCGCACCGCTAGAAGGGAATGGCCTCCCAACTCAAAGAAATTATCGTGTAACCCTACACGTTTCACTTTCAGGACGTTCGCCCAAATCTGGGCAAGCAACTGCTCCAGCGGATCGCGGGGCGCAACGAACTCACTTGTGACCTCGAGGCGTTGTTTCGGAGCGGGCAACGATTTGCGATCGAGCTTGCCATTCGGCGTCAACGGCAACTTCTCCAGACCCACGAAGAGCGCAGGGACCATATATGCTGGGAGCTCTTTCTCCAGGTGCGCACGCAGATTGCTAACAGTCGGCGCTCGCCCTGTCTTCGCCTCAAAATATGCAACGAGCTGCTTGTCACCCGGCACGTCCTCACGGACAATCACCGCGCATTGCCTTATCGCTTCGTGAGAGCTGAGGATCGTTTCAATCTCGCCCAGTTCGATGCGGAACCCACGGACCTTCACTTGATTATCAACACGTCCCAGGCACTCAACGGTTCCATCGCCAAGCCAGCGCGCTAGGTCGCCGGTGCGATAGAGGAACGCGTTCGGTGTAAAGGGGTTCGGGACGAAACGTTCCTGCGTCAGCTCCTCGCGGTGCAAGTAGCCTCGCGCCAAGCCGTCGCCTCCGATGTACAGCTCGCCAACCGGACCGGGAGGAACGAGGTTACGATGCCCGTCAAGCACATAGATTTGAGTGTTGGCAATCGGCTGGCCGATTGGCACTTGACAATCGGCGGAGGTGACCCTATGGACGGTCGACCAGACAGTAGTCTCCGTCGGGCCATACATGTTCCACAACTGTGCGCACCGCGGGAGGAGTTCCTTTGCCAAGTCCCGGGGGAGGGTCTCGCCACCGCAGAAAATCTTGAGATTTGCCGACCCGCTCCAACCTGCATGGATCAGTGCCCGCCATGTAGCTGGGGTAGCCTGCATCACTGTACACCCCGAGTCGTGTATTCGTTCCAGCAGTTGTCCAAAATCGTTGGTGTCTTCGCGGCTCGCGATCACGATCCTTCCGCCGCTAACCAGAGGTAGGTAGAGTTCGAGACCAGCAATGTCGAAGGACAGAGTCGTCACCGCCAACACTGTATCGGTTGCGCTGAAGCCAGGCGTACGCTGCATGGAAAGGAGGAAATTCACGATTGCAGAGTGCGGAATCCCTACCCCTTTCGGCTTCCCGGTTGAACCGGAAGTGTACAGCACATAGGCAAGATTCTTCCGGCTCATGCTTGGCAGTTCCGCGGAAAGGGTGCTCTGCTTAGCAAACTCACTCCAATTCGAATCCAGGCGGACAACCACGGGTGGCCGGACCAGCAGTTTCTCCTCAAGACCGTGGTGTGTCAGCAGCACATTCATCCTGCTGTCCTCCACCATATAAGCGAGGCGGTTTTGTGGAAATGAAGGGTCCAGAGGGACATATGCGCCACCAGCTTTCAAAATGCCCAGCAGGCCCACCAGCATCTCCAGTGAGCGCTCCACGAAAAGCCCTACGGGCACATCCGGCCCAACTCCCAGTCCCCTCAGGTGATGCGCGAGTCGGTTAGCGCGATGGTCGAGTTCGCCGTAAGTCAACGTCTGTTGCTCGAACACCACAGCCACCTGATCGGGAGTTCGCCCGGCCTGCTCTTCGATCAACTGGTGCAAACAGAGATCCTTCCCGGGATACGCCGCTGCCGTGTTGTTCCAATCCACCAGCAGTTGCTGGCGCTCCGCAGCGGTGAGCATCGGCAACGTAGAAATGCTCTGGCCCGGATCGCGGGCGATCGCTTCCAAAAGAGTTCCGTAATGCCCGCACAGGCGCCGAATGGTAGAGGCTTCGAATAGATCGGTGCTGTATTCCATCAACCCTTCGAGGCCATTTTCGGTCTCGGAGATGAAGAGGGTCAGATCAGACTTTGATGTCCCGGTCTCCAGTTCCCGGTTGCCGGACACCTTCGACACCTGCGAGACTCCCTCGGAGTCGTGGAGAATGAACATCACCTGAAATAGGGGCGTGCGGCTCGGATCCCGCTCCGGCGCCAATTCGGCAACGAGATGCTCGAAGGGAAGATCCGGATGAGCATAGGCACCGAGGGCCCGCTCGCGCACTTGTTGCAGCAAGGAGCGGAAATCCAGATGGTCGGTGAAGCGCGCGCGCAAGACGACGGTGTTAAGGAAGCAACCGATCAGCCCTTCCGTTTCGCTGTGCGTTCGGCCGGAAATGGGGGTCCCCACCAGGATGTCGTCCTGGCCCGTATAGCGGTGCAGCAGGGCCGCAAAGCTGGCCTCTAGAATCATGAAGAGGGTGGCTTGCTCCTGTCTACCCAGAGTTTTCAGCCGCTCCACCAACTCCTTCGGCAGCTCAAAGATCTCCGTCCCGCCACGAAAGCTTTGCACGGCAGGACGCGGCTTGTCGGGGGGCAGTTCCAGAACAGAGGGAGCCCCCGCTAGTTCCTCCTTCCAGTACGAAATTTGCCCCTGCAGCACTTCTCCCTGTAACCAGTTTCGCTGCCAGCAGGCATAATCTGCATATTGGATCGGCAGCTCCGCAAGGAGGGACGGCTGGCCCTGAGAAAACCCCTCGTAAAGCCGGCTTACTTCCTGGTGAATCACCTCCATTGACCATTCGTCAGCGATGATGTGATGGATGGTCAGCAGCAGTTGGTGTTCTTGATGACTCAGATGAACCATGGTCCCGCGAAGCAGCGGGGCTTGAGACAAGTCGAAGGGTTTTCGCCCTTGCTCACGCACCACGCGCATCCATTCGCGTTCCCGTTCCGGCTCCGGCAAAGAACTCAGGTCGAGTTCTGACAGCACCAAGTCGATCGTCGGCGAGGCGACCTGCAGGAGTTGTCCATTACTGTGAGAAAAGGCGGTGCGCAATATTTCATGGCGACGCACCAACTCCTTCATGGCTCTCCTCATCGCTTTCGCGTCGTACGTCCCGTCGAAGCGGATCACATCCACCATGTTGTAGACAGGACTGCCGGCTGCCAGTTGGTCCAGGAACCAGAGCCGTTCCTGCGTAAAGGAAAGCGGACATGGTCCGCCCTGCTTGCGCGGCTCGATCGGCTGGGTATCTCCACCAGAACCTCTGGCTTCTGTCAGGGCATGGGACAAACCGGCAATTGTGGGGTTGGCAAACAAGGTTTGAATCGGTAGACCTACCTCGAATACATCCCGGATACGCGACACGGCCTTAATCGCCAGCAAGGAATGCCCGCCCAAGTCGAAGAAATCGTCGTTGATCCCGATGTTCTCCGCCTTCAGCAGGTCGGTCCAAATGGCAGCGAGTGACCTCTCGGTCTCAGTGCGTGGCCTGACGAAATCGCGAGCGGGCTGTTGACTCTCGTGGGGAGGAGTCGGAAGCGCTTCGCGATCACTCTTGCCGCCCGACAGACCGGCAAGAACCTGTTCGAGCGGGTCCAGCGGCGCAACGAACTCGGCGGTCTCTCTAAGGCGCCTGCTCGGAGCGGGTAAGGCCTTGCGGTCGATCTTACCGTTGGGGGTAAGAGAGAAGGACTTGAGAAAGACAAACTGAGCCGGCACCATGTAATCGGGCAGCCTCTGCCGCAAGAATTGACGGAGTTCTTCAACCGTTGGCGATTCGTTCTCACTGGGGACGACATAACCCACCAATTGTTTGTCCCCGGGCTCATCCTCCCGCGCCAAGACCACGCAGGACTTGACTCCAGAATGATCCGCCAAGGTCGCTTCGATCTCTCCCAATTCGACGCGGTAACCGCGTACTTTCACCTGGTCGTCGATGCGGCCCAGAAACTCCAACGTCCCATCCTGGCGGTAGCGGGCCAGATCTCCGGTCTTGTAGAGGCGCGCTCCACTCCGGCCGGAAAACGGATCAGCAAGGAACTTCTGCTGCGTTAGTTCGGGTCTGTTCAAGTATCCGCGCGCCACACCCGCCCCGCCGATGTACAACTCACCCATGACCCCAGGTGGCACTGGATTCATGTTGGGGTCCAGAACATAGAGCTGCGTGTTGGCAACAGGGCGGCCGATGGGAACGGAGCCGCGGCGCGGATCGTCCCCCTGCACCTCATAAACGCAGCAGCCAACCACTGTTTCCGTGGGCCCATACTCGTTGATCAGGCGCGTCCCTGGAGCAAAATCCCTCCACAGGTGAAGGCTTTCGGCCAAGAGGTTTTCTCCGCCAATTACGAAGGTCTTCGTCATCCCGGCCGCTTGGTCGGGTTTGAGCTGCTGGCTCAACAGTTCCAAATGAGCGGGAGTGATCTTGACCAAACTGCGGTTTTTGCCTTGCCGGAGCGCTGCCAGTAGATTCTGCGCACCCACATCCTCCGGCAGGAGCTCAACTTGTCCTCCCGCCAGAAGGGGCGTGTACATGCTCGTGACCGTCAAGTCAAAGGAAATTGAACTGTGCACAGGAACGGATCCGCCCTCTTCCACCGAATACGCCCGGATGGCCCAGCACAGATAATTCACCAGGCCGCTGTGCAGAATCATCGCTCCCTTCGGCTCTCCCGTCGATCCCGAGGTGTACATCACGTAGGCCAGGTTCGAGGGCACTGCGCCCGAGTGGGGATTGCCGGTGCTTTCCTCCGCGATGGCAGGCCAGTCAGAATCCAAAAGGATCGCCTTGTCGCTGGCGGAGGCAAACAAGTGCTTATGCTTCTTGGTGGTCAGCAGAAGCTGAGCCGCCGAATCCTTCACCATGAATGACAGCCGTTCCTTCGGATACGTGGGATCCATGGGTATGTAGGCGCCGCCTGCCTTCCAAATGCCCAAGAGCCCGATCAGCATTTCCGGCGAGCGTTCCATAGACACGCCCACGAGCAGCTCAGGTCCGATCCCGCGTTTCCGAAGGTAGTGTCCTAACTGATTGGCGCGTTCGTTCAGGACTCGATAGCTGAGTTGCTGACCCTGAAAAACGACAGCGGTGGCGTCCGGAGTTCTCGCCGCCTGCCGATCGAACAATTCATGGACACAAACGTCGGGGTACTCCCTGCGGGTGTCGTTCCACTCGTACAAGATCCGGTTTCGCTCAGCTTCGGTCAGGATCCGCGCCTCCGCAATGGACTTGCCGGGATCTTCCCAATGGGTCGCATCACTCTGCGTTTCGTTGTTGCTTCTGTTCGCCATCCACAATCCTTCACTGGTTGGATTCGTCTCTCTGGTGGTGAAGTGTTCGCGACGTGTCGCACCTCAAACGGAGAGAGCTATGGCGAGCCGGCTGCTGCGTTGACTGCGCACCAAGTTACGAGAGGGATTCCCGTTCACCTCTGCTGCCAGCGCTCACTTGCCATACTATCCATACTTGTTGGAATAGAGGGGATTGAACCCTTGGGCGCCGTTGAGGATGATACCGAGTGCGTGCTCAGCTCCGAGCAGCGTCAGCGCTTCCCGTCAGACGGGAGGTCCTATCTTTCAACACACTCACGCCTACAGCCTCAGGGTTGATGCCGGAGAGGGCTCAGGGATAAGAGTGAACGAGCAACCCACCCGCCGCTTTCCGCCTGGAAGCGCCAGCGAGTAGACGCGGTGCAAAGTCAATTCGTTTTCGCGCAGCAGCGGAAGCTGCAGGCGGACTGGGAAGTTCTCTGGCAAATCATCTTCGTCTGCCAACAGACAGACTCCACCGGGGCTCACGTCCAACACTCTGACGGTCCTGGTTTTCACGCCTAAGCGGACAATGCCCAGCGCGGGTGTTCCTTCCAGCCGGATCCGTTCACACCTTCGCCCGTTTGGGCCGGAATCAGAACCGCGAACTTCCTCTCCAGTCCTTGCGGTAGCTGCAAGAGCAGACGGAATGAGAGGGGGACGACCTTCGCTCAGACTCGCTTCAGCCTTGACCGGACGCGTGACTTCTTCGATGTGGGGCGCCGCTACGAGCGGCGAGAGCGTACGTCTTCCTGACTGGTCGTATGCCTTCTGTTTGCATTCATAAAGGCTCTTGTCAGCAGAAGCGAACAGGCTGGCCGCGTCATGCCCATCCTCAGGAAAAATGGCAATTCCATAATCCATCCCGGTCGGCGTACTTGGGGCGAGGGGGCGAGCATACTCTTCGAATTTCCCCGCGATTCGTTCAGCCAGCACCTGGGCACCGGACCGCCCAGCTTCGGGAAGAAGGATGGCGAACTCATCCCCGCCGGTCCGACAGGGTATGTCAGACCCGCGAATGGTCCCGATGCTTGCACGGGCAACGCTGCGCAGGATTTCGTCTCCTGTGGCATGCCCGTAAGTGTCATTGGCCCCCTTGAATTCGTGGAGGTCTAGCAAGAGCAGTGCGAACGAAGATCCGTAGCGAGTGCAGCGGTCGACCTCTTGCCCCAAATATTCCTCAAACATGCGACGATTGTTCAAGCCAGTGAGTGGATCGGTCGTAGCATCGTGGCGCAATTTCTTAAGTTCCGCGTACTCTAAGAGGACCGGGTTCCGCAACATGCACAACTCCCCGAAGTAATCCACTGACGCCGTCCTGAGCGTCACCGGACGACCCAGTATCTCAGTTAGCTGGCTCCGGCGAGTTAAGATTCCTTGCCAATGGATAACGCTTTCTTTCGCGCAAACGTCGACGCTGGCCAAGCTCATGAGAAACCTTTGCAGGAACGCGCCTTGGACAGTTTGGTCGAGCTCCTTCAACGTGTCGACAAAAAGGTCGAGCCAGTACTCCGGAGTTCCTTCTTTGCCATTGGACATAACGCCTTCCGGTTTCGGATTCTGTTCAATCCACTGCAGGCATCATTGAGGATATGACGCGGTACTACTACCACCAAACAACAATCCGCTCTCCAGGGCTGAATTGTGCTCTTCAGCCTTACCGCACTCACGGGTCCGGAATCATCCGCTCCGCGAAACAACCACCTTCGCGCCCCAGTTTGAAAAGCGTTGCTTGAAAGCTGAGGCGATTGAACAATATCTCTGAATGCAGTCGTTAGAGAGAAGGAATCCCCAGGAATGACTTCCCTGCACGGGCCAGTCTACGCCGATGCGACACCAGCCCCGCGATCGCCGATGCGATAAACCAACTCATCGTCCTCTAATGAGGCGAAAGCGATCCTTGCTCTCTCTCTTCCCTCACCGAGAATCTCCCATCCGTCTCCGCTTTCAACGAGTTTCATTCTGCTTCTTTGACGCCACCAGTCGTTGACATCTCCCGGAAGTGTTACCCAAAGACCAGCGGTCTTCCGAAGCTCAGAAAGGTGTTCCAAGAGCTCTCGGTAAACCCGCTGTTCCCGCTTCTTTGTGATGTAGTCAGGATGGATGATGAAACTCATAAGGCCATGCCTATCGAGTATCATCGCGATCTGGGTCTCCCACAGATCTAGGGAGTATTTACGCAGGATGTAAAGCAGGGAGTAATCCTGAGTAGTCGTCACAGGGATTTCGAGGACATTTCCAATAAAGTACGGGAAAACAGTACAGCAACCGCCGCGCTGGGGATCGAGGTGCGCGACATTGGGTGTTGACATGTCGTACTCGAAGTCCAGCAGGTTCAACCAATCGGGGTTCCGATAGAGGACTGCAGACCTGAAACCACGTGCCTGAAACGCGGCACCATGCTGGTTGATGGCTTTCGCCCGCCGTTTGAATTCCGCAAAGTCCTTGAACAACAGGCCATCGTGGTTCAAATCTTGGACATCTACCTCGAACCCTCGCCGCCGAATCTCTCCAAGGTAACTCTCCGGTACTGCATAGCGCTCTTCAGGCACGACCTGAAATGAGGCCTTGATACCATAGTTGTCGTCAATGTCCATGAGCTGCGGGCAGAAGTCTCTTCCCGCCGCAGTCTCAACGTCATGCGTCACTACCGCCGCAGCCAGCGCCCCGTCAGGCCAGAACCAGATGAACGGCAGCCTGTCCAGACCCCGGCTCTTTAGTGTAAGCTTCACGAGGTTTTCCATAATCTGTTCGACGCTCGTGTCCAATGGCCACCGGGGAAAGGCCCTCTTGTTCCAATCACGGAGAGACAATCTCTGCAAGTGTCGGCGCACGGAAACCGGTAAAAACGGCCGGACCGCGTAATAGGCAGTTCGTGCGATCGGCCCAAACGAGAATGATTTCGCGGCGACGTCTTCCGAACGCATGTACCTTTCGCAGCGGATCGCTTCAATCGCTTCAGAGGGATTAAAGGGGAGTTTGATGATACCGCCGTCAGACTGGATGTGGTGAGAGACGTCAGGCACTTCTTTTGTGATTTGAGCCGTCGGACTAATTGCAGAGCACCTGGCGAAACAGGTCGCACCACTATCCCCAAATTGGAAGAAACCCGGCTTCTCAGATAATTCACCCGCCACCTCCATCCGCATCATGTCTTCGGGGCATTTGAAATGGGCGGTGACTGCTCGGCTTATATCCGACACGGTGAATTCCGGTTTCTGCTGCTCAGCTCTCGCCTGCGGAAGGAGAGCCTCGATCAATTCAAGGTAGATCTTCCTCTTCTCAGTCCAACAGTTACGCCGAGAGTAAGCCAGCCCCTGTTCGGACAACCGAGTTCTGAGCTGGGCGTTGCCCACCATTTCCTCCATTTTGCTTGCGAGGTCATGCTCATCACCCGATCCGAAGAACAGCAGAAGCGAATCATCAAAGTAGTATCGGTCAATCGGGGTAGCAGCAGCGATAACTGGAATTCCCATGGCCATGAACTCTAAGATCTTCGTGCTGAATGCTTCTCCCCCAAAACCCTCAGCGCGCTTGGGTACAACGCCACAGTCCGCACTCGCGACAACCTCAGGTAGATTCGTGAGTGGCACCGAATCACGAATCTGCACCCTTCCCTCCAAACCCAAACTCGTGATCAGGGCTTGAAGATCATACTTGCTCGGTCCCACCCCCAAGATGTCGAACCGGCAGCTGTCAGTTTTCTTGGCCAGGATGGCGAAGGCTTTAATTGCTATGTCGAGCCCTTGGTGCCAGTTCAGCGTTCCTGGATAGATGAAAGTAAAACCGCTTTTTTGATCCCTGCCCCGGCGAGGGAAGAACAGTGCAGGATTTGGAAAGTTCAGGATAACGGAACACTTCTCTGGCCCGGCTGACCTGGACGTGTAACGGGAATACCAAAGGTGATTGGATAGAACGACTCGGTCGGCAAACTTAGCTGACCACCGCTCCAGAAGAACCAGGGCCCGGAAAGCTAGGGACTTCTGGTTGCTCTTGAACTTGCTGGCATAAAACTCCGGGAGAATATCGTGGATATCGAGAATTATCTTAGAACCAGTCAGTTTCGGTATCAAAGCGGCAAACACCAAGAAATCAGGAACATTGTGAACGTGAATGATGTCATAGCGCTTCCTGATCTGGAGTATGGACAGGAGCACAGTAGCTTTCAGCAGGAATAGGGTCAACTTCAACAAATATGAAAACTTGCTCCTTTCAGTGCCGGAACGCTTTTGAATTCGAATTATTCTAACCAGATTTTCCGACGTGATGAATGACTGCTGAGGCTGTTTCAGGACGATAACATCGACTGAATGCCCTTCTTGTGCGAGCGTATCAGCGTACCGCATTACCCGGTTGTCAAAGTCATAGAACGTGTAGCCCAGCATGCAGACACGTAAACTGCCATTATTCGCTCTTTTGGCCTGTGACATGATCGTGTGTATTAGCCTTTGCCTCCTGAGGTTAAGGTCGCATAATGGATCACTCTCGTAATCCGGAGACCCCTCGTCTTTATCCGAAATGCCGATACAAGAGTCTCCCTGTCGCAGCCAGCAGTGGCTGGGGCGCGCTCCGGATGATTCGCCCTGCCAGCCTCTTCATCCATGCAAACGACTCAGATTGTGGCTGTGGCTTGGGGTGCCTCCAGTAGGTCAACGGTTGTCGGGAGGCGCCGAGGCGGTCTTTAGACACAATCAAGCCGGGGTTATCCCAGTCTGACCGCCCTAGGTCGAGTTCCTTTAAACCCACGCTCTTTGCTTCTTGGATGGTTTTCCAGAAGAGCCACTGCGTGCCACCCAGATTGGTGAATCGAGGATCCGAACAACCGTACTTATAAACCTCAGTGTCCCGGAACCGCAACGTCAGGATGCTTGCCACCGGCCGACGCTCACGCGAGGCAAGGCGGATCCTGAGGCTGTCACCCAAGGTCCGGCTCAGATTCCGAAACCAATCGAGCGGTTGAGGCGGCAATTGATGCCGGCGGCGCGTCAGGACCATAAGCTGGTAAAACTTACGCAGCAGCTCCTCAGAGTTTCCTTCCTCGTAGATAACGCCTTCCCGTTCCGCCTTTCGGATTCGCCGCTGGACGCAGTCTTTGTGAAGTCCCTTGAATACCTGCTCAATTGCAGGCCGAAGATCGAGTCGATGAGAACAGAATGATTCGCTGTTTCCGAAATCCGTTTCGCTTTGAACCCCACGGGTGAGAGGACGAATCTCAATGTATTTCCAACGCTTGCGCGCAGAAGGTTGCGACAAGGACGCCAGAATCGCCAACAGCTCTTCTTCGTTGTTGACCAGTGGTTCACAGTGATCCGAAAAAGGCAACGAGACCAGTCGATTCCCCGTAACCCAACTATTTACGTTGCAGAAAACCATGCCGTTCGTGAGCGCTTCGTGGGGGGACGAGGTTGTAAAGACGGTCGGCTTGTACCCATAGGTTCGCCGCAAAGCCTCCAGCCAACCCTGCGTGTGGAAAACGGAGGACCGCGCATGCTGGAGCACCAACTCTGACCATCGCGTATCAGTGAGGGGATCCAGTTGGAATACAGTCATACGCCGTCCGCAGGCAACGCCTTCTACAATACCGCACACACCGCGTTCGATGTCCTTTTCGCCAAGGCGCCCTAATCGAACCGTGTTCCGTAAGCGTACCTGCTAATCGGCCGCCTGATCGTGCAAGGTGCTTAGCGGAAAACGTGGCCTTGACCATCGGTTACGCTGCGGAACGGCCTCAACTTCCACCGGGTCCCCATGTGGGCCCGGTGCCGCTGAGGCCGTCCGCAAACGGTACATTGTCCAAGCATCAGAGGTTCTCTGCACTCCACCTTCGACCTTCCAACTTGAGCATTTGACCTCTGAAGCGCGAATCGTGAAACCGCCTTCTCAGTTCACCTTCAGCGTCAGGGTGATGTTGCGGTGAACGGTTGTTGTGCCCGACGTGTAGGTCCCAGTAACCGTCAGGCTGTAGGTTCCCGCAGGCGTTCCCCGGGGAGTGGGGGTACCCCCGCCTCCGCCGCCACCGCACCCCGCCCAGAGAGCGACGCTAAGCATCGCCACTGCCAGGGGAGCCCAGGCGCGGTTCCAGGCGAGACGCCGCCCAGCCATCAGACGCACTCCCACCGCTGCCAGCAGCGCCCACATCCACAACCAGATCCAAGGCCCGGTGGGCGGCTTCGGCCTCATCAGAACAGCCGAGCGCGCCGTCGTGCTCACCGTGACCGTGGTCGACCCAGGAATGCTCACGGAAGCGGGATTCACCGTGCAGGTTGCCTCCGAGGGAGCCCCACTGCAAGTGAAGCTCACGGACCCGGTCAGGCCGTTCACCGAATCAATGCTGAGGTTATAAGTCGCCGTCCCTCCCGCGGTAACGGTCGCCGAATTGGAAGCCGGCGCCACCGAGAAGTCTGCGAGCGTGAAGTTCACCGGGCTCGAAGCTCCACCACCCGGCGCGGGGTTGGTTACGACCACTGGGAAGGTCCCTCCAGCCGCCTGATCGGCGGTGGTAAGGGAGATAGTCAACTGCGTCGAGCTCACGAACGTCGCGGTGTGCGCCACCGCATTGTAAGTCACCGCCGAGGTGGAAACGAAGCCTGTGCCAGTGATGGTGAGCGTCTGCGCCCCTGCCCCGGCGATGCCGGAAGACGGGGAAAGGGCCGTGACGAGCGGCACGGGGTTGTTCACTGTGAAGTTCACCGGGCTGGAAGCGCCACCACCCGGCGTGGGGTTGGTAACTATCACTGGGTAGTTCCCTCCCGTGGCCTGATCAGCCGCGGTCAAGGAGATAGTCAGGTGCTGGGAGTCCACAAACGCAGCGGTGTGCGCTACCGCGTTGTAAGTCACCGTCGAGGTGGAAAGGAAGTTCGTGCCGGTGATGGTGAGCGTCTGCGCCGCCGCCCCGGCATTGGCCGAAGACGGGGAAAGCCCAGTGATGGCCGGTATCGGATTGCCCACCCCGAAGTTCACCGGGGTCGAAGATCCCCCTCCCGGCGTGGGGTTGGTTACTATCACGGGGTAATTCCCTGCCGTGGCCAGGTCACTCGTGCTCAGGGAGATAGTCAAGTGCGTCGAGTCCACGAACGTCGCGGTATGTGACGGTGATGGCCCGTTGTAAGTGACCGTCGAGGTGGAAACGAAGTTCGTGCCAATGATGGTGACCGTCTGCCCTGCTGACCCGACAACGGCCGAAGGCGGGGAGAGACTGGTGATGGTCGGCACCCCATTGTTCAGCGTGAAGTTCACCGAGTTCGAAGCGCCACCACCCGGCGCGGGGTTGGTCACTACCACTGGGTAGGTCCCTGCCGTCGCCTGATCAGCCGCGGTCAAGGAGATAGTCAAGTGCGTCGAGTCCACAAACGTCGGGGTGTGCGCCACCGCGTTGTAGGTGACCGCCGAGGTGGAAACGAAGTTCGTGCCATTGATAGTGAGCGTCTGTGCCGCTGCCCCGGCAAGGGCCGAAGACGGAGAAAGGGTCGTGATGTTCGGCATCGGATTGTTGACCGTGAAGGTCGCCGGGGTCGAAGGTCCACCGCCCGGGGTCGGGTTGGTTACCACCACGGGGTAGTTCCCGCCCGTGGCCTGGTCGCCGGTGGTCAGGGGAATGGTCAACTGCGTGGCGCTCACGAACGTCGGCGTATGCACCACCGCGTTGTAAGTGACCGTCGAGGTGGAGAGGAAGTTCGTGCCTGTGATGGTCACAGTCTGTGCCGCCGCCCCAGCATTGGTCGTAGACGGAGAGAGGTTCGTAATGGTCGGCACGAGATTGTTCACCGTGAAGCTCACCGGGGCCGAAGATCCACCGCCCGGTGTCGGGTTGGTTACCACGACTGGGTAGTTCCCTGCCGTGGCTTGGTCAGCCACGCTCAAGGAGATCGTCAAGTGCGTCGCGTCCACGAACGTGGCCGGATGCGCCACGCTGTTGTAAGTGACCGTCGAGGTGGAGAGGAAGTTCGTGCCATTGATAGTGAGCGTCTGTGCCGCTGCCCCGACGAGGGCCGAAGGCGGAGAGAGGGTCGTGATGGTCGGCACCGCATTGTTCGCAATGAAGTTCACTGCGCTCGAAGTTCCCCCTCCCGGCGTGGGGTTGGTTACCAGGACCGCGAACGTTCCTGCCGTAGCCAGGTCGCTCACGCTCAGGGTAATAGTCAACTGCGTCGGGCTCACATACGTCGGGGTATGCGCCACCGCGTTGAAAGTGACTGTCGAGGTGGAAACGAAGTTCGTGCCCGTGATGGTGAGCGTCTGCGCTGCTCCCCCGGCGGTGCCCGAAGCCGGCGAAAGGCTGGTGATGGTCGGCGCCAGATTGTTTACCGTGAAGTTCACCGGGCTCGAAGGACCACCGCCCGGCGTCGGATTGCTCACTACTACTGGGTAAGTCCCTCCCGTCGCTTGGTCAGCCGCACTCAAGGAGATCGTCAAGTGCGTCGCATCCACAAACGTCGGGGTATGCGCCACGGCGTTGTAGGTGACCGTCGAGGTAGAGAGGAAATTCGTGCCTGTGATGGTCACGGTCTGCGCCGCTGCCCCCGCGCTGGCCGAAGCTGGAGAAAGGCTGGTGATCGTCGGCACCGGATTGTTCACGATGAAGTTGAACGGAAGCGATGTTCCTCCACCCGGCGGAGGAGTCGTCACGACCACCGGGAAAGTTCCTGCCGTGGCCAAGTCGCTGGTACTCAAGACGATAGTCAAGTGCGTCACGTCCACGAACCCAGCCGGATGGTCCACTGCGTTGTAAGTGACCGTCGAGGAGGCAGTGAAGTTCGTGCCGGTAATGGTCACCGTCTGCGCTGCTGCCCCGGCTGTGACGGACGCCGGAGAGAGGCTGGAGATGGTCGGCACGGAGCTGTTCACTACGAAGTTCACCGGGGTCGAAGATCCCCCGCCCGGCGTGGGGTTCGTCACTACCACCGGGTAATTCCCTGCCGTGGCTTGGTCGCCGGTGGTCAGGGGAATCGTTAAATGCGTCGCGTTCACAAACGTCGGGGTATGCGGCGTCCCGTTGTAAGTCACCGTCGAGGTGGAAACGAAGTTCGTGCCGGTAATGGTGAGCGTCTGCGCCGCTGCCCCGGCGAGCGCCGAAGACGGGGAAAGGGTCGTGACGGTCGGCACCAGATTGTTTACCGTGAAATTCATCGCGGTCGAAGATCCACCGCCCGGGGTCGGGTTGGTCACCACCACGGCGTAGTTCCCTCCCGTGACTTGGTCGCCCGTCGTGAGGGCGATAGCCAACAGCGTCGAGGTCCGAGGAGGCGACGCCAGCACGGTATGCGTCACCGCGTTGTAAGTGACCGTCGAGGCGGAAACGAAGCCTGTGCCATTGATGGTGAGCGTCTGCGCCGCTGCCCCGGCATTGGCCGAAGCCGGAGCGAGGCTCGTGATGGTCGGCGCCGGATTGTTCACTACGAAGTTCACTCCGGTCGAAGATCCACCGCCCGGGGTTGGGTTGGTCACCACGACAGGGTAATTCCCGGCGGTGGCTTGGTCGCCCGTCGTAAGGGCGATCGTCAAGTGCGTCGAGTCCACGAACGCCGGGGTGTGCGCCACCGCGTTGTAAGTGACCGTCGAGGTGGAAACAAAGTTCGTGCCGGTGATGGTGAGCGTCTGCGCCGCTGCCCCGGCCGTGATGGAAGCCGGCGAAAGGCTGGTGATGGTCGGCGCCCCATTGTTCACCGTGAAGTTCTGCGCGCTTGTCGTGCCACCGACCGGCGTCGGGTTGGTCACCACCACGGGGAAGATCCCCCCCGTAGCCAGGTCACTCGTGCTCAAAGTGATCGTCAAGTGCGTCGAGTTTACAAACGTCGCGGTGTGTGCCACCGCGTTGTAAGTGACCGTCGAGGTGGTAACGAAGTTCGTGCCCGTGAGGGTGAGTGTCGCCGCCGCTGCCCCGGCCGTGGCCGAAGTCGGAGAAATGCTGGTGAGGGTCGGCACCGGATTGTTCACATTGAAGTTGAACGGGGCCGAAGGTCCAATCGACGGATTCGTCACGATCACCGGATAGGACCCTCCCGTGGCCACGTCACCCGTCGTGAGGGCGATAGCCAACAGCACCGCGCTCCGAGGAGGCGTCGCCAGCACGGTCTTCGGCGTCCCGTTGTAAGTGACCGTGGAGGTGGAAAGGAAGTTCGTCCCATTGATGCTGAGCGTCAGCGCCGGTGTCCCGGCATTGACGGAGGCGGGGGAAAGGCTCGTGATGATCGGCGGCAGCAAGGTCGAGCTGGGCAGCAAAGGGAAGTTTGCGTTGGTGTAATCGACGATGAGGTCGTCAAAGTAGGCCGTCGTCCCGCTCGACCCTAGGGTTCCTCCGGTCGTCGCTTGCGCATTGCCGAGAAGGATCGACTGCACATTCACGTTGCTACCGGCGTCAACGAAAGTGAGATTCCCCACCAGATTCAACGACGAATCGTACAAACTGAATGCACCCGTGCCATTCTTGACCCATTTCATCGTGCACCAGTACCACGTGTTGTCATCAACCGGAATCTCATATGCTGATCCTGCAAAGGGGCTTAGACGAATCACACGATCGTCACTCGAACTGTCGCGCTCATCCGCAAGCGCCTCCAGTCGCCCAATGCTTCCGTTGTACAAGGTGATGAAATGCGGCCCTTCTGTAAAAGTAGTAGGTTGCGCGGTCCTGTACCAAAGCCCAAAAGACAAAGCGGTGTAGTCAGAGGGAAGGTCCAGTTGGGTATAGCCCACATCCCCGAGCACCTTGGTTAGGTTAATGGCCATCCCCTTAGTTCCTGTGTCGCCGGTCGGCTTCGGTGCCTGAGCTGCCGTCTGGATGGTGAGAAGGGAGTTCGTGTCGGCTATGCTCCACGTACCTGCAGCCCCGTGCGTTGAGTTGGTCAGGCAGGCCACGGTCGGCGCTGCCAAGGCCGTGCACTGCGTCGCCTCAAAGTCAAGCCACATGTCATAGGTGATATAAGGGAAGGTGGTCGAGGCCGGCACGGTAGCGTCCATGGTGAATTGCCGCACCGCCGCGACCGACAGGCCCGTGGAACTGCTGATCGGGCCCGAACTCGCCTGAATCGTCGTGTTGCCCGTGCCCACACCGGTCGCCAGGCCGCTCCCGCTGATCGTTGCCACCCCGGTGTTCTTGGAAGTCCACGTCACCGAGCTGGTCAGGTTCTGGGTGCTGCCGTCGCTGAACGTCCCCGTGGCCGTGAACTGCTGCGTCCCGCCGGGCAGAACCGAAGCATTCGAGGGTGTCACCGCCAGTGACGCCAGCGCTGGCCCGAACGTCACCGTGATACCACTTGAAGGCGCCTCCAGATTCCCGCTGTCATCAACCGCGCGGCTTTTCAAGGTGCCGGATCCGAGCGAACTCGCCGTCCACACGTAGCTCCAGTTCTCCAGCCCCACGGCGCGATGCCAAGTCTTTCCTCCATCCACGGAGACCTCGACGCCAGCCACTTCACCCCCGCCCGCGTCGGCTGCGGTGCCGGTGATCGTGACGGAACTCCCCGTGGGTACGCTTGCGCCTTCGCTTGGCGAGGTGATGTTTGAAGAAGGCGGCGTCACATCCGTTGACGCAGCGGCCGCAAACAAGCCAAGCTGCGGCGTGCCAGCTTGAACGCCCATGTCAGCAAGTAGATTGACCGTAGCTTGCTGCAGGTTCGAGTCTGTGGGTGAGGGGGCCGACAAGGTGGAGTCGTGGGTCGCATCCAAACCCCACGACCACTGGACTGTCCCAGCGCCGAATACCAACGCGCCGCTGCTGGCCCGATACAAGGCGAGGTTGTGCGTGGCCGTCCCCGGCCCGAAACTGGACCCGTAGTCGGCTAGGTAGTCGGGCGAAACGCCGAGGGTTGTCGAGGATAGGTCAAAAAGGCCAGCCGGGCGAAACCCGTTGTCAACCTCTTGATCCCAAGCATAGCCCAGCGTTCCCACCGGGAACGTATAGACTTCTCCTGGCTGGAGTGCCGCAATCGCCGTGTTGCGCCAGAATCGCAACCTGCCGTAGAGCGCTGGTACCGCAATCGCGTCGTTGCGCACGCCCTGTACGTAAAATAACGTGCCTGTAAGAGCATTCTCGGGGCGTCCGCCGTCGCCGGGTGGGCTGAATCTCGGGTCACGCCACGTGCCGGTCCAGGTCGGTGGGTCCGCCGGGTCCGTGGGCTGCCCGGCCAGGGTCTCCTTGTAGCAAACCATCGTGCGGTAGGGCGAGTTCGACCCGTCGATGCTGCTCCCCCAACGCGTCTTCCAAAACAGCTCGTCCCCGCTGAAAAAAGCGAGATGAACGCCCGCCGCGCGGGCAGCTTCAACGTTGGCGCGCTGGTTACCCGACCAGTACTCGTCATCGCCGACCGAAAGAAAGACTTTGTGCGAAACAATCAAGCTGCCATTCCGGTCAGTGTCCACGCCCGTGAAGTAGCTTACGTCATAACCACTGGCCTCCAGCCAGCGGACCATGGGGTACTCCGCGTTGAAAAAGTAACTCTGGGCATGGGCAGCACGGGTATTAAACGGCCGATTGTAGCTCACCTTGTAGGCGCGGCCCGCAGGACTTCCCGTGTAAAGGCTGTTGCCCCCGTAGTCGTTATATGCCTGCCAGGTAGTGTCAGAAGTCTGGAACAGCATCTGCGAGCCGCCTGCATCGGCGCGTACTACAAACACCATATGGCTTGCACCGCCTGTATCCAGACGCACCAGCTTGGCAATGTAGATCCCCGAGGTGGCGTTCGCCGGGACCACCCACGAACCTGACTCCCCCCAATTGCCGCAGTCGATCAGACCGCTCGACGCGTCACTGAGGCAAGCCGGCTGACTCTGCGGCAGACTCACAGATGGCAGAATGCTCGCCACCTGCCGAGCGCCCTGGCCTCCGTAATAGCCAACCCGGTAGATGTCAATCCGGTAGGCCCTGGCATCTGTTTTGACCTTGAAGTGGACGGCCTGACCTTGGTTCACGCTGATCTCAGTGGCAAAGCCCTGGATGCTCGAATCCCCCGCCCCGGAGATATCCCACTCGCTGGGAGAATTGCCTTGCTTGGAATTCTCGCAAACAATGGGATTGGCCGCCGCTGGGTTGCATCCGAACACCTGCCCGCGCGCAGGCGCTGCAATCACGGCACAAATCAAAGGGAGCAAAAGCCAACCGGGAAGGCGAAACTTGCTCGGAATTTCCGTCCCAGGCTTCAGGAATGCGTTTAACATAATGTTCATGATGATTCTCCTCATGTAGCTGTGTGTGCTCACATGCGATCAACGTTACTTCGCTCGGCCATGTTTTTCACGGCAGAGTCAAAGAGTTGAGTCATTCGACTCGAAATATCCGGCGGTATGCAGCTTTGTGTTTGATGACTAAGAGATTGCTGAAAACCCTAGCCGACACGGCGTAGAGGCAGGGTTACCCCGCCATAACTCGATTGTTTGTGACACTGCATTCGGTGCGTGAAGCCCTCGCGACATCGTTTTCCAGCAACCTGCACGATGTTTCTATTCGAGACCACCGGCGCCCACACTGGCTCTCAGGCACGGGGCTACTGCCCTCGCACCCGATTCCAGCCTGCACTTCTGGGTGGCGCCGTCGCTGAACGTCCCCCTGGCCCTGAACTGCTGCGTCCCGCCTTTGCCCATCGAAGCATTCGCCGGCCTCACCGCCGGCGACACCAAGCTCCTCTTCGGCAGCAAGGGGAAGTTCGCGTGGGTGGAATCAACGATCAGATCGTCAAAGTAAGCCGTCGTCCCGCTCGCCCCGGTGGTCTTTTGGCTGTTGCCGAGAAGGATGGACTGCACCGGGAAGCCAGTGCCATCAGTGAAACTCACAGTCCCCACCAGGTTCAAGGATGTGTCATACACACTGAACGAACCCGTCCCCTTCTCGACCCATTTCACCGTGCACCAATACCAAGTGTTGTCGGCAATTCCCGTGACCGCAATGTCCAGGGGGCTCACGCGAATCTGGCGGGCGTTAGTTGAGGATGACCGCTCATCCGAAAGCCGCTCCTGGGGCCCAAAAGTATTGTTAGACAAGGTGATGAAATGCGGCCCTTCTACCCAGGCACCAGGTTGCCCGGTCCTATACCAAAGCCCAAAAGACAAAGCGGATTTGTCAACGGGAAGGTTCCACTGGACATAGCCCACACTCCCGCTGGTCAGGTCAAGAGCCATCCCCCGGTTCCCTGTATCTCCAAACGCAGCGTCTGGCGCCTGCCCTGCCTTCTGGGTGGTGAGGAGCGTGCTCTGATTGGCTGTGCTCCACGTACCTGCAGTCCCGTGCGTCGAATTCGCCAGTTCGGTCGCCTTCATTGCTTTCCCGAGCGTGTCGTGTTCAAAGTCAAGCCACATGCCATATGTGATCCACGGGAACCTGCCAGCGACCGTCAAGCGAGTGGAGCCTTTGATCAAACCCGCACTCGCCTGAATCGTCGTGCCGACCATGCCCACACACGTCGCCGGGCGGACTGAATCTCGGGTCACGCTGATCTCAGTGGCAAAGCCCTGGATGCTCGAATCCCCCGCCCCGGAAATATCCCACTCGCTGGGAGAATTGCCTTGCTTGGAATTCTCGCAAACAATGGGATTTGCCGCCGCTGGGTTGCATCCGAACACCCCCGCGCGCGTAGGCGCTGCAATCACGGCACAAATCAAAGGGAGCAGAAGCCAATCGGGAATGCGAGACCCGCTCGGATTTTCCGGCCTAGGGTTCAGGGACGCGCCCAGCATACTGTCAAAACCCCCATTTGGCCTTCTCTTGCTTCTCTCTCCATGCTCCCAATTGTGTTGTTCCGACCTTCGGGCTGAATGTTCACGCTGCTTTCTAATCCAATCGAGGCACGCGCTGCGCGCCTCTCGAAACCACCTTCCCCAGCTCCGATCGCTGTCTTCTCCATTGGACAGGCAAACGACGAGAACCACGCCGCAGCCCGCTATGATAATCGGGGGTCCCCATGGGAACAAGACCTATTCTGAAACAACCTCAGCACCCTTGCCCGCACCTCCGGCATATTTGCTTCAAGCTGCCGTCTAAGGGATTCTCGCCCATCGAGCATGTCGCGAACAATCCGAATTACCTCTTCTTGACCCATCTTCCTTGCATCGGCGACAAGGGCTCCAGCCCCGACGGTGTCCATCACACCAACGAATTTGTCGCTGTATGCAACCGAAACGGCTGGCACACACTGCGAAACAGCAGCGATGCATGCGTGCATCCGCGAACCAACGAACGCGTCACACTGGCCAATAATGTATTTGATCTCGCCCGGGCCATACTCCCCTGCGACCCACCCCAATTTTCCTGGATATCTGGGCGCCAGTTCTTGAAATAGCCTACGCGAAACGGCCATGTCACTTTCCCCGCTATCACCAAAAACATGCGGGACGAGCAGAACCCGTGCGCTCTGGCCTGTAATGAGAAAATCAAGCAGCGCGTGGACCAGTTTGGGATACGATAGCTGGAGGCCGAACATGTTGTTTCGGCTGTACCCCCCCATAAACAGGAGACCGCTAACGTTCATCCCCACCAACATGGAGTCGTCGCGCGTCTGCAGAGAAACACCTTCAATATTGAGCGATTCAGGACGGCTCGGAGGCACAACAAACCCTACGTCGTAGCAGAAGCCCGTCACCCTCCGGACCCTGGGGTTCGTGATTATGTGCTGCGCAGTGTCGACACCAGCAAGATCCCGCGAGTAGATTGCACCTGCCCGGTTAAGAATGTATCGGGCGAGCAACTTTGAGAAGCGCGACTTGAAAGGGCCAATCGTCTGCGGCAACAATAGCAGCGTTTTCCCGAGTATGAGAACCAAGATTTGAGGCAATGCAACGTAAAGCAATCTCTCGAGCCCGTAAATATCGCTGAAGCTGTCGCCGCCAGCGATAGAGGCGACCAGATCTGTCTCCAACACCTCCCGCAGGCAAGCGTTCAGGCAGAGCAGCCGTCGTCGAACACCGCCGAAGGGGATGAGCTTGGAAGCCAGCGCGAACAGGATCAAAAGGGCGATGTTGTTCGCCAGGTAAAACCTCTTCGAAAACCTTAAATTGACGAGAGGAACACGGACATCCTTGCCATCGACCTTCAGCGTATGGACCGAAGCCCTGCGCGCGTAATCCAATAGCGAAACATGGGCGAATGGGTACTGACTCAGAATGCATTTGATCGTGCCCGTAGCCAGTGCACCCACCCCCATGTTCCCCGTCTCCAAGCTTGCGCCCAAGACAGCTATCCGTATCTGCTCATTGCTGGTCATGCGGGGTTTTGTTCCTTCTCGTCGTAGTTCATTATGGCTTACTGGCTCCTGATGTTCGATGAAACCCGGTAAGCGCTCCGGGGGAGCGAGGTGTATTACCGCTTAGGTGGTGAGGTGTGTTCCCTCGCGACTCTCACTTAATGGGCACCGGGTTCCAGGTCTTTCGATGCCATGAATTCCCGCCAGATGACATAAAGGCTGGGAATCCCGAAGGCCATTGCAAGAGTCAACGCAACCGGAGTCCTGAAGTGCGCGAATCGGGTCAAAGGAATGACCCGTACGACAAAAGCAGCAGCCACTCCACCCAACATCATCTTCTTGTTCCACGCCGTCCACCGCAGAGGGACCTTGCGGCGAATGAACACCCATTCGGCGAGGTAGTAGATCATAGAGGTCAGGAGAAAGCTGATTCCCAGACCGCTGAGTCCGAACCAGCGTACTGCCAGCCACGTGCTCACCAGAAGGGCGACCCCCGAAATGCATTCGGGAACGAAATAGTACAGGCTGCCGCCTCGAGCCAGAAGCGCGAATGACATTGTCCAGCCCGCGAACTTGAACAGGTCACCAATGAGCTGCCATTCAAGAATCTCAACAGCGGGATGGAACTTACTTGAGTAAACAAGTGGGACAAGATAAGGCACCAGTGCCAAGGTGCCCAAGATCATGGGGACGGCAAGCAGCATCACCAGCCGGTGTTGTTCATTGATGAGCTTCACCAGTGCATTCGGACGGTCGGCGACAGCGGAGACCCGCGGGTAGTAGTCCAGACCCATGGCGGTAACCAGGAATCCAAGATAGTTGACCGAAATTGCGGCCGCTGCCCGGTAATAACCAACGCTTTCAGTGTTGAGCAAATGCAAGACAACCATCGGGAGGGCAAGCGCCACGCCTGTGCCTACCAGCATACTTGCCATGAAAGGCCCCCCGAATGTCAGAAGTGACCAGGCGGCTTTGAAGGACTCCCGGTGGCTTGTCTTGACTCGCACGGGTCCCACATCACGGTAAAGATAGTACCCAGAAACTGCGCAACTCACCACGGTCCCCGCAATGACGCCGGGCACAACGCCCTGAAGACGCCAGAGCAGTACGGCGCCTATCGTGACTATCGCACCGAGGACGGCATTGAGGACCCCGTATTTGGCCAGTGATCCTACGCAATGGTGGGCGTTCAGCACGCCTGTTTGGACATTTGTGGCTACCATAAAGATCACGGCAATGCCCAATACGACGATAATTGGCGCCTGATCCCGGGTTCCCAGGGCCCATTGGCTTACCTTCCCGCGGAATAGCCATAGGACCACCAAAGCCAGACCCCCTAACCCCCAACGCAGCCACCAAGCCGCTCGTCGAAGACTGGCCACCATAGCATAATCGCCACGCGTTACAGGACCAGCTCCCAGGCGAACCAGCGCGGTCGTAACCCCCATACCAGCGATTAGCGTTGCCAACCCGACGAAACTCTGGACCAAGCCGTAGTAGCCATAGCCGCTCGGCTGAAGAACCATCGCCAGCACCTTGGCCGAAACCAGCCCGACGAGAATGTTAGCGATTGAGCTGCCGCTCAGTATGGCAGTGGCTCGAAAGATAGATTTCATTGCCCAGAATCCCCTAGAGGGTACATAAGTGTCGTCGCCAGTCCTGGAGATTTCGACACGAATCAACCCCACTCTTACGCCAGCAGATGAGGCACAAATCCCCCACTAAGAAGACCACGACCCCGTTCGTGAAACCTTAGCTCATCTGAAGGAACTGAACCCTGTTCTGGAAGTTCGGTTCATCCCCTCGGCTGCCTGGGTCAGCAGCCTCTCCGCCGCGAAACAACTGACCATTTCTATCATCGTGAAAGTCGTGGAAAAGACGACGGCAATTCCAAAATCCGCTAGAGCAATTTACATCGCAACAATTATATTGCGCACGAAAGAGCAGCCGTGGACAAAGGCCTGGTCTGCAGCCCGTACTAGTCCACCCTTAAAGGCTATTGGCGCGGTCGTCATGAACCGTTCCTAGACTCCTTTTTCATCTGGACCTCTGACTAAACGACGACACCATATGTTCTTGTTTTCTCCCGATAAGGAACTGTAGAGGTTCGTACCGGAGTAATGCTCAACCTTCCGCTACTAGGATGCTCTTCGGTCCTCAATTCATTGGTTTTCTGGCAAGGACGCCGGTCTATTGAGCATGTGTTGCCTCCGAGGGGTCTGCAATTGTGCATCGTAATTATCTCAGCCCTTTCGATGCCGGACTATCCAGTACCCGAAATCCCGTACTCATGCTCCTGTAACCTTAGAATTGCAGCCTGAGTTCCTCGACCGTGTGGAAACCACCAACCGTGATGTTAAGAAAGAGCAAATCTAAGATGTTAAGGATGTTTAAGAAAGAGCAACTCTAACTTGGTGGCGTGTAAATTCTTCCCCGTGTTTGCCTGCCAACCCACAAATCAACACTCCGACAACAGATTGATTTACTGGGGCTTACCCGGGGTTGCAGCAGGAGGAAACTCTGGCAACACAGATGCCTCTGCAAATGCTGGATGGCAATCGTGAGGCGTGCAGGTCACCAAGATCTGGTTCAGGTTTTCGGTCTCGATGAACAGGTCGGCTGTGTGAACTGGCTGTAATAGGATTGCCGCAGAAAGCAATCATCTCGAGGCTCAATGGCGCTCCTTGCCTTGACCACGACAGGGACCCTCGGTACACTACATCCTTGGGGCTGACAAAAGCAAATTCGGGAGAGCTTCAATGAATACCTTTCACAAAGATGCATCTGTCGTGGGTACCAAATCCCCCTATGCACGCCGGTCAATTGCCAAGGCCGTGATCACTCTCTCCTTGCTTGTGCCGACCCTGCTGCTCTTTGCCGCTCCCGCTCGCGCAACGACCATCTATGTCTCGCAAAGCGGCGGCACGTTTAGTGGTGGATCGGCGTGCAACGGCCAAACGGCGATCTCCGCTTCCACGTTCAATGCGACCACGTTGACTGCCGGGGACACCGTCTACCTCTGCGGGACAATTACGACGGCCTTGACCAACTCGTCAAGCGGAACCTCGGGAAGTAAGATTACGATTCAGTGGGACTCCGGTGCCAGTTTGTCGGTCTGCAGCACCACTGGCGCGATTCAGCCTTCCGGGTCATATTTGATTTTTGACCTCGGTCGAAATTCCTCCGCTATCACCTGCCCCAACAACGGCACAGGTCTAAGTACTTCCATTGTTGCCATGGGCATCAACAACCGTGCTGGAAGTCTGAGTAACATCGAGGTCCGCAACGGAACCATTGGGCCCCTATATGTAAGGTCCAGTGGTGACTTGGGAACCGGCGGCGGTGGAAGCACGGCCATCTATCAGTTCGGCGGCGGCGGAAACCATTATCACCATCTCACAATCCATGACTCAGAATTTGCAATCAATGATCAGATTCAGAATACGATTTCCGGCGACGAGATTGACCACCTGACAATTACGAACGCCGCTGAGGGCATCTGGTATGCCTGTGGGACAAGTCCCTGCACATCTACCGGAGCGAAAATCCACGACAATAACTACACGCCGACACAGCTCTGGGCCTCGACGAGCAATTCTTTCCACGCAGAACTGCTCCACATTTACTCAAACGGTAGCGGAACGTCGATCAGCGGAGTGCTTGTCTACAACAACACCTGTCAGGCAGGTAGCGGCTGGCCGTACTCGAACGGCACGATGAACGGCACGGCCTGTCTCTTTGCAGAAGCAGCGGTGTCAGGTGGGACGACCCAGGGCTATATGTTCAATAACCTCGTCGTGTTCAACGGGTCGGGGCACTTCCCCGGAGATGGTGCCATCCTAATTTACTCGCATGGCAACAATTGGGGCCTCTACAACAACACCATCGACTGCCAGTCGAATACAAACGGGGAAGGGCAGGGTATCGAGATAGATGGCGGTACCGGGGAGGTGTACGACCTCAGGAACAATATCATCATGAACTGCAACACCGCGATTATGAACTCTGGTTCTGGCGGAACGTACACCGGCGACAGGAACGATTATTACAACATCGGGGGCGGGGGATGGATGTGGAACGGAAACACCGAATCCACTCTTGCCGCGTGGAAGTCCGCGTCCGGCATAGATAGCAACGCCTCCACCAATAGCCCTGGGTTGAACTCTAGCTACATGATTTCCAGCACGACCTCCTGGGCCTATAGCGCCCACTCTGGGGGAGATAATCTTACTTCGCTTGGCGTCACACAATTGGACACGGGCGCCCCGGCCACCTTCGGCGCTTCGGGCGCGTGCGGATCGAGCTGCACGGCCCGCGCATCGAGCGGTGCTTGGGACCTCGGCGTATATCCTGGATCAGCAGTCGCCGCGCCAAATCCGCCCACAAATCTGACGGCCACACCCCACTGAGCAGCTTCACGCTTGACTAGCCTCATTCCGATGTGCCTGGACCAACTGTTCCCGGTGGGAATGAAACAGGCTTGCGCTCTTGCTGGCGGATCGCGTGGGTTCGCCAGATTCTCTTGACCCTCTGAAGCAATTGGTTCGGGCCAAGAGCGCCTTCACGCATTTGTCCACAATAATCGGGAGCGTGCGAAGAAAACTAAGTCCAAGGGCCTTGCCGCTAGGAGCAAATATGTGGACTGAAGCTTCCGTCCATTCGCAACTGCCGAGGACTTGCTTGTACCGTGCATCCCCAAACCCAGAATCAACCCCTTTGACATCGTCGCCATCGGCGTTAAGGTGCTTCTGCCAGGCCGCCCAGAAAGGCCGGAGGTCCTCGATTTCCTGGAGGCTGCGCATGATCCTGATTTCAACTTGCTAGCTCATGCGTGTCGAATCGCGCCGGCTCGGTCGAGACCCGATTGGACCGCCAGGGGGGCGACCTCTTCTGGCTGTGGCGCACCAGCGTCGGCAGGTGCGGAAGCGGGGATGAATAATCCCGCGCCGGTTGAGATCATCGCCAGGAGCAGATACCAGTTCACAATACTCTGATCAAAATATGATACTGACATGAAACTGACGACGTGAGTAAACAGAGCGGCGCCCATGGCCCAGAGGCACCAGGATGTAGCTCGCTGCTGGCTCCCCTCTGAAGCCCGAACCGCGCGGCCGATCCCGCCGAAGCAGCGGACTATAATCATTATGAACAGCCCCAACATCAGCAGACCGCCATTTGCGGCTTCACTAATATACTGGTTGGTCACATCAAACAAGCGGGCCTCCTCCCCTGCCCAGTTCGCTGTCGATTTAGTTCCAACCAACCACCAGTCGCTGAAATTGGCAATACACCTGTCGAGAAGGTAGGCCCGGTGCCATCCAGTGGAACCTGAGAAAACATCGACGCGCGCCATGAGGAACCACACTGGCGCCTTCATCACAACGTGAAGGGCTATTATGGTCAATAGTAACCCCCATCGGATCGTCCGCAGGTGCTTGCGCAAGTACCACATACCAAGGCCCAGCATTCCCGCCAAATACGCCAATACTGGCCCGCTCGACCCGGATGAGATCGTGATAGTTGTCGAAGCGATGATCGCCATCAGGGGAATGAACTTACTTTTCTGACCTTGCCCCCAAAGACCGATGAAAAGTGGGAGAAGCGTAGCTCCAAAGGTTCCGGCCAGGATCGGATGCGCAAAAGGCCCCTGGCACCGCACCACTCCATCCCTGACGAAGGTCACCGGTGGAACGCCGCCGAAGGCTGAAAAGAGATTCTGTCCTGTGAATTTCTCTACCACTATCAACCCCGCCAGGGGGACAAGCAGAATTGCGATGAACTTAACCACTCGATTGATGTCATCCATGCCGCGCAGGAGGGACCGGAACAGGAAATAAAACCCGATTACGTTATATGCCTGCCCGAGCCGGCTGACGAAAGCGTCAGACGTCCGCCACAAAAGCGTGCCGGTGACAATCCCAGCAAGCGTCCACCAGAGAACTGCCGCGTCAATCGTGTTTAGCTTGATCGACCGGTATTCTCCGCGCACAACTACCCTGGCCAAACCGAAAAGGATCAAAATTCGCATCATGGGGAAGTTGAGCCCGCCGACCATAATCCGCATCCCCATGGTCATATAGCAAATCAGGGCAATCACGGGCAGAAGGGCATATTTCCTGGGCAGAACAAGTAACAAGAGCCCCATCAGGAGGGTAAAGACCAGGCCCAGGGGGTTGATGAATGTCGTCCCGTCGGTAACCCACGACCAGTGAGGCTGCCCTCCGACAAAACCGTCAATTCCGTTCTGTAACATGTGCGATCCTGCTCTGCCAGTGTGCGGACCCAGGACTCCAACCCGATCGCCCATCGGAAGGTGGCAGCGCACGTTCAAATCCGCGTGCTGGTGCCACAGCCCAGAGACCTAGCACAGCTAGAAAATCAGCGGCGGCGATCCGCCTCATATCTCCAGCGGCCAGCTAGAAGATAGTGATTAATTCAGTCGTTGTATGGGCCGCGATGTCTCCAGAAGCCGTGCTGTAGACTTCAGGCGATAGATGCACTCGTTACCCAGGTGCGATAGCCGGGCGTGCGGATAACTGCCATAGACAAGCCGGATCATCTTGTACAGGACGTTCTGGCTGACGAGCCTATGCATTCCTGGAAAGAGCAAGCTGTAGCGAAAGGACGCTAATAGGTCCAAGCCGCATTTGGCAACAATCCGACGAAGCTCGACGCTGGAAATCCGATTTCGCTCATATTTCTCAGGGACAAAGAAGTACTTCTCCATTAGGTAGGTGAGGCCGCTCATAAAGTGGGAGGCATCAGTCTGCTCCAGGATGAGGTTGCCACCCGGTCTCATCAGTGAAACGATTTTGCTGATCAGCGCCTCTGGTGCGTCAGCATGAGCGAGAACTCCTATGCAGATGATCAGGTCGTACTCCCCAGGGCTGAGCTTTGCATCCATGAAGTTCTCGTTGCGGAACTCAACATTCCCCACCAACTCAGCAGGAACCCTCGAACGGGCAACTGAGAGCATGCCCTCGGAAAAATCGAGTAGTGTCAAATGTCTGTGCGAACTAAGCAGGGGAAGAGAGATTGATCCATCTCCGCAACCGATGTCCAGGATTCGGTTCAAGGACTCGTCTTTTAGGAACTCCTGTACAGTCTCCACTCGAATTCGAATATTGCAAGTTCCCTTCAGGTACCAGCTCGGTTCACCAAAGACTGATCGAACTGCCTCCGTCTTGCTTCCCATCGAACCCCCTGTGCTTTGAGCGGCTCTTTGCTGGCACAAAGAGAATCCGCTTTCGCCTCTCCTTCGGTCCGAAACGGCTGTCCCGAGGCCTTGAGGCTGATAATCTCTATGGTAGTGCTGGCCACACCCCTGTGGGAAAACGTCGCATGGCTGGTGGCACGGTCGACGCTCATGAAGTGCCGAAAAATCATCTACGTAAACACCAAACCAAGCGGGTTGGTGAATGTTGTCCCGTCAGTAACGAAGGGATTTTGAGGCGGCATAGTTCTCTTGTGCTGCGATCTTTCAGCCGGAGTGTGATAATTGAAAGCATCCAAACTATCTCGTTGCTGGATCCCGCGGACCGCACGAGATCTGAAACCCTTTTCCACCTAATGCTGCACAGGCCCCTAATCGACCTGACCTAAAGGCCCTACGTGGCCCTCAAACCGCGAGCGAGGCCTCTGGTCGGCGAGACTTCCGTTCCAACTCCTTCACCCACAATTCCAAACCGAGCGCCCATCGAAGTATGCTGAACCATTTCGCGAACGCCACTCCAATTGAATTTCGGCGGACCTTGCCGGCGGTCAGCAGTACCACGACGCCAAGTGCCAGCAGGCGGCCCACCGCGATCAATGCCGTTGTGAACCGGTAAGCAGACGCATAGAGACTTCCCTTATTTTTCCGCATGAACGTGAGCATAGACTCACGCGTCATGATCACGGCAAAATTGCTTTCCGGCTTTGAGTCAGAACTTCGACCGCCATGGTGCACAACTACGGCTTGCGGAACGTAGTAGCATTTCCAACCTTGCTGTTGGATCTTATAGCAAAGGTCTACATCCTCAGCGTACATGAAATAATCACTGCTAAGAACTCCGACGTTCTCAAGCACACCTCTCTTTACCATGAGGCAAGCGCCCGAGATAACATCCACTCCCACAGGTGTGGCAGAGTCCGTGAAAAGCGGCCAGGTTCCCCACAATGCAGATCTTGGGAAGAGTTCCCGCAGACAATCAAAATCCAGAATCTGATTAAGAATCGAAGGGAATCGCTGGATGCAACTTGTTTGGATGGAGAGGTCTGAATTGAGCAACTTCCCTCCCACCGCCCCGGCATCGGCCCTCGATTCCAGGAATGACCACATCACATGGAGGGCCGGCCCTACCACCTCCGTGTCGGGGTTCAGAAACAGGACGGTCCTCCCCTTCGAATGGGCGAAACCCAGATTATTGGCTCCAGCGAAGCCCAGATTCTCATCGCTCTGAATGAAGATTACGCCGGGGAACTCTCGTTCCAGCATTTCGCCACACCCATCAAAGGAGCCGTTGTCCACGACGATGGTCTCAAAACTGAGGTCCACCGTGTTGGCGTGGATACTCGCCAGGCAATTTCGTAAGAAGGCGGCGGATTTCCAATTGATGATGATTATCGAGAGGTCCATTTCGTGAGCCATCGGCTACCTGCCAGCAAAAGCTGTGCCGCACCCCACAGGAAAGGGTGGAATGCAGAGACGCGCTATTGGATCGAACTCGACAACGTTGCGGCGGTCGTGGCCGGCGTATGGATGAACTGCTGATGCCAGAGCTCAAAGGAAATCAGCAGGTATATGTGCCGTAAGTACTGCTGGCGGTTTGCTTCATGCTGAGCGACCATTTCTTCGATGTATTTTCTATCAAAGTACTTGTTCACCGCAGATGTTTCGCTCAACAAGCAATCGCCAACATAACGGCGCATTCCACTCCGCAGCCACTTATCAATTGGATTCGCAAATCCCTTCTTTTTTCTGTAAACAACGTTCTTAGGCAACCACTTCTCGACGGCCTTCTTATGCAGATACTTACCCTGAAAGCCGCGCAGTCTTAGGTTCGGCGGCAGGGTTTCAATCATTTCGACCAGGCGGTAGTCGAGGAAAGGAACTCGCGCCTCTATGGAATTAGCCATGGAGGTCTTGTCCCCCACCATCAGCAGGTCGTCAGGAAGATTCGCACGCGTGTCAATATAAGTCATTTGGCTTAACGGGTCCAGGTCCCGGACATCTGCTTGGAGTCTCCGCAGAGCTTCTCGGGCTTCAGACCCGTCTGTGGATATGACCTCCTGAATCCACGGTCTAAAGAGCTTCTTTTTCATGCTTGAATCATAAAAGGAATAGATCTTGACGAAGCGCGTCAGCAGGTCCGGCTCATGCAGCGACGCGACGCCGCGCCTCAATTTCTCATCTTTTGCATATCGATGGATAAGGGGTGAAATGATCGATTGGGTGACGAACTTGGGCATGAGTCTATAATAACGGGAGAGTTTGATCCCAATGTACCGTGGGTAACCAGCCCAGGGCTCATCGGCTCCTTGACCGCTCAGCACCACCTTAACCTTGCGGCTGGCAATCAGGCTGACAAAGTAGAAAGCTGCCGCGGTTTCGTTCCCGACGGGCTCCTCCAAATCCCATAAATGGCGCTCGAAGTATTTTTCGTAGTCCTTCGGGCCCACAATCATGTCGCTGTGATCGGCGCCGAATCTCTCAGCCATCTTTCTGGCATCATCGGTTTCATTGGATCTTTCTCCTTCCTCGAACCCGATGGTGAACGTACGAATCGGAGTCTCGGTGTGCCCTCTCATGATTGCGAGAAGCGCGCCGGAATCAATACCCGAGCTCAGGAACAGTCCGACAGGAACATCACTCCGCATCTGCAACCGAACCGCATCCTCCAGGAGCGCCTGGTACTCTTCTTTCAGCGCCGCTTCCTTCGCCTCGGTGCGAATCTGCGGTTGCCAATTCCAGTAGCGGTGTACCTCGAAACCACTGGGCCGAACAACCATCGAGTGCGCAGGCGGCAACTTCTTGACGTCCCGAAACAGGGTATCCGGAGACGGGACGTATCGAAGCGTAAACAGCATGCTCAGCGATTTGAGGTCGACCTCCCTGGGGCATTGGGGATCCGTCAGGAACGACTTGATCTCAGAGGCAAAGAGCAAGCGGTCTCCAAGAACCACATAGTAGAGAGGCTTCACGCCCAGGTGATCCCTGGCAAGAAAAAGCTGCTGGCGGTTGCTGTCCCACAGGGCAAACGCGAAGATGCCATTGAATCGATTGACACAGTCCAGACCCCATTGTTCATACCCGTGGATGATCACCTCGGTGTCTGAACGCGTCTTGAATAGATGCCCCTTTTCCTCCAGCTCCTTCCTCAATTCTATAAAATTATAGATTTCGCCGTTAAAGACGAGGTGCAGGGTACCATCTTCATTCGTTATGGGCTGCGCCCCTCCGCTAAGGTCAATAATGCTCAGGCGGCGATGACCCAACCCGACGCGCTCCGATACATAGGCCCCGCTACCATCCGGCCCGCGGTGCTTAAGCGCAGAGGTCATCCTATCGAGGAGTTCCCTGTCGACCCGATGACCGCCAAAATGGAATATTCCGCAGATCCCGCACATTTAAGTCTTAGCCCAAACCCTTCCTCGTAGTTTCTTCCCGATCCCCCTGATCTGTTCGACCATCCTCTGGTCAAGCAATCGCCTATAGAGCCTTGCCTCGTGTGCACTAACCAGCTTGGGCCTTCTCATAAGGAAACCCTTCATAAAGCCAGCCATCAACCCTAGTCCTGCGAGAAACCTTGGCTTCCTAACAATCATCCGATGGAAAGATTTCAGAAAAAAGAAGGACGGGCCGACTCCCGTAAGATAATCGATTTCGCCACACTTTACGTTCGTCCTTAGATAACCCGCTGCAGAGCCTTCGGGCTTCAGGTGGTGGAAGGCCAGTTCCTTAAAACTGCAGGTCTTCCACCCCATTGCACGTGCTCTTATCTCATCAACTGTGTCCCAACCCGGCTGCAGAACGAAACCGCCGATCTGCCTATAGCATTGGGCTAGTAACATCTTCGACGCGCCAGCAGCGTGATAGTCAGGCATCCAAACTTGCTGCCATCCGCTGCCATCCCTCTCGAGATAAATTCCGGAAGCGATCCCGAGCCTGTCATCGTCCTGAAATTTCGCCATCAACCGTTCGAAGTAGTAAGGTGGCAGATCAAGGTCACAGTCGAGTTTCACAATAAAGTCGAACTCGGTTTCGGAGAGTAACTGCAATCCACTCATGAATGCTCGTACCACAGGAGAAGGCCCGCGCTTTTTCCCCTCCCGGTTGACTTCCAGCGTCGTAATCCAAGTAAACCGCTCACAATGACGCCTTAGGATCTCACGGGTTCCATCTCGCGATCCATCATCGACAATTATCCATCGTAATGGTCTAACAGTCTGACGGATAACGGCGTTGATCGTGGTCTCGATATACTTCTCTTCGTCCTTTACCGGAGAGATAATGATATAGCTTCGCTCGATTCTCTGGTCCATTAGGCAAATCTCGCTTTAATGAGTTTGTTCCCGAGCTGGACCAAGTGAAGCCAATCATAGCCTGCTTCGAGTTTTGCACGAAACAACGGGAGATCATCCCAAGAGTTCACGGGGAGCCGAGGAAGGAAGAATCGATCGGCGCCGCTTCCGGCTGTTCCGATAATCGTGGATACGCCGTTCACATAGCCGGCTTCCTCCAGAAGGGTCCGAAGCCGCCGCTTAAAAGTGCGGTCAGTCTCTGGAAAGGCGTAGGGGTAGGCAAAGGATTCGACGGGGCAACCGAGCTTATCCTCGATGACCCGTTTAGATTCCTGCACCTCCATCTCGAGTTGGCGCGACTTGACAGTGGTGAGTTGCGGATGGCTCACTGTGTGGGAACCAAAAAGTACGCCGACACCCTTTAGCTCGCGCGCTTGAGTCCATGTTAGGCACTCGCCACCCTTGAAATTCGCCGCGGATTCTTTGATGAATGCCGTGGGCAAGAAAACGGTGGCGCTGAAACCGTAACGGCTCAGCACGGGAAAAGCCTGGGTGTAGAAATCTCGAAATCCGTCATCGAATGTTATGACCACATGCCTGTCCGTGGTGCCCTCGGCTCTTTCTGTTTTCTTGATGGCCTCGTCAAGATTGATCACACGGTAATTGTTCTCGTGGAGGAACCTCATCTGCTCGGCAAAAACTCCGGGTGCCGTCGTCGTTTGGTAGTAGGGACTGGTGTCCCTGTTATTGTTTTCCGAAATGCTGTGGTACATAAGGATGGGAACTTTCACTCCACCGGCGGGCATAAGACGGAGTAGAGGGTGAAACAAGTACAAGGTGGCAACGCGGTCGGAGCGGATTCTCGTCGTATCTCCCACATTAGTGCTGATTTCCCGACCCCAGTCGGAAACAAGTCCGCAGCCAGCACTCATTCGTTGGGACTAGACCCTTTCAACCAAAACAGGGGGGCAGGCGTAGGAGGCTTCCTGAAGGGCGCACGCCTTCCTCTGCAAATGAAGCTCAGAACAGCCTCCATGATAGTGCTTCTTCGCCTGGCCGTAGTAGCAGGGCATCCTTACCTTCTACGTCAATTCCGGGTCGTTCGTGGTAACAGCCCCAGCTTCTGCGCATTCGCCAAAATTCGTGCGCGAGTGCGCGAGCGAGCAGCGAAACACTATCCGCCCTGGACAGCTAGGCTGGCCAGGCGCGCCGAAGACGCGGAAGAGGTTCTCGCACCGGTCTCACCGCAAACGAAGTTCAGCACCTGCTGGACAATTCGCTCCTGCTGCACATATGCAAGCCCTGGGTACATGGGCAACGAGAGGGCTTCGGCAGCCGCCCCTTCGGACACCGGGAAATCGCCCTTCCTGTAGCCGAGGTTCCGGTACGCTCTTTGCAGGTGAAGGGGGATGGGATAATGAATTCCCGTACCGATGCCTGCCTCGCCAAGGTGCTTCTGAAGTTGATCGCGGTTTTGAACACGGACCACGTAGAGATGATAAACTGCCTTGGCCCAGGAAGGCGCGTAGGGGAGTATGATTCCCTCCCGCATCGAGCCCAGAAGCTCCTGATATCGACTGGCGCATTCCCGACGCTTTTCATTCCACGCCGCGAGATGTCGGAGTTTGATTCGCAAGATGCCCGCTTGAATCGAATCCAACCTGCCGTTGTATCCTTCCATCTCGTGATAATACTTTCGGGCCTGACCGTGATCCCGCAACACCCGAACTTTCTGGGCAAGCTCCGCATCGTTGGTTGTGACTGCCCCCGCTTCTCCACAAGCCCCCAAGTTCTTCCCGGGGTAAAAGCTGAAAGCCGCTGCCCTTCCCATCGAGCCCGCTTTCTTCCAACAGTTGTTCCTGCGCGCAAAATACTCCGCCCCGTGCGCCTGACAAGCATCTTCAACCACCAGCAAGTCGTACTTCTCCGCCAGCTCGAGAATGGAATCCATGTCTGCCATCTGCCCATAGAGGTGCACCGGGACGATAGCCTTCACTCCCCTACCCGTCTGTCTGTCGACCAGCTTGCCATTGCGGTCGTTCCGAACGCAATCGTCCGCGAGATAATCAGCAAGCCTGCCCACGTCCATATTGTACGTGCGTTCGTCCACATCCACGAATCGCGGCAGGGCGCCACATTGAGAAATAGCCTCGGCTGTGGCGATGAAAGTATTCGGCACAGTGACGACGGCATCGTCGTGGCCGACTCCCGCAGCCATCAGTGCGAAGCGTAGGGCGTCGGTGCCACTACCGACACCGACGCAGAACCTGGTGTCACAGAACTCTGCAAATTCGTGCTCGAACTGCTCCACCGCCGGCCCCCCAATAAATGCCGCAGATCTCAGTGCATTCCTGAAAACCGCAACCAGTTCTTCTTCAAGTTCAGTATGCACGCTTGCCAGGTCGAGAAATGGAATACTGTTTGTCCCAGTCACTTTGCTACCCCCAAGGAAATTGAACGCAAGAACTTCGCGGGATTCCCCGCCACGATCGCGTTGGCCGCCACGTCTTTTGTCACCACCGCGCCCGCCCCCACGATCGCGTTTTCACCGATCGTCACGTTCGAAAGAACTGTCGCACCGGAGCCGACCGAAGCACCCTTCTTCACCACGGTCCGTTCGACCTTCCAGTCCTGCTCAGTCTGCAGCGTGCCATCCGGGTTTGCGGCCCGTGGATAGGAATCGTTGATGAATGTTACGCCGTGGCCGACGAAAACGCAATCCTCGATTGTCACACCCTCACAGACAAAAGTATGGCTGGAGATCTTGCATCTTCTGCCGATTTTCGCATTCTTCTGCACCTCAACGAATGCGCCGATCTTGGTCTCGTCGCCGATTTCACATCCATAGAGGTTGATGAATTTCGACATCTTAACATTCTTGCCAAGCTTAACGTCGGGAGCGATACATTGATAGGTATTCATAGGCTAATGGGTTTTCCCCGCTCCTTCAATGACTTGTCAGCGGCCTCGAGCATCTTAACGACCCGTAGACCTGCAATTCCATCGTTAAACGGTCTCTCGTTCCTTGAGATACAATCGATGAAATACTTGGTCTCTGCCCCCAAAGCCTCGGTCTGGTCGATTCTTGGCGCCCACATATCCCCAGAACGGTAACTGACCAGCAATTCGTATACCCCATTCCCGCTTGTCATCTCAACGCCCTTGTCGTACACCTTGAGCTTCTCGTCAGCGTCCAGGTCGTTCCACACCACCATTTTCTTCTCGCCCCCGATCAGGGTTGTTCGCACTTTGACCGGAGAGAGCCAATTGACGTTAATGTGGGCGATGATTTTGTCCCGGAAATAGATGGTGATATACGCCAGATCCTCAAGGCCGTTAACGTGTGATTCGCCGGTAGCGATCACCGTCTCAGGCTTGCCCTCGATCAGGTAGTCCATGATGGAGAGATCGTGAGGGGCCAAATCCCAGATGACATTGACGTCATGTTGGAAGAGGCCCAAATTCACTCGGGTCGAGTCATAATAATAGAGCTTACCCAGAGCTCCTTCATCGATCAGTTGGCGGATTTTCCTCACGGCGCCGGTGAAGAGAAAGGTGTGGTCCACCATGATTTGCAGCCGCTTTTTTTCGGCTAGATCGATCAACTGCTCTGCCTGCGGTACAGTGGAGGTAAACGGCTTTTCCACGAAGACGTGCTTTCCATTCTCAAGCGCCGCCTTCGCCAATTCGAAATGCGTCCAAACTGGGGTGACCACCGCCATCGCGTCAACGTTCGTTGCAGACAGGACTTCGCCAATGTCGGAAGTTACCTGCACGCTTGGATAAGCTCGTTTGGCGCGTCGCAGTGCTTCCCCGTTCTTGTCGCAGACCACGGTGACTTCGCACCCTTCCAGATTGTGAAAGTTTCTGACTAGATGAGGACCCCAGTAACCGTAGCCGATAACACCAATTCGTATCATAGTTTCTCCCACCGGGTCAATATCGCCGGTTTTCGCACGATCAAAGAAAAAGAGGGAAGGAAGAGACTTCAAAGGATGTCTTGCGTCGCGATTGCTCGACCCCGATTGCCGATAGGTGATTGCGACCTGCCCGACGAAGGCCGCACACGAGATCAGGAACACATGCGCTGGCAACGTGCCGCCTTACGCTTATTTCGGCGCAGAGGCACTACAATCTCATTCGCCATTGTCAATAGGCACCGTTTCCCCTCAAGACAGCGTGGGGCGTCCGCAGGAGGATCTTAATGTCCAGCCAAGGAGACCAAGTCTTGGCGTATCTAAGATCCAGGCGAACCATTTCGTCAAACTTAATCCTGCTTCGTCCCTCCACTTGCCACAAGCCCGTGATCCCAGGCTTCACCTCAAAAATGCGACGTCGGTGCCATATCTCGTACGCATCAACCTCATAAGGAATAGGGGGGCGCGGTCCTACCAGGGACATCTCGCCCTTTAGCACGTTGAAAAACTGAGGAAGTTCGTCCAGACTGGTTTTCCGGAGAAATCTTCCAACAGGTGTAACCCGGGGATCGTTCTGGATTTTGTAGACGCCTCCATTATTGTCCGGCACCGTGCAATCTTCCTTCCCAGAAATAAGCCGCCTGACGAAGTCTTGATGAATCTTCGGATTGTTCTGGGAATACATCGATCTGAACTTCAGGAACGTAAACTTAACCCCATACTGTCCCATTCTTACCTGTTTGAAGAAGACTGGCCCTTTCGACATGAGCTTAATCACTACCGCAAGCGCGATGAACAGGGGGGAAAGCAGGATCAAAGCGACGAGGCTCCCGACAATATCCATCGTTCTTTTGACCAGCCGAGAGGCTTTTGCTGCATTGTCCTGTGGCTGGAAATCGGGATAAAGCCTGGTGTCCGCGGGACGACCGCCACTTGGGAGGTCCAGATCATCGGGGAACACGTGGAAAGAGATCTGGATCCCATTCATCTGCTCCAAGTCGAGGTTGCTACGCAAGGCATTGCATACTTTGGAATGCAGGGCGTTAAGTACAGAGGTTATTTCCGCCGTACCAATTTCTGTGCAGATGACACCGACCACCAAGCCGTCGTGGTACCAGCCGTGCAGATCCGTTTCTCTAGTTGAGGCAGAAAGCGCCCTTATTATGCCGCCAAGAACTGTCTCCCCCCGCTCGGCCTGAAGAAGCTCACCGGCATGCAGGAGCATGAGCACGAATCGCTGGAGAGAACGTTCGCTCCTTTTCCTCTCTAGAGACAAGACCTTCCTAAAGAGCTCTTCTGACATCAACATAAGACTGCCGTCGTCTGCACGGCCTACGTACCCATTGGAAGGGTGCAGCGGTGACCTACTGTCCGGTTTTGCCTTCCGTGGTCTTCTCAAGGTGACAGTTTCCATAATCCTCATTTCTAGCCTGCATCGCCGGTTTGGCAAGGCAGAGTGGCCTGGGATGAGGCCCCGACTACAAGGACTCCCCGAGCAGAAGATGTACGCTTCAGCTGAAAGTTAGATCAACGAAGGGAGGTAATGCAAGGCGCCCAAAAGCCCTCGGGCACGCCAACAACCTGAGACCTCAAGAACAATTTCTTTCCCTGTTGCCCAGCTTCAAGTCCGGTCGCATAGCTACCGCCCCAGTGGAATTGCCTTAAATCGGTAGTCGACACCTATCGCCACCCGGTTGCGGTCGAAACTCGCCAGTCCCGGCAAAGTGCCGCCGCTCGTCTCATGCGCAGTTTCGTAGGAAGCATGCAACGTCGCGCCCCCCCCTAAGGGGCGATCCAGACGAACTCCTGCGATCAAGGCGTCAGTCGTTCCACTGGCCAGTTGAAAGAGCGACGTATCTGCACGCGCAGCGCCGATTTGCACGGCGGCTTCCCATCGACCTATCAATTGCCGCCGCACCCCAAGATCCAAAGATGTGCTTTTCACCAAGGTATACACCCCACCGCCATCGGTAACAGTTCTTTGCACCGACACCGACAGGGCAGTCTGCCGAACTTGCTCGGTAATATTCGCACCCCCGGCGGGTTGAAACTGCCCTGTGACCCCGGCCGCTGCTGCGGGCTGACCCAGTATGCGGATGTATTGCGGCCCACCGAAAATGGTCACCGTGACAGTCGGGGACAAGCGTGACCCGACGGAGATAAACGTGCTCTCAGTCTGAAAGCGCAGGCTGTTGCCAAAAATCCCGGCTCCCCTGAAGGTAGAATCCTGATGAACCAGGACAAGACCTAGATTCGTATGCTCGGTAACACGGTATTTATACTGCAACCCGCCATTCACTCCCCAGCTGTTATACAACTGCTGGCCCGCTACCCCTTGGTTCCCGAATTGCCGTCGGTCAAAGCCGCTGGAAAATGTCAGAGACGTTCGTCCGCTCTTCACATAGGTGAGATCCAGTCCACTTGTGTTCGACAACGCTCTGGTCACATATGGGAAAATCGTCTGATTCAGGGTAGTGGGCGAGCCGAGCCCTGACGAAATCGGTTGGCCAGTGAGAGATTGAAAGATTCCGTTTTGATAACTGAAGGCCTCGTGCAAACCCAAACTGATTTGCGAACTCAGCCGGATAATCGCGTTCAAGCCAGCATTATGATTAAGGCTGTCGTAGTGATCGACCTGTCGGTACAAGAGGCCATAGGGTGTGTAATTGAAATCGAGCTTCAGCCGATCAGTTTGCCTGAAAAGGGCAAGCTGCGAAGTAAGGGAAACAGCCTCATCGCCGACCCGTATGGAATTCATCTGGGGGACGTTGTCGTCGTAAAAAGTCGAGACACTCACGCTAAGCAAGAGCTGGTTGACAGGCGCAGCCTCTCCCGCATACCGAAGTGGGGTCTGCTCGCCGCCGCCATACACAGCCGCTGGGGTTGGGCCCTGCGCGGCTGGCGAAACTGTTTGCGCCCCAAGACCGACGGGCAACAACGTCACGAAGCTGACGAGGAAAATGAATGTACGCAACTTCCCTCTCACGGAACAACCAACGTCTCGACCACTCTTGAGGTCCACGTCCTGGCTCCTGTTGCGATCCTTAATTACCCGCTTGTAGTCAAGGGCCAATAGGCTCTTGCGTCCCTACGCCTTGGAACTTCTTCCCTGTTCCTTGTTCCTTCTGGCGAACTACTGAAGGCAACCCTCACGGGTAAGTGGCCCCACTACAGTCGTCGGTTTCCCCGATGGGTACGGACCGGGTTTTGCGATCTCTCCGACACCAACGCCGACGTCATTCTTTGCGGGCCGCAGGATGACAGTCACTTGGGGGTTTGTCAACATCCTCCTTGCGTTTGTTAGGACGTTCCGTACCTTGAGAGTCGTCAACCCGCTCTCTTCCAACTCACCAACCAGGGGTAGCGTTCCCTGCCCTAGCGGCATCAGTGAATTTGTCCCCCCCGTGCCATGCGGTAACCACGAATTGCAACCGCAAGGGCCGACGGAATACCCGAGATAGGACTTTCTTCGATGCGAACAACCGCTCCCCTACAAACAATCTCTCCCGGAACTTCCCCGAGGACTGCAACCGGAAGTTCAATCCTCATCTCGACTGTGGTTTCTGGCAGCAAGGGGGATTCGGCGCGAAACAGAACTCCCGAGTAGCTGATGTTTTCCGTCCTCCCCTCAAACCACTTCGAACTGCGTGGTTCGCGGTAGCGGACAGGAATGCGAATCGCAAAACGCTCAGCGCGTGTCGCACGTTCCGGCGACAGGTCGAGTCGAGGGTTGGGCATGGCTGTATTTCCGGTCCCGGGAACCTCCTTCGATTACCCGTCGCGTCCTTTTTGTGCGAACCTGTCTGATTGACGCAGCGACGCAACGAGAAAAGTCAGAACCGAAAGACCCAAGAAAAAGAACGGGATCCCTCCATACCTGTGCACCCAAACCGTATTGAGGAAGCCCGGGTTCGCACCAGCTGCAAGCCAGGGGATAGTCACAATCCTCAGGCCGCCCTTGAGTGTTACGGGAAGCACAGCCAGGATTAGGCCGAAATTCCTCCAGGGAGAACGAAGGAAAACGTGACCCATCCAGAGACTGGTAATAAAGGGGGCCACGCCTGATTGTGTGCCGCTACACTGCCCGGCGACCTCCCCATCGATGCCGGGCAACGACAATCCAGATCCGTCCCGAAAAGCTGGATCGCCGGTCCACCGAAAGAATACCCTCGCCGTATGTGCAGAGCCGCTTCGAAGAATGCCTGGGGCTCGTCCTAACAAGAACGGCGGGTGTGCGACCATCAAAGGGAGGAACAGCATCGGGAAAGTCGCGGCTTGAAAAGCCTCTGCGCCATCGCACACCACAAAGCGCCCCATCCGCAGTGCAACGATAGAGAAAGCAATTAGTGAAAGGGATTCATTCGCACTCAGCCAACCTGATAGCCTCTTGTCCCACCAGAGGAGTGCGAGTGCAGATAAAGGCTGCTCCGGAGCCAAAGCCATATTCAACGTTACAGAATATGCTCTTTCTCTCCAGATAGATGAGACCCGCGCTCAGCAAAGGTATCACGCCGGTGTAAGGGTAAATGTCACTGTGAAATGAAAAGCATGCCTAACTCCCCAGCGGGGGAGTATATTGCCCCGATACAACCATGGCAAGAGCAAAGTAGAGATTTCTTCTTCTCATGTCACGCATGTATTCAAGTCGCCAGTGAGCGAGAAAGGCTGTCTCCGCTGGTCATGCTGGTCTGTGGCACAAGCGCCACGGCGCACACGATCGATAAGCCGCGGTGGTCCCGGTCTTCAAGCCTTCGTTCATGATGCGATTTCGTCTTCTATCTAGCACTAACCCTTGGAGAATGCGGTGTTCGACTTAAGGAGGGACATCTGTTCCTGGGTGTAAGGGACCAGCATCGCCAGCGCGGCACCGATTGCGTCCAATCCGCAATCAAGGAGCGAAGCATGTCTTCCGGGAACAAACAACTGGTGGAACTCATCGCTCAGGGAATAGAGGGTCGCCACCACAATGCAGAACATCGCCCGCCGTGGTCGCCAAGGCCCTCGGCTCTTTTCGACGGGAAGACCGTAAAGAAGAAGCGCGAAGATAGCATATTCAATCAAGTGGGCTAGCCCGCGGAGAAGCGAATGGAGAAGACGGAATGTGGCCGACGAGACGCGGAGTTCAAGAAGATCAAGTGACCGGGCCAGCCACGTTCCCGAGAAACTGGGGCCGAATGCTTGGGTCGACAGGCAAAAAACCAGGGCGGCCCATGCAAGGGTTATGCCCCACCAGAGCACAGCGACGGGACGGGTGAACTCACTCTCCATCTGTTCTTCGTCCCAGATCGCGCTTGACCTTAGAGATTATCTGCCTTACACGAGGATCGACCTTAGATCTTATCAGCTTTACGCCAGCACCGACCCTGGATATTGTGTGCCTCATGCGACCCTGGGAATCTGCGTATCCATAGTATTTGGAGTAGGCACGATCGAGCCCTTCTACGCCGTTGAGAAGGATTCCGAGTATGTGTCCGCGCCCCAAATTCTGGGTCGATTCCTCTATAGCCTCGCGCGGGGTTTGTCGCGCGCGAGCTACCAGCAAAGTGGCATCGGCTTGTGCCCTCAGGACAAGGATGTCAGCAATGGGAGTCGTGGGCGGTGAATCGATCAGGATCCAACTAAAGGAGCTCGAAGAAAGATTTCTAATCAACTGAGCGGTGAAGTCAGACTGGAGAAGACTGCTGCCATCCTCCGCCGGCTGCCCTGCCGGCAACAGATAGAAGCCCAGGGGATCGATTCGCCGGATTGCCTGCATCGGGTCCCTGTTACTTTTGAAACACTCAGTCAGCCCAAACCACGGCTCGAGACCCAATTTCTTGAGGAGGGTTGGCCGGTGCACGTCAGCCTCCAGCAAGAGCACGGGGCACTTTCCGTTGTCGGACAAACCTGTGGCCAGGTTCAAAGCAACCGTGCTCTTCCCGTCTTCTGGCAGAGGACTGGTAATAAGGAGGCTCTGCAACTTCCTCGAAGCCTGCATGCTCCTGAGGCGTATCTGCACCAATCTGAACCTATCCGCACCAGCACTCCGCGGATCGGTGTACACTACGACACGGCACTCCGGGGGAAGCGGGGTACCTTCAATTGAGACTGGCGGATACACGTCAGCCCTCTCCAGTGCCTCGAGAAACTCTTCCGGGGAAGCGGGCGGTATCTCGTCTTTCTCTGTCTCCGGCTTGAAAACATCATTAGACATGACGGTCATCAACCCCCATTCGTCTCCGAGTCGCGGAACTCCAGGAGTGGGTTCCGCGCACTCTTCTAGCCCCGCCGATAAACATAGAATTCAGTGGCGCAAACAAGCAGGCACAAGGTAACCCCGACAAACCATTCGACTACTCCTGCCCGCGAACGCCTCCGTTCTTCAATCTTACTCAGCAGCATCGGCAGTCCAACCATCAAGGGAAAGGCAAAGAACCGGCTCAACTCCTTTTCATCGCGAAGCGAGTGGTCTCTGACCTCAGTCAAGAAAACCAAGGCCACTCCAACGGCGATACCCGCCACTAGCCCCGACAAGCTGATTTGCACATGGTCCGGATTGGAGGGCTTCATCGGGAGGCTTGGCGGGTCGATGATGCGGAATTGCTGACCCTGTTGGTGTCTTTCCAAGCTGGTTGCCAATTCCGATTGGGTCTTCTTGCTCAGCAGGTCGTCATAGTTTTGTTTTGACAAGTTGTAGCCGCGAAGGATCTCAGCGAGTTCTTGCTCGCGAACGGGGGTCATGTTGAGACGGCGCTGGTAATCAGCAATCTGCGATTCTGTTTGCCTTTGGTCCGCCATGGCATTCTGGATTTCCAAACGGTTTGCTTCAAGCTGGCTTTTGACTTGAGCGATGGTTGCGTCCCTCGCCGTGGATTCGGGCGAGCTGGATTTCTTCTTAACGGCTTCACCGTTTGCGCCGTCCGCTGCTTTCGTCGCTGCTGCCAGCAGGACCTCCGACTGCTTGATTTGTTCATCAAGTTTCACAACGTCAGGATACCTATCCGTATAGCGCGCCAATAGATCGGCTCTTTGATCTTTCAGCCGAGTCAACTCCGCCCTGATCGTTTCGGTCGGACTTGCACCCGCCGTCCCCGGCGCAGGCGCCGCTGTAGGAGTCAAGTCTTGGTACTGGGAAAGTAGAGATTCCAGGTAAACCTGCTGCTCGCGTGCACGACCTAGAGCGGTCATGGTGTTCTGAAGTTGCATGTGTAAGCCGGTTAGGATTTCCAAATTTCCCTGCTGTTGCTCCGGCAGTTCGCCGAGATAACGCATCTTAAAATCCCGCACACGGCTCCCCTGTCGCTTCAGGTCCGCAGCAGCACCCTCAAGCTGGTCCCCCAAGAAGTTCGTCGTCCCCGTTGACAGCTCTTCACGCGACCTCAGGTTTTCCTCGATGAAGAGTGTCGTGAGCCTGCTGGTAACCGCTTGAGCCAAGTGAGGATCAGCGCTCGTGAAGGAAATCTTAAAGGCGTTTAGGGTTGTGTTCTCAGAGCCTTTTCCGATGGGCGCTATCGCGATGTTGCGGCGCATCAGCTCAACCAATTCTTCCGGAGCCAGACGCTTCCTCACTTTTGGAAAGAGATCAAATTCATCTATGATCTGGAGCAACCGAGTACGCGAGAGAACTGCCTCTGTCATGAGCAACAGCGCCTCCCTAACATCGAAGGTAGAAGTATTGGGAGTGACGTAGCGTTCGGGTACCCGTTGGTGTTCCACAAAAATCGTAGCCTCTGACTGGTAACGGTTAGGGAGGAGCATCGCCGTGACGCACGCACCCATGGCAACAACAAAAGCAGGTACGAGCAACCACCAGCGCCGTCTGATGGCCACTCTGAGAACCCTGTCTAGAGTTACATCAAAATGTTCGTCTTGTTCGGGCAATGAACTCTACCTCCTCCTGAAAATCCGCGGACACAGCAAGCAGCAACCCTCGCGTCAAAGCCCATGGCTGGGGCGGATGACCGGTTCAGTCTCCGTTTTGCTTCACTCTCAACACTCGTTGATTCTACCGCTTTCCTCATCGTTTCCGCAAATCACGCCGCGCATTTGTCACCGCGTTTTGGCGCTGACTCGGGCGGGTCCGGTCGCGGGAGCTAGCCTAATGTGTTCGTTCCGCATATTCACAATTGACTGCTGCACTTCCAGCCCCGCCCAGGCAATTGCTGCCGCACGGACGAGCACTCGGATCGGCTGCGGGTCGTGGCGCGTCTTGAACAGCAGCAAATCGACCGGAGCCGCAAAGAGCAGGTTCGCCATCGGATACATGAGTGCTTTCCCCGCGAAGGGGCGCAATAACGGATCTGCCTCAGCTGGCCTGAAGCCGTCTGGGTGATGGCGGAAGAAGTGGTTCGTACTTTGCGCGTCCCACGTTACTGCGCCATGGACGGCCAAGCACAGAACGCTAAGGAGGACTGTGTCGCGCCTGGCATTTCTTCTCTGTTTAGCAGTGTTGACGAACGCCAATTTGCCGGCCCTTGAGTAAGTCGTATCTAACTCGGTGGGGGCCGCCCATTGCCATGACGCAGAGGTTTGACCCGTCCGGTCGAAGCCAGTCGGAAACCCGGGCCCGGACACAATTTGTTCCCCCGCGAGGGGCTGAAACCCATCCAGTTGATAGCCAAAAGTGTCGCGCAAACTCAACCTGGAGTGAGTGCCCAACCGGTAACTTGAACCCAGGTCGAGGCCATGATTGAGTCTGTTGTATTGGTCGAATCGCGGGTAAGGCAGCGAAGAGGGTGAGTAATCGAAACTGCTCTTTAGATGTCTGCTCCGTTTAGACAGTGCGCTGGTTGGGCTGAACGAAAACACTTTGTCCCCGACCCTGGGCTGATTTGTTGAGAAGCCGTTGTCGTCGTAAATGGCCCGGCTATGCAAACTGGAGGAAAGTAAGTACACAGGCACAATTTTTCCCGCGTGCCGAAGTGGGGTTTGCCCTCCGCTGCCATACACAGCCGCTTGGGCTGGGGCCGGCGCGGCTGGCGAAGCTGTCTGAGCTCCAGGGCCGACGGACAACAAAGTCACGAGGCTAACGATGGAAGCAAAGGTACGCAACTTCCCTCTCAAGGAACAACAATCGTGTCGCCACTCTTGAGGTCCACGTTCTGATCGAGATTACGGCCGTCAATCACTCTTTTGTAATCGAAGGGAAGCCTCTCGGTAGAACCGTCGGCCGCGCGTCTTATAACGTAAGCCTTGTTTGGCTTGGCGAAATCCAAAAAGCCGCCGGCGACGGCGATGGCCTCCAGAACGGTCGTCGGTTTTCCTAATTCATACGACCCAGGGTGTGTGACTTTGCCGACAATGACGTAAGTTCGACTCTTCACCTGTTGCACAATCACGGTTACTTCCGGGTCGGAGATGTACTCTTTTAGCCTCTCTGCCACTATGCGCTGCACGTTGAGAGCCGTCAAACCACTTACCTGCAACTCTCCGATCAGCGGGAGGGATATCTTGCCATCAGGACGCACAGGGACGGTCCGTGTAAGCTCCGCATCCTTCCAAACATTGATCGCCAAGACGTCAGAGGGTCCGATGACGTAGTCATCCGTGATGTGCTTGGGGCTGGGAGCGTTGGGCTGATCGTCCGCTTTCTTGCCAGCTTGCCCAACCGGACTGGGCTTTTCGGCGTCCTGGGGTCCGACAGCTTTGCCGGACCCTGATCCTAAAGCGACGTTGCCAGCAAATGAAAGACAGGCCAAAAGCGCAAGTTGGGTAAACCAGGTACTGACCCTAAGAGTCCACGTCATGTCTTTCTGCTTTCTCTGGTCCGCGTTCATCTGATCAAAAGCATAACCTGAACGGAGGCGTCTATTCGCGGGCAGGCAGATTTTTGAATCAACGCTCGCTGGGTTGATTACGCGCGGGATCCAAGTGGGATCCCGCGCAAGGAGACTGCGAACCGAGTCCAACAGTTCTCTACTGTCTCTGTAACCCCGCATGTCCTTCAGCGCCCTCTCAAGATTGATATCGAGCTGCTGGGTCGCCACAGAGGATTCGATGCCATCTCAGGGTATCTAACCCTCAAGGTGCGTAAGGCCGAACTGGCTCTGCATATGCAACCCCGCCATCAATTCCTAGCGTGTCCGTTCGGTCCATTTCAGCGCCGCGCACGCGCTCAACCAAACTTATGTCCACTTCCACGGAGGCAGATCTTGCGAGCATTTCCACCGAAAGGACCAATCGAAAAGCACTCTTTTTGCGGACTAATATGCCTTGAATTCCTTCCAAGGGCCCAGACTTGATCCGCACCCAGTCCCCGCATTTAAGAAAGGGGTGCGGCTCAATCCGCAGTGAACTTTCGACCAAACGGCGTACCACATCGATTTCTTCTTGGGGTATACCCGCTGGACGCCCTCCCCAGGCCACAAGGGAGTGAACGCCTGGCGTCGTAAGGATGTTCAACATTCGGTCGAGGCCACCTCGAATGAACACGTAATTGGGGAAAAGCGGCAGCAGGAGTTCCTTGCGACGGTCCTTCCAACGATGGACAGTATGATACTGTGGCAGAAATATTTCGAATCCCTTACCCGACAGGGCCTGGGCAACGATTTTTTCGTACTGATGGCGAGTGTAAAGCGCATGCCAGCCGGAACCCCAACGGCTTGCAGCGAAATCCGTGATCCTCTCCTCGATTGGCATCAAGCCCCACCTTTCATCTCATCCTAACAAAACTCGTTCCCGCATGCAAAAGCAGAAGACCGCCGAGTAATAAGCGGCACTTGACAGCTCGCGTGCTTCCGGTCGGCTCTGCTCCCAACGCCCATCTCCCTGTCGATCCTCATCTTCATCTTCAGGCGCACCGCGCGAGAGCTCCGGGAGATGCCTGACCACGGACAATGCGATGACCCTGTATCGCGACGGCAAGGGTGGTCGGAGCGGGCAAAACGCGCTCTCGCTCAACACGTACTACCGTGCCCTTACAGAGAACCTCAGCAGGATGGTCATCGCCTATGCCTACCGCAAGTTTGAGCCTCAACTCGACCACGGTTTCCAACCGCAAGGGGCAGGAGCAGCGAAACAGCATGCCCGTGTGGCTGATGTTCACCGTCCTCCCCTCGAACCATATCGGGCTGTTCGGCTCCCGGTAATAGACCGGAAAGTGCAGCGGGAAGCGTCTTGCACGGATTGGGGCTTTCGGTGCGATTCTCACGGACATCGGATTGGCCGAGAAACCTACAGTCCCTTTGTGCCCCCCGCCGGATACTCCAGCGCGCGCCGCTTGTCTAATCGTAGCATTGAGCCGCCGGACGCGTCTAGCTGGATATTGGCTTTCGCGGCCACCCAGATGGGAAGGAGCAAATGGGTGAGTGGGCACTCTGCATCTGTTTGAACATTCTCTCTTTTGTGCTGCAGCAGCATAATAGTCGGGAGCCGTGTTCGCAAAAACCTAAAGCTCCGCTATTTGACTTACAGGTTCTACCATCCTGTAAGCCTTACATTCAGTTCTTCGAGGAAGAGACGCCTGAAACCGCCTCTACCCGCGTCGCCCAAAAATCACGAGCGCTGCTTAGCGGGGCCGCCAACCTCCGCTCTTCGTCACATCGGCGTAACCTGACTTTGGGCCATGGGTTCACGTGTAACGATTTCGGCTTCCATCTCTTTCACGTGCCCGCCGGCACATCGGGCGTACATCCTATGGCCGAACAAACCGGTAATAGGAAATCCTGGTCGCGACAATGGGAGCATCACTATTGCTTCCGGGCCGTTGTGTTCGCGTAACCGTACCTCGACACACCACCTCGGCAGCCCGCTGCTTCGTCATTTCACTGGGTAGTACCAATCTTATTTCGATGGGGGTACCAGGTTCGGCCAAATCCTCTCCTCGAAACAGCATTCCCGAGCAGCTGATGTTCGTCGTGACGCCCCTACGCCACTCGCTCTCACGGTTTACTCGATAACGCAGCGGGATTTGGAGTTTGAAGCGCTGGGCCCGTACCTTGCCTGCCAATGACACACCGCCCCCCGCGTCCAACATGGCTCGATCCAACCTAGGTTGAATTCCCTTAAAGAAACCTTAGATTACCAATGCTAGAGACCTCATTTTAACTGGTCATCGGAGTTTGACAATGGCCCGCTGGTTCTATCGAAATGGCACGAATGTATAGTGCCCAACCGGCACCCTGTGGTGCCATTTCACGGCAGATCCCGACCATGGCATTGTCACGGAGTAGAGTAGCGTAGGGTAGAAAGCAGGACTAATCCTCGTTGATCAAACGATGATCAATGGCGAAAAGTACCAGTTCCAAGCGGTTAGAGACTCCCAGCTTGTCAAAAATGTTGGTGAGGTGGTGCTTGGCAGTGTGCTCACTGATGCCTAGCTGCCGCGCAAGATCCTTGTTCGTATACCCCGCAACGATGAGTGCTATGACTTGCACCTCACGGGGGGTAAGGCCGAAGTCTCGACTGGCTTCTGAAGTGCGGTTTTGAGGCGTCATCCGGCGAAGTGCCTGGATCAGGTCTGAAACACTTTCTTGGCCGACCCAATACTGGCCTTCGCTCACGCAATGAATGCACTTGAGAAGAAGCTGTAGTGTCGAGTGCTTCAGTAGGATGCCATGAGCCCCCAACTGCAGCACCTCAACGACCTGCTCCTTTTCGATGGCCGCGGTCAGTACTATGATATGGGTCTGAGTCCCCAGCTTGCTCAGCTCGCGAAGGGCCTCGAGGCCGGTTACCCTGGGCATCGAGATATCCAGCAGGAGGACCTTCGGCTTGAGCTCGCGAACCAGCTTTACAGCTTCTTCACCATCAGCAGCTTCGCCGACAACGCGCAACCCCGGTTCAGCTTCCAGGAGCTTCCGCAAACCCTCCCGAAATATAGGATGGTCATCCGAAATGACAATATCAATACCGGCAGGGGACTCATCCATTGGCGCTCAACGGGACCAAAATCTCTAATCGTGTACCAGATCCTTGAACCGATTCTACCATGAGTTCGCCGCCAATCGCGCGTACACGTTCTTTAATAACCAAAGGACATTGGGACGAAGCCTCGAGGTCGGCGGACGACAAACGGCCTGTAAACCCGAAGCCCTGGCCATCATCCTCTACGCACAGCTTCCAGTGCCCATTCTCCCGGACAAAGCGCACTAGCACCTTGTGGGCTCCGCTGTGCTTTCGGACATTCGCCAAAGCCTCTTGTACGATACGGACCAGTTCAGTGCAAACCCGCGGAGGCAAGGAAACCTCTTGGGATTCGGCGACAAAACTGGCGGAAATGCCCAGGTCGCGCCGAAACCTATCCACCATCCCAGCCATACAGTCCAAAAGGCGGGCGGGCTCGACTTCAAGCGGTCTTACTCGCTGCATTTCCTCTCGTAGATCCGCGATCTCGTTGTGGAGCAGGTCTTGCACGCGCCGCAACTCCAGAACGGGATATGAGGGGTTAGTGGGGGCCTCTTGGGTTCGTCGCAAGAGGTCAATCTGCATTTCCATCCCCATCAGCGACTGAATAACCCCGTCGTGAAGGTCCTGCGCTAGACGCGCCCGCTCCTTTGCCTGTGCCCGTGAACGCAAGCGCCCCACGAGGTATTTATTGTACACGGCGGGGCCGACTTCGCGGACTAAAACCGCAAGAAACCGGGCATTACCTCTTCGGTCCCGTCCCTTGTGAGGGTTGTAAACCGTAAGGCGCCCAAACCATTTTCCCCCAAGGGAGAACGAGGTGACTAGGAGCGCGCAAAAGCCCCCAAACTGCACGTGCTGCTCGTTGACTATCCGCATGTCATAGAGTTCGTCGTTGTATTGGCTGGGGGGAAGAAACCACCCCAGCACAGAAGTCAGGGCGCTTTGCAGTCCGCCCTTCTGCCTCGACAAGACCGCGGTATGAAGCCTGTCATCCCCTCCAACACGGCGCAATCCAAGCAAGCGCCGGATCCTTTCCGGTGGTGCAGCGAAGCTTGCCTGTCGCGCTGGGCCTGTGAGCCTCCAGGACTGAACTCCGTTTGCGTCTTTCCCTATCGGGCGCCTTGCTTCCCATGCAAAGGCCTGCTCACCTCTTACTTCCTGCATCACCAGCCGTACCTGGTCGGCGTCCAAGTGTTCGCGCAGCGACTGCAGAATGGTCCCGATGGTCGCTCTTAAGCTTGATTCAGGGAGCGCCCTTCTGATGAGCCGACTGATGACAACTGCGTCCGCATAGCGTTTCTTCTCCCTTTGCATCAGCAAGCCGAGGAAGTATGCCGACAAGACCAGCAAGGCCCTGATCCCATTAAAATAAGTGCTTCCCTTAGTCAAGCGCCACATGCGATCTGACCATGAGATAGGGGCAAACACATCTAACCACATAATAAACATGCACGCGCAGGCCGTCGGAAGGGTTCCAATGACACCCCAGCGACTTGCTGCAGCAAGAAGTGCAAAGAAATAAAGTGTTAGAAATGCGCTGTTGACTCCGCCTGTAAACGTAATGATGAGGGACGCTAAGATTATACCTGCGGCATGCGAAGACAATTGCCACATCAAACGGTAGTCCTTGCTTACCAGGACAATGGTCAGGTTCAATAGGCCGTACGTGAAGTATGCAAAAATCAGCAGCCGGCTAAGGCTAGCATGCTTCCCAAGAACTGCAGGATCGAGGTAGCCGGTAATAATGCAGGCGAAACCAAGCGCCAGACACGCGTAGGCCAGGAAATACTCTCGATCCGGCTCCCCTGCCTCTAGTCCGTCAGACCGGTCTTGGGACGACATGACACAGGCTCCGATCTCATCCTACGAGGCTTGATCTAACTTGGCTGCTCGAAGCTCTTGAGCAATTTGAAAAGAGAAATCACCACCCCTGCGCTCTAAGGCACACTCATGGGCAGCCTCAGGTCCCCCCACCCTCAACCCAGGCCTACAATTATACGCAAACGCGAGGAACAGTGAATAGACTAGCGGAGGGACAGACACTTCGCAAGTGGTTGTGGTGCTATTAACGCATAATGTACCCAACCCCCACCCCCTCCCCCCACCAGAACTGCCAGTGAAGAAGATCGAAGGTGTCTCAGATCCCGTTAGCCGTGGGGTGACAATTCCCCGGCCCGACTCGGAGAGAATCAGGTTGGGGTAATCTTTCAAAAAGGAGAACCGACGTGAAGAAACCTTGACACGTTGCCCACAAGGGTGACCCCCAGCGGCTGGCGCGATTTTTCTGTAGGAATGGCCAAGTTCTGCTGCCCATGGTGGAGCCGATCGAACCGTCGAAGCTGGCCGTGGACGAGTTGATCGACGTGCTGGGTCAAGCGCAAATCGAAGCCGTGCTGCGGCTGTCGGCGGGAGGGGTTGTGGGCCCGCCGCATCCCGGATCAGATTTCGGTGACGAGGGAGGAAGGGGAAGGAAAAGGGTCTGAGGAGGGGGTCGCAACAGCAGCAATTTCGGGGTCTGGGACTCTTGGAAGGCGTAGGACTGGCCTCGCGCCGGCCACTGGAAGCACCCCGGCGCCGAAAAGTGGGAGGGAGCGTTGTAGGCGGAGGCGGTCAGATGTATATTACTGGTGGGCTGGAAAATCGAAACGGGAATTGCGGTTGGAATCAAAGAGAGTGGCCGAGAGATGCGATCGGCACCACCCAGGTCACGGACATAGTAGGCTGTTGACCCGAAGATCATGGCGCGCTACCCGGCGGCTGGCGTGCGCATCGAGCGCAGTGGCGAATTATTGAACGACGACTCGGGAACAATTCACGACTTGCTGGAAAGGATACCCGCGGCAGCGCGTAATATCCAAAAATGACTTTATCTGGAAAATCAGTCGCGTTCGGCGCTCCCGGAATCGGGCCCCGCTGGACCTCCAGCGCCAAGGAAGGCCTGGGCACCGCCTATCACACAAGCTGCCGACTCTGGTTCACGCTCAGCCACGGCATCGTCAACGAAATTTACTACCCGCATGTCGATCAGCCGAACACCCGTGATTTTCAATTTCTCATCAGCGACGCTGAGACGTTTTGCCACGAGGAGAAGCGTGACCTGGATCACCAAATTGAATGCCCGGAGCTCAACTGCCTTTTCTATCGTCTTACAAACTCGGATCGCGCCGGGCGCTATCGACTGATCAAGCACGTGCTCACCGATCCGCATCGGTCGGTGCTGCTTGTGCATACCAGAGTGGACGTGCTTGATGAATCCCTGCGCGCCAAGTTGCATCTGTACGCGCTGCTGGCTCCGCATATTGCGCGATATGGCGCCGGCAACTCAGGTTGGTGTTCCGAGGTCAGCGGCCTCCAACTCCTCTGTGCGGAGCGTGGGGGCGTTCACTTAGTCATGGGCTGCAGCAGCGGCTTTTCCCGTCGGTCGATCGGTTATGTCGGTGCCAGCGACGGCTGGCGAGATCTCATGAACAATTTCAAAATGGACTGGGAATTCCACACGGCAATGGGAGGGAACATTGCCCTGACCGGTGAAATCGATTTTCGGCGCGCCGATGAATTCATGATCGCCATTGCCATTGGCGGGAGTTATCAGAGCACGGCAAGCAAGTTGATGCAATCGCTGTCGGATCCCTTTGAGGTGCATCGCCAAGCCTATGTCCGCCAGTGGCAGCGCACGGTGGCCAATCCGAACTATGATTTCAGCCAGCACACGTCCGACGGCGGTCACATGTATCGGCTGAGCCGCTGCGTCCTGCTCGCCCATGAAGACAAAACATTTCAAGGCGCGCTGGTCGCGTCGATGAGCATTCCGTGGGGCGAAGTCAAAGGCGACAATGATGTCGGCGGTTATCATCTGGTCTGGACGCGCGACTTGGTGCAGAGCGCGACCGCTCTGCTTGCGGCGGGCCAGGCTGGGACGCCGCTGCGCGCGTTGATCTGGCTGGCGGCCATGCAGCAGCCCGACGGCAGCTTTCCGCAGAATAGCTGGATCGACGGCACCGCGTACTGGTCCGGTTTTCAGCTCGATGAAATCGCCGTCCCGATCCTGCTGGCGTGGCGTTTGCACAGAGAGGGCGTCACGCTGGGGCTGTTCGATCCATGCACCATGATTCTGCGTGCGGTAGCGTACCTCATTCTGCACGGACCGGTGACGGCGCAGGAACGCTGGGAGGAAAACGCCGGTTACTCGCCCTCGACGCTCGCGACAGTCATCGCCAGTCTGGTTTGTGCCGCGGAGTTCGCCAAGGACCACGATGATCCGGGCACGGCGGATTTTATTCTGGCCTACGCCGACTGGCTGGCCGCGCACCTTGAAGAATGGACGGTCACGACGCAGGGTGAGTTGGTCGAAGGAGTTCGGCGTCACTACATCCGGATCAATCCGACGGATCCTCAAGCCCCGGACCCGCACCCCGATCCAAACACATCGATGCTCCAGGTGGCCAATGGCGCTGGCCTCCATGCTGCGCGAAACGTTGTTGGTTGTGATTTTCTTCATCTCGTGCGGTTCGGCATCCGCGATGCGCACGATCCCGTCGTGCTCGACTCGATCGAAGTTATCGATCATGTTCTCAAACGCGACTTGCCGCAAGGTCCGTGCTGGCGCCGCTACAATCACGATGGCTATGGACAAAAGGATGACGGCAGCGCTTACGAGGGGACAGGTGTCGGCCGTTCGTGGCCGATTTTGACGGGGGAGCGCGGCCATTACGAGCTCAGCGCCGGACGCGATCCGCTGCCATTCATTGCAGCGATGGAAAAGTTCGCCAACGAAGGCGGAATGATCACCGAGCAGCTTTGGGACGCCGATGACCTGCCGGACGGGAGCATGAAACGCGGCCGACCCACCGGCGATGCCGTTGTGCTGGTCGCATGCCGAATATTTAACGCTCGTGCGCAGCCGTAACGACGGAGTCTGTTTCGATCGAGTGGAGCCCGCATTCCAGCGCTATGTGGTCAAACCAGTACCGGGCCGGCACGAAATCTGGAGTTTCCGCCATCCGCTCCGCCGAATCCGGCGGGGGAAAATCCTGCGGATCCTCGTGGCGGCAGACGCGACCGTTATCTGGTCAGCAGACCAATGGGCCGACACTAACAAGGTGGAGACGACTAACATTCGAGCGCTTAATTTGTGGTTTGCAGATCTCCCGACGAGCGATTTGCACGGTGATCCGGTGATCGAGTTTACATTTTTTTGGAAAGATACTCATAGATGGGAGGGCAGGAATTGGCAGATCGGCGTCGAACCGTAGGATGATGCACTCATTCAACACCGGTGGGCGATCCCCGAACGCCTGGCGGCCACGCAAGCCCGCTTCAACTGCCGGCCATCTATTTAGGGGATGATGACGATGCACCTTCGACTCAAGCGACTGCTGCTCGTCTTGCCGCTGTTGCTCCTGGTGGCCGCGGCCTACATTCAGTGGGCGACGGTCGGCCTGCCGCCGATGCCTGCCACCCCCACGTTGACTCCAGAAACGGCTGCGGAACCTTACGGCTTCCCGGCCTGGCTCCGCATCACCCATTACGTCAGCTTCCTGTGCCTGGTCCTGCTCATTCGAAGCGGATGGCACAACCCCAGCCCCAAGTAGACGACCCAATGAAGCAACCTGCCGCAGTCGTGTTTCATTTGGATGTCGATAACACCCTGCTCGACAACGGCAGGGTCGTCGCTGACCACAGACGCCACCTGACGCAGGCGTTCGGGACCGAATGTCAGGAGCGTTACTGGACGATCTTCGAGGAAAGCCGCACCGAGCTCGGCTATACGGATTATCGCGGCGCCCCGCAGCGCTACCGGGACGAAAACCCGCGCGATCCACACAGCTTTCCTCCTCTCGGTGCAGCGATCAAAGTTCTTATGATATGGCCGCGCTTTCCGCCCTCTTTCTGGAGCTTTGAAGCAATGCTGGATCTCATTCCGGAAGAGACCACCCATCCCCCTTTGGGTCTGCTCACCGTAGCCGCGCTCTGTCCGAAGAGAAGTTGAAGCTGGTCGATCGAAGCTTTGAAGATTTGCTGGACAGGGACCTTCTTTCGGCCGACCTCGTTATGGTCAGCGGCATGCCCGTCCAGAAAGATGACATTCGCGAAACGCTCCTCCGGGCCCGGGCCCTTGGCAAGCGAACAATGATTGGCGGACCTTATGCGAGTAGTGAACCGCAAGTCCTGCTTCGACAGGCGGACCATGTTGTCGTCGGCGAGCCCGATGAGATTTTCGATGAGATCGCCACTGATCTGGAGCGAGGGTCCGCGAAGCGGCTCTACGTCATTAAGGACGAGCCCGATATCAGCAAGACGCCCGTCCATCGTCTCCAGGGCGCCAAAACAGAAAGCTCACCCCGTGAGAAAGCCCGCTCGCCGTGGCTGCTCGCGGCAGGGCGGCTCGCCCTGTCCCCGCGTGCGCGGCGGTGATTTCATCTCCCGACACCTTTGAATTTCTCCTGCCGCAGGCATCAACTGGGATTCCCGGTGTCCGGAAAGAGCTTCTTGACCAACTTCGCAACGTTGGCGGCGAAGTGCCGGATAGTGTCGATCCCTTCCTGATCCTTCCAGACCTCACCCGGAAACCGCCCAAACACCATATTCCAGTAGGTCGATCCCGGCACAATCATGTCGTTAATCAGAAAGAACATGAGCATTTCCTGCAGCGTGAACGTCTGGCCGCCGCGGCGCGCTACCGCGATAGCGCCACCGACTTTCCCGGATAGGAATTGGTCGGATTTGCTGGAAACGTACCCGATGCGCTGCAGGGCCGCCATCACGTCTCCGCGCGCCGTGCCAAAGTAAACGGGCGAACCCACAATGAAGCCCTGCGCGCTTCGAAGCTTTTTGATGATCTCATTCAATCCATCCTCGATGTTGCACTCGCCGGTTTCGGAACATTTCCCGCAGGCGGTACAGGATTCAATCTTCATGTCGGCGAATGAAACGACTTCGGCCTCGACGCCTTGTTCCTGAATGACCTTGGCGCACTCTCTGATAAGCTGCGCCGTGTTGCCGTCGGGTTTAGGACTTCCGCTGATCAAAAGAGTTTTTGGCATGCTTCCGACTCCTATGCTGTTCGATCGAACGTCGTATTGTCGCACGGTCTTCGTGCTTCGTCGATCTGGCAAGACGAGGATGTGGAGCGTTCAGATTCGAGCCTTCAGCGTTCAGCAGTCAGCCTTCAGCCTTTCACTTCCTGTGCTGTGCCTTGTGCCATTTGACTTTTGGATATCACCACGTTGGAAGGCTTTCAACAGACTTGTAAGTTACAATGGGAACCTCCGCAAGCTTTCGGCAGCGTCGAAGCTGACACTTGGGAAGCGTTGGAAAGCGAAGATGCACATTCCGGATGGCTATCTCAGCCCGTCGACTTGCGCGGTTCTGTACGGCGCCTCCGTTCCGTTCTGGTACGTTGCCTTGCGGCGCGTGAAGAAATTCCTGGCTACGCGCCTGGTACCTCTCTTATCGGTGGTGGCGGCGCTGGCATTTGTCATTATGATGTTTAATTTGCCCTTGCCCGGTGGCACCACCGGCCACGCTGTGGGTGTGGCCATCGCCACCATCATCCTCGGGCCCTGGGCCTCTATTCTCGCAATTTCGATTGCCCTGCTGATCCAGGCGGCCTTCTTTGGAGATGGAGGAATCACCACGCTCGGCGCCAACTGCTTCAACATGGCGATCGTGGGTTCTCTGGTGTCGTACGCGGTTTACCGCGTCGCGGCCGGCCGCACGGCCCTGACCTCTTCACGCAGAGTGGTCGCGGCAGCCTTAGCAGGTTACACGGCTATCAACGCCGCGGCGTTCTGCGCCGCCGTGGAGTTTGGGATTCAGCCCCTTTTTTTCAAAGACCCGAACGGCGCACCCCTCTATGCTCCCTACGCTTTGAGCATTGCAATTCCAGCCATGATGATTGGGCACTTGACCTTTGCCGGGCTTGCCGAGCTGGTTCTGTCCGCAGGAGTGGTGGCCTACTTCCAGCGAACCGACACTTCCCTGCTGAAGTTGACGGCTCCCGGCGCCTTGCCCGCTGACCAGGAGTCGCGGCCCGCCCCGAGTCAAAGCACGTGGAGCACCGTGCGGCCGCTAGCGACGGCGCTGGCCTTGCTCCTGGCGCTGACTCCCCTGGGGATTCTGGCAGTCGGCACGGCCTGGGGCGAGTGGAGCGCGCGCGACTTTTCCAATCCGCACACGCGTGAGAAAATCGCGGCAGCCTCCCGAAATGCCGCGCCGCCCGTCCGGGCGCCGCACGGGTTGGAACGGCTCTACTCCGTGTGGACCGCGCCGTTCCCGCAGTACGCTCCAGCGTTTGTCCGCCGGCCCGCGGTTGGCTACGCGCTTTCCGCCACGTTTGGTTCTGGCATGATCATTCTGGTTTTCCTGATCGCCGGCTCGCTCGCCTTCCGAGGGCGGCGCCAATCGAGTAGTGCGGGTTCGAATATGACCGCAGCAAGCGACCCCACACCCATCCCGGCAAGTCGGGACCCCGCTCTCCCCAAAGGAGAAGGTTAAGAGAGGCATTTGTGGCGGGAAGCCGTGCCCTGACGTTATCGCACAAACTTGGGACCCTTTCACAGGTAGGCGATGAATTTTGTTGAGCGGACGCTTTCGAGCTTTGTTAATGCGATGGAGCGAGCCCTTTACGCAGAAGAACACGCCAAAGCGGACGGTCTGCTCCAGCGGCTCGACCCGCGCATTAAGGTGATCGGCATCCTGCTCGTGGTTATCGCTGCGGCGATGGCCCACAAACTCTGGGTGATCGGCGCGGCATTCGCCATCGCGCTCATCCTGGCCGTTTCCTCCCGAGTCTCACTTGCGATCCTGACCAAACGGGTCTGGCTGCCGGTGCTCTTGTTCACGGGAATCATCGCGCTGCCTGCGCCCTTGGTGATCTCCGGCCGCGAGGTCTGGCGCCTTCCCTGGCTCGGCTGGCCGCTCACGGCCCAGGGGCTGGCGAGCGCCTCTTACCTGGTGACGCGGGTTGAGACCGCCGCGACTTTGTCCGTGCTCCTGATCCTTTGCACCCCCTGGAGTCACGTATTGAAGGCGCTGCGTGTGCTCGGCGTGCCCGTGCTCTTCGTGGTCATTCTGGGCATGGCCTACCGCTATATTTTCTTGTTGCTCGAAAGCGCCCACGATATGTTGGAATCGCGCCGCAGTCGCATGGTGGGAGAGTTGCCAGGACCCGAGCGCCGCCGCCTGGCCGCCGCCAGCGTGGGCGTTCTGATGTCCAAAACTCTGCAAATGAGCGGCGATGTTTACAGCGCCATGCTGGCGAGGGGATTTCGCGGGGAAGTCTATGTGCTGGATGATTTCAAGACCGCCAGGCTCGATTGGATTATGCTGGCCGTCTTTGTGGCGCTGGCTTCAGGAGTGTTCTATTGCGGGAGATAGGCGCTCGGCAGCATCACTTCCCGCGCGCCTCAGAGAAAGAGAGCATTGAATGCCGGTTCCAGTATTCGACGTTCGTGAGGTCAGTTTTCGCTATCACCAGGTGACCGCGCTCGATCGCTTGAGCCTGGCCATTGAACCCGGCAAGCGTGTTGCGCTGTTGGGAGCCAACGGGTCCGGCAAGTCCACCCTGCTGCGCATCCTGGACGGCCTGGTCTTTCCGGAAAAAGGCCTCGTCACGTTCTGCGGGGAGTCGCTCACCGAGGATCGCCTGCAGGATCCTGACTTTGCCTATGAGTTTCGGCGCCGGGTGGGTCTGGTGTTTCAGAACCCCGATACTCAACTGTTCTCGCCCACGGTTTTTGATGAAGTTGCCTTCGGCCCCTTGCAGCTTCAATGGCCCAAGGAAAAGGTCCGGTCACGGGTCGAGCAAATGCTGGAGGTGATGAAGATCAGCCACCTCAAGGATCGCTCACCGCATCACCTGTCAACCGGGGAGAAGAAGCACGTGACGCTCGCCTCCGTGCTGGTACTGGATCCCGAAGTGCTGCTGCTCGACGAGCCCACGGCAGCTCTGGACCCCAAGAGCGCCAGCCAGATGGTCGACTTCCTGATCGGTTTGCGCGGCGGAGCCAAAACCGTGGTCACGACGACGCACGACCTCGACATCGTGGAGGACGTTGCGGATCACTGTTTTGTTTTCCAGTCTGGTCGTGTGGTTGCCGAAGGAGCCCCCGCGGACCTCTTACGCGCGACCTCCTTGCTGGAGCAAACCAACCTCGTCCACGCGCATCGTCACGTTCACCCTTCGGGGGAAATCCATTCGCACCCGCATCTGCACTCCCACCAGCATTGAACGGAACCAGCGTGGCGGCGCCAAGCCTAGTCCGTTCGCCAAGGCAGGTGGGCACGCCGGGACAGCTACGCCGCCTTGCGCGACGCGGCAGGCCCTGAACGATGGACGTCTTCTCATCCTGCGAGATGGTCTACCAACCGGTCTTGCGCAGCGGTAGCAGCCCCTTGTAGGTCCCAGAGGATCTGACCCTGCAAAGGTCAGAACTGGGCATCCTCTTGTTCCACGCAATCGCGGCAAAGATGGGTCCAAGGAACAGCTCTTAGGCGAGCCCTGCTGATGGAATTCCCGCAAGCAGCACAGAACCCATAATTCCCCTTCTTGATACGGACCAGTGCCCACTCGATAGCTCGGCGCAGACGGCTCCTGACCTGGATCAGATGGGCGTCTATCATCGCTTCGGTCTCTGCAAGTGCTTGGTCCATTACGTCGGCTCCTGCAAGCCCTCCCGCCGGTGCTAAAAGCAGCCTGCCGCCGTTGGCGGTGAGCAACTCCCGCTGCTTGGCCAGCAACGACCGCCTGTACCGATTCAGATAGGTCGGGTTGTTCACGGCATTACCTCCTGCTCCCCCAGGAGCGCACCAGTCTGCTCCTTGTGCCGAGATTCTCTCTTGCCGGCCCTGAGCGCTCAAGGGCACGGGCGTACTAGTACTCCAGTACGCGAGCTCGAAATCCGCTTCAGTACTGTATGGTGATGTGCTCGGTTTTCTGGCGGAGGGAAAAGCACTCGAAATCTTCTTCCTTCGAGTTGAAAAGCGCGAGCTTGGCAGGTGGCGGAGATATCGCAATTCGATGTCTGTGGTCGTGAGGCCAGACAGCGGGTCGAGGCCGGAAGATGGACTCCATTCGCCGTGCCCCGGCCGGGGATCGCGGCTGCGGCTACGCAGCCTGAACGTGTGCGGGAAAACCTTAGACTGCGCGTTTTCGGGAACCGAGATACAAGTCAGTCGCCCTGCGGAAAAGGCCGAAAAATCAAGTTATCACGTAGACTGCCCGGCCGCGCAACCGATCCTCGGCGCAAACCCTTGACCGAGCAAATATAATCTCTGCGCCGCCCCGCCGGCCGAGGTGCAGTCGGGGGCGGCCAAGCTCGGTGGCCGCGAAGAGATCACAAAAGGGAGGAAAGGTCATGGAGAACGAAGGTCTGAGTATTGTGGACAAACGCACCAAAACTACTTACGACATTCCGCTTCACAAAGGCACCGTTCGCGCCATGGACTTGCGGCAAATCAAGACTGGTCCCGAAGATTTCGGCCTGATGACCTACGACCCGGCTTTCATGAACACCGCCTCATGTCACAGCGCGATCACGTTCATTGATGGCGACAAGGGCATCCTGCGTTACCGGGGCTATCCCATCGAGCAACTGGCGGAGAAGTGTACTTTTCTCGAAGTTGCCTATTTGCTCCTCCACGGCGAATTGCCCACCTCGTCCCAATTACCGGATTGGGTCACCAAGATCACTCACCACACCATGCTGCACGAATCGACCAGGAACTTCCTGGGAGGGTTCCGTCACGACGCCCACCCCATGGGCATGTTCATCAGCACGGTGGCGGCGCTCTCCACCATCTATCCGGACGCCCGCAATGTGCACGACCCGGAGGTGCGCAAGCTACAAATCCATCGGTTGATCGGTAAAGTCCCCACGATCGCCGCTTACACGTACCGGCACGGCCTCGGTTACCCGTACGTCTATCCCGACAATGACCTGAGCTATACCGAGAACTACATGAACATGCTCTTCAGGATGGCCGAGCCCAAATATCAGGCCAATGCCGTCCTGGCGCGCGCCCTCGACATCCTCTTCATCCTGCACGCCGACCACGAGCAGAACTGCAGCGCGAACGTCATGCGGTCGGTCGGCAGCTCGCTGGCAGACCCCTTTGTGGCGACGGCCGCCGCGGCCGCGGCGCTCTCCGGCCCGCTGCACGGAGGCGCCAACGAAGAGGTACTGAAGATGCTCGATGAGATCGGTTCGAAGGACCGCGTCCCCGCTTACATCGAGCGCGTCAAGGCCGGGCAGGTCAAGCTGATGGGCTTCGGCCACCGCGTCTACAAGAACTACGACCCCCGCGCCCGCATCATCAAGCAGGCAGCTGAACGGGTCTTCGAGGTCACCGGCAAGAACCCGAAGCTCGCTATCGCGCTGGAGCTGGAGCGGATCGCGCTGGAAGACGAGTACTTCGTCAAGCGGCGGCTCTACCCCAACGTGGACTTCTACTCGGGCATCATTTACCAGGCGATGGGGTTCAGGCCGGAAATGTTTACAGTTCTGTTCGCCATTCCACGCACGGCGGGATGGCTGGCGCAATGGCAGGAAATGCTGCAGGACCCCGAGCAAAAGATCGCGCGCCCGCGCCAGATCTATAGCGGCCACGCCCAGCGGGATTTCGTCCCCATAGAAAAACGCGGCGCATAGACAGAGCGTCGGGCGGCTGTGTCCGCGACCGGGCGCGCCGCCCGACTGGCAAGTCAAGGACTATTCGCCTTCCACACGCAACGCACGCCGAAGTCGGGGTTTGCGACCTCGGGGTACTCCGCATGGCGGTCCGACGCCCGGGCGAAGCTGGCACGGAACTGCCAGGATCCGCCGCGCAGAGCGCGCAGCGTACTACTCTTAGCCCCTGGGGGATCTTGGGACGGGCTATGGGGATAGTAGTGATCGTCGTACCAGTCGTTCACCCATTCCCACACGTTCCCCAGCATGTCGTACAGTCCGAAGCCGTTGGGGCGCTTTTGGGCTACCTCGTGCGCCCGGCCGCCGCTGTTCACCTCGTACCACGCAATCTCGTCGACCTTGCCGTAACGGGCCTCGGCGCTTCCACCGCGCGCCGCGTATTCCCACTCCGCCTCCGTGGGCAACCGTCCTCCTGCCCATCGACAGTAAGCCGCCGCGCCAAACCAGGTCACGTCGATCATCGGCTGGTCATCCCCCGCCCAGTCGGGGTGGGCCTCCAGAGAAAGCGGCAATCCCCGTCCCGAAGCCGCTGCAAAACGCTTCCATGCGGCCACCGTGAGTTCCGTCTGCCCGATCCAAAAGCCCTTCGTGATCCTCACCTGATGCGCGGGTTTCTCTTCGTCAAAGCATTCGTTATCCCCCGGCGAGCAGCCCATCATGAATGTGCCGGGCGGTATCCAGACGTATTTGAGGCCATCCTTCGGGTTCACACGCACCGCGCCGGGTATTGCCCCCGCGACCGCTGGCCGGGCCCCAGTATTGTTGCGCTGCACAACCATCTTGCCTCCCCCATGCTTGGGAACTGAGCCACTGGCGGCAAGCAACACACTCAGGCAGAAAGAAATCAGGGTGAGTTTCCACTTCATGGGAAAGTTCCTCTGATTATTTCGTCACTCCAGGAAGGGCACGATGCAAGGTTCGATCCAGCCATGGGGTCATTCCTTGACCAAGTGATATCGGTCGTGTCCCCGGTGGCCGTTGATGTGACTGAGGCTATCCAGCGTGAGGGTATCTTTTTGCATTTTCCCCGAATAATCTACGGTGCCATCTTTGCTGGTGAGTGAAAACCGGATCGTGGAACCCTGAATCTGATAAGTTCCGGAGTCCTCATAGCCTTTGTGGAACCAAGCGTTGATCTCGGCACTGGCTCCGCCCGCCACGGCAGCCCCAATGACTGTGCCATCCGTGTAGAATCTCAGGAGATGCCGAGCCTGAGCAAAAGCTCCCTCGACCGATTCCGACTGGTAAAGGCCTTCCAGTCGCTTGCCGAGGCCCCCCATAAGGCCCACCATCAAGGCTAGGGATTCGCCGGAGGGCTTCTCCAGGTCCGCCAACATGGCTTCAACCTTTGTTTCCTCTCCCGCCACGATCCTGACCTCGCGTCGGGATTCCTGCTTGTCTTTGGCCGCAATCCGCAGTGTGTACGAACCAGGACTCACGTCTGCTTTCACGAGTTCCCCATTCGGGTCGGCCGTGCCCACGCCCCCGTTGTCCAGGAAGACTACCGCGCCGGGGTTAGTTCGGATCCGGAGACTTCCGGGCAGAGCCAACAGCATTGCCCTGACCACCCTTTCCTCGCCGGCCGATACACTCACGTCCTGTTCATAGTCTTTCTTTCCCTGCGCCGTCACTCGCACCCGGTGAGAACCCGGGAGCACATCCGCCAGAACGAGTTTGTTGCTGGCGTCGGACTTTCCCCGACTCGCGCCGTCCAGAAAAACTTCTGCCCCCGCCGGAGCGCTGACCACGATCCTGCCCGGCAAATCGTTAAGCGCGGCGGCCAGCTTGTTGACGACTCCTCCCGCCACAGTGATGCTCTGCTCGAAGTCTTTCTTGCCTGGCAGCGAGACTTTCAGGACGTGAGTGCCGGGCTTGACCTTGTTAACCGTCAGTTCGCCCTGGGCGCCGGCCCGCCCTTGAAGGTCTCCATCCAGATACACCTCCGCGTTCGGGGATGTCGTGACCACCAGTTCTGCCCTTGCGGCGGCACTCGCCCCGCGCACTGCTGCGATTACCGCGTCGTCCGCGCCCGCCACGCGCAGGGTTTGGAGATAGTCGTCGTCAATCAGGAAATCGATGCCGCGCTGCTTCACCAGCGTGGCGGCGCGCTGGTTGGGCACGTGCCCCGCCACCAGTTGCAGCACCTGCTCGCGGGTGAGCGGTTTGGGCCGCGCGGCGCGCAGCGCCTTGATGACCGCGTCCTGCGCGCCGGCCTTGCGAAGGGCCTGGAGGTAGTCGTCGGTGGGCTCGAAGTCAATGCCGAGTTCTGCGATCTTCGTCGACAACTCCTCGCTTTCCATCCCGGCCTTTACCAGTTCCATGACTTGGCCTTTGCCCAAGGGCTTGTTGGCTTGCGGGGGGGCCGCGAGCCGCCCGAGGACAGTGAGAGACATGATCAAGACGAAGAAGCAGAGTTTCATAGGGCACCTACGGATTATGGGGAGATCGGGCCATCGGTTCATTGGGTCATGGAGTGATCCGTGATCGGCCGTCTCGTATCCGGTGAATCGGATCACCAGCGAGCGACGAGTGGGGTGAGCGCGCGGTCCGACGGGCGAAAAGCTAGGTGAGGAGCGCCTGGCCGCTGCCTCGTCATTAGCCAGTCGATTCTATACACCCGCGTGGGGAGGACGGCAAGGAAAATAAAGACAGTGACGAGTGGTAACTGACCAGGGCAAAGGAAAGACGGCCGGGGCTGGCGTGGAAGAATTGCGGGGAGGTAACTGGTCACGGGAAACTGGGGACAGAAAAAGGCAGACCGGGCTCGGTGTCAGTCGAACGCCGACCGTAAGAAAGACGCCATGTAGTAGGCATCGAGGTACTTGAAGGGCGCCTCGGCGGTGGTGTAATGCCCGCAAGGCAAGACGGAGACCTGGTGGGGCAATCCCCGGCGGGTGAATTCGTCAATGAACTGGTGCGAATACACCGGCAGGAAGGTCAGGTCGTAGGCGGCGTAGATCAGCAGGGATTTCTTCGGCCAACGCGCGAACTTATCGACGTAAGCGACGGGACTGATGGCCATCCAGGCCCGGCGCAGACGCTGCTGGTCGATGTCGCGCTCGATGCCCTGCCGCACCTGGCGCGTGGACTGGCCCGTCCAAACCACGTCGCCAAAGGTCACAGAGAAGTGGTTGAAGACATTCACCGCGAGGCGCGGGTCGTGCGCGCTGGTCAGGAAGGCGTAGCAGGAGCCTAGGCTCGTCCCCACAATCCCAAGCTCGGTGTAGCCCTGCATTTCCAGCCAATCCAGGCAGGCGCGAGCGTCGATCACGGCTTGGCGCCCGGCATCAAGCGTGCGCCCGAGGTTGGCGGAGACGGCGTAGTCGGCGCGCTCGGTTTCCGCGGGCTTGCGATAGTCGTGGTAGGGCAGGCTCAGGCGCAACGCCGCGAAGCCCAGGAGGTTGAAGATCCGGCACAGCGCGTTGTGGCTTTGTGCGTCGGCATTCCACTGTGGCAGCACCAGCAGCGCCCGGCGATGACCAGCAGGAAACCAGCGAGCCCTGGCGAGATTGTTTACGGAGTACGGAGTGCGTACTGGGGAAGTGAAAAGCAGGAAATCGCCTTCCAAGTGGAAATCGCGGGGAGTCTGATAAGCGTAGAAGTCGTCACTGCGGGAGACAATCTGCTCATTCAGTTGGGCAAGGTACGCCTCGGGATTCGCGAGCGCCCACTCGCGGGTGCCATTCACTCCCGGCCAGCGCTCGGTCCAGTCAAGTCCCCAATCCAAGGGACGGACCACGCGGTTCGTGTCGCGGGCGTTCAGCCGGGTCTCCCGGGCGTACATCCAATCTCGATAGCGGTTCCACATCACTGTGCCATCTCAGCTCTGAAGTGTTTATTATACCTGACGAGGGCTTGCCTCAGACCCACGAGCGCCTCGGTTCGTTGGAAGGGCGGGGTTTCACAGGCTGCGGAAAAACATGTAGCGGCGACTTCACGTCGCCATGCTGGTGTTGAAAACACAGGGCATGTGGCGATGTGAAATCACCGCTACCTCGTCGGGAGCGGGTTTTACCGCAGCCTGTTCAACCCCGCGATGTACAAAATCACACAGGAGAGGAACCGCCATGGAACAAGAGCCCAAGAAACTGCACAAAAGCTTTCACTATCAAACCGGAATTCAATGGCTTCAAGGCCGCCGAGGAGTGGTCTCCGCCTCGGCCCGGCCAAGTATCGAAGTGTCCAGCCCTCCCGAGTTCAAAGGCGAACCGGGCCTCTGGACGCCGGAGGACCTTCTTGTTTCCGCCATCAACAGTTGCTTGTTGATGACCTTTTTGGCTTATGCGCAACGTGAAGAGCTCGATCTTGCCGCGTTCGACAGCGGAGCCGAAGGCCTTTTGGAATACTCGGAAGGCAAGTATAGGATCACCGAGGTCGTCCTGAAACCAAACTTGACCATGAATTCCGAGGAAGATGTGCTGCTGGCTCGCGACGTTTTGGAAAGAGCACATCGTGACTGCATCATCAGCAATTCGGTCCGCGCCACGGTGAATATGGTCCCGCAAATTCGCTGGAAGCCCGGAACGACGAGCGAATAACCAGCGGCTCGCTTTACGCGCCGGCGCCGCAGCCGGCGCACCCACCTTCCCGATCGAGCTTCTCCCGCACAGGCGGCGGGCCGATGCAGACCGGCCTCGATCCATCGTCGCTGGCCGCGGCCCTCGCCGTAGTCGGTCTCACTGGTCGAACCCGTGGTTTACCCAAAGGACAGTTGGGGTACAATTGGGCGCTGTACGTTTCGGAGGGCTGATATGAAACTGGGCGCAAAAGGACTCGTAGCACTCGGGATTCTTCTCGCGGGGTTATCCGCTGGCTACGTTCACGGACAGGCCAACGATCAGGCTTGGCGCGATCAAGGCATTGTGAACCTGGACAAGTCGCCTTACGCCAAGCTCCACAGCGTCCCTGTCCACGCCGTCACGATTGGGGACGGCTTTTGGAGCCAGCGGCGGAAGACGGCCGTGGAAACGAGCATCCCGAGCATCTGGCAATTGATTGAAGCGCACGGCTACGTGGACAACTTCCGCCGTCTCTCGAAAGGCAAGAACGTTCCGCGCAGAGGCCCGGTCTTTACCGACACGGACCCATACAAGTGGATTGAAGCGGTCGCCATGTTCTTGCAGTCGGGAGACCGGCCTGAGTTGCGCACGATCGCCGAACAGACCATCGACGAGATTGTGGCCGTGCAGGAGCCGAGCGGCTACCTGGACACCTACTTTCAGGGCGACAGAGTCAAGGACCGCCTGCTTCCCGCGACACTCGATTATGGCCACGAGGATTACTCTCTCGGCCACATGCTGCAATCAGCGATCGCTTACTACCGCGCGACAGGCGATCGGAAGTTCCTCGACGCTGCCACGCGCTTTGCGGACTATATCGCCCGGGATTTCGGTCCGGACAAGAAACCGTTCCTCGCAGGGCATCCGGTCATTGAGATGGGCCTCGTCGAGCTCTATCGCACCACGGGCGAGCGGCACTATTTGGATTTGGCGGGCTACATCCTGAACGGCGACCCGCGCATCGAGCGGCCGCCCTTCCGGGTGGTCTACACGTTCAGCGGGATCCCGTTCACGGAGAGGACTCACATGCAAGGTCATGCCGTACGCGCCATGTATGCATGCAGTGGCGCGACGGACTATTACCTGGAAACCGGCGACCCGAAATACTGGCGCACCCTCGAGAATCTCTGGCAGGACACCGTGAACACCAAGATGTACGTCACCGGCGGCCTGGGGGCGCGCTGGGAAGGCGAGGCGTTCGGTGATGCCTACGAACTGCCCAACGCCCGTTCGTACGCGGAGACCTGCGCCGCTATCGGCGGGGTGATGTGGAACTGGCGCATGCTCGCCGCCACCGGCGATGCGCGTTTCACCGACGTCCTGGAGCGCATGCTTTACAACGCCGTCAACGCCGGCATGTCGCTCGACGGAAAGCTCTACTGCTACGTTAATCCACTCGAGTCATCGGGAAAGGCCGACCCTGACCGGCACAGCAACGGCGGCACGATTCGCAATCCCTGGTATGACGTTCTTTGCTGCCCGCCCAATATCGCGCGCACACTCGGAGCCCTGCCGGGCTACATGTACAGCACCAGCCCGGACGGGTTGTACGTGCACCTCTACGACAACTCGCGGCTGGATTGGCATTTGCAGGACGGCACGGGCCTCAAAGTGGAGCAGAAAACCGACTATCCCTGGGGCGGCAATGTGGAGATCACCGTCTCGCCCGCCACCGAGAAGGAGTTCACCCTCTACGTGCGCATTCCGGGCTGGTCCACGGGCACGAAGGTTCGCACCACCAGCCAAGCGACCCTGGAGAGCGGCAAGCCGGGCTCGTATCTCGCGATCCGCCGGAGTTGGAAGTCAGGCGATAAGGTGCTGCTGCAGTTTGACATGACGGCGCGGCTCATCGCCTCAAACCCGAAGGTTCAGGAAAACGCCCGCAAGGTCGCCCTGCAGCGCGGGCCGCTCATCTACTGCCTGGAACAACCCGACCAGCCGGAAAATGTATCCGTAGCGGACGTGGCAATTTCTCCCGACAAGAAGGGACACTTCCGCACAGAACACCGAGCAGACCTGCTGGGCGGAATCACTGTGGTCCACTATCAAGGGCTCGCCTATGAGCCGGCGAGCGCTCAAGACCCGCTCTATGGCGCTGTCCAGCCCGAGACGAAAAGGCCCGGCCGCGAGGTCGAGTTAACTTTCATCCCCTACTACGCCTGGGCCAACCGCGAACCCAGCGCCATGCGCGTGTGGGTTCCATATGCGCAAGGGGAATGACGGGCCCGGAACGAACCTCGCGTCACAGAATAGATAGCGGCCTGCATGGGGCGAAGGGGGGCTTTCGTTTGAAGTGGCCCCCTTCCAGGGTTTTCTTGGGCGAGATTATTCGCACCATCGACGGTCCACTCTGCAGGGGGCTGGCTGCTTGCGCTGGGCTAGCCAATTCGCAACGCTACCAGGATGTTCCCAGTGCGCGCTGGGCCAGGGCGAGTGCCTCGCGCCTAGCCGGTTGCTGAAAAACGTTTCGGGCATGTCATCCTGAACGAATCGAAGGATCTGCTTTTTCGACCCCTCAATACGAGATTCTTCGTCGCCTACAGCTCCTCAGAATGACACAGGTGGCGACTTTTTCAGCAATCTCCTTGTGGTTTCCGCGAGTCGCCGGCCCGCTTCTGCCGCGCGTGTTCTCCGCATCAAATAAGTGCCTCGACGCGGTTGACCACGGTCTTCAGGACCTTGATGCGCGCCCACCATTTCCAATTACCCTCGATGATGGTCCAGGGAGCGTACTCGGTGTCCGTCTTCTCGAACATCTCTTCCAGAGCTTCGATGTAGTCGTCCCACTTATCGCGGTTGCGCCAGTCCTCTTCCGTCAGCTTCCAGTTCTTCCAGGGATCTTTTTCGCGCTTCTTGAAGCGGTCGAGCTGCTCTTTCTTGGAGATGTGGATCCAAAATTTGACCAGGACCAGCCCATCGTCAGCCAGCGTGCGCTCGAATTCGTTGATCTCGCGGTAGGCGCGCTGCCATTCCTCTTTCTTTGCGAACTTCTCGACGCGCTCCACGAGCACGCGTCCGTACCAGGTGCGGTCGAAGATGCCGATGCGGCCGCGCGGCGGCAGCCGCAGCCAGAAGCGTCGCAGCCAATGGTGCGCCTTCTCCCCGGGACTGGGCGCACCGATCGGATGCACTTCGTAGCCGCGAGGGTCAAGGGCTTCCGTCAGCCGCTTGATGTTTCCTCCCTTGCCCGCCGCGTCGCACCCTTCGTAGGCCACGGCGAGGGCAATGCCCTTTTCAATGATCTTGCGCTGCATCTTCAAGAGCTTGAACTGATACTCTTCCAGTAACTCCTCGTATTCTTCTTTCGATTCCAGTTGTTTGTCGAGATCGAGCTTGTCGAGGTACCCCATGGCTTTACCTCCTGCAGGTCAAGGCAACGGGCACAAGCGAATGTGAAGGAGCACGCGGCGCGCGCACAGGCGAGCCCTGGCGTGCTGCAGTCGATTTTCGATGGAAAACCATCGCATCGTCTGGGCGCGGATTCTATCAGAACGCCTGCGGGGGCCGCAAAGACTTTTAGCAGGTTGCGGAAAAACGTGTAGCGGCGACTTCACGTCGCCATGCTGGCGATGAAAACACAGGACATGTGGCGATATGAAATCGCCGCTACCTCGTCGGGGGCGAGTTTTTCCGCAGCCTGTTGAAGCCCTCCCCACGGCGGCGCGAGGCGCGGGCGCCAATCCTGAAAAGCAAAGCGCCGGTCCCCAAGAACGAGACCGGCGCTGATCGGTAAGAGCCAGAGTGTTATCGAGAAGCTCCCGGCTTAGTCTTTTCCGTGGTGAGGTTCCGGGTGCTCGGCGGGCGCCGCCTGGTCCGGTTTTGCGCCGGTCTTGGCGCGCTGGTCACGCAGGACCGCTTTACGGCTCAGCCGGACCTTATTGCCCTCCACCGAGATCACTTTCACCAGCAACTGATCGCCCACTTTCAACTCGTCGCGAATGTCGCGGATGCGATGCTCCGCCACTTCGCTGATGTGCAGCAGCCCGTCGGTGCCGGGGAAGATTTCTATGAAGGCGCCGAAATCCGCCAGCCGCACGACTTTACCCAGATAGGTCTTGCCCACCTCGGCCTCTGCCAGCAGATCGCGGATCATCTTCATTGCCTTGGACGCGGAAGGCTCATCGGTGGCGGCCACATTCACGCGGCCATCATCTTCGACGTCGATCTTCACGCCCGTCTGTTCGATGATCCCGCGAATGACCTTGCCGCCGGGACCGATGAGTTCACCGATCTTCTCGGGATTGATCCGCAACGCGTAGATGCGTGGCGCATAAGCCGAGATGTCGGTGCGCGACTCGCCAAGCGTTTCCAGCATCTTGCCGAGCACGTGGAGGCGTGCGGTCTTGGCCTGGTTCAACGCTTCCGACATGATGGAGGGCGTGATGCCGGTGATCTTGATATCCATCTGCAGCGCCGTGATGCCGTCCTTGGTGCCTGCCACTTTGAAATCCATGTCGCCGTAATGATCTTCGGCGCCCGCGATATCCGTGAGGATCGCGTATTGGTCGCCTTCCTTCACCAGGCCCATGGCAATGCCCGCCACCGGCGCCTTGATGGGAACGCCGGCATCCATCAGGGCGAGCGTTCCACCGCAGACGGTGGCCATCGAGGATGATCCGTTCGACTCCAGGATGTCCGACACCACGCGGATCGTGTAAGGGAAATTGGGCTCTTCCGGAATCATGTTGATCAGGGAGCGCTCTGCCAACGCTCCGTGGCCGATCTCGCGGCGGCCGGGACCGCGCAGGAACGCCACCTCACCCACGCTGAACGGCGGAAAGTTGTAGTGGAGCATGAAACGCTTGAACGCCTCGCCCTCCAGCACGTCGAGGCGCTGCATATCTTCGGCGGTCCCGAGCGTGGCCGTCACCAGGGCCTGCGTCTCGCCACGCGTAAACAGCCCCGAGCCGTGGGTGCGCGGCAGGATGCCCACCTCGCAACTGATTTCGCGAACCTGATCGAAGGCCCGCTTGTCAGGCCGCCGGCGCTTCAGCACCACATCGTCGCGGAACAGGCGTTCCTCCAACGCGTCAAAGTAGTGGGCCACCAGCCGGCGCTTTTCCGCATCGTCCTCGGGGTAGCCCTCCACCAGCGCCTCGCGTAACTCGGCGATCTCGCGATGGCTCTCCTGCTTGACGTACTTGGAAGTATCCATCGCCTCGTGGAGAGGCTCTTCCACTTTGCCCCGCACTTCCTCGTAAAGCGCTTCATCGCGCTTGGGCGCGGTAAACTCGTGCTTCTTCAAGCCCAGCTTTGCGAAGAGCTCCTTCTGTGCGGCCACAATCCTGCGGATCTCCCCGTGCGCATACTGAATCGCGTCGATGATGGTTGCTTCGGAGACTTCCTTCGCACTCGCCTCCACCATCACGATGGCGTCTTCCGTGCCCGCCACGACGAGGTTCAGATGGCTGTTCTTGATCTCCGTGTACGTGGGGTTGGTAATCAGGCGGCCTTCCACCAATCCCACCCGCACCGCGCCCACCGGCGCAGGAAAGGGGATGTCCGAAAGGTAGAGCGCCGCGGTGCCCGCCACCAGTCCCACGACGTCCGGGTTGTTGTCGGAGTCGGCGGAAAGCACCAGCGCGATGACCTGCGTTTCATCCCGAAAGCCTTCCGGAAAGAGCGGCCGGATGGGCCGGTCGATCAGCCGGCTGGTAAGAATCTCTTTCTCGGTGGGTCGTCCTTCACGTTTGAAGAAGCCGCCGGGAATTTTCCCCGCGGCGTAATTGTATTCTCGATAGTCCACCGTCAGGGGAAAGAAATCAATCCCTTCGCGCGGGTCGGTGGAACAAGCTGTGGCCAACACCACCGTGTCGCCGTAACGTACGTAGGCGGCCCCATTGGCTTGCTTGGCCAGCTTGCCACATTCAATAGAAAGGGTATTCGCACCCAGGGGAATGCTCACTTGTTGCATCTAAATCCTCCAAGAATTCTTCGCCAAGCGCCACGCAGGGTCGCACTAGCGGGCCAGACCATGCTCGATTCCCGGCTGGCGGCGTGGACCGCACACCGTGGTGTCAGGCATGCTGGTTCTTTAAGGAGTTGGGAATCGAGGTGGATGGTGAATGGATGGAAACCCTAAACCCGGGCTGAAGGCGCCCTTAAAAGGAAAAGCGACCCGCGCCGGCAAACCTGGGGGTCGCCTCGATTCGACATCAAGTCTGTTGACAGATTTCGAAACTTTCCCTTCACACACCGGGCTACTTGCGGATGCCCAACTTTTCGATGACCCCTTTGTAAGCCTCAGGATCGCGCCGTTTCAGATACTCCAAAAGCCGCTTGCGCCTGCCCACCATATTCAGCAGGCCACGCCGCGAAGCGTGGTCTTTGCGATGAACACGAAAGTGCTCGTTCAGGTAACTGATCCGCTCACTGAGCAGCGCAACTTGAACTTCCGGTGAACCCGTATCCTTGGCATGGACTCGATATCGTTCTATCGTGCTGACTTTGGACTCACGGGCCAACGGCATCCGCCAATCTCCTCGCTTCTCATCTCTTCTTATGTACGCAAAAAGATTAACATGTCCCTTGAGATTTGGCAAAGGAATTCAGCCCTTCGGAGTTGATCGCGAGAATTGGGCGGGAAGGCCCTGCTTCCTGCGCCGCGGCTCATTCTCCCGCGCCGGCCGAGCCTCTGGAAGGCATGACCAGGACTTCTTCCACCGTGGCCCGGCGCGGCTGGACAAGCGCGCTGAGTACGGCGGCCGCCACATCTTCCGGCTGCAGCAGGTCCTGGCCGTGCAGCGGGAAGTCAAATTCCTTCTTCATTCGCGTGTTCGTCATACCCGGTAGAATCGCGGTCACTCGTATTCCCTGCGCGTGAAGTTCTCTGCGCAGCACGTCCGTCAATCCCAGCGCGCCGAACTTTGAGGCGGTGTAAGCGGAACAATTTGGAAAGGCCACGCGGCTGGAAATTGAAAGGATATTGACCACATCGCCGCGGCTGCGCTTGAGCAGCGGCAACGCCGCCTGGGTAGTGAGGAAAATGGAAGTGAGGTTTGTCTCGAGGTTCCGCCGCCAATCCTCCAGCGTGGTCTTCCGAAAGGGCTTGAAGGTGAAAACCCCCGCGTTGTTGATCAGAACATCCAGCCGGCCGATCCTCCTTTTAACCGCGGCGAAGAGCCGTTTCACATCCCCGGGCTTGGTAACGTCTGTGGCCGCGCTCATCACAGTACCCGGCACCTGCGCCTCGGCCTGCTCCAGAGGCCGGCGATTCCGCGCGACCAGGATGAGCCGGGCGCCGTGCTGCCCCAAGGTTCTCGCCATCGCCAGCCCGATTCCGCGGCTGGCGCCCGTGATGAGCACGACTTTTCCACCAAGCTGACCCATGGAATATGCGTCCGGAAATCGTCGCCGTAACGTGCCCCGCGAACCCTTTCCTCGCCCCGAGACTTGCGGCCTGACTCCAAGGTGGGGGTGTGTCAAAAGAAGACTCTTGACGGCGGGCCTCGGACTAACTTCTCTCCTTCACCAGCCGCAAGAATTCCGAGCGCGTCATTTCGGACTCGCGGAATTCGCCGAGCATATGGGAAGTCACAGCTATGGAATTCTGCTTTTCCACGCCCCGCATGATCATGCAGAGGTGGCGCGCCTCGATGATGACGCCCACGCCCTGCGGCTTGATCTTCTGCATGATGGTCTCCGCAATCTGCACCGTGAGGCGCTCCTGGACCTGCAGGCGGCGCGCGAAGACATCGATGAGGCGTGGAATTTTGCTGAGGCCGATGACCTTGCCGTTGGGAACGTAAGCCACGTGGCAGCGCCCGAAGAACGGCAGCAGGTGATGTTCGCAGAGGCTGAAGACCTCAATGTCTTTTACAATCACCATCTCGTCGTACGCCACCGAATAAAGCGCGCCATTCAGCACTTTGTCAACATCCTGCTGGTAGCCGCTGGTCAGGAAGCGCAGGGACCTCGCCACCCGCGCCGGAGTCTTCAGGACGCCCTCGCGCTCCGGGTCTTCCCCCACCTCGCGAAGCAGGGTTCGCACTGCCTCCGTGATGGGATCCGCTGGCGCGGAGTGCTCAATTTCCTTGAGTTTCGCCAGTTCATCCGCTCTCATAAATTTCCTCACCGCCTTCCTTTCTCCCGGCTCGCGTGTTCGCCCACGCATTCGAAAGAATTGAGGCTCGTCTCTTCCAGGCGCACACGGTCAAGCCGCACGCGACGTCCCGAGCCCGCCCTCTCCAGGGGGTCCCGCAGAAGGTTGTAGATCTCCAGGCAGAGGTTTTCCGTCGTGGGGACTCGCGTACGAAACCTCTCCACATCCAGGTTCAGATTCTTGTGGTCGAGTTTTTCGAGCACCTGCTCCGCCACCATCCCGTCCAGAGCCACGAGGTCAAGCACCATGCCCGTGGCCGGATCGATCGGCCCCGCCACCGTCACTTCCAGAAGATAATTGTGCCCGTGCCCGTTGGGATTGTTGCACTTTCCATAAACACGGCGATTCTCTTCCGCGCTCAGCGCCTCGTTGTGCAGCCGATGTCCCGCACAAAACCGGTATCGACGCGTCAGGTAAACCATCACCCTCCGTAATAATCCACGAATAGCTCAGGGGTCTCGTACACTCGGATTCGATGCAGCTTGCCGTGTGCAAGTTTCGGCGCCAGCAGGTTCCAGATCTCGACAGCAATGTTCTCCGTGGTGGGATTCTTGTCGGCGAAGGCCGGGACTTCCTTGTTCAGAAACTTGTGATCCATCAGTTGGATCACCTCTTGTTCCAGCAACGCCTTCAATTCTTTCAGGTCAAGCACCATGCCCGTGAGGGGATCAATCTCGCCGCCCACCGTTACTTCCACCGTGTAGTTGTGACCGTGGCCCAGGGGATTATGGCATTTGCCGAAGATTCGCCGGTTCTCTTCCAGACTGAAATTCGGATTGTGATAGTAATGCGAGGCGGAAAACTCCGCCCGGCGCGTCACGTAGATCATCCCTTTCCTCTCGTCGCGTAATGGCGGCCTTTCCACTCGATGCGTCCCATCGCCCTGTGGGCGCGCGCGGAATCCAGCACCAATCCCCCCACGAGCGTCGCACCGATCACCTGATAGCTCGCCAAAGCCGGATCAAATCCTAGCCGCGCCAGCGCCCGCCGGTAATTCCATTGACGCCCAAGCGCCACCAGAAAGAAGCCGATCGCCGTCAGTGTCGCACCCACGCTTGCTTGTCCCCCGACCGCCCACAAACACGCCGCGACAAAACCCAACACGGGCAGCACGTCAAGCAGCCAGAGTGACAGAACGCTCGCCAACATCCGTCTCCGATTCCCCGCGTAAAGCAGGTACAGATTCTTGCTCCAGCCACGCCACATGTCGCCAAAGCTGTGGTACATGCGCGTCCGCACCCAGCGGGCGCCCGGCAGAAATATCAGCCTGCCCCCCAGCGATTTGATTCTCCGTGCCAACTCCACGTCTTCGAGGATCTCCGACTTCACCGCCTCGTGCCCGCCACTCCGCTCGTAGACTTCCCTACGGATGAGCAAATACTGCCCGTTCGCAGCCGCCGCAGGCGATTTCGGATCGGAGACGTCCTCGAACCGAAACAGGCGTGAAAGCTCCACGTACACCAGCGGGATGACCGCTTTCTCCCACCACGTCGGCGTCTCCTGCCCCGGAGAAACCGAAAGCAGGTCGGCGTGCTCACCCTCCGCACGTTCCAGCAGCTCCGCCAGGCTTCCCGAAAGGTGCTCCGTGTCGGCGTCTGTAAAGAGCAGCCAGTCGCCCGTGGCCGCGCGCGCGCCCTCCGCCACCGCGTGAGTCTTGCCCAGCCAGCCTTCCGGCAGCGACTCCACGCGCAGCGTGCGCAAGCGGGGAATCTCGCTTTTCAGCCCGGCCAGAATTTCCGGCGTCCGGTCCTCAGACTGGTCATCCACGACCAGGATTTCTCGGATACCCTGTTGCCTTGCGAGCGACCTCACCACGCGCGCGATGTTAGCTTCCTCATTGCGGGCCGGGATGATGACCGACACCCGTTCCTGGAGGCTCGCGTTCATCCGCTTGACCCACATCCGGCCCCGGGCTCGCGAGCCGGGGCCGGCCTTGAACTCGCATGACGAGATGCAATCTTCTATTATAATAGATGGCCCCGGTATGAGCAAAACAAACGCCCTGAAAGCTGCGGTCTTGGTATTGATTCTCGGCGGAGCCGTCTACCTCGTCCTGCATCAGCACCAGCCGCGCCCGCTGACCATTGGTGACAACGCGCCGGACGTCACCCTGCCGGCTTTCCCTTCGGGGTCGCTCGACTTAAGCAAGGACCGCCGGCAAATTGTGGTTTTGAATTTCTGGGCCACGTGGTGCCCGCCTTGCGTCGAGGAAACGCCGAGCCTCGAGAAGTTCGCAGAGAGAGTACAGAGTCAAGGGGTGGTTGTCATCGGCGTGAGCGTTGATGAAGACCGAAAAGCACTGCAAGAGTTCATCGGCAAGTACGGCATCACCTATGCGATCGGGCTCGATCCGGATCGAGCCCTCGCCGGGCGCTTCGGCACGTTCAAATTCCCGGAGACTTACATCCTGGACCGCCAGGGGCGCGTCGCCGAAAAACTGGTGGGCGCCGTGAACTGGGACGATCCCCGTATCCAGAGCTTTGTCCAGGAACTCGCCCGCGGCTCCGGACGGTAGGCAAGTCGGCCCTTTTCGCGCGATCCCCGCAGTCCCCAGGAGTTACACTCCTGGGACGGTACCGGAATTCAAGGCGTTCATCACGATCCGCCACAGGCTGACCACCTCGACCACCACCTCTTCCTCCGGCACCGTGACCCTCGCCTGCCGGTTGAAAAGCTTGGCTTGATAGATAGTCCCCGCCAGTGTCGCCGCGACCATAGGGTTAACTTCCTCGAAAGCCTTTACCGCATTCGGGCGCGTTGGTTTCTTCGCCATAAGCTCCTCTCGTCCGTGCCAGTCCCGTGACCGCCTAACGAAGTTGCGAGCCCCTTCTGCCCACACGGCGCTTGGGTTGACTGGATACGCTTCCGTGAAGCACCCAACCAAGCGGGCACGGGATCAGTCCGTTGGCAGGATTCTAGCACATGCGCGCCGCGCTTCCGGACCCATGGCTTGTCGCGTTGCCCCCGGGTAGCTTAATATCGAAATGAGGTGTGGCCACGTGATCGATCCTGTTTGCGGTATGGAGGTAACCCCCGAGGACGCTGCCGGTTCCTGCCAATACCATGGCGAGCAATACTACTTCTGCAATGAGTCTTGTCTCGAACGTTTCCAGCGAGACCCCGAAGCATTCCTCGTGCCGCCGGCCGAACGCGCCGCGGCCCGGCTTGCAGATGCCGGTGCCGTCTACACCTGCCCGATGGATCCGGAAGTTAGCCAGCCAGGACCGGGCGCATGCCCTAAGTGCGGTATGGTGCTGGAGCCGCGCACCGTCACCCTGGAAGAGGAAAAGAACCCGGAACTCGCCCTTATGGCGCGGCGCTTCTGGATCAGCCTGGCGCTGACGGCGCCGGTATTGTTTCTGGCCATGTCGGTCATGCTTCCCGGTTCACCCCTCGAGCACGCGGTACCCGCGCACCTGCTGCCCTGGGTCGAATTCGCGCTCGCCACTCCCGTGGTCCTCTGGGGAGGTTGGCCGTTTTTCCAGCGCGGTTGGGCTTCTCTCGTCAACCGCCGCCTGAACATGTTCACGCTCATCGCCACCGGCACAGGTACGGCCTACCTCTACAGCATCGTCGCCACGCTCTTTCCGCAGGCCTTTACGAAATCCTTCCGCCTGCCTTCCGGTGAAGTGCCCGTGTATTTTGAAGCTGCCGCGGTCATTACCACGCTCGTGCTGCTGGGTCAGGTTCTCGAACTCCGTGCACGGAGCCGCACCAGCAGCGCGCTCAAGGCCTTGCTCGGGCTCGCGCCCAAGACCGCCCGGCTGCTTCGCGACGATGGCTCGGAAGAGGACGTTCCTCTCGACCGCGTCCATGCCGGTGACCGCCTGCGCGTGCGCCCCGGTGAGAAAGTTCCCGTGGATGGCGTCGTGCTCGAGGGCAGCAGTTCTATTGATGAATCGATGGTGACCGGCGAACCGATTCCCGTCGAAAAGAAAACCGGAGACCACGTCACGATCGGCACCGTGAATGGCACGGGCGGCTTTGAGATGCGTGCCCAGCGCGTCGGCAGCGAAACGCTGCTCGCGCAAATCGTGCGCATGGTCAGCGAGGCCCAGCGCAGTCGAGCGCCCATTCAGCGCCTCGCCGACGTGGTCGCGTCCTATTTCGTCCCGACGGTAATGGGTATCGCTGCGCTCACCTTTGTCGTGTGGTCGCTGGTTGGCCCGCCGCCGCGGCTTGCGCACGCTCTGGTGAACGCCGTGGCCGTCCTCATCATCGCCTGCCCTTGCGCACTCGGACTCGCCACGCCCGTTTCGATTATGGTCGGCACGGGCCGGGGTGCGCTCGCCGGCGTACTGATTCGCAACGCTGAGGCGCTCGAAATCCTCTCGAAGGTCGACACGCTGGTCATTGACAAGACCGGAACGCTCACCGAGGGCAAGCCGCGCGTTGCCGCCATCCAGCCGCAGCCCGGCTGGAGCGAATTGGACCTGTTGCACCTTGCCGCGAGTCTGGAGCGCGGCAGCGAACATCCTCTGGCCGGCGCCCTGGTGGGCGCCGCGCAAGACCGATCGGTCGCGCTTTCTGAGGTCAAAGACTTCCGCTCCCTGACGGGTCAAGGCGTGACGGGTGTCGTCGAGGGCAGAACCGTGGCTCTGGGCAACGCCGCACTCTTCGAGAATCTCGGCATCTCGCTCGGCAACTTGCGTCACGAGGCCGAAAACATGCGACGCGAAGGCGCGACCGCCGTCTTCCTCACCGTCGACCGCCAGCCCGCGGGCTTGCTCGCCGTGACGGATCCCATCCGGGCATCGACGCCTGAGGCCATTCGCCTGCTCCACCAGGAAGGCCTTCGCATCCTCATGCTGACGGGCGACAGCCGCAGCACGGCCGACGCCGTGGCGCGCAAGCTGGGAATCGATGCCGTCGAAGCGGAAGTCCTGCCGGCGCGCAAGGGCGAAGTCGTGAAGCAACTTCAGTCCAGAGGCCACATCGTGGCCATGGCCGGGGACGGCATCAACGATGCCCCCGCGCTCGCGCAAGCGCAAGTAGGCATCGCCATGGGGACCGGCGCCGATGTGGCCATGGAAAGTGCCGGCATCACGCTCGTGAAAGGCGACCTGCGGGGCATTGTGCGCGCGCGACGGCTCAGCCGGGCCACCCTGCGCAACATCCGGCAGAATCTCTTCTTCGCCTTCGTCTATAATACGATCGGCGTGCCGGTGGCCGCAGGTGTACTCTACCCCGCGTTTGGATTGCTGTTGAGTCCAATGATCGCAGCAGCCGCCATGACCTTCAGCTCGGTATCCGTGATCAGCAACGCGCTGCGACTAAGAAAGGCCGAAATTTAAAGGGGTGAGGATCCATGACCTTTCTGAAGACTCGCTACACTCTGAAAAAGGAACTAACGCCCCGAGATCTTGACCGCCTCTCTCGACTCTCGACGGTTTACGGAATCCGTGGGCTCTCGTTCGAGGATCGTGACCTGGTTGTCGAATACGATGCGTCCCGCATTCACGAAGCAGAAGTGCTCGCGCACATCCGCAGCGCCGGTGTTCCCGCGGACCCCCAGCGACCGATTCCGTTGGGCGGCCTCGACTACACCGGCGAATTTCGCGACTTCGCCTGGCCGACGCAGGGCCTTTCTCCTGCCAATCAAAAAGCGAAATGAAGGCAAGGCCTGCCGCGCGTCCCGGTCTTCAATCGCCGTCACCTTGCTTCTGAGGCGTCTTCGACGCGCTGGTCAGAGCACTTTCGCCGCTGCCTCTGGATTCGACACGGCGAGGATCACCGTCGCTTTGCCGATGCCTTTCTCGATGGAGCCATAAGCGTACTTGACATCGAGATTGTGGTCAGCGAGTTTGCGCGTCAGTTTCCCCAGAGCGCCCGGACGGTCCGAGACTTGCACGGCCAGCACGTCCTCTTCCGTGAATTTCAGCCCCATGGCCTCCAGCACTTTCCGCGCAGTTTCGCCATTGTTCACGACCAGCCGGATGGGCGCCACCCCCGTCTGTTCGGGAACCATCAACCCCACGATATTCACGGCTTTCTCCGCCAGCTTGGTGCAGAGTTCCGCCAACGCCCCGCGCTTATTCTCCACCATCACTGAGAGCTGTTTCGTCACCGTCACGCCCAACCTCCTCGCTTCCCGGGCAGCCGACTCGCGGCCCCGCAGGGAAGCTAATACGAACGCATTTAGAGATGTTACGCCTGCGCACCGGCAATCGAGACCCCCTCACCTGCCCTCGTCCCTCGGGCACCCTCTCCCCCAAGGGGGCGAGGGCTGTGAACGTCGTTTGGGGCAAGCTGAAGCTGATTTGTAACATTTGTTGCTGCGTTCGTATTAGGAGCGTGTCCGAATCAGGTCAAAACGAGCTTTGCGTGGACGAAGAATCAATAGCTCACAACCCGAAAATCGCTAAAGAACTGGTCTCTCGGGCACACCCCTTGCACGACTTTACTCATATTCCTCTCCTCATGCAATAAAGACCGTGCCCTACACCGGGGTACCGCGGGCGCAAGCCGCACCCCTTGACGCTTGCCCTCTGTCGCGTTAACGTGAGTTCTCGATTATGTCCACCAACACTCACATCCCCCTCGGCAATTTTCGGATCCTGGAGAGAACCAAGCCCAGCCTTCCCGAGCTCACCGACTTGCCTCAACAAATCGCGAGCGCGCTCGGGGTGCTCGCGCTGCCCGCGGAAAGGCTCCACAACAAACGCATCGCGGTGGCCGTAGGCAGTCGCGGCATTGCCAGCATCAAGGTCCTGGTAAAAGCCGTCTGCGACTGGCTCAAGAGGCAGGGTGCGCTGCCGGGCGTCTTCCCCGCCATGGGCAGCCACGGCGGCGCGACGGCCGAAGGGCAGCAGAAGGTGTTAGCCGGATACGGCGTCACCCCGGAATTCCTGGGCGTCAACATTCTCTCCTCGATGGAGACCGTTCCGCTCGGCGCGACTCCCGAGGGTTTCCGCGTCTTCATGGATCGCTACGCCTGGGAAGCCGATGGCGTGGTCGTACTGAACCGCGTGAAGCCCCACACGGATTTCTCCGGCAAGATCGAGAGCGGGCTGCTTAAGATGCTGGCCGTCGGCATGGGGAAAGTTGACGGCGCCCTCGAGTGTCACCACTGGAGCTGGAAATTCGGATACGAGAAGACGATCCGCGCCGTGTCGGGGAAAGTTCTGGCGAGTGGGAAAATTCTGGCCGGGGTGGCCTTGGTCGAAAACGAATTTCATCAGATCGCCGCCCTGCGTGCCGCGAGCGCCGCGGACATCGTCGCCACAGAAGAGGCGTGTCTGGAAATCGCCCGGCCGCTGGTGGCGCGCCTTCCCTTCCCCAAGCTGGATCTCGTCATCGTCGATGAACTCGGCAAGAACATCAGCGGGACGGGAATGGACACGAAAGTCGTCGGCCGGGGCGTGGAACTTCAGCCCGGTGCAGCGCCGGAGATCCGCCTGATCTATGTGCGTGATCTTACGCCCGAAAGCAACGGCAACGCCCTGGGCGTGGGCCTCGCCGACGCGATGCACGAGCGGCTTTACCGCAAGATCGATTTGCAGAAGATGTATGCCAACGCGCGCACCTCGATGAATCCTCCCATGCCGCGCCTCCCCATCTTTTGGCCGTCGGATCAGGAAGCGCTCGACTGGCTGCTGGGTGCGCTCGGCAGTCCGGAGCCCGCTGAGCAGCGTGTGGCTTGGATCCGCAACACGCTGAACCTCAACCGCATCGCCATCTCGGAACGGCTCGCTCGCGAGGCCGCCGCGCTTGCGGGCTGGCGCCTCCTGCCGGAGCCCTGCGCACCGCGATTTGACAGCGCTGGGAATCTCACCCCCTCGCCGGTTTAGGCGCCTGCGCCGAAAGATGAAAAAAAGCATCCTTCTTGTCAGCGCCGTTTTTGGTGTAAAGCTCGTGGGCGGCTGCCGCAGGCATCCCACAGAGCGGGACCGCCGCGTCGTAGGTGAAGCCGGAAGCAAACGTAGCGCAGGGCCCGCGGTCCGGCCCCTTCGCTCTGCTCAGGCAGGCTCTGCGGCTGCTCCAGCGGGAATCCAGGTTGTGGGTGGACCCCCGCCCTGCCCTGTTTGCGCAGGCAGGCGCGGGCAGGCTGCGCAGGGGTGACAACGAAAGGCGTGGCCGCGCCGTCCGCCCATTGCAGTGTGCACGAAGAATTGCCGCGCGGCCCAGCGCGTGGTATCTTCACGGGCTGGATGTTACCGCAGGCCTCCGCGCCTGAAACTGACCCCTGACCTTTGGAGGTTCGCATGAAATCCTGGCACACTCGGGCATTAACCCTCGCCGCCCTGCTGGCACTCGCGCCCCTGCCACCCTCGCTTGCGGCGGAGATCGCCAAGCCCACGGTCGATCTTTCCATCTACGGGCACGTGAATTCCATCATTTGGGTCGCGAAAGACCTTGACCCGGTTTTGAATTACTACCAAAAGTTGGGGCTGAAGGATATTCAGCGGACGAACGTCTCGGATCGTACCGGTCTGATTTACAGGGGCAAGCCGGCTCCCACCACGGCCAAATCGGCATTCGGCCATATCGGCGGTGTGTCGCTCGAGTGGATCCAGCCCGTCACGGGAACCAACGTTTACACGGAGTTCCTCGAGCGACACGGCGACGGCATCCTCGCTCTGGGCTTTGCTGTCAAAAGCGACCAGGAACTCGAGCAACAGGTTCAATACTTCCAATCCAAAGGCGTGGAGGCCGTGCAGCGCACGCAATGGACGGGACCCAAGGGAACAGGTTACGGCGTTTACCTCGACACCGCGGCCAAAGGCGGCGGCCTGACTCTGGTGCTTTACTACGATCCTGCCGACCCTGCGCCCGCCGAAGCAGGGACCCCAGAGAACGACGACCCCTTCACCAAAATCGCCCATTACGCCTTCGTGGTTCGCGATGTCAGGAAGGTGGGAGACTACTGGCAAAGCCTGGGGTTTGGCGGGCTGGCGGTCGATCACAACGTCAGCGTGAACCGTGTCTATCGCGGCCAACCGGGAAAATTCGAGATGGATCTGGGCTGGGGGCGATTCGGGGACACGCCCTTTGAGTGGGTTCAGTCAACCCTGGGGCCCAACGTTTATGAAGAATACCTCAAGGAACACGGCGAAGGGTTCCACCACCTCGGCGTCACCGTCCAGGACATGGACTCCGCCGTGAAGATGCTGGAGGCCAAAGGCGCTCCACCCTCGGAGACCGGGGGCTGGGACACGCCCAAGAGCAAAGGCCGGTTCGCCTATCTGGATACGGACCCTCACGGCGGCGTTACCCTGGAACTGATCTGGAACCAGCCGATGGCCAAGTGATCGGCTTGCAGGCTGCGGAAAAACCGGCCCCCGACGAGGTAGCGGCGATCCCGATCAAGAACATCGGGACACGTTTTCACATCGCCACATGCCCTCTGTTTTCACCACCAGCATGGGGACGTCCCGATGAAATCGGGACAGGTTCCGTCGCCGCTACATGTTTTTCCGCAGCCTGTTGAGCCCGAAGGTGCGCCGTCGTGCTCGGGCAAAGCTCCACCCTTGACTCCCGCGCGCGGCGGCTTCAGAATGAAAACGTTGGCGGGGAGCTCCCTACTCAGCCGGGGCAAACAAATGATTCGAAATCGCACCATGCTGTCGATCCTGACTCTGGCGCTGGCGGGCGCGGCCTGGGCGCTCGCGGACGATCCACCCCAAAAGCCTGAAACACAGAAATCTTCCCAGACTGATTCCAGCAAGAAGCCGGCGCTTACCGATGCCGTGCGCGTGAGCACCGATGAGGCGCTCGCGAGCGCCGCCAAACAAGAGGCTAAGAAGCAGAGTCCGGAAGAGAACCAGAAAGACTCCCCGGATGACGCCGTGCTCGAACTTCGCCCTTCGGTTCCTGAGGCTGCGGCGAGCACGAGCGCCGCAGCCACCAAAGAGAAGAAATCTCCCCTGAAAAACGTTCACGGCGAGGTCTCAGGCGCCGCGGGCGCCGGGGGGAATCGCGAAGGTGGCAAGGTGGGCGCCAGCTCGAAGAGCGGCAAGACCTCTGTCTACGTGGAGACGGACCGCTCCAACACCACACCTCCTCGCTAAACGATGCGCCCATCTCCCCACACCGTGAATCGCTTTCGGCGGCTAACGAGCGCAGGCTTGGTGCTGCTCGCGTGGACCCTGCTCGCCTGCCCGGCCTTCGCACAAACCTCCTCCACTCGCCTCGATTGCGAATCCCTTCCCAGCGCCGTCCTGGGACGCTCCGTGGACTACTGCGTGGCGCTGCCCCCGGGTTACGATGCAGGCGCCGGGCGCTATCCGGTGCTCTATTGTCTCCACGGCCTCTTCGAAAATGAGAAAAGCTGGAGCGAGCGCAGCGGCCAGAGCATTTGGGAAGACCTGATGGGTCAGGGTAAGATCGGCAAGTTCATCGTGGTGATGCCCGATGGCGGCAAGACTTTCTATGTAAACTCCTACGACGGCCGCGAGCGTTACGAAGACTTCTTCATCCAGGAACTCGTCCCAGCGATCGATCGGAAATATCGCACGCTGACGAACCGTCAAGCGCGTGGCGTGAGTGGCACCTCGATGGGCGGCTTCGGCGCGCTGCATCTCGGCATGGAGCATCCGGACATCTTCAGCTCCGCCAGTGCCCACAGCGCGGCACTGATTGCGAAATTCCCTAATCCACTTCCCAGCGAGGGCCGCTGGGGATTTTACGCGCGCGTCCTGCAGGAACCCTTCGGAGCGCCGCTCAACGAAGCTTACTTTGACGCCAACAACCCGCTTACGCTCGCCGAACATCCCGAGCGTTTTTCGCATTTGAAACTCTACTTCGATTGCGGCGATCAGGACCGTTACGGTTTTGAAGAAGGCGCCAAGCTGTTGGATCAGATTCTCACTGCCAAAGGGTTCCCGCATGATTTCGTGCTGCGACCGGGCAACCACGGCTGGAGCTACTTGAGCCAGTACCTGCCTTACTCACTCGAATTTCACTGGAAGATTTTCAGCCAGGCGGAGGACGCGAGCGCCACTGCCAAGGGAGGCCCGCGGTGAGCGCCCGATGGTTGCGCGGCCTACTTCTCGCTTCCCTGCTCTGCGGGACTGCCGTCGCAGGGCTGGCCGAATCCGACACCGAGACGCGCGTGCTCGATTACATCCGCGCGCATCTCCAACCCGGCCAGCCGCTGATCATTACCGACCTCTATAACCACGTCTTCACCCAACCCGACGAACACCAGGCGCTCGATAAGCTCTACAGCGCGTTCTTCCGCATCCCGCTTTTCGTGGCAAATTACCATGAGAAGTTCGGTTCGCCGCCGAGCCTTGCGGTCATTGCTGAACAATTCGCTCTGCGCTCGCCCGCCGCGGCGGATATTCTGCTCCGCGTGATGGAATCGGACCCGCGCGTGCCACGTTTTCTCACGCGCGATCCGAAAACCGGCGAAATCACCCACGTGGATGTGGAGAAAATCAAAGCTGACGCGAAATTCGGCCAGGCCTTGGTCCGGCAGCTCAGCGGCTGGGATGGCAAGCCCGCCCCGGATTTCGCGCTCGCGGGCCTCAGCGGCGGTGAGGTCCGCCTCTTTGACCTGCACGACAAGGTGGTACTACTGGAAGTCTGGTTCACGGGGTGCCCGCCGTGCATGGCGGAAACGCCCGCGCTCGTGGCGCTTGACCGTGACCTGTCCCCGCGCGGTCTTACCATCGTGGGCGCCAACGCCGACCGCGCCCTGGGCCTCGATTATGATGACGCGGCGCGGCAACGCTACGTTCAGGAAAAGCACATCGAGTATCCCATCGTTCACTGGACGCGCGACAGCGATCGCGCTTATGGCGGCATCTCGATTTTCCCCACGCTTTTTCTCATCGATCAAAAAGGAGTTGTCAGAGCGCACTGGATCGGGTATGTAGAACCCGACGACCTCCGGCAGGCGATCACGGGAATCTTGAAGGAGAACTGACGCGCGCCTCCCACCCTACGCCAACTGGCGGGAGACGCATCGTCAAAGGAGAGAGCCAACATGCAACGTATCAGCCGAATCATTTTGGGATGTGTGGCCGTCAGCGCGTTGATGCTGCTCACGCATGCAACCCTCGCGCACGGCAACGATCGCGGCGACGTCAAGGCCACCATCGGCGGCGCGCGCGTGACGATCGACTACGGCCGCCCTTCGCTGCAGGGCCGTGACCCGCTCAGCCTCATCAAGCCCGGCCAAGTGTGGCGCCTGGGCTCGGACGCTCCCACCACCCTCGAATCCGACCAGGACCTGGTCATCGGCGGCGCCAAGGTGGCAAAGGGCAAGCACATCCTGCTCGCCCGTTTCGACGGCCCCGGGAAGTGGACACTCGTCGTGTCCAGCAAGTCGTCGTTCGAGTATGACGCCAGCGCCAAGATCGCCGAAACGCCCATGACTTTCGTGGAGGCGCCGGATTCCGTCGAGACCGTCACCATTAAGCTCACCGACAAGAACGGAACCGGCGTGATCGACGTGGCGTGGGGCAAGCTGCGGCTGACGGCGGAGTTCAAGCCCGCGCCGTAGCCAGCGCGCCCATCAAATCGCCGACACGCGCAAATCCCTCACTTGGGAAGAGCCATGCCTCCATCGCTCCGTGTGCTTGCGCTTTTCGCTCATCCCGATGACGCGGAGTTTCTCTGCGCGGGAACTCTGGTTCATCTCGCCGGCCGCGGCGCGTCCATCCACATCGCCACCCTGACGGCGGGCGACTGCGGCAGTTCCATCCTGCCCTCCGCGAAAATCACGCGCCTTCGCCGCCTGGAAGCCCAACGCAGCGCGACGCACCTGGGCGCGGAATACACGTGCCTGGAAGAGCGGGACCTCCTGGTGTTGTATGATCGTCCCACACTCCGCAAGGTGATGGAAATCGTGCGGAGCGTCGATCCTGCACTGGTGCTCACGCACGCGCCCCAGGACTATATGGTGGATCACGAAACCGCCAGCCGCCTTTGCCAGTCGGCGTGTTTTGGCGCCTCGGCGCCAAACTTCCGCACCGGTGCTCGCCGCCCAGCCAAAGCCACGCGCGCCATCCGGCACCTCTATTACTCGCAACCCTTCGGCGACCGCGACATCCTGGGCAGGGAGGTTTTTCCCAACCTCGTCGTGGACATCAGCGCCACGCTCGAACGCAAGGAGAAAATGCTGGCCTGCCACGAAAGCCAGCGCGCCTGGCTGCAGTTTCAGCAATCCCTCCCCGAGCTCGGCGACCCGGTGCGGCAGATGGCCGCGAGCGCCGGGAAACTCGCCGGGTTCCCGTGGGGAGAGGGTTTCCGTCAGCACCTCGGCCAGGGGTTCCCTCAGGAGAACCTGCTCGCGCACTGGCTCGGCGATCTCGTACGGCCGGCCCGCACCGGCTGAAACCACCTCCCCACACGGCCGCGCGCCCATTCCCGGCCACAAATCCATCGGAGGATCCGAATGAAGAATCAGGCCTCACTCGAAGAGCTGGAAATGCGAATCCGCGACGTCTCACTCGACCTCGATCACGAGGCCATGCGCCAAGCCGCACACCGCGTGGTCGATTACGTAGTCGATCGCATTGCAAACCTTCGTGACAATCCCCTCGGCCGCGAGTTGCGCCGGGAGGAGACCGAGGCGCTATTGCGAGAACCGCTTCCCGAACACCCCACAAGTTTCGAAGAAGTCTTCGCAAAGTTTGCGCGCGACGTCGCACCGAACACGATTGCACTGGATCATCCGCGCTTTTTCGCCTTTATTCCCAGCGCGCCGAGCTTCATCAGCATCCTGGGGGACATGCTCACCGCAGGCACCAACGTCTTTGCGGGCACGTGGTTCGAGTCTTCCGGTCCGAGCCAGGTGGAAATCCTGGTCATCGACTGGTTCAAGGAGATGCTGGGACTGCCGCCGGGAGCGTCCGGGCTCATCGTGAGCGGCGGCTCCGTAGCCAACCTGACCGCGCTGGCCGTGGCACGCCGCGCTGTTCTCAACGACGACACACGGAACGCAGCGGTTTATCTTTCCGGCCAGGCGCACACCGCGGTGGATCGCGGCCTGCGGATTCTGGGAATTCGCGAGGAGCAGTGGCGTCGGATTCCGACGGATGCGGAGTTCCGTATGCAGCCGGAAGCGCTGGCCCGGCGGATTCACGAGGATCTCGAGGGTAGGTTTCGTCCGCTGGCCGTGGTGGCGAGCGCCGGCACGACCAGCACGGGCTCCGTTGACCCGCTGGCGGAGATCGCCCGCGTCGCGCGGGACAATGGCGTGTGGTTCCACGTGGACGCCGCGTACGGCGGCTTCGCGGCGCTCACCGAGCGCGGCCGCGAGCTTCTGCGGGGAATCGAGCAAGCGGACTCCGTGGTGCTCGACCCGCACAAATGGTTCTACTGCCCGATCGAGGCGGGCTGCGCCCTGGTTCGCGAAGGCCGTTGGATGCGCGAGACCTTTCACATTTTGCCCGACTATATGCACGACGTGGAGCGCGAAGAACGGGATGTGAACTTCTGCGATTACGGCCTGCAGCTCACGCGCAGCTTTCGGGCCCTCAAGGTCTGGATGGCCGTGAAGACGTACGGCATCGCGCGGATTCGAGAGGTCATCGACCAGTGTCTGGACCTCACGCAATACGCCGCGCGACTCTTCCAGCAATCACCGCAACTCGAGATCGTGACGCCCCCGTCTCTGGGGGTGTTTACTTTCCGCTACCTCCCGGTGCGCTTTCCCTCGGGCCTCGAGCGCGAGGCTTTTCTCAATCGCCTCAATGACGATCTGATGGCGAGGATCATCGCCAGCCGACGGCTCATGCTGTCCTCCACGCGCCTCGAGGGGCGGCACGTGTTGCGCTTCTGCGTCTTGAACCACCGTTCGCGCAAGGAAGATGTCCGCGCCGCCCGCGACCTCATCCTGCAACTCGGCGGCGAAGCGGAACGAACCGCTGGGTAAACTTCGTCAAGGAACACGCCGGATTGGCCCTGGCGCTCTTGACGGTCGTGAGCCTTTTACTGCGTTTCTTTGCCTCTTCGAGGTCTCCCGCCGAAGTATAATGTCGGCGCAGACTATGTAAGCTTAGACGTCGGGGTAATGGGTAAACTTCGGGGTGCGTCGCCACAACCGAGCCAAGAGCTTGCTGTCCAAAAACGTCACGCGCCTCCTTCCGAGGCATAGCGGCCCCACAACCTTCCGTGGCCGCATGGCCTACACCCTTCTCCTGCTGGCGCTGATACTCGGCTCCTCGCGCGCGCAGGCCCGTGCCCAAACCCCGCACTCCCTGTGGGGCCAGCCGGTCGTGAGCCTTCGTCTCGAGTGCGACGCTCACCTGACACTCCGGAACTTTCCTGGCTTGGTCACACAGCAGATCGGCGAACCTCTCGACCCCGCGAAAGTTTCTGAAAGCCTGAAGCGCCTTTACGCCACCGGGCGTTTTACCGAGCTGCGCGCAGAGGGCAACCCAGAAGGCCAGGGCGTTTCGCTCACGATCGTGGCGCGCGCACAGTATTTCATTGGAATCGTGACCGTAGAAGGCAACCCCGGGCCCGTGGAAGCCACGGCGCTGGTTACGGCCTCACGTTTGCGCTTGGGTCAGCCGCTCCTGGAGGAAGAACTCAGCGCCGCGCACCAGCACCTTATCGATCTGCTCGTTGCCAACGGCTATTACCAATCCCGCATCAGGCACGAGATTGAACGCGACCCTGACAGCCAGGAAGCGAACCTGGTTTTCTCCGTCGAACTTGGCCCACCCGCGCGCGTGAGTGGTGTGGAATCCCCGAACCACACCGCATTCCCCCCCGAGCGCCTGATGAAAGTCTCCGGCTGGCACCCGGGCATGCACCTGACTGCAGCGCGCGTGGAGCGCGGGCTGTTCCGCTTGCACCAATTCTACATGGCGCGGGGGCGGCTGCAGGCCAACATCAGCATCCAGCAACGGAGTTACGACGCCAAGACCAACACCGAGAAACTGGTTGTCAAAGCCGACGGCGGGCCGCTAATCCGCGCGCGCGTGCAAGGCGCGTCGATTTCCTCCTCGAAGCTCCAGAACCTTCTGCCCTTCTATCGCGACGGCGTCTTGGACGACCAAGCTCTGGCCCGCAGCGAGAAACTGCTCGAGGATCATTTCCAGCAGCAGGGCTTTTTCTCCGCTTCAGTCAAGGCCAGCCGTGTGCCGCGCACGGAGCCGCCACCGCGCATCGAGATCCTCTTTCGCGTGAATTGCGGCCCGCGCGGGGAGTTCGCAGGTTACGGCGTCAAGGGAAATGTTGCGGTCCCTACGGCAGAACTGATGGCCGCGATCTCCCCACCTGTCGAAGGATTGTTCCCGCCGGCGCCCACGTCCAGCCGCGACCTCGTGGAGCGCAAGACCGCCGCACTCCTTGCCCTTTACCAGTCCAGGGGATTCCTCGACGCACGCGTCACGCCTGCTATCAACGACCGCTTTGAGAGCACCCCCGGCCGCCGCTTCGTCACCTTCGAGATCCAAGAAGGCCCGCGCACGACGGTTCACAACCTGGCGTTCGTAGGCATCGACGCCGGTACCCAAATGAAGCTCTGGCCATCTCTCCTGTGCAAGCCTTCCCAGCCCTACTCGTTGGAACGTGCCGGCGCTGACCGCGACTTCATTCTCGATTATCTAGCTGACCACGGCTATGCGCATGCGACCGTGAGCTGGCACACCACGACTTTGGGAACCGTCCATCAGGTCGATCTGGAGTTGCATATCGCGCCCGGACCGCAGGAGCGCGTTCAGCGAATCGTGATCCTCGGGAACGAACACACGCGCCCGGGCATCGTACGCCGCGAGCTGATGTTTCGCGACGGCGAAGCTGTCAGTCAGAGCGCGCTGCTCGAGTCGCAACGACAGCTTTACGAGCTGGGCATTTTCAACCAGGTCCAGATCACTCGGCAGGAAGGACCGAATTCTGAAACGGCGAAGACCGTGCTCGTAGGCGTTGAGGAAGCCCACCGTTGGACGGTCGGTTACGGCGGCGGCGCGGAAGTTCAGCGCTTGGGCAGCAACCAGCCCCAGGGGCAGTTCAAAGCCAGCCCGCGACTCTCGCTCACTATCACACGCTTGAATGTGGGCGGCCGGGACCAGACGCTCAGCCTGGACGGACGCCTCTCCAACCTCGAAACGGGCGGCAGCCTGACCTATTTGATTCCGCGTCTGCTGAATCGAAAGGACCTCAGCCTGCGCATCAACAGCCTGGTGGACCGCAGCCGCGACGTGTTGACGTTCACCGCCGACCGCAAAGAAGCCTCGGTGAACGTCGAGAAACGCTTCAGCCCTTCCACGCTGGTCATCGCCCGGTACAGCTTCCGCCGCGTGGAAGCGCTCGATATCTCCACCAAGATATCCCCCCAGGAGATTCCCCTGCTCAGCCAGCCGGCACGCGTGGGTATGCTCGGTGGAAGCTACATCAACGACCACCGCGACGAACCCGCGGACGCCACGCGGGGCTCCTATTCACTCATGGACGCCGGGGTTTCGTGGCATGACTTTGGATCCCAGGCGGACTTTCTGCGGTTCACGGGCCAGAATTCCACTTACTACTCGTTGGGTTCGCACCTGGTCTTTGCGCGCCAGACGCAATTCGGCGTGGAAAGTCCTTACGGTGGCTTGTACCCCGTCACCATCGACACGGGCAACGGCCAGCCGCCCCAGGTCATCTTTACCAATGCGATCCCTTTACCGGAGCGCTTTTTCATGGGCGGAAGCGAATCCCATCGCGGCTTCTCGATCAACCAAGCCGGACCGCGCGACCCTAACACCGGTTACCCGCTCGGCGGCAATGCCTTCTTCCTCAATTCCTTCGAGTTGCGTTTTTCCCTGGCCCAACGGCGCCTGGGGTTCGCATTCTTCGAAGACGCCGGCAACGTTTACTCAACCGTGCGCAAGATGCGGCTGCTCAAATTCACGCAAAGCTCACCCACGGATTTTGACTACACATCCCACGCCGTGGGTACGGGGGTACGTTACAAAACCCCCGTGGGGCCGATTCGATTCGACGTGGGTTACAATCTGAATCCCCCGCAGTTCCGCGTGGTCACCACGCAGAACGGCGTGGAGAACGTGGAGATACAACGATTACCGCACGTGCAGTTTTTTCTCAGCATCGGCCAAAGCTTCTGAACCTCGCGGTTCTGGCAGCCTGCCTCGCGGTTTCCGCTGCTGTTTGCCCCGCCGCGGAAATCCTGGACCGCGTTGTCGCCTCCATCGACCGCGTGGCCATCACCGCGAGCGACGTGGAGCACGAATACCGCTTCGAGCGTTTCCTCGACGGCCAATGGCCCGCGCCTCCGCCGGACCCAGCCACCCTCGAGCGCGTCCGTGAGCGCCTCACCTATCAGGTACTCTTGAGTCACGAGGAAAGCCCCGTGAGCGGCGATCAGGCGGAGTGCGAGAGGATTGCGGCAGAACGCCTGACCGCGCTGCGCAAGGAATTCGCGCGCCCCGAGGACCTCCAGGCAGCGCTCCAAGAGCTGGGCATGGCCGAGCCCCAGGTCCTCGCGCGCATCGCGCAGCAGGAACTCACGCTGCGCCTGATCGATCAACGCCTGCGGCCCGCCGCCTTACCCAGTGACGACGAGGTGGCAGACTACTACCGCCGGACCTTCGTCCCGGAATTCCAAAAGAAAGATGGTGGCGCGGCTGCGCCTCCACTTTCCGAAGTCGAAAGCCAAATTCGGGAGGTTCTGACTCAGAAACGCATCAACGAATTACTCGATCAGTGGATCGAGGAGCTGAAGCCCACCAGCCGCGTGAGGTTTCACTCTTTCTAATCCGAATTTCTCACCACGGACGAGGAAGGGCGGGGCTGAAGCCCCGCCCTTCCAGCCGCCGGGAAAAGGGCATCGTGTGGTGAGAAATCCGGGCTAAGACTCTCGATGGCAGGTTGCCTACGCGCTGGAAAATTCCCAAACCGTTGCGCGTCGCGCTCTACGTCTTGGAATGCCTGCTGGCTCTGGCGCTTGCGGTCCTCATCATCCTGAGCAGCGGTTGGTTCCAGCATTGGCTGGAGCGCCGCGTTATCACCGGCTTGGAGGACCTGACGGGCGGGCGCGTGGAGCTCGCGAGGTTCCGCTTCCGGCCATGGGTCTTCGAGGTCACGCTGCAAAACCTGGCGATCCACGGCTCCGAGCCTGCCGGCGACTTGCCGCTCGTTTCCGCGCGGAACGTGGTGGCCCATCTAAGCCCGGAGCAGTTTCTGCTCCGGCACCTTCGCCTGCGCAGCCTGGATGTGGACGACCTGCGGGTGCATCTCCGCACCGGTCCCGACGGCGCCACCAACCTGCCCGGTCCGCGGCAGCAACTCTCTGCAGAACGGAGTCTGGTGGATTTGATGGATCTCTCCATCGGACGCTTGACAGTTTCCCACTCTGCCATTGTCTGGAACAACCAGCCGCAACCTTTCGAACTGGACACACGCGAATTAGCGGTCCTCCTCCGCATGACGCGCGGCCGTTACACCGGCACCCTCTCCTCTTCCGCGACCACAATCCGCTCGGCGCGGGGGTCCCTGCCCCCCGTCACCTTTAACAGCCGCTTTGAGCTTACGCGCGCGGGCCTGGTCGTCTCCTCTTTCGCCTGGCAGGCCCCAGGGATGATGGGGAGGGCTTCGTTCACGGTCCGCCCGCTCGCCACCCCGGAAGCCTACGCTTCGTTCCAGGTTTCGGCCGATCTTCCTGCGCTGAACCGGATATTCCTGGTGCGGGAGCTGCCCGCCGGCAGCCTGCAAATCGAAGGGCAGGCGATCTATCGCCACGGCGAGTTGTATGCACAAGGGCGGGCGCGCGCACGCCAAGTCGCAGTCCACTCGCCGACGTTTTCTTCCGAGCGTCTGGACGCCACTGCCGATTATGCGCTCGAAAAAGGCCAGCTCAATTTGACGAACCTGATCGTGTCCGCGTGGGGAGGCACCGCGCAAGGGACCCTGCAGGCGAACTTGGGGGATTCTCCCGCAAGTTTTCGTCTGAAGGCGCAAGTGCATCAAGTGCGCCTGGAGGATGCCTTGAGCTCGACCGCCCCAGGGCCTCTCCTCGCGGCCGAACTGCATCTGGCCGCAGCGATCGACGGCACAGTGAATGCCACCTGGTCCGGGCGGTTGGAAAGGTTGAAAACCACTTTTGATCTCACGTTTCATGGGCCGGCTGGTGCACCCCGAAATCAGCTTCCCGTGAGCGGGTGCGCGCGCGGAACGCTTGGGGAGGAGCGCGGATTGACTCTCCACCTCGCCAAGGCGGAATTCCAGACGCCCCATTCCACGGTCACCGCGCAAGGGACGCTCCAAGAGCCTGCCTCGCTTTCCGGCGCAGCTCAACCGCTCACACTCACCATCGCCACTGCCGACTTCGAGGAGTGGCGGCCCCTCTTCCAGACGCTGATGGCCACGTCCGAGTCCATCCCGCTGGCGCTCGAGTCCCCCGCGGAATTTTCCGGCCAACTCACTGGCACCTACAACCAACCCTCCATGCAAGGCCGGTTGAAGATGGGGCAATTCCGGTATCACGGCTGGGTGTGGGACAGGCTTGCAGCCGCCATCGCGCTCGGTCCCGGCTTCGCGCAGATTTCCTCCGGGCGAGTGGAGCACCAAGGGAGCTCGCTCGAGCTCAACGCATCCGCACAACTCGACCACTGGCGGCTGACCCCGAATTCGGCAGTGCGGTTCTCCGCGCAGGCTCAGCGCACGCCCCTCGAGGGTCTGAAAGCAGCGATCGCGCCGGACTTCCCCGCCCGGGGCTTGGTTACCGGCCGCGTCGACCTTGACGGTACCGCCTCGAGCCTGGCCGGCACCGGCGTGCTGCGGATCGACAACGGCGCCATCGGTGATGAGCCGTTTGATTCTCTCTCCGCGCAATTGCGCGTCGAACAGTCCCTCTGGAAACTGGAAGGCATCCAGCTAGCCAAAGGTCACGGGCGGCTGAGCGGCGACCTCGCTCTGGAACCCACCCGCCGCTTCGTCTCCGGCCAATTGCGGGGAGTGGATTTTCGCTTGGCGGATATCAAGCACTTCCCGTTGGCCGCTGCCACGGTGTTTCCCGAAGGTGCGCTCGACGGCCGCCTCAGCTTTGAGGTGCGCGGCCAGGGCACGCCGGACTCCTTCCACGTGCTGGGGGGCTGGCACATCGACAGTCTGCGCGTGGCCGGCACTCCGCTCGGGGACCTGAATGGCGCGATGGTAGGGGAGGGCCAGCAATTGCGGATCGAAGGTGAAGACCAGGGTCCCGCAGGAACCCTACATCTGTGGGCGCGCACGACCGCTTCCGGGGACTGGCCGTTCGAGGCCGAGGGGGAGTACTCCGGCCTACGCGTCGATCCCTGGATTCGCGCCTTCTTCAGCCACGAGTTTGACGCCGCCGTCACCGTGGGCGGCTCCTTCCAGGGCGCGGGGCACTTGCGCACTCCGGCAAAAATCGATCTCCACGCCCAGGCTCGCGACCTGGCGGTGAACTTCCCCAGCATCCAGTGGAAGAACGACCAGCCGATCGCTCTGACCTACTCCGCCGGCACGCTGGCGGTCAGCCGCTTCGTTATGCGCGGCCCCTCCACGGAACTCGCCATCGAAGGCGCCGTGCGCTTCGGTGAGCGTGTGACGCTGGCGCTCAACGCGCAGGGCCAAGCTGACGCCACCCTGCTTACCGCGCTCGATCCTAACCTGCAGGCGACCGGCGGCTCGGCGCTGCGCGTGCGCCTGACCGGCACCCCAGCCCGGCCGATCCTGAACGGAACGCTGGACGTTCAGGATGTAAGCCTGGGCTATGGCGGTCTGCCCTTCCGCTTCAACAACCTGCAAGGAACCATTCAGCTCGAAGGCGAGCGCGCCGTCATTCGCTCCCTGCGCGGCATAAGCGGCGGAGGCACGATCAACCTGGGCGGTTTTTTGACCCTCCAGGAGAATCCTCGCTTCGAACTTCGAGCCGACCTCGACCAGGTCCGCGTGCGTTATCCCCCCAGCTTCACGTCCGTCCTCAACGGCAATCTGCGCCTGGCGGGAAACTCCGAGCGCGGGCAACTGCAAGGCGAACTGGTCGTGCGCCAGATGTTTTTGAATGAGAATGTAAATTGGATATCAAGGATTATTGAATCCACCAATCCCTTTGCAGAGCAGCCGGGCGCCGCTACCCAGCCGCTGGCGTCGAGGATTAACTTGAACGTCCGCGTCACTTCCGCACCATCCGTGCGGGTGGAGACACCCGACCTACGCGTAATGGGCGACATCGACATCCGCGTGCAGGGAACCGTCGCGAACCCCGTGCAGGTGGGGAGCATCCATTTCCTCAGTGGCGAGGGGGTCTTCCGGGGCAACCGCTACACGCTTGTACGTGGGGACATCAGCCTGACGAACCCTTTCCGGACGCAAGCCTATGTAGACCTCGAGGCGCAGACCCACGTGGAGCGCTATGAGCTGAAGGTCGACATCTCCGGCCCCTTCGACCGGTTGAAGTTCGCGTACCGCTCCGACCCGCCCCTGCCCACCGCCGACATCTTCTCGCTGCTGGCGCTCGGCTACGCGCGGCAGGAGGAAGTCTTCTCCACGGCGAGCGCGAACCCTCTGCGCACCGTGGGCGCCAGTGCCCTCCTCTCCGAAGCACTCTCCAGCCAGGTCACCGGCCGCATCCAGCACCTGTTCGGCGTCAGCCGCATCAAGATCGACCCCAACGTGGGCGTGCCCGGATTCGGTTCCGGCGCGCGCGTCACCGTGGAGCAGCAGGTCACACGTGACCTCACCCTCACCTATGTCACCAACACCTCCAGTTCGCAGTACCGCATCATTCAGTTCGAGTTGGCTGTAAGTGATAACGTCTCGGTGCTGGGCATTCGTGACCAGAACGGCATCTTCGGGCTCGAGTTCAGGTTCCGGCACCGCTTCAAGTAAACCGATTGCCGTGGGCGAGCTCGTCGTGTCGGTGGATGGGGCGCATACATCAAAAGCAATGTATGCGCCACCCGCGGGAAAACAGAAAGAGGTGACGATCATGCGCAATTACAAACGATTTTCCTTGTCGTTGGTTCTTTGGCTGTTCTTCGTCGCGATCGGTTCGCACCCGGCGGTAGCCCAAACCCCGCTGAAAACCATTAACAATCCCCAGGGCGGCAAAATCGTCTACGGACTGATGGACGGGGCGACCACCCAGGCGGCAGCCATGAGCCAAGTGCTGCGCATCGTGCATAACAACTGCGGCGAAAAGCCGCAAGTTGGAAGAGTATTCAAGGTGCGCGGCACGGATTCAGTGGCGGTCTTCCTTACGGTGGTCAACCACCCGCAGGGAAACAAACCGAAGGCGGGCCTGCTCATCGCTTCTGTCGCCGGCCCCAATCGCATCGAAGTGGCCTTGGTCTCTGACGATGCGGCGCGTTTTGGCGCCACCGTGAACCCCATGCTCAACCAACTCTTTAGCGAGTGGCATCCGGGCGGCGCGGGGCAGGCTTCCGGCCCCGCGACGGGCTCGAGATCGGGCGCGCCGCTCCCGCTGCACCAGGTTGTGGCCCCTGACGGCTCGGCCAGCGTTGGCATCCCCGAGGGCTGGACCTTTAGAGGCAACGGGGGCACCATGGGTGTCAACGCCCCCAACGCCGACGTATTGATCAGCCTCAACTTAAGCCGCCAGATGGCCAACCCTTCTTACCAGCGCTACGGTAACACCGCCGGCAACTATGGCAAGATTATCTATCCGTCCAACGTGGATCCGGTCAGGGCATTTCCGGATATTTACCAACAGTTTTGGCGGGTGAACGGCACAAGCGTCGACTTTCGGATCGCCCACGCCGAGCAGGTGCCCGCTCCCCCTGGCCAACGCTGCGTCCATGCCATCGGACGGGGGCTTCTTGGCAGCCGAGGTGGGGCAGAGAAAGACATGCCGGAGATGGAGGTGCTATTGTGCACCACTGCTCCCGGCCCGATGGGCAACTACGGTGTTTCGATTTCCATGAGCGAGATCATGCCAAACCTCGCTGAGCAGATGCGCGCCACCGTGGGCGCTATCTTCGCCAGCTTTCAGGTGAATCAAGCGGTCGTCGCTCGGGAGGCAAACGCCATAGCTGCTCCCGCCATCGCTGCCATTCACCAAATCGGCGCGAATGCCACGGCACGGTACAACGCCACCCAAGCCGCCAACGACGCCCAACACGCCGGCTATTGGGCCCGACAGGACAGCAATGCCCGGAACGGTCAGGCTTTCAGCAACTACATCCTCGATCAGACCGTCATCCAGGACAACAACATGTACGGCAATGGCACGGTCGGCCACGGCACGGTCTGGAACTCCACCGCCGATGCGCTGGTGAAAGCCAATCCCAATCGCTACGAAATTGTGGACACCCCCAATTTCTGGAAGGGAGTGGATTACTGACCCCTGGCCAGAGGCTTCGAACTCGGGGTCATCGGGAGATGGATGGCGCAGATTTCCACTCGCTGGCGATGGTCCAGCGTGAACGAGTATTCCGGCATGAGTGCGACGCAACAAATGCGCCGGTGCGGGTTAACGATTGCCCGTTTGCCCTTGGATTCGGAAGCGCGAATCTGAGGAAGAACCGCCCCGATGCATCGGGACGCTACGTTTGCTCGATTGCCTTGGCCAGTGCGCGTTCGTGAACGGCTCAATTGTAATAGTTTGAACTCGACGTTACGGACAGCGCCGACGAGTGGTCAGTTGTCGGGCGCGGAGCAGCAGTCCGGGCCGAAGTTCCCAACTTCCGGATTGGCGACCATTCGTCCAGAAGCAGTCCAATGCGAGCGCGGAGTGGTGGCTAACCCGCTTTTCTCACCAAGTTCTCGGAGAATCGCTTCGGAGTGCTGATCGTCGATGCTGGCCTGGGTTTTGGGCTGCAGGGTGGGGCGGTTGGGTCTTTTCGGGGCCTGCGGAGGCTGGGCCCGCTGCGCGGCAATGATTGGGCGGTTGAAGCCCGCACACTTCCGCCCTTTGATTTCCCTTTCGCCATCCTGGGATTGAGGGGCC
>JBEKAK010000004.1:0-110219 GCA_050018275.1 Terriglobia bacterium | reverse complement strand
ATTCCTGGGATTCGTGCCGCTCTACTTTGCGCTGGGCGGCTGGTGCCTGGGCACTGACCGCCGCCGCAACTTCGTCGCGGGTGCCGCGGGGATTCTCCTGTTGTTTTCCTTCGGTCACTTCACGCCTGTCTTCGCCCTGGGGTATTTACTTCTGCCGCCCTTGATGTTCGTGCGCTATCCCATAAAGCTGTTGGTGCTCGTCACGTTCCTTGTGGCGATCCTGGCCGGCTGGGGGCTCGACGCCTTGCGCTCGGCCACTTGCCCGTGGAAGGCCCACCGCCGGCGGCTGGTGCTCCCTCTGCAGATCTCCTTGGGCTGTGTCGTCATCGTTCTGGCCGTGGCATGGCTGCTGCCCGTTCTCATTGCATCGCCTACCCGTTTTGTGCTCCACGCCCTCGGAGAAACCCCGTTTAACCTTGACCAGATGCCGGGTTTTCTGGTCACCGTGCTCCGGTTTCAGCTTCCCGGGCTGGCCGGGTTTTGCTTGGGCGGGCTCGTGCTGGCGTCCGGCCTGGAACAAGGGAAGAAGTGGGCGCGTCCGGGTCTGTACGTCTTTGCGCTACTGGCCATGGGTCAACTAGTTCTGGTGAATTCCGGAGCAAACCCTACGGTACCGGAGAGCTTCCTCACCTATCGCCCCCCGGTGCTTGCCGAGTTCAAGGACGCGCCTGGAACCTATCGCGTCACTTCCTTCTGGCCTATCACTCTGACGCCCGACACCAAAAACCTGCAAACCTACATCAACTTTCAATCCATCCCGGAAGCTGCAGACCTGGCGCCGATTGCTCAAGGAGCATTCCAAGCCCGGGTCCAACTGGCCACCGGCTCCATGCTCAACCAGGTGGAGGGAAGCATCAACCTGGACCTCGAACGCTCGCTGCCGCCTTATCTCTACGACGTCGAAATCTACCTCAGCCGCGAGGCTGCGAACCCCTTGCGCGCCGATTGCCTGCTCGGCCGCACGAATGTGAAGTACATCATTCGGCCCACCCCAGCCGATTCCGCTGCCACGCGGTTGATCGGCGACGTCTTCAATGGCTCCCCGCTGCCAAGTCGTTTGTATGAGGACCTGTGCTTTGTCCCCCGCACCTACGTGGCGGGCAATTCCCTGTTCTCAACAAACTCCCTCGAGACGCTGAACCTACTCGCGGCGCGGGATTTCGACGCGCTCAATACAGTTATTCTCGCCGCCCCGGCGAACTCTTCGCCCGCCGTGAGCGGCGCGGGACCCGCCGGCCAAGTCGAAATCGTGCACCGCGATCCCAACTCGATCACCCTTCAGGCGCAGCTCTCCCGCCCCGCCTACGTCGTCCTGCTGGACCGATACGATCCGAGTTGGCAAGCCACGATCGACGGCCGCGAAACGACCGTCTGGCGCGCCAACCAGATCTTTCGCGCTGTCTATGCCGGCGCCGGGCACCACGAGATTCGTTTTGCCTATCGCCAGCAAGGTCTGCGTGGGGGTCTGATCATTTCGCTCGCCACCCTGGCGGCGCTGATCGCACTCTACTTCAAACGGTAAATCTCAAAGTCAGTGAGGTTCTTCGCCGGTCGGTACTGACTGCCGATGAATTCCGCGAGCGCCGGAAAGCTATGCAGCATTTCTTCGGAGTCCAGCCGAGTGTAAGAGACCCCGGGGATCGCGTCATGGCGCTCAACCACGATAAAGCGTGGAGGATTCTTCCTCAGATCGTGCACCAGTTCGGTGCGCCATCGCTCCAGCCCCCAAGGCGAGATCAGCCCCAGGTTCGATACGAACCGTGTTGCGGGGCGCCGTTGTGAAAGGAAGTTGATGGCGGGGGCCGTGCCCCAAAGGTAGACCTCATCCTGAGGCGCCGAGTCCATCCTGAGATAATCGATCACCGCCATCTGGTCGTGAAGCTTCTCCAAATCCATCTGCCACAGGTATTCCGCATAAGAACGTTCGGGCTCTCGATACCAGAACGCCAAGGAATGGTACTGCTCATCAATCCGGAAGATCTCCGTAATCGTGCTTGCGTAAATGAGGTTGAAGAACACCAGCCACAGTATCACCCGGGCAAGCTGCCAGCGCCTCCGCGCAAACATCCTGCTGAGAGCTTTGAAGCCCTGAAAGGCTCTGACCCACACATATCCCCAGCACATAGCGATGAAAGGATACGTCGTCTCAAAGTAGTAGGGGTGGAAGCGTCCCTGCGATGCGGTCAGGATATAGCCGGCAAGGCCCATGAGGAAAATCGGGGCTGTGGCGGAAAGCTCTTTGCGCTTCCAGGCGATCAACAGAGCGACCGCAACGATGGCCTCGTTCCAGGGCAGGAGGTGGCGATACGTCTGGAAAATCGCGATGAGCAACAGCGGGTGGGCCCGCCCAAACACCATGGCGCCGTAGCGAGGCAGCACCTCGATCTGGGCCTCCTTGAACCATGGCCAGACCCCAATCATCCAGAGGTAGCCGAGCATCGCGGTGACGGCCAGGAGGAAGCCTGCAACCGCGACGAAGGATTGAAGGATCCACTGGCGAAACGGGATTGCCAGCTTTGCGCGGCACGGCGCGTGGTCGAGGCCGGAAAAATCCACAAAAGGAAGGAGCACCACGAAGGGGAAAAAGATAACGGCGTTGTACTTGAGCCAGAAGGCCGCTCCCATTACCAACCCGGCAAGAAACCATCGCGCCCGCGGCCAGCGCCCTTCGGGTGACATCAACAGATAGGCGGTGAAGATGCAGAGCATCAGGTAGGTCTCAGGTTGTCCCGCGTGGACATAACCCTGAGTCGAATGCCATCCCGCGTTGAAGAGGATGGCGATGGCGGCGGCTGGCGCCCCAAGGTAGCGCTGGACAAAACGAAAAATGCAGCAGGAAACGAGCAGAAGCCAGACAACGTCCATCACCCCGACGCACCACATGACGGGGCCGAAAAGCTTCACGATGGGAACGTAAAGATAGAAGATGCCGGGCGGCTTGTTGTCCCAGAGGTCACGATAAAGGCGCAGTCCATGGAGCATCCATTCCGCGACAAGACAGTAGGTGGCCGAATCCCGTTCGAGCGGGAAACGAATGTTGGGCAGGGCGCGCAGGAAAACCAACGCAAGGCCGGTGAAAAACCAAGTGCGGGAGCGGTGAAGCTTCGGTACGGATTCATCCATCATCGGCTTGGAAACCCGCTATACGGTGTGCTCGCAGCGACGCCGCCCAAGATCCGTGCGCCCGAGCAGGTCGCTCTTGCAGCTTTGCTGAGATCACGGTCGCTTGAGGCGATAAACCTCGAAATCGTACAGATTCTTGACGGACTCGTAACGACCCGCGATGAACGAAGCCAAGGCGGGGTATTTCCTCAGGCACTGCTCGGAATCGTCATATGTAAGAGTCACGGGGGGGATCTGGTCGTGGCGCTCCACGACGATGAAACGTGGCGGCTTTCGATTCAATTCGGCAATCAGGTCTTGCCGCCAGCGCGCCGGCCCCCAGGGGGAAATCAATGCATGATTCGAGACAAACCGACTGGGGTTTGGACGCTGCGTTAGAAAATTGATCAGCGGTGCTGTGCCCCAAACAAAGACTCCATCGTCGGGGGCAGAATTCTCCTCCAGATCATCGATGATCGCCATCTGGTCGTGAAGCTTCTCAAGATAGAATGGAAACGAATAGCGTTCGTAGGAGCCGTACGGATCGTGCATCCATGCGGCCAAACCTTTGTACTCCTCAGCGATTTCGAAAGCATAGCCGGGCAGCGGGTAGTAAACCACTTCCGCCGCTACCAGCCACAATAGCACGCCCGCCACGCGCCAGCTTCGTCGGGCAAAGGATTCACGGAGATACACAAAGCCTTCGTAAAGCTTGACGATCACGTACCCCCAGAACATGGCAAAGAAAGGATAGGCCGTTTCAAAGCTGTACGAGCTGAGGCGTGGCTGGGAAGCCGTAGAGGCGAAACCCGCCACGGCCATGATGACCACGGGGGCGATGATTCGCACTTCGCGTCGCCGCCAAGCGATCACGAGCGCGGCTCCGAATGCCGCCTCCGTCCAGGCCCCAAGATTAAAGCGAGTCAGGGTGAGCGCAAAGAGAGGGTAATGGCGCATGTGTTGGACGAACATCGAGCCGTAGCGAGGCAGAACCTCGAAATGCCCTTCTTTCAGGGCGGGCCACGCGCCAACGCCCCAAAAGTAAGCAAGGACTGCGACAATCATCAGGAGGAAGCCCGCCACAATGACCACTGTCCGTCGAAACCACACACGCCAGGGAATGGCCAACTTGAGCCGGCGCGGATGTTCATCAAAACGGCTCATATCCACATAGGGCAGGAATGTCAAAACCGGAAAGAACGGTGCGGCGTTGTATTTCACCCAGAACGCCGCGCCGCAAAGCAGACCGGCAACGAAGTTGCCCACCCAGTTCTGCGCTCTTGCGGACATCAAGACGAAGAATGCCAGGAAGACAAACATTGTCAGGAAAGTCTCAGCCTGCGCGGCATGGATGTAACCCCACGAGCAGTGCCACACGGCGTTAAAGACCATGGCGATCGCAGCCGCCGGCGCACCGAGGTAGCGCTTCGCAAAGCAGAAGATGCAAATCGAAATCACCAAGAGCCAGAGGATGTCGGCAATACCGATCGACCACATCACAGGCCCAAAAACCTTGACGATGACCGCATAGATGTAAAGGATACCTGGCGGTTTGATATCCCAAAGATCGCGGTAGAGGAGCTGACCGCGCAGCAGCCCTTGCCCAATCACACAGTAGGTGGCCTGGTCCCGGCCGAGGGGATAGCGGAGGTTCGGCAACGCGCGCAGGAATACCAGACCTAGCGTCCCATAGAGCCAAGCGCGCGAGCGAGTGGAGGCCGGCAAATTGGTAACACCCACACAGGTATCTTCTCCGGCGCGACGCTTTCCTGGCTGAACCGGTGAGCCGGTCAAGCCTAGGTCAAGCCGGCTCCCCAATCTACAGTATTCCGGTCGTAGGGTACAAGGAGGACGTGCTTGGGCGATAGTCGCGCAGTTTGCTGTAGCGGAGTTCTATGAGCGCCGATCAGGTAGTCATTGACCGCCGCACAAGAATCAAACTCCACCACTACTGTTCCGGCACGCTTCTTGGCCGCGGCTGAAGCTTCATGCTAAACTGCTCCCGGTTCACCTCCAGTTGGTCATCAAAGTGGATCCGCGAGAGGGCGGCAGACCTTGGACCATCCCGAAGGAGAGAGGACAGGAAAGGGCGTTTTCAGAACGTGGCTAAGCAGGCTGCGGAAAAACCCGTCGGGAGTGTCATTCTGAGCGAAGCGAAGAATCTCTGCATTTGTAGAATCAGGCAAATGCGGAGATCCTTCGTCGCCTGCGGCTCCTCAGGATGACAGTTTTGGCGGTTTTTCCGCAGCCTGTAAAGTCCCGGGGGCGTAGCATGTTCTTCTTCTTCGAGTATATTCTGGTGGCCATCCTGATCGTGGCCACGTATTTCCTTCGCAGCTTCCCCTCCGGGTGGTTTCAGGCTGCGGAACAATACCTAAGCCGCTTGGCAAGGAGGCGCGCCCTTGCAGTCCTTGTGGTGGGCGTCCTGGCATTGGCGATACGCGCGGCCCTGCTGCCCAACGTGCCGGTTCCTAAGCCGGGATTTCATGATGATTTTGGCTACCTGCTGGCAGCGGATACTTTCGCGCACGGACGCCTTGCGAATCCAACTCACCCGATGGGGATTCACTTTGAGAGTATCCACATCAATCAGAAACCTACTTACATGCCGATGTACTATGCCGCCCAGGGCTTAGTCATGGCTTTGGGCCAGGTCATCGCAGGAAACCCTTGGATCGGCGTATGGCTCAGCGCGGGCGCCATGTGCGCGGCGATCTGTTGGATGCTGCAAGGATGGTTGCCGCCGGGTTGGGCTCTGCTGGGTGGGCTGCTGGCCGTTATGCGGCTTGCTACCTTCACCTATTGGGTGAACAGCTACTGTGGAGGGGCATTGGCGGCAATCGGCGGAGCGCTCGTCCTGGGAGCGCTAACCAGAATTAAGCGGCGCCGGCGGGTGCAGGATGCCCTGCTGATGGGAGTGGGTTTAGCCCTTCTGGCTAACACCCGGCCCTACGAGAGTCTGTTCTTCGGTATTCCGATCGGGGTGGCGGTTTTGATGTGGATTCTGGGAAAGCACCGCCCGCCCTGGGGTCCATTGGCCTCACGCATCGTCCTTCCCATGGGCCTGCTCCTGGCGGTCACGGTGGCGGGAATGGCCTACTTCTTTTGGAGGGTCACGGGCAGCCCTTTCCGCATTCCTTACCAGGTCAATCTCGATACCTACGTCGCGGTGCCGTATTTTCCCTGGCAGCCTCTCAACCTCAAGCACGAGTATCACCATCTGGTGCTGGAGCGGTTCTATCTGCATGGTTGGCAGATGTACTTTTACTACCACGCCCGAAGGGCTCCCTTCGACGTGCTGGCATGGAAACTCGCGGATATTTACCGGTTCTTTCTCGGGCCGGTGCTCGCGCTGCCCCTGGTAGTGATGCTGGCTGTCAACCCCTGGCAGTTTTTCCGGAAGTCGATCACGGGCAAGACGGGCTTTTTGGTGGCGGTGTGCGGCGCCACTTTCTTCGGGGTCGCGCTGCCCATCTACTTTATCGCGCACTACGCCGCGCCTATCACCGCATCGATCTATGCGTTGGTTTTGCAGGGCATGCGGCACCTGCGGCTGTGGCGTTGGCGCGGGAAACGTGCCGGCCTGGGGCTGGTGCGGGCGATACCGGCCATCTGCGTCCTGCTGTTCCTGCTGCGCACTGTCGCGCCCCAGTTGCACATTCCCACCCCGGTCGAATGGAAGCACACTTGGGACTCCGAGCATTATCAGAACCTGGACCGTGCCAAGGCCTTGGCGCAATTGGAGGCACTACCCGGAGACCACCTCGTCATTGTGCGTTACAATCAATATCATAATGTGGATAATGAATGGGTGTATAATAGGGCGGATATCGACACCGCAAAAATCGTGTGGGCGCGTGACATGGGCGACTCCGGAAATCAAGAGTTAGTCCGCTACTTCCCGCAAAGACGCGTCTGGCTTGCGGAACCGGACCTTGCGCCTCCCAGGTTGTCGCCCTATCCTGTTCCGGCGAACCAGCGGACTCCCGCGCCCGCCCCAGGAACGCCCTGAGGCTGATTCCGCGCAGGTCCAGATCATCTTCTTCAAGGGCAGCGTTGCGGTCGCCTTTCTTTTCACGCGCCACACCAAGTCCGGCGTGCGCTTCAGCAGAGTCAGGATTGAGCCTTAGGTGCAGATTCACGGAGTGGCGACGAGTTTTCGCAACAGGAAATATTCGTTGATCGGGCGGTCATCCTGCAGCGCAGGAGTACTGGGCGAAAGGGCGATCATCTGCCCGGTTGTCGTTTCTGTCGAAAGCACACGATCAAATTGCTGGTTGGGAGTCTTGGCCGGTCCCCATTCCATCAAATCGACGACGGCGCCAGCGGGCATGCGCGCTACCAGGTCCGCGGCACTGCGAGCAGGAATCGGACGCAAGCTTGCCAGGAAGTGCCAACCCCAGCCTTCGACCGATCGGTAAACTCGCACATAGGGGAAGGAATTTTTCAGCGCGCGCGCAACCGACGCTTGTACTGCATTGTCCCCTTCCGGGAGCCACTGCTGCAGGATGCCGCCCGGCTGTAAGCGCTCCTTGGCGACAGCATAGAACTCCTCCGAGTACAACAGGCTGGATCCGGCAGCCTGGACCGGTGGGGGTGGATCAATGATGATAGCGTCGTACTTCTGGGGCGAGCGCTCCAGGTAACGCCGGCCATCGTCAATAACCAGATGCGACAGCGGCGACGCCAATACTCTTGCGCCATCGTCATGGTAGTAGGAAAACAGCCGAGGCACGCTGGGCACCAGTTCGACCGCGGTCGCCGGGACCCCCCAGGAGATCACAGATCTGTGAGTTGTGCCCATTCCGAAGCAGATGACCAGCGCATTGCGCGGCGACTGATCGAGCGAGGCGAGGGTCAGGTGCGCCATCATTTTCGTTTCTGGAGTCAGCGACGTCATCCCAACCCCGTTCGTAATAAGTTGCTTCTGCATGCCAGTGCCGGTCGCGATGACGGTGGCGGTGCTATCCCGCATCACCTCGCGTTGCGGAAAGCGCGTCTCGTAATCTTTGGTCAAAAAGAAAACCACTAACGCCGCGCCAACGATGAAATAGGCCGAGGTGCGCAACCCAATGCGGAGCTCACGACCTTCGAGCCGGGGGCCTGCCATCGCAAACCAGGGCAGGACGAACAGCAGCATGGAGACGTGTTCGCCGACGAGGGGTAGCAAGACAAAACCGGAGAGCAAGGGACCAAGGATGCAGCCCAGAACATTTACGGCATAGGCCCGTCCCGCGCGGTCAGGATCGCCCGCAGACCAGCGGTCCACCAGCATAGGCGTAAGGAAGCCGATCACTCCGGCAAATGGAGCAACACCGAGCAAAACGCGCAGCGCCTGGCCCAGAGGAAGCCGGGGATCGGACGTAAGTAGCGGCAAGAGTCCTAGAAGCGCCAGCATAATCCAGGCGAGTTGGCTGTCGGGATCGCGCCTGCGGCTTGAATCCCGGTACACGGTCGAGCCCACGAAGGTGGCTAAGAGGTAGGACACCAGGATGATCGCAAAAGAATAGACGATTGGGCCGACATAAGGCGTGAACAGCCGGATCCAGATGACCTCCATGCCCATGGTGGCAAGTCCAGTCATGAAAAGCAGGACCAGCACTCCTTTACGCTGTCCGGGAACATGGGTTGCCGTCTTGCCCTCCGCCGGCGCTGGCGCAGAGCCCCGCCCGTGTTGCGCGAGCGTCAGCCCAAAAGCGGAAGCCGCTATGGCGGCGTTGAGGAGCGCTCCGACGCGCAGCGTGCCATGGAATCCATACAGTTCGATCAGAAATAACGGAACAATAGCACCAGCCACCGCGCCGACCACGTTGGACAGATAGAGGAAGCTAAACGAGCGGCGCGTCTCATAGCGTGAGTCTCTGCGAATCGCGAACATCGCCAACGGGATCGTGGCGCCCATGCACGCACACCACGGGATCACGATCAGCGCCACGAGTGTGCCCGAAGCCAGATAGTGTGCTGCCGATGACAAAGCGGTTCGTCCGGCCATCCAATCTACTAGGCCGTGCCCCCAGACCAGTTCCAGAGGAACCGCCAGGGCGGAGCAACCGATCAAAAGCTCCGCGAGAGCGTACAAGCGAAGTGGAGGGAAGCTTACCCGTTCACCATAGCGCCGCACCAGAATCCCGGCCGCCCAGGAACCGGCACCCAGGCCCGCCATGAACATGGAAAGTACGATGGACACCAGCGCAGTCGTGACGCCAAATTGCGCCATGGTCAAGCGCAGCCAGACCAGTTCATAAAGGATGCTGCAAAAACCCGAGATGAAGAAAAACGCGAAATACCAGCCCATTGACATTGCCGCTTCTTAGCCTTAGAGCGAAAGCACAGCCTGCAAAGCGAAGGATTTCACCATGCAATTGATCATGAGATCAATGCAAACCCGCAGCGACCTGCCCTGGCAATCGAAATGAGAGAACATAAAGACGATTTTGATGAGTTATTGCGCCGGCACACGCCCTCCTTCCGTTAGCATTCCCTCGGCGGGGCTTTCAGCCGGAATTTCCATTATCGACCTCCGGCCCGACCGGTAACATACACCGGGCCCTGTCAGTGTGCAACGCTCCAACAAAGCCAGTGTTCTTAGTCCACAGACTTGCTGGCGGCTGCGATTAGATAGAGCAAAACTTTGTCCGGCCAGACAAGGCCGAGGGGGAGTTTGATGTTCAGTCGGCCCACGTTCTCCATATCGCAGGGATGTAAATAAGGAGGTTCCATGCTCCGCCGGCGAGAACGCCACAGGCAGCGGAGATCAGCAAGTCTACGCCTTGCGATACCAGCGCGAGCGTGAGCACGGCATTCAGGATCGCCCCCGGCAAACAGACCCCTTCGTACCGCAGCCCTCGCGCTAGGAGTCCGTGCCGAGAGCCATGCGCTCGCGAGGAAGGGAAAGTGAGAAGGTCATTCCCAAGGAAATTGCTCAGCAACGCGACCTGGATAGCAACACATAAAGCCGCCGCCGTCGGCCACCCGGCGCGCCCGACGAGCAACAAGAACAAGGCGACATCGATCACCGCGCCGACCAGCGCCACCAGCGCGTACCGAATCCCAGCATAGAGCTGGCCCGTTCCCACTGCCAGCCGCACGAGGTGGAGGAGATACTCCAGGTATTGGCGCGCGCCCAGTTTCGAACTGCCGCGTTCACGTTCCTGAAAAATGTAAGGCACTTCCACCAACTTCTGGTAATGCGCCTTCGCCAGAACCTCCAACAAGATTTTGTAACCCAGCGGGTTTAGGCGGGCGTCACAAAGGGCTGAAGCTCGAACCAGAAACACTCCCGACATGGGGTCACCGACCGCCGCGAGTTTGAGCGGCAAAACCGTCGCCGCCATGTGCGTCGCCGTGCGGGAGATTAAGCGGCGCATCCAGGTCCAATCGGAGGTACCACCGCCGGGCACGTAACGGCTGCCGATCGCGAGGTCCGCCCCTTCCTTGCGAATCGCCTGGGCGAGACCTGCCAGCACCTCGGGAGGGTGCTGGAGGTCCGCGTCCATGACACCCAGGATTTCCCCACGCGCGATGGCCCATCCATCGAGCACCGCGGTGGCCAGTCCCAGTCGCCCCGGGCGCCTCAACACACGTACGGGGATTTCGCTCGCCAGCAACTCCGCCCGCTCCGCCGTCCCATCCGCGCTGGCATCATCCACCACCACAAGTTCGAAGTCTTCGGATGCGCTGCGCAGCGCGGCGGCCGCGCGCCGAAGCGTCTCCTCGATAGCCGCCGCCTCGTTGTACGTGGGAATGACGACCGAAATCATCCGCGCTGCCAAAGAAGGTCTGCGTTCCTGGAGCCTGCCACTAGCGATTTCGCTGGCGAAGGTAGCACAAAAGTTGTCAGTTGTCAGTGGTCAGCAGTCAGTTATCTCAGTAGTCAGTTGGGGGCCCTGCTGAGAACTGTCCGATTGCTGGACTCCGATGGAGTCCATCGGACTCCTGAAATCGGAGATGACTGTTTACTGAAAACTCTTTTCTGCTATTTCTCCCCCACAATTCCCAAAAGAGTTTTCGCCGCGTAGGTTACCTGCTCATCAGTCAGCTCAGGATAAAGCGGCATGGCGATGACGCGTTCGCAGGCGCGCTCCGCGTGCGGCAGACTCCCCTTAGGGTAGCCAAGCGATTGATAGGGCTTCTGCAAATGAATGGGGAGCGGGTAGTAGATCGCGGTCTGCACACCGCGTTCCTCGAGCTTCGCGCGGACGGCGTCGCGGTCATCGACATAAACGACAAACAGGTGATAGACCCTCTCGTCACACCCCTCGCCTTCCTGTACCTCCACGCGCGCGCCCGCCAGGACTCGACGGTAGATCTCGGCGATCTCTTTGCGACGCGCGTTCCATGGGTCAAGCCGTCTCAGCTTGACGCGCAGAATCGCGCCCTGGAAGCCATCCATCCGATAGTTGTATCCGATGTGGTCGTGCGCGTAGCGGCGCGCCTCGCCGTGGGAGCGAAGCGTGCGAGCCAGAGCTGCCACGTCGTCATCGCTCGTCGTAAGCGCTCCACCTTCTCCATAGCCACCCATATTTTTGGTGGGATAAAAGCTGAATGCCGCAGCGCTCCCCATACTGCCCACGGGCCTGCCGTGGTAGCGCGCGCCGTGCGCCTGACAGGCATCCTCGATGACGGCGAGGTTGCGGCGTGAGGCAATCTCCAGAATCCGATCCATCTCGGCGGGCAGGCCGTAAAGATGCACGGGCAGAATTGCCCGGGTGCGAGAAGTGAGAGCTCGGGTAATTTGCCCGGGATCGATGTTCGCCGTGCGCGGATCGATATCCACGAACACGGGTTTCGCGCCCGTATAGGAAATGGCTTCCGCCGTGGCGATGAAGGAATTTGGTGTGGTGATGACTTCATCGCCGGGCTTCACGCCCGCTGCGAGCAGCGCCAGATGCAAGGCGCTGGTCCCGGAATTTACGGCCACGCAGTGCTTCACACCACAGCAGGCCGCAAACTCTTTTTCAAATTCCTGGACCTCCTCACCCAGGATGAATGCCGCCTTCTGACCCACGCCGTCGAGTGCGGCCAGAATCTCCTCGCGTAAGGCGGCGTATTGCGGCTTCAAATCGAAGTAGGGAACAATCATGGGAATCCTCAGAGTTGGGCAGCCGGCAGGAATGTCGAAGCGACGGAAACCTCCGAGCCGGCAGCCCGCAACACGTGAACCCGCGATTCTATTCCCACTGGAGTGGATTGTCACAACAGAATTGCGTCGAGATTTGCGCGGGTGGCGCCGACATCGTCTTTTATGTCGGCGGCCGGTAGGAAGCCAGGACAGGCCAGGGATAGAACGCGGTGACAGAGACGTTGCGCGGGTTCGTGGGGCGCATACATAGATGACATGTATGCGCCACCCGCGTAGTCGCTGGAAATGGCTTGGGCCTCTAGTCCGTGCTTGCCAAACGGTTTCAAGACTGGTAAATAAAGACCAGTCGTCACATGGCACGCGCTCCAACCTCCGATTCGATCACCAGGCTCGTTCGCGGGCAACTGGTTTCGCAGCACTACCTCACCCATCAGCTTCTTGAGCGGGACGATTGGAAGTCAGTCGGCGAGGACCAACTCGCCATCGAAATCGAGACGCTTTTCCATAAGGTCAAACCTCAGCTCTCCAAGAACAAGCCAGCGAGCAAGGGCAGCAACGAAGACGCTGTCCGCGACCAGTTCCTAAATCGCGTTTTCGACATCCTGGGTCTGCCATGGTCACCATCCATACAGCACTTCGGCAAGGAGCTTGATTACGCCCTATTCAAGAATCAGGAAGACCTTGCCAAAGCCCAACCCCTCATTAACGAAGGTCGAGAACTTGACGCCCTCAAGATCAGTTGCGGCATCGTGGAAGCTGAGCGTTGGGGTAAGGAATTCCCTGGCAAGCCCAAGAAATTCGACCTGAGCGACCCGATATTCCAGATTGAGTTCTACCTCCAGAATGCCCACCGAAGCGGCGGCCCGCGATGGGGGATCTTGACCAACGGCCACACGTGGCGACTCTATTGCGGCGACTCGGACCCCCTTCGTCACGACTACATAGAAATCGAATTGCCGACAGAGTCCTCGTTGTTCGACCAGGAGCGACGGCAAGCGTTCAACCTGCTGGTTTATTTTTTCAGTGTTGAGGCCCTGCGGCACGGCGGGCGGCTCGACAAGATCTACGACGAGGCCACGCGCCACGCATCAGCCATCACTGCGGAACTGCGTCGCCAGGCTTTCGGGGCCGTCGAGCTTATTGCTTCGGCTATCATGCGAGCGAGCCCAAAGACGACCCCCTCCCTGGCTTACGAGGCCGCACTAATTCAACTTTTCCGGCTGCTGTTCATCTTGAAAGCCGAGGCGGACGGATTGCTAGAGCATCGTACCCTTTCCGAAGATATCGCTGACCGCATTGTCGAGAAGAACGGTGACACCATCGGCGGCGGAGAGTGGGAGGGGAAAAACTTCTGGCACGAGCTGCGTGACATCTTCGAAGCCATCGCCACCGAATACAACGGGCACCTCTTTGAGGGCAAGCCGCCCACCTCCAGCCCTGCCGCCGACGAAGGCGTCGACTACTTTGCTCCCGCACGTGCGCTTCTCGAAAGCGTGGTGCTGCCCAACCAGGCTGTGGCAAACGCCATTGATCGCTTGCTGCGCGTTTACCAGCCAAACGGGCATAACAAATTCCATCCCGTGCGCGTGGATTACTCCACCCTTCGCGTGCGCGAACTTGGCACCATCTATGAGGGTTTGCTTGAGTGGAGTTTGGAACCGGTTTCTCCCGTCCAACTCAAGGCAGGCTCCGCAAAACTCCTCGGCGACAAACACATCACGCGCACGGTGGAGGCCGGCGATTACACTCTCGTGGCGGACCAGTCCGACCGCAAAGCCACGGGCAGCTACTACACGCCCCACTATGTCGTTGAATTCATCGGCGAGAACGTACTGAAGCCGCTCCTGAATGAGATCGAAGAGGGATGCGGGAATGAACCAGCGACGATTGTCGCCCGCGTTCTGGACCAGCGCGTTCTCGATCCGGCCATGGGGAGTGGCCACTTCCTGGTGTTTGCTGTCGAATACTTGGCCGACTACGTCTACAAGCAATTGGGGAGGATTCGGGCGCAACAGAAGGTCAACGGAAAGGTTAAGAAGAAGGCCGTAGAAGGAAACTTGCCAGTGCCCCTCAACGCGCCGATCGAGTTTGTCCGGGCGCGTGTTGCAGAGCGCTGCATCTATGGCGTGGATATCAATCCGCTCGCCGTCGAACTCGCCAAACTTTCGCTGTGGGTCGCGACGGCCGCGAAGGGCGTACCGCTCAGCTTCCTCAATCACCACCTGCGCTGCGGCGACAGCCTGTTGGGGGTCTTTTCGAACGAGTTTCACCATGACCTCTTCGCGCAAAAATTAGTTCAGCAAATGGCCCTGGCTGTGAGCTTCATCCGCTATATCAACGAGAATTATTCAAAGACTCTGAGTGATATCGGCAAAAAGGAGGAGAACCTTCGCATTGCCCGCGAGCACCTGCGGCGTTTTCGCCTCACCTACGATTCGAAGCTCGCATCAGACTTCGGACACGACGTTGACATAGCTCTCCACGAGTGGATTGATCACATCATGGCGCCGGTTCCCTCTGAACTGCCTGGGTGGCTTCAAGCAGTGGAAAAGACCGCTTCGGAATACCGTTTCTTTCATTGGGAACTGGAATTCCCGGAAGTCTGGCGCGATCGCTTCGGTAGACCAATTGGCTCAACCGGCAAGTTGGGCGCGAGGCTTCCGGGCTTTGACATCATCCTCGGTAATCCACCGTTCGTTCTCGGGAAAAATGAAGAGGTGCGAGACGCCTACCGCGAGCGCTTCCCGACCGCATCGGGGAAATTCTCGCTCGTCGTGCCATTTCTTGAGCTTGGGTTTCAGCTCTTGAGGCCTCAAGGTCGGTTAGGCTTAATCGTTTCAAATTCTTTCACGAAGCGGGAGTTTGGAAAGAAAGTCGTCGAAGAGTTTCTCCCCGAGAAGGGCCTTCGAAACGTTGTGGATTGTAGCGGGCTTTCCTTCCCTGGCCACGGGACACCAACCTGCATCGTGTTTGCTGGAAATAACGAACCCCCTCAGGGATCGCAAATACGGTTGGCTGCCGGGCTCAGAGGTGACTTAAAGACACCCCCCGAGGGCAGCGGACTCTGGCATTCCTTGCGAACCCATTTCGACGAGCCGGGCTATTCCGATGCATGGGTCGCTGTTTCTGCTCGTGATCGAGAGCAGTTCGACGTGCATCCCTGGTTGTTTAACGTGGCCAACGAACCGACCAAGGCACAAATGGAATCCGTGGAGCACAGCAAGCTGCGCGCGCTCCTGGATGACGACATTAGCTTCGACTGTGTGACAGCGGCGAACGACGTTTACTTCGTGCCCCCGCATTTGGCCCGCCGGTTCCGAATGCCCGTCATGCACTTGAAACGCCTGGTCGTCGGGGAGGAGGTCCGTGACTACCAATTTCACTCCGAATGGCTTGCCGTATGGCCCTACAACGCTAAAGCCAGGCCACAGATCTGCCCCGAGTTGGAGGACTATCTCCAACAGTTTCGGGCGCACCTTGAGGTAAGGTCGCAGTTTCACAAGACGCAGTTGGAAGCCGGCCTGGAATGGTTCGAGTACCGCGAGTACCACCGCGAGGGACTCGGACTTAGGATTGCCTATCCGCAGATCACAACTCATAACCACTTCCAGCTTTCCCTCTCCGCCAAGGTTTTCAACGAGAAGACACCTTTGCTTCACCTGGCAGTGCCTGAAAGCAAATTGGAGACCTACTGGGCTCTGGTGACTGCCATGAACTCCAGCTCCATGTTGTTCTGGTTGAAGCAGGTCTGTTTCAACAAAGGTGCTGGCATCGAAGAGGAAAAGGATCGCTACGAGTTCCAGGCCAACAAGCTGCATAGCGCACCCATCTCGAAAAGGATGCTGGAGGATGAGACCCTACCCATGCGCGCTAGCTCATTATCCCTTAACTGCACACGGCTGGGAGAGGAGCTAACTCGTCTCGCATTCAAGAAGCTCTTTCATTCGCCCGGCGAGGCGTACGACGGTTGGAATCGCGCGTTGCCGGGACATGGCGCTCCTCATCCTTTGATCACCCAGCCTTTTGACGCGGCACACGACATTCTCGCACTCAAAGCTAGGGCCAGGGGCGAGCGCGAGCGATTGCGGCGCGAAATGATTGCGCTTCAGGAAGAGATGGACTGGCTGGTTTACGCGGCTTACGAGCTGCTTCCGCAAGATCATCCGGCAGTCGGCTTGGGAGCGATGGACGCAGTCCATCCTTGGGAGGTTGCGCCTGGTCAGCGGCCGTTCGAGCTTGCGACGGCCCATGCTGGGCCTCCGGCGGATTGGGATGAGAAACGAAAGCAGCTTTGGCTGGCGCGGCTGGAAGCGATAAGCACCAACGAGCACATCAAGCGGATCGAACAGCCGGTGTATAAGCGCCGTTGGGTGCCGCCGGACTACGAGAAGGAATTCTCCGAAGCCTTCAAGTGGTGGTTGCGTGAAAAGGCCGAGTTCTTCCTGGAGCAAGCAGCTCATGGCGGGCCAATCTCCCTGGAAGATTGGGCCGCCGCTTTGTGGAAAGACCAACGCGTTCGAGCCGCTGTCGAAGCCTTCAACGAGTCATCTGCTACCAGCAGCAAGAAGTTCGAGCCCATCCTGAAAGAGGCAATTGAGGAGGAAACCACCCCCGACGACGAAGCCGCCTTCAAGCCCCGCCACAAACAACTTCGCGGCAAGCTTAATGTGCCCCGCGAACGCTTCCGTTCCATCACTTCCAAGCCAGGCCACTACGTCTGGGCCGGCAAATAGGCGGCTTGCCGATCGCCCCCTCGGTCGGAGCGAGCGTAGCGCGGACCCGTCTCGCAGATCCGCGGCTATTCTTGTGCGGTTGATTCGGGACCGCAGCCCCACCATACGGGCTGCCGGGCTTCAGCTCGCGCGGCTTTGGCTTCCCCAATTCCCTCTTGCACCGACCGGGCGTAGGCGTCGGCGGCCTGCACGGTAGGATTCTTTTCGAGCGCCAAGCGCACGGCCTCCGCCAGTGTCAAGTTCTGCGGCGTGGGCGCCGGTGCCTGGGCCGCGACGACCGGCGCGGACAGGAAAAACACCAGAAGCGTTCGGGCCAACAAAGCGCGCGTCATCAGGCTGCCTCGCTATGAGATTCCCAGCTTTCTTCCGGGAGGATTTCAAACGTGGTCTCGATCCTGGCGGTCTTCGCAATCATGGCGCCCACGGCGCAGTACTTGGTTTCCGAAAGGTGAATGGCGGCCTGCACGGCCTCGGGGTCGATCTTGCCCCGCAGCCGGTGCTTGATCTCTACGCGCGTGAAATAGGTCGGCGGCGTAGGGTTCTGGTCCGCGCGCAGCTCGATCTCGTAACCGGTCACTTTCTGACGCTTCTTGCGCAAGATGCCGATAACGTCGAAAGCCGTGCAGCCGCCCAGAGCCAGAAGCGCGAGTTCGATAGGCTTGGGACCGCTATGGCCATCGGCGTCGTCCATGACGAACGCGTGCCCCGTGCCCGATTGCGCCACGAACTGCCGGCCGGCACCTTCGATGGTGGTCAAGCGCAGTTTGCCTTCGATCATAGGTCACCTCAGTTTTCTGCAATGCTCGGTTCGCAACAATCCACCGCCAAGGCTGGAAGCCAGTCTTCCGACGGCATGGCGAGGAAACTCTCAAACTCTTTCATCGCCTGCTCAAAGATCTCGGTCGCCTCGTGGGCGTCGTGGCCGGCGACCTGCCAGTAGTCCCAACCCGCGGCCACGCAGGAGCATTCCGGGCAGGCCGTGAAGTAGCGTTCGAAGACCGCAGGCCGGTATTTCGCAAAAAGCTCCGCGAAGCACATGAACAACCTCGCATCGATGGCGAATCGCTCGCTGAGTTCGGCCTTCAGGGCGACCGCGGCTGCCGCAAAGCTGCCCCGCGAGAGAACCATCTGTACGATGGCACGCAGCAGGTTGGCGTTCTCCGTAAATCGCCCCCCGTTGACCTGCAGGTCGTGCTGCAGGTGTTCGACCTTCCAACCTGACGCCTGGAGCCCGACGCTCACTCGCCGCGCGAAAATCTCCGGGTCAACGACGGCGAAAGCATGTCGAACCCCGCGCTCGACTTGCTCCGCGAGCGGGCCTGCCCACTCGCGCAGGCTCTCGGTCTTCGCAAGCTGGTAAGCACTCTCCTGGTTCAGGTAAACGGCGCGGGTGCGGGCGAGGTTGGGAATAAGGGATTCGAGCGCGCTGAAATCCGTGCGGGCGCACGCGACAGGCGACGGTGCCGGCTCGGCAGCCCCGCGCACCACCGCGTAGTAGCCTTCTTCAAGCTTCTCCACACCTGCGGCTTGCGAAGTATCGGACCGGCCGAGCAACCGCAACCAAGTTTCCTGGACTCGCAAGTCTGCGTGCATTTCCTCACCTCACACCTATAAATGCAATTCGCGGGGAGAAGTAACAGAAAAGTTTTGCCAGTCTGCGGGAAGCGACTTTGTGTCCGCCCTGCCATGGCAAGCGTTTGCAGAATAGGGCGCCATTTCCGGGATCAGAGGGACGGGTTTCAGCCCCGGCGGGACAGCGTTTCGCGTAACGCTTTGCGCCCCTCCCGTCCCCGAGTGCGGAAGCACCGCAAATGCCGGTTTGCCGGGGCTACCAGTCCACGCGACCGTGGGCAGCCCTGTCCATGGAGGTCCCGCCAACGCAACGTAGCCCTTTGGAATTGGGTTATACTTGCGCTGGTGTTGTCCGGCCGGCACCGCGCCATCTGCCTTCCTCGCCTCCTCGGAGGGCGGGTTTCAGGGGAGCTCGAAGGCTCCACGGAGGAAAGGAACCCGGCTTGGGATTCGAAATCATCGACATCCGTCAGTTTGAGCCCAAGGACTTCTCGACTCTGTTGGAGGCCGAATCTCAGGCTTGGTACGAGAACCTGCGCTGGGACTTCGCCGCCTCGGTCCGCATCATCAACGCCTGCCTGCGCGAAAAACGGCTTTCCGGGTATGCCCTGGTGGGCGAGGGCCGGATTCGCGGCTATTGCTTTTTCTTTTACGACGGCGAGAAGGGCCTGATCGGGGATCTCTTCGTGCACCCGGAAATGGCCGGACTCGGCCATGAGTACCGGCTGCTGGATCACGCCGTGGAGACGCTGCTGGGCACTCCCGGCTTGCGCCGGGTCGAAGCGCAACTTCCGCACTTCGAGCGGGAGGATTTGGAATCCCGCTTTCTGTCCCGGCAGTTTCAAGGTTACCTGCGCCGATTCATGAGCCTATCCCTGGAAAACTGGCCGCACTCGGTCCCCGCAGGACCGGAGCGCACGGCCGCGCACTCTTCCGAAGAGCCCTCGGTGCCGGGAAACATCCAACTGATTCCCTGGGAAAGGCGCTTCGATGAGGAAGCGGCGGAGTTGCTCTACCAGTCATATCGGCACCACGTGGATGCGGTCATCAATGATCAGTACGCCTCCGTCACGGGAGCGACACGCCTGATCGAGAACATCGTCCACCATCAAGGGTGCGGAGAGTTCCTGTCGCGCGTGTCGCGCCTGGCCGTGCATCGTCCCAGCCAGCAGTTGGCGGGAATCCTCACCGTCACACGCATTCGCCCGCACACCGCGCATATTCCGCAGGTCGCGGTGGCCGTCTCTTTTCAGGGGCGCGGCGTGGGCTCAGTGTTGATGGAGGCGGCGTTTCGAGACTTGGCCTGGGAGGGCTTCAAGGAAGTCACGCTGACGGTGACGGACGCGAACGCCGGCGCCGTCCGGCTCTACGAGCGAATAGGATTCGAGACCTTCAAAACCTTTGGAGCGTTTGTCTATAGCCGCGAGGAGGTGGTTTAGACGAGCCCACGGCAAATCGGAATATGGATTTGCCGTGGGCACCAATCGTCTCGAGGATGATTCATGAATGAAAGCACTACGAGGAGGAGAACGCTTGTCGTGGCTACTAATCACCAACATTCCTATCGGCCTTGAGAGGTCGCCATGAAACTCCGAGAACTCATCGGCTTTCTTTTACTGATCGTGGTGTTGGGTCCTGCGTCACCCGCCGCGGGGCAACAGAAACCCTTCACCAAGGAGCAAGTCCAGAGTCTTGTCCGCAGCCAAGTAGGTGACGAGGTGGCCATTCCGACTCTACTCCAACGAGGAATCGACTTCCAGCCCGCGGACGACTTCCTGCGAAATCTCAAGGAGGCCGGCGCCAGCGACGCTTTCCTGCGCGCCCTGCGGAGGGTGAAGCAGGTGCTATCGGGGGGCGAGCCGGCAAAGAAGCCGATCAATCAGGTGCAGATCCTCGCGCTGCTGGCGGGCCAGGTGCCGACCCACCGCGTGTCGCTGCTGGTCGAGGAGCGCGGCATCGACTTCGAACCCAAAGAAGATTATCTCGCCTCTGTGCGCCTGGCCGGCGGCGACGAGGAGCTGATTCGTACCCTGCAATCTGCCCGGGTGACGAAGCCGTCCACCGTCGACCCGGCCGTGGAGGCCAAGGAGGCTGAGATCGAACAACACGTGGAGCGGGGAGCGGAGTTCCTGCGGAAGAAGCAATACACGGAAGCCGAAGCCGAGTATCGCGCGGCGGCACGGCTGGACCCCGAGAATCCCGACGCCCATGTGCTTCTGGCCAACGGGCTGCTCTACCAGAACAAGGCGAATGAGGCGCTGGGCGAGGCTCGCGAAGCCCTGCGCTTGAATCCGAACCACGATGCGGCGCACCTGCTAGCCGGCATGGCGCTGGAGCGCCAGGGCGACCTGGACGGTGCGCTGGCCGAGTATCGCGAAGCAGTGCGCGTGAACCCCGCAGATGGGGTCGCGCACTCGCGCGCTGGCCGCGTGCTGAAGGGCAAGGGCGACTTGGACCGCGCGATTGCGGAGTATCGCGAGGCGCTGCGCCTAAACTTCAAGAATGCCGATTCTCACATCGAACTCGCCAGCCTCCTGACCGACAAGGACGACTGGGACGGCGGCGTGGCCGAGTATCGCGAGGCCGTGCGGCTGGAGCCGGACAACTTCCTGGCTCATTTCGGCCTGGGCGGCGCGCTGAAGGAGAAGGGCGATCTGGATGGCGCGCTTGCGGAGATTCGCGAAGCTGCGCGCCTGAATCCCCATGACGCCAGTGTGCGCTTCGGCCTCGGCGCGATGCTCTTGCTCAAGGACGACTTGGACGGCGCGGTGACGGAGCTCCGTGAAGCCGTGCGCCTGGATCCTGACAACGCCTCAGCTCACTTCTTCCTCGCTAATGCGCTCCTCCTAAAACACGATCCGGACGGCGCATTGCCGGAACTTCGCGAAACCGTGCGGGTGAAACCTAACCACGCCCGGGCCCACTACCTAATCGGCTTGTTTTTGGAACGCAAGGGCGACCTGGAGGGCGCTATCGAGGAACTTCGCACCGCCACGACTCTTGAGCCGGAGAACTCTGAGTATAAGCAGGACTACGAACGCGTGCTGCAAAAAAAGTAACCAGGGGAATGAAGATCAGTGCCCCACCGCGGCGGGACCAGTGACGAGCAAGAAGTTAGCCTGAATTTCTCACGACAGAGGCGGGGGCGGGGTTTTGACCCCGCCCTCCCGCCCGCCGGAGGGAAAGCAGCACAGCGTGGTGAGAGATTCAGGTCGGGCTTGCGCCAAGCGCCGCTACAGTAAAACTCACGACGAGAAGGCCCTCGTCGTGGTGGCCCCGGTTACTTCCCTTTCGCCTTAAGCAAATCCTTCAATTCGTCCATGAATTCGCGGACGTCCTTGAAGTCCAGGTACACGGACGCGAAGCGTACGTAGGCGACTTTATCGAGTTTCTTCAGCCGGTTCATCACCAACTCGCCGAGTTCCGCCGCCGGGCGCTCGCGGTCCGGCGACTCGGCCACGTGCGCTTCAACCTCGTTGACGATCTGCTCGAGCTTGCCCATCGGCACGGGGCGCTTCTCGCAAGCCTTCAGCAGGCCCGCCAGCACTTTCTGCCGGTCGAATTTCTCGCGCCGGCCATCTTTCTTGATGATCATGTAAGGGATCTCGTCGATACGCTCGTAGGTCGTGAAGCGCCGACGGCATTTTTCGCATTGGCGGCGACGGCGAATCGTGTCACCAACCTTCGCCTCGCGCGAGTCCACCACCTTGTCTTCCACGTGCCCGCAGAATGGACATTTCATCGTGATCGTTCACCTCGGGAAGTTGGAAAGCTTCGCGCTCACCACGCGGACCAAGGCGGCCCGGTGATGGTCAGACTTTTTCCACCGTCGCGGCCTGCTCTTCGTGCTCTGCAATCGCCTCCAATTTGCGGAAGGAAAGGCCTTCCTGGACGAGCAGAATCAGTCCCAGCGCCAGGCAGGGGACCGACATCATGATCCAGATCAGAATGCCTGCGCCGGTCGCGGGCTCAGCCCGGATGTTGAAGATTTCGACCAAGGCCAGAATCACGCCCACTTGGTAGCCGCCGCCAATCCCCGGAAACTGAATCACCAAACCCAGGGCCGCGCAGAAGAGCGTCAGGCCCGCGCCGAGCCACGACACGCGCCCGAGTCCGTGCCGCACACTCTTGAACACCAGCCAAAAGATGGTGGTGTTCAGCGCCCACAAAACGAGGGTCGTGACTACGCTGCCCGCCAGTCCTTTCCAGTCGCGAATCACGCTCAGGCCCTCTCCGAAGGACCGCAAGAAACGGCCGAAGGACTGCAGGGCGCGATCCGGGAGAAACCAAAACAGCTCGAGCGTACCTGCGGTCATGCTCGCGGCCTTCAGGCGGAAAAGCACCAAGCCTACCACCAGCAGGCCCGTGAAGCCGAACAGTAAGTTGCCGCCCTTATGCATCACGCTCAATATCGAGACTCCCCTGGCGGTGGCCGGGCCGACGGGCTCGAAGTACAGAGCCGCGGCGAAGAGCGCCACCATGGCGACGGTGTCGAACACGCGCTCGAGCAGCCACACCGCAATCATGGCGCTCATGGGTACGTTTTCTTTCTTGGCGATGTACGCCGGACGCACCAGCTCGCCCGGGCGACCGACCAGATAAATAGAACTGAAACCCAGAATCTGGCCTGCGAACAAAACCCATAGGGAAGCGCGCTTGATGGGATTCAGGAAAAACTGCCAGCGAATGGCCCGAACGAAGTAGGTGGCATATACCGCCAAGAGGGAAATCAGCAGCAGGCCCGGCCTTGCCCCCGCGATCGAAGCCCACAGGCGGTCCCAGCGGAAATTGCGCCACTCCGGGTTCCGGCTCAGGTTGTAAAAGACCAGCGCGATGACGATGGCCCCCGCAACTAGCCACACCCATCGTCGCAAGGCTTTTTTCATAGAAGGGACTCGTCGAGGTTCTTCTGACCCAAACTAGCCGAAGGGTTCCAGGATGTCAAGCAAGGCCCTTGCCGAGAAGACGCGAAGACACACACCCACCTCGGCCGCGGTGACGAGGGCCAGCGTCCCGTGCGCTTCACTGCTTGAGGTATTTGTCGTACCACGCCAGCAGGCGCGTAAGCAGGTCGATTTGGTGCGCGCGCTCGCGGAAGCCGTGGTGCTCGCGCGGATAGGTCACCATTTCGGCCGGCACGCCCAGCATGCGCAGGCCGTTATAGAACTCCCATCCCTGGCTGGTGGGAACGCGTTCATCCAACTCGCCGTGCAGAATCAGCGAAGGGGTTTTGCAGTTCTTCAGAAAGGTCATGGCCGAGTGATTGTCATAGTCGGCACGCCGGGCGAAGGGAAACTCCAAGAAATAGTTGCGCAGGAAAGTCGGCGTGATGTCGGTCGTGCCGTCAAAGCTGAAGAGATTCGTCACGGCCGCGCCCACCACCGCCGCCTGGAAGCGGTTCGTCTGGGTGACAGCCCAGGACGTCATGAATCCTCCGTAGCTCCACCCGCCGATGCCCAGGCGGTTCGGGTCGGCGATCTTTTGGTCGATCAAATAATCAACCCCATCCATAATGTCGCGGAAGTCTCCGCCGCCCCAATCATCGCGATTGGCTTCTGTAAACTTCCAGCCCTGCCCCGTGGAGCCGCGCGGATTAGGCAGGAATACGACGTAACCGTTCGAGGCGAGCAACTGGGCCCACTCGTGCCAGGAACCCAGCCAGCCGTTCCACCACGCCCACTCGGGGCCACCGTGGACTTCCACGATCGTCGGGTACGCCTGGGTGAGCTTGAAATCCGGCGGCGTCACCAGCACGCCATATAGGGTCGTGCCGTCCTGCTTGTTTTTCCAACTGATCTCCTTCACCGCACCCAGCCGCCAATTCTTGGCTGGGGGATTCAAACCAGTGAGCCTTCCAGGCGTGCCGCCGGCCATATACGCCCAGACGTCCGGCGGGAAATCCGCCGCCCCGCGTGCGTAGGCAAGAGTCCGCCCGTCCAGACTGATAGCGAAGTCCGAACCCGGCAGAGCTGTCTCGGGGGGGATTTCGGTAACCGCCCCATCCCCGGAATCCACGCGCAGGAACTTGTCGCGAGTCCGTTCATTGACTTCCGCCACCAAGTGTTTCGAATCCGCTTCCCATTGGAAGGCTCGCACGGTCCCTGCGTAATCCTTGAGCAGCGGCCGCGGCGGGCCGCCTGCCGCCGGGGCCACCACCAGCCAGGAAGCAATGCGGTTGGGCGAATACTCTTCGAAGGCAATCGTCTGCCCGTCGGGTGACCACCGCGCGTCCCCCGCATCGTTCTCGCTGAGGGTGCGCACGATTTCGCCCGTGAGCCGGCGCACGACCACGAGCCGCGCATGCCAGTAAACATCGTCATTGCGGGGCGTTGAAGAAACGCGCACGGCAAGCTCGGCGCCGTCGGAAGACCAATCGAAGCCGCCGATATGCAGGTTCTGCCTGGTCACTTGTTCCGCCTTGCGATCGGCTAGCGTCAACACCCAAAGCCGCGCGAACTTGTAAGGGTGATCGACGAAATTCTCGTCGAAGCCTTCCTTGTGCATTTTCTGCTCGGCGTCTGTCTCCGGATCGCGAGCCGTGAAGGCAATCATTTTCCCATCGCGGGACCATCGGAGGTCTTCGACGCCGCCCTTGAGGTTCGTGAGCTGCTCCGCCTCGCCGCCGTCGGTGCGCATCAGGTAAACCTGGTTTTTCGCCTCTTTCTCGTCGCCCGCGGGCTCGCCCCGGTCCGAGAGAAACGCCAGGTGGCCGCCGTCCGGGGACCAGCGCGGGTGCGTATCACTCTTGGGGCTCACGGCGAACAACCGGGCAGGGAGGCTGCCATCGGCGGGCACCACCCAGATGTTCGTGTCGCGCGGTTTCTGCGGCTTGGTAGGATCTGCGGGTTCGGTCACCACGAATGCCACGAGCCTGCCGTCGGCAGAAATCTGGATGTCGCTTACCGTTCGAATATCCACCAGGTCCTCCGGCTTCAGCGCGCGCTTTTCCTGGCCGAACACGAGACTCCCGATCATCAGACAAAAACCGGATGCAAGACCCAGGATTCTTTTCAAGCCAAGATTCATACGGCCTCCCACAAGACAATATGCTGCCAGCCCGTCGGCTCTTCGAAGGATGTTGAGGCGCCGAAACTATCGCAAAGGGCCGGGGCTGTCAATGTGCGGGGTGGGCAGTCGACTTAAGTCTTTGGCCTGCTCGGAACCGGAATGTACCCTCAAATGGAGCGGAGTCTGGCAGGATTGCGCTCATCGACCGCGGCTCGGCCCAGATGCGTCGCAGGCCCGCGGCCCAATGGGGTTGCTATCATGAACTGGAAGGATTTTCTGCGGCGGATTTTTCTCATTGACCTGATCAAAGGTCTGCAGCTGACGTTTTCCTATCAGCGTCCGGGCGCCGTGTACACCGAGCAGTATCCGCTCGAACGGCCTCCGGTGGCAGAGCGTTATCGCGGGGCACCGCGCCTGAACAATCATCCCGAGACGGGCGAGACGCTGTGCATCGCCTGCAACTTGTGCGCGCTGGCCTGTCCGGAGAACCTGATTGTGGTGGGGTGGGCGCGCACGGAGGATCGCAAGAAGCGGCTGACGACGTTCACGTACGATCTCTCGCGCTGCATGTTCTGCGGGCTGTGCGAGGACGCCTGTCCGGTGGACGCGCTGGAGCTGACGCAGGACTTCGAGATTGCCCACTACACGCGGGAGGGCATGATCTGGGACCGGCAGGCGCTCGAGGAAGGCCCCCAGCCCGCACGCTATACGCGGTAAGCTTATCTTCCCCACCTGGGAAAGACCAACCGGCGAGAGCAGTTTGGTGAGTTGGTGAGTTCCGAGAAACAGGAACTGCTCCCAACGACAAGGGGCAGATTCCCTCGGACGGGCTTAACGCGCGCGCGGATAAATCCCTTCTCTGCCGAGCCCGAAGACTTAGAGGTTCTTTCCGGACCACAGGACTCGTCGTGTGCCCTTCGCCGCAGGTGGGCGCCGCGGATCGCGTCGGCGACCCGCGGCTGAAAGACTATTTCTTCTTGGGAGGCACGACGGCGTCTTTGAACGCCTTGGCCAAACGGAACTTCACGACGGTCTTGGCCGGAATCTTGATCGGCTCGCCGGTCTGAGGGTTTCGGCCCATCCGAGCTTTCCGGTTCGCCTTGACTGCTTTACCCAACCCGGGGATTACGAATTGACCCGTTCCCTTGGCTTCCTTGGTTGCTAGCCCAACGAGTTCTTCCAGAACCGTCGCCGCCGCTTTCTTCTGGATACCCACCTTCTCCGCCAGGTGTGATACCACTTGAGATTTGGTCATCACTTTCGCCATTTGGTGCTCCTCTCGTCAATACTGGTTTGCGCTTGGGGCCATTGCATGATTGCCGCGCGACAATGTAGTCAATTACCATCAAGCTGTCAAGACATTTTAGCTGGCGCGTCCGTAGGAGCCACGGAAAATGCGCCTGCGGCGGAGGCCCCGCATAGGGCGCCCGCGAAATTCGCGGTCCGGCGGTTGCAAACCTGCCGGGGTTTGGCTATATTCCCAACCGGAGGTTCGGATGCCGCTCTTTGAATACAAGTGCCGGGACTGCGGGACGACGTTTGAGAAGATCGTCGCATCTTCGGCCGCCGACGTGGTCTGCGAGCAGTGTGCGAGCCCGCGCGTGGAGAAGTTGCTGTCGGTTTTCGCCGTGGTCGGATCGTCGCGCTCTCCTGCCTCCCATGAACCCGGCCCTTGCGGCGCCTGCGGCGCAGCGCGACGCGGAATGTGCGGCGAGTGAGCCGCACTTCCCGCGGCGCCGGCCGTGCTGCGAAGGCTCTTCCCTGGACGACGACTCAGGTTGCGTCCCTGCCTGCGAGTGGAACTTGACCCAACCCCGCATCCCCAACCAGCGCCTCGGCACCTCGAGCTGGTCGAGCGAAGATTGGGTGGGGCCCTTTTACCCGCCCGGCACTCCGCCCGCCGATTTCCTCAGCGAGTACGCCCAGCACTTTGACACCGTCGAGGTGGACTCCACCTATTACCGGATTCCCTCCGAGTCCATGGTCAGAAACTGGCGTGCCCGCACGCCGCCGGGATTCATCTTCGCCGCCAAGTTTCCGCAAGTGATCACCCACGAAAAGGTCCTGCAGGACTGCCGCCAGGAGCTCGCGGACTTCCTCCGCACCATGGGGTTGCTGGAAGACCGCCTGGGCCCGCTGCTGCTGCAGTTTCCTTACTTCAACAAGCAGGCGTTCGCGCGCCCGGAGGACTTCCTCGACCGGCTCAGGCGCTTTCTCGAGGAGCTGCCGGAGGCATTTTCCTACGCGGTCGAAGTCCGCAACAAGTACTGGATCAACGCGCGCCTGCTCGACCTGCTCCGCAAGAAGAAAGTGGCGCTGGCTTTGATCGACCACCCCTGGATGACGCCCGTGCGGCAACTGATGAGCAGCCAGGACGTGGTTACCGCCGACTTCACGTACATCCGCTGGCTCGGCGACCGCAAAGGTATCGAGGCGAAAACCCAGCGCTGGGACCGCATCATCATCGACCGTGAAGATGAAATGGGGACCTGGATCCCCGTAATTCGCCAGCTTCTAAAGCGCGGTATTCGCATCCTGGGATATTTCAATAATCATTACGCCGGCTTCGCCCCCGGATCGATCGAACTCTTCTACCGGGAGTGGGAACGCCTGCGCGAGGACACGGTCGAGAATGGAATCGGAGGATCTGGCGATCCGATGGTCCGGTGAACAAACAATAATCCAAGCCGAATTGGTTTTAGTTCACCCGATCACCGGATCATCTGATCTCCCGATCTTGAGAGTTCCTGGAGATGCCGATGCCTCGGGCCGAGATCAGGCTGCTGAAAAATCTCGAGGAGTACCGTCAATGCGAGCGCATCCAGAAGCAGGTGTGGGGCGCACTCGGTGTGGGCAGCGAGGTCATGACGGTAACGCAAAAATACGGTGGGGCGGTCGTGGGGACGATCGTCAAGGGCAGAGTCGCAGGTTTTGTCTACGCGTTTCTCGCCCGTTACCACGGCCGCTTGGTTCACTGGTCGCACATGATGGCCGTGGAAGCCAAGTTCCGCGACAAAGGCTTCGGCTTCCGGATGAAGCTCTTTCACCGCAAGCTCGCGCTCGAGCGCGGCCTCAAATCCATTTGCTGGACGTACGACCCGTTGCAGAGCCGGAACGCCAAGTTGAACATCTCGCGCCTGGGCGCCGCCGTCGATCAATACGTGCCGGACTGTTACGGCCACTTTCCGAGCTTGCTTGAGAAAGGCCTGCCCAGCGATCGCTTTGTGGTCAACTGGCACATTGCCACGACGCGGGTTCGAGAGCGGCTGCAGGGTGAATCTCCGCCTGTGGACGCTTCGCTTCCTCGCGTGAACGAGACTCGGTTGACCACCCGCGGATTTCCGGAGAACCGCGTAATTCGGCTTGACCTGACCCATCCCGGCTTGCTGGTGGAGATTCCCGCCCACACCGATGACATGCGGTCGCGAGCCCTGCCCTTAGCCGGCCGCTGGCGCCTGGAAACGCGGCGCATCTTTGAACGCTATCTGTCGGCGGGATATCGCGTGGAGGATCTCCTTCCGCCGCAGCCGGCAACCGAAGGCCGTTGCTTCTATCTGCTGCGCCGCATCCCGCGCTGCTGACCGCCTTACCGACGCGCCCTCCAAGCAGCCAAGAAAATGACTGCCTTCACCGCAGAGGCACCGAGACGCAAAGAAAGGGCCTCTTGTTTTCAATGCCCCGCGCCTCCGCGTCTCTGCGGGGAAGAGGGTCCTTGGGGATTATTTCACCGCTTCTCCGAGGTCCCTGCAAAACTCGAGTGGCCTGACCTGGGTCGGGCGCTCCGCAGGTGGCGCTTGAATCCTGGCCCGGTTCCAAATAGAATCGCGGTTCTCAACTCGAAGGGTGATGATGGAAGTGAAATTCTCGCGAAGTGAGTCGGTCGCGGAGGCCATTATGTCTTTGCTTCGCGCGGCCTCCTGCTCCATTGACGCGGCGCTGTATCGCCTCAACCATCCTCTGCTGGCGCGGGCGCTGGAAGAGGCGGTGGAACGCGGCGTCCGTATTCGCCTGGTGGTGGACGGAAACAAGTACACCGAGGGCCGCGCCACCCAGGAACTCCTCGCCCGTGCCATCATCCCCTTTCGGCTGGCGTATGGGCGGCAGGGACCCGGTTCGAAGATGCATCACAAGTTCGTAATCCTGGATCAGCAGACCGTCCTCACCGGGAGCTACAACTGGACACTGGAATCTGAAGACGAAAACTACGAGAATCTTGTCATCCTCGAAGAAGCGCAGCCGGTCGAGGCCTACACCCGAGAGTTCGAGGCCTTGTGGACTGGCGAGGGACGGGACAAGCCCTAGAAGTCAAAACAGGGCCCTCTGAAACATCCGTCCGGGATGCGACCTATGACGACAAAGGAATCCGACGAGGGCCGGGCCGAGCGTCCGGCCAACTACGAGTTCTACATCATGCGGCACGGCATCGCCGTCATGCGAGGCGCCACCGCCTTCATCGACGATACGAAGCGGCCCCTCACGCCCGAGGGCAAGCAGAAGATGCGCAATATCGCTTCCGGACTGGTGCGCATGGGATTTGACCTGGATTGGATCGTCAGCAGCCCACTGGTTCGGGCCGTGGAAACCGCGGAGATCGTTGGGGAGGCGTTGAGTTCGAAACCTCCCTTGGATTTCTGCGATGCGCTCCGTCCGGGCGGATCCGGCGAGGCGCTGATCGCGTTTCTTGCCAAGCGGCCCAAATGCCACCGAGTGCTCGTGGTGGGTCACGAGCCGGACCTCGGCGAATTGGCAGCGCGGCTGATTGGGGCCGGCCGCAACGCCAACATGCCGTTCAAGAAAGGTGGCTGCTGTCTGATCACCTTCAATGAGTTCCCACCCAAATCCCCGGGCCGGCTGGTGTGGTGGCTCACGCCCCGCATCATGCGAAAGCTGGCCTGACCCTTGGGCCACGGGCGGGGCGAGCCCTTCGTTCCACAGGGAGGGATCACGGCGGTCGCTCGGGACGGCGAGCATAAGTCGAGCCGTGAGCGAAAGTCGAACCGTGGCAACTCGCCGCGGCTGAAAGTCCGCCGATCTCTACCCCGATCCCGAAGTTGAGTCCAACCCACTGGTGGGAAGAGGGACAGTCACAGTGGAGCCTATCCGACTTCGGGATCGGGGTTAATGACGGACGACTCCCCACCAAGCGTTGTAAGTTGGCCGCGCGCGGGGTAGACTAGGGCCTTCAGAAGCTGAGATTCTTCCTAGGCTTTTTCGGATCCTCACGGGTGAGGCATCTCCTGAAACGTTGACCGGGCGGCGCGTTTTCCGCCCATTTCCCCGAGGCACTTGCCATGGACGACCAGGCAACAGAAGTCCACATACCCGCTGTTGTCGAACCAACCCCGCACCGAGAGCCGTCAATCCCCGAGGGCGCTTCGGTCCCGTCCGACGAGGAAGGTTGGAAGAAGGTTCGGGAACTGGCGCTGCGGCAGCTCAACCGCTTCATGTCCTACGAGGCCAAGGTTCTGAAGGGTGACGATCCCGATGCCGTCCATGACATGCGCGTGGCCAGCCGAAGGTTGCAGCAGATGCTCGATCTGCTTTATCCCAAGCCCCGGGCGCAGGAACTCCGCAGGCTACGCCGTCAGATTCGCCGGTGCCGCCGAGTATTGGGAGACGTCCGCAACTGCGACGTCCTGCTGGAGCATGTGGAACGCTCTCTGAGAAGGAAGCGCTCCGCGCGACGCGAGGCATGGACGGCTGTGCAACACTACTTGCTGCTGCGCCGGTCGGAGAGTTTCCTGCGGGCCATGCGGAGATTCGGCAAGATCAACCTGGCCGTCTTCTACGTGAACCTGAAGGAGTTCATGGCTCAGGACAATGCACACCCTCATTCCGCAGAGCACGGTCATCACGGCTCACCGGCGGCGCGCCCGGCGTTCTCGAATCACCTCACGCACGTACTCCAATCCGTCTGGACCGCTTTTGAAGATCAGGTCACGCTTTCGCAAGGCGATTCCCGTCCCGCGGTAATACACGGGGCGCGCATCGCCACCAAGCGGGTGCGCTATCTCGTGGAGGTTTTCCACGAGTTCGACGTGGCCGGCAGTGCCGAAGCCCTGGCTTGGCTCCGCGAGCTCCAGCAGCACTTGGGGGATTGGCACGACCTGGAAGTTCTAGAGCAGATGATGATCGGGATGGTCGCGCGGCCGGCATTCCTGCGCGAGCACCTGCCCCTGGCCATGGAAGTGGAAAGGTTGACCCTGCGGAACCGGGAAAACAAAGGGGGGTTCGAAGAGAAGTATTTCCGCATGTCGCGGGAATCCCTCGAAATGCGCCGACTGAAGGACTGGGTTTCCTACCTGCTGGCGTCGCCTTCCGCGGCTTTCGCCAAAGCCTGAGCAACCGGCTGCGTTTCGTCCTCGGCAGAAGCTGCGGGCTTGCCCGTCGCAGGCATTTCCACTACCTTCGTCGAGGCGGCCTCGGGAGCCTCCGCGGGCGGCGGAGGCGTCACGGAAAACAGCGGTTCGCGCGGCTCGCCGCTCAATACTCGCGCGATCCCGGCGCGCAGCCCCTCGAACACGGTGCGGAGGTCGGGCGTGGCGTCGATGACCTCGAAGCTGAACTCTTTCGCCAGGTTATCGAATTCCCCCAACAGCTCCGTCTGGTACTTCCGGAAGCTGTCGTACATGTCCTCGCTGGGATGAATATCCATGCCGGATTCCCAGTAGTCGAAGCCGCGCGAGAAAACCACGCGGGGAATCAAATCGTCCACACCAATGCGCAAATAGAAGATTGCATCCGGCTTCAACGCGAAGCTATAGGCGTTCCGAACCCAGGTGGCATCGGCGCCGCGCACAATGGCGCGCGCCATCAGGGAATAGATGTAGCGGTCCGTCAGCACCACGAATCCCGCCCGCAGCGCGGGGACGATTTCGTGTTCGAGCCGGTCGGCAAAATCCGTGGCATAGAACAAGCTCAGGGTGATGCGCCCCAGCGTGTGCCCTTCCTGCGCCTGCTGGATGCCGTTCCCCGCGAGTTCCGACCGCTTGATCGCCGTGTCCAGCACCGCTCGGCCCTGCTGCTCCAGCCACGGCCGCAGCAGCTTGATCTGCGTGGAGCGGCCCACCCCGTCCGTACCTTCGACGACAATCAGTTTGCCGGTCATTTCCGCCAAGTTCATGCCCGGCAGGATGGCCCCATAGGTTTCTCTCACGGCGCTACCCTCAATCTCTTTGCCTGGGCCAGCTTGGCTTTCACGATCTGGCGCATGTGGGTCTGCTGCTCTTCGATGGGAAGGGTCGCATCCACGGTGGTTAAGTCGAACTCCGGGACCATTTTCTCGTACTCATCCAGGATCCGGCCCTGGAAGACGCGGAAACTCTCCTCGGGGTCTTCGCTCAGACCTAGGTCCATCCCGGCTTCGTAAAATTTGACACCCCTCCGCCCATCCAGAATACGCTTCATGGCCACGCCCAGCGGAACGCGGAAGTAAAAAGCCCCCGTCGGCTTGACGGCGAAGCTGTAAAGCTCGCGCACCCACTGTGGGCCCATCCCGCGCACCACATCGCGCGCGAACGCCGTGTAGATGTACCGATCGCACAGCACAACGGCGCCGGCCTTGAGCAAGGGGAGGATGTTGTGCTCCATACGGTCGGCGAAGTCCGTGGCGTGGATCAGGGAGAACGTCGCCGGGGTGAGCATCTGCTTCTTTTTGCCCCGCTTCGTGGTCTCGCGAACCAGCGGGGAGGAGTTCCACTCGCTGAAGACCACTCCATAGCCCTCGGCCTGCAGCCACTGATGGAGGAGCAGGAGCTGAGTGGATTTTCCTGAGCCGTCGATTCCCTCAACCACGAAAAGCTTCCCGGGAAACCGATGCTCGCCGTACCGTTTCATGAAGGTACTCCGGAAGCCGTCCAGTCCTTTGTGATGGAGGCATAGTCTACCACATGCCCTCCGGGCGCGAAAGTGAAGGCCAAGCGAAAGGGCCGTTTCGGAACTTCGAGCTGTCCGGTGGGTGCGGAGGTCGATGCGGCGGGGTTGGGAGGCTCGTGGTGTGGCGGCGCGTCGCTGCGCCGCGCCTGTGGAATGCGCCTTCTGCCGTCACTTTGGTTTCCCCATCTACCACCTGCCACATACCACCTTCGACCTCCCGTGTGCCGCCAACCGTCTACTGGCTACCACTTTCCCCCTTTGCTTTCATCAACATCGTGTGAGGAAGGCTATAACTTGCTTCTTTTCAACAACATCGTGGAGAACCGGAAGATTGACATTTTTTCTCCATTTGTTTTCAACAACATCGCCTAACTTACCTTCATTTTGGGGCCCCCTTTTTTTCGTCAGCCTAGTTGCAGCAGAATCAACTAACTCCTTTAAGTTAAATGACATAGATTTTAGCAAGGTTTTGGATCTCCACGGCTAACCTCTTTTTTTTCTAATACATCGTGGAAAACCGCGGTACTTTTGAAAGCTTCCATCTGACGCTCCTGGCGTTTCACCCTCATGAGCAGGCCTGTTACGCGCGAAACTTGGCGAAAGTTGGAATCTTCCATCCTCTGCATGACCAGCGCATTTGGGTCGTTGTAGAATCTGTGAACGAGATGGGCTGCGCGTATGCGCTCCCTGCCCTCGGGCGGGGTGGGGCCAGGGGATAGCCGCGCGGTCCGCCGAACCGCGGCCGGTTTTTTCTCAGTCATTTGCGGTTTTTTCACCAGGGACATGGGAACCTCACGGAGCACCGTTGTAGGGCCGTCCCTTGTCCGATTTCGGGACTCCGATGGAGTCCATCGGACTCCTGACATCGGAGGGGCGGCCTAGGCCGGGGCGAGCCCCGGCCCACCCGCAGCCGCGGCCTTGGGAGTGCCGGAGCTTGCTCCCGCTTTCGGGGCCGGAAGCCTGCTTCCGGTCGCCCCGTTAGCAAGCTGGCGAGCGGGAGAGCGGCGGCAAGCCCTGCACCATAGGGTACAGGGCAAGCCGCCCGCACTCCAAAACGCGTTGCGTCCGAGCGCACCACGCCGCAACTCCTCACATCTATAGGATAGCAATAAGCAGGGGTATAACGTCAAGACGCTGATATGCGATTTTTCCTACGGGTAGACACAAAATGGGGCGGAGGGGACACACTGTTCGAGAACCCGCCCGCTGGGAGGCTGTCATCCTGATCCCGGCTTGCGGGAGAAGGATCCTTGTCATTTCGCTCAGGGTGAAATCCGCAGAGAATCCCGGCATGGGATCGAAGAAACTCTTTCCCACTGGACGAGCGCACTGCGGGGATCCTTCGTCGTCCCGATAAGATCGGGACTCCTCAGGATGACAGCCTTGGGCATTTTTCAGGGGGTAGCCCAGAGTGTCGCATCTCAGCCCGCCCCGAGGGACCGAAGCTTTGCTGGCTTAGCCCCTTGAACCTGCCGCGTCTTCCAGTTACACTCTCGTCAACATTCCTACTCGATCCCGGAGAATGCCTTGGCTGTCACCTTTGACTCCTTCCGCGCTCAGATCGCGAAACTCATCTTCTCGGACTCTGGCGACAAGGCTCGACACGACCGAATGGTGGCGCTGGCGGGGCGGATGCCGGAATTGAACAAGCCGAAGACCGTAGCGCCGTCGTCTCGGCGGCACAGCCGGCAGGTCCGATTTCAGGACTCCGGTGGAGTCCATCGGACTCCAGAAACCGGAGATGCCGGCGCTACCCTTTCCGGAAAGCTAGCGCACTCCGGACCCGACCGCACCGAGCGAGAGATCGCCTCGACCGACGAAGAAATCGACAACCCGGTTTACGAGCTTTACGGGACAGCCGCCGAGGAGCGGAAGATAATTGAGGGGACGTAGCAGAGGGGATTAGACGGGCACAGAACGTGCCGTGCAGTTTCGTGAATTCTAATGGAGGCGCCAAGATGGCCGAAAGGATTGACTTTCGCAGGCTGGAAACCCCCAAAGAGTTTCAAGAGCTATGTGAACGGCTTCTCTCGCGCCTTTACCCCGACTTTCACCCCGTGAATCAGGCTGGCGGCGACCAGGGCATCGACGGATTCTCGCTCTGGGGGAGCGAGTTCTTTCAGTTTACGCACACTGAGGGCAATGTGGCGCTGCGCAAGATTCGTGCCGACTTGGATAAAGTGCGGGGATTCCAGGGTCTTAGGAAGTGGCACTTCTTATGCAGTCGGTCACTCTCGGCGCAGACCTGGAGGTTCATTGAATCACAGAGGGCGGTTTGCACGTTCGAAATCGTGATATGGGATGGGGCTCGTCTAAAGGAGGAAATAAGCAGACAACCAGACTTAGTCGATGACTTCTTCCCCGAGTTTGCAAAGAAGGCCTACGAGGGAACACAAAAGATCCAAACCCAAATCGCGGATGTAGGCGAAAAGCTCAAAAAGGCAATTCGAGACCGAAGCCAGGGACGGCCACGACCGGGGGATGCGGCAGAGGGACATGGGGTCAACGATGACGAGAGAAAGGATATCCAACATTGGATAAATGAACTGGCAGAAGACAAAGCAGCCCGCACGAGGAGACAACCTAACTACCAGCGAGAGTGGAACGAATTCAATAGCCACTTTGACGTGTCTCACTATCATCGACTGCCCCGGGAAAAGTTTGGGGAGGCAATGACCTATCTTCGTGAAAAGTTCTATGCGCGCCGGAATGAGGAGCCGCTCTACAGACGGGTTGAACAGGCGGTGAGAGGTATTTATGGAATCGCGAAAGCACTCGGGCTGTCTGAGGACCAGCGGCGGGCTTTCTATATTCAACAGACCGGAAAAGATCACCTCAACAGAATGACGAGGAAAGAGAAAATCAAAGTGTATGAAGCCTTGAAGTCCTTGCAGAAGAGGATAGATGAACAAGCGTTAGAGTAGCCCAGTGCGTACTCTGGAGAACGGAAACTCCAGACGGTGCCAGCCTAGAGCCAGCCTCTACGTCGACGCTCGACTACCCGGAGCGCGACATCGCCGCGACGGACGCTGAGATTGATAACATGGTTTACGAGTTGTACGGCATTACAGACGAAAAGCGGAAGATTGTTGAGGGAACGTAGTAGCCGTGGGGGAGGTTTGCGCACGACACGAGCCGCGCCAGCTAGATTTCTTACGGCAAGCTGGATATTATACGAGCCATGCCGATTCCCGAACAGGAAAAGGCCGTTCTTAGCCGCATGCTCCAGCTCATCGGGGAGCGTTGGGGGCAGTTATACGAAACTGGAGTGCAGACAACCGTCATTTCGCGAGGGACTTCCGGGTGGCGAAATCTTCTCACTAAGTTTGACTTCGTGTGCAAAGGAAAATCCCGTCCAGACCAACTCGCTTATGAGTACGAAGACGTGGTGATCATCAGGCGCCTAATTTCGCATGTCGAAGCAGCCTCGGTGCTCGAAAAACTTGCGGATGAGAATTTACTCGAAACCGGGTCCTTACTGGGTGCGGTGCCCTTCCAGCCAATACTCCCACTACATGAAAAGACTAGGTGGTACACTCGCGAGTGGAATAAGTGGCCGTCCGACATCTTCAATCTTCGCCCTCGCGGCGACGAGTTTTGTGGTATGTGCACTAACGACCCCTTGGTGGCCGCTAGCCTTCCGTATTTTCCGACTCTGGAACACGTTCTGTGGCAATTCTTTGGCTTCCGGACGCCCAGTTGGATGGACTACTTTCGGGGACAGGTAGTCCTCGTTTTGCCAGATTTCAGGGCGAGGATTTCCAAGCTGACGATCGCATTGGGCTACTTGAAAGCAGATTTCGAGTGTGTGTTCCTGCGACCGGACGAACTGGTCGCCAAAGTATATGCGGAGAATGCAGGTCGGCTTCTCGCCCAGGAAACAGTTCATCCCAGCGAGCTTGGCATTCAGGTTGACCTTGACGACAGGCCAGCGTTCGCCTCCGTCGCTCTAATCAGCAAACCCACCGGAGAGACCTTGCATATCAAGTCCTTTCAGGAGGGAAGAGGTTGGCAAGATCCCGATGTCATATTGGAAACCTCCCAACAAGAAATTGAACAAATGCTTCTTGTCGGCGAGAGCGAAACCCTGGAGTTCCGAGAGAAACTACAAAAAGAAAGCCACTTAAGACTTGCCAAGACTGCAGTGGCCTTCGCGAACACCAAGGGGGGGACGATCGTAATCGGGGTTGATGACGACCACCGAGTTGTCGGATACGAAACTAAAGGGCTGAGCGACATGGTGACCAACGTCCTTCGAAGCTACTGCGACCCGCCACCGATGATAGAAACTGAGGTGGTTCAGCATGAAGAAAAGAGTTTGTTCTTGGTGAAAGTGATCAAATCCAAAGGGCAGGTGCACAGCCTGAAGGATCATGGACCTTTTATCCGCACCAACGCAACCAACAGGACGCCCACCAGCGATGAGCTTGCACGGTTGTTTAGTGCCCAAACTGTGGGACCGCACTCCATCTTGAGCCGGTAAGCCTCATAATACAACGAACTCGGCCGTCACGAACCGCCGCGGGTTCAAGCGCGACATCGCCGCCACGGAAGGGGAAATCGACAACCTCGTCTACGAGCTTTACGCGATCACCGACGAGGAGCGTAAAATCATCGAAGCAGCGTAAGGGAAGGCCCGGGCTTCCCGTCCGGAAAAACATCGGGTAACGCCCCGCTGCGCTTAAACGAAACGTCTCGGCACTGGGGACGGCAAATCCTGCAACGGACCTCTCGTGCACAGGGGTCCAGGGAGCTTCAAATGTTCACATGGACCGAGAAACCCTACGAAACAATGTGGAGTCATCTCCGACTCCTGTCCCACGCGACCAACGCCAGGAGCTTGTTGTGCGGGCAGCTAGGCAGTCAACGACGCCTCTGCCCAGCACCTTTATCGACGCTTGAGGCGAAGGCACGGCAGGTTGCCTACTGTATTGTACAGGCTCACGAATATTACCAAGCCGCAGAAGCAGTTACGATTCATACCAGCCCCTTGCTCTGTTTCTATGGGATGCTCTCGTTGGCGAAAGCTGTTATCGTCGCAAACGAACCCGATACGCTGCTCGATAACATCAAGTCCCACGGTCTGGGGCGTGACAGGTCAAATACCTCGACAAAGATGGAAAACCAAACCGCGGCAACGAGCCAGGGAGTGTTCGCTCATCTCAGCAATGTTGTACAAGGGTTTGCCTATCCGAAAGGAGCGGTCATTAGGATCAAAGACGTCTTCTCAATCTCACCTGAGCTGGCGCAAATGTATGAGCGGTATTTTGATGAGCCACCTCGATCAGTTTATAGTTATGGGACGAAAGCCCTGTCGAACAATCCATTCCGCCTCGAAGTTCGCACGGCCGGGCCTGATCCACAACGTGTATATCGTCGAATACCGGAGCTAGCCGTTGACTTCGACCTTCAGCCCCACCCGGGTGTAGCCGGCGACCTTGCGTTTCAGTCCAAAGACCATGTAAAAGAATCCCCAGGTTATTTTGGGCTGTATGATGCAGTGGTTGCTGGGAACTTTTTGGTTGGAGCCCTTCCGTTCTTATGGAACGGGGTACCCACCAAGCGTTACCTCTCTCCGCCGCTCGGCGATTACATCGCAATGTTCATTCTGAGCAACTGTGTTAGATACAAACAGGATCTTTGGGGTGAGGTCGTCCAGGGGCGCGAAACGGGTATACTCGGCCTTATCGATTTATTCCTGGAGGTTTCTAAGCGCCGGTTTCCTAACTTCATCCTTGACCATCTGTTCGGAGAGCACTTTGGGTATGGGACACCAGCACGGATTTTAGGACCGCCCCGATGAGGTTCGCCCATCGTATGCCTCCTTGCCCCGGCACGACACGATAGTGGCGCTGGACGAGGGCACTGCGGGGATCCTTCGTCGTCCCGATAAGATCGGGATTTCTCAGGATGACAGTGCACGACCAGAGCCTGCCCTGAGCCTGCCGAAGGGACCTGTCCCGATGTTGTTGATCGGGATGGCCGTGCTACGGCACACGCCGGTTCCCGTTCGGGTGGGGATGACGCAGGGCCCGCTCCGCCTTTTCCTGCTTGCAATCGGTTCTTGCCCCGACCAGAATGAAGGGCCGTCCGCCATCCTGGAAGGCCCATGCACATCTCACAACCTCACTTCAGCGGGTGTCCAATGAATTTCCGGTCTTGCTTGTTCCTCGTTGTACTGACTTCCCTGGTGAACTTTGGGTCGTTGCTGGCCCAGACCACCCCTCCCCATGTTATCGACGCGCACCTTCACTACAATGGTGATCCTGCGTTCCTGGAGAAGCTCGTCGCCAAGCTCGATTCGGTGGATGGACTCACGCTCGTCATCACGGCGCCCAAGGACCTAGAGAGTGTGAAAGGGTTTATCGTCAAGCACCCCAACCGGCTGATGGGGATGGGAGAACTCCAACTCGACGATCCTCTGGCCGTTGAGCTCGTCGATCGCTTCCACGCCGCGGGCTTCCGCGGTCTGGGCGAAATAACCTCTCCGCTCAAGAATTACGACGACCGCAGTTACTGGCCCATTTACGAGCGCGCGGAAAAATACGGGATGATCATTCTTTTCCACACCGGCATCGTCAACCGGCTCCATCCAGAAATTCCCTCGGACATCAGCGCGGACCGCATGCGGCCCACCACGCTGGACGGCATCGCCCGGCGCTTCCCGAAGCTGACCATCATCGGCGCGCACTTGGGAAATCCTGACTACGCCTGGGCCGCGGAAATCTCGCGCTGGAACCCCAATCTCTATTTCGACCTTTCGGGCTCCTCGCTCATCAAAAAGCAGGACGATCCCACTTTCTGGAAGTCGATTTTCTGGTGGTCCGGCGTGGTGAGCCCGCACACCCCCGCCGGCGGCCCCCATGCCTTCGAGCGGCTGGTATTCGGCTCCGACGTTTTCAATGGAGAGCTCGAGGAATTCGATCGGGAACTCGAACGCTACCACAAGATGCTCGACGCCTGCGGCGTGCCCAAGACCGCGCAGGACAACATCTTTGCCGGCACCATGTGGAAGATTTTGAGCGGGCAGAAGTAGGGCCCAGCTCCCGTAATCTTCGCAACCTCTCCGTCCTGGAGGCCACCCCGTGTTCGTTGCGCCCCCCTACCGCACGTCGCTGAGGCGCTCGATATCCGCCTGAACGCTCGTTAAGGTGGGGTCCAGCCAGAGAGCGTGCCGATACGCAGCGAGCGCCTCTTCGCCCCTGTCCAAACGGTCCAGGATGTGGGCTCGCAGGACCTCCTGATGCGAGTCGGTGTAGGTTCGCTCGGCCAGCACGACTTCCTGCAAGGCTTCCGGAAAACGGCCGCTCAGGTAGCACACGCGGCTAAGGCCGAAGTGCGCCCGCCCGTTCAAGGGGTTGAGATCGATACTGTGCCGGTAAGCGGTTTCCGCGTCCCCTAAGTTGTTGTGGTCCTCAAGAACGGTCGCGGCCTGATAGGTGCGCTCCGAAGCGAGCACGCGAGTCTCGTGCCACAGGAGCCCGGCGGCGGCGGCGAGTATCGCCAAGCTGCTTGCCAGTTTCACAGCCCGCAGCCAGGGACTTCGGCGCGCTGGCAAGGTTGGCGCAGGTTGGCCCTCGCCCCCCTCCTCAACGTCATTACTCTGCAGTAGCATCGGGAATGCCAGCAACGTGAAGACCAGAATGAAAGTCGGCGGGATGGCAAGCTGGAAATTGAAGAGTGAGTCCACCAGGATGGCCGTCACACCCCCCGCGCTTGCGGCAATCCCATCCCGCGCCCACGCCCCGGCAGCCTGCCGCAGCACCCGCCTTGCTTGGCGCCCGTATTCCCACAGAACCCAGACAAGCGCCCCGAACCCGAGTAGTCCCGCCTCCAGGAGCAATTGCAGTGGGTCATTGTGGAGAAGACGGTTGTTCGTCCAGTAGCCAACATAGTCGGGATGAGCGGCGAGGAATTTCCCCTGAAACTCCAGGTAGAGAAGTTGGTAAGTGCCCCAACCTGAACCAAGGATCGGATGCTCGGTAAAGATCGGCCAACTGAAACGCCACAAATAAACCCTGCCGCGGAACTGCGCAGCCAGTCGCTCCGTCAGGGTGAGAGTCAGGAGCGCAGCCGGCCAACACCAGACGGGAACTACGAACCCAAAGATGTTACTGCCCGCGCGACCCCCGGGCTGCCGGACTTCTGTCCGTGAACTGCTCTTGTGCAGGACGATCGCCGCGGCGACCGCCAGCCCCGCAGCCAAGCCGAACCACGCTCCTCGTGAACCCGTCTCGACGATGGCAGCTACCGTTACGACCGCAAGACCCCACCAAAGTCCTTTAGCCCAGCGCGCTCTCGAAACCGCAGCCAGCGCCAGCGCGGGGAAAATCGCCCCAATCAGGTAGCCGCCCACAAAGTTGGGGTTCCCGAGGGTCGAGTACAGGCGCATGCGTGCGACCATCGCCCCCCAGTTGACGCGATACCCTCCAAGAAGCAGCGGGTCGTAACCCAGTCGCTGCAGCAACGCAATCCCCGCCACCAGCGCCCCGGCCGCTCCGGTCAACATCGCAATTCTCGAAACCGATGTTTCACCCTCGTCCCAGGAAACCAGCAATAGAACCCAGGCAGGCCCGCAAAGGACCAGCTCGACCTCCAACAGGCTGAAACGAGGAACCGGACTATTCAGGCAGGAAACCAGCGCCGCAAAGCTGAAAACGAGTAACGACAGGCCCGGGGAGAATCTCCCCCGTCGAAAGGCCGGCCGCCCGACGCCGCCGAGCGCCCAGACGGCCAGTCCCACGATGATAAGAGACTTGGTGAAGAAGGATTTGGGTGTGGAAAACTGCTCGGCGAAACCCCGATAAAAAGCGAGAGGCAAGACCAACAACAGTCCTGCCTCCCAAGTCCAATTCCGTGTGCCGGCCCCGAGCGCTCGCGGGAATTTCATGTCGGGATTCTCCCGTGAATTCCCGTGCGCCTACTTGCCCAGCTTCGTCCTAAGAAACTCGAACGTCTGGTGACTCTCCTCGCCTCCGGCCTTGGCTCCCATGAAATTGAAAATCTTGCCGTCATTGAAGACGACCCGAAAGATCCCAATGGCCTGGCCTCCCTGTTTCATCTCCGCCATGCTTTTGACGCCTGTGGCGGGTTCGGTGAAGATCGTTTTGCCACCCTGAACGAACTTGATCGACCCGGGCGCCAGCAGAATCAGACCCGTTTCACCCTGGTTCCCGAATCCGGGCGCCATCACCTGCTGCATCTTCATCATGAGTTCCATGAACTGCATATCGCCTTCGCCGAGCATATAGGCCCCCACCCCAATCGGCATGCTGGCCGATGTGGAAATCCGGAAGGGTTCCTTACCCGGCATGCTCCTCAGAGACGTACCACACGGACCTTCCTGCGCGGTAACCGGGACGTGAATGCGCGCGACGACTCGCTTTGGACTCTCGACCTTGATGCTGTCAGGCTTGAACTCGGCGCCTTGGCAATGGAACTCAAGATCCTTGCCACCCTTGAAGAGATCGCCCGTCACCACTACCTCGCCCATACCGCCCGGGGGGGCCGCGTCCGGGCTGATCATGCTCAGCACCTCGATCGAACCGCCGGGGCTGGGGTTAATTTCGGGAGACCCCGGCGGACTGGGCTTGGTCTCTTTCTTTGTACCTTTGGGGATCCCCGAAAGCTTCGGCAGGCCAACCTGCGCGGCGCCGTTCGAGGACCCGGAAGCCCACATCAGTATCGCTGCCACAACCGCGCAGATACACCGGGCACACAAGACACGACTCATCCTGTACATACGTCCCTCCTTGGGTTGTACCGCAAATTGAAGTCGTAGATGCGTGGCGCCTGACTACCCTGCGCAAACCTGACGTCAGGATATTGCCGCCGCGAGGGTCGCAGCAACCACACACCGCGCGAAGTGGGTGGCTCGATGAGTGGGCCTGCCTGCGCAGGCAGGGTCCCCTCCTACGGGACTCCCACCCCGGCTTTCGCGCCAGCCCCGTAGGGGCGCAACATCAGTAGCCGGGCGCAGCACCCCCGGAAACGGCGCCTACCTCAAGCCACCTCAGCCCGAGCTGCTCAACCTACTCCCAACTGTGGTGGTCTCCGCAAGGTCAACTGTTCAAGGCAGCGCCTTATGAAGCGAATCGACAATCTTCTGGGAGTCGGAGGGATGCAAGGAACCGGGCGCAAAGGTATAGGTCTTTCCTGACTTCAGGATAATGTGGAAGGTGCCGGTATTGTAACCCCCGAGGGTAACGATCTCAATTTCTTTGATGTCACTCAAAGCTACGTTAAAGAGGATTCTTCCACCCTCTTCATACCGGAGCTTTCCGGACGACACCACCAAAGCACCCTTCACTTTGCCGTGTGCCTGCACGGCCTCTACAGGATTTCCCAAATGGAAAGCTTCGTAACGCTGCGTCGCCGCCGAACTGGTCGTGGCGGGCGCAGGCGGTTGGGCCGGCGCCGCGGGCGGGGCGGGAGCCTTCCCAGCTACCTCGAAGCGTGCCTCCACCTCGCGCTCATTGGGATTGATTACGTATAAACTCGTGGCGCCTGGGGCAGCGTCGCCCGCGACCTTGATATGCACAGCGAGTTCCGTGCTCGAGGAAGCAGTGACGGCCACAACCCGGATGCCCGTATTCGCAAAGCTCACCTTAGTGCCCTGCACAAAGTTCTTACCCGTGATCTTCACAGTCGTGTCGCTGCCGACCGCGGCGCGCGGGGGGTCCACCGCCGTCACTTCCGGCGTCGTCACTTCCGGGGTGGCGGGGGCGGAAGGTTGAATCTCCGCCGCGGGCGCCGTGGGAGCCGCAGGCGCCGGAGGCTGTCCGGAAGCAATCGTGAACGGCGCCTCCGCCGTCCGGCTGGCCGGGTTGCTCACTAACAAGCTCACCGTCCCCGGTTGAGCCGTCCCGCTGATGCTCAGTTGAGCTTCGAGCTGCGTGGCACTGACGCGCTTCGAAGACTCGATGTGGAGGGAAGTACCCAGAGAGGAAACATAGGCGCCCCGGGAGAAGTTGCGCCCCTGGATGGTGACCGTCAGGTGGGCCCCGGGCGCACCTTGGTTCGGATTGACTTGTTGGATCTCCGGGGTTGCTGCCGGAGAAATATCGGCGTCAGCTTGGGGCGCCGCCAGCGCCGGCACGAACGTCGTGGCGCACAATATCAGGGCGAACACCGCAAGCTGCCTTGCCCACCGAATTCTTGAAATGGAAAAATCTGGGCGCATCATAACAGGCTGTCCTTTGGTCAGTGGGGGATTAGACTCAATCGGGCGAATCTTAAGCTCGTATGCTCTGAAAGTCAAGGCAACCTCTCAAATTGGTGCGGCAGATCGGTTCCGGAGCCCCGCCCCTGGGCGCGAACAGTCACGCTTTGTCCCGCACTAAGCACTTAGAAGCCGATGTGCAGGGCGATGCCCAGCGCCAGCGCGCCGGCAAAGCTGGTGCCGGCAAAGTTCACGATGCCGTTCGTGACCAGGCCACGTCGCTCGAGCGTGGCGCCCAGGAGGCTGTCGAGTAGGTTTCCGACGACCGCACCCGTGAGCGCAATGGCGGCGCCACCTTTCCCGCACAGACCCAGGCCATAGCCGAGCGCCACGACGAGCGCGGCAGCGAGCAGGCCTGCCACGCTGCCTCCCGCAGAGACGCCACCGTTTTCACCGGCAGGAACCGGCCGGAAAGTGGTGATCAAGTATGCACGGCGTGAAATCCATTGGCCGATCTCGCTCGAAACCGTATCGCCCGCAGCCTCCGCGAACGCCGCGATCAAGGCCATCAGAAATGCGCTTTCGTGATGTGTGGTGATAACCAGGATGGAAAAGAACGCCCCCGCCAGCGAATTCGCCAGGGCCTCGCGCCAGCTCCTTGCGCCTCCGCGCTTTTCCGCCACCCCACGGGCCGCCTTCCGCGCGTATCGGAGCCGCGTGGCCGCAGAGCCCATCAAGACGAAAATGAACATCAGGAGAAAGCTCTTGTAGCCATAGCCAAGATAGACTGCCACGCCCAACAGGAATCCCGAGATCGCGCCCGAGGGCGTAACCATCCTGAGGCCGAAAGCCAACACCGCCAGCGCGAGATTGATCGCTACAGCCAGCACGATGCGCCGCCCCAGGAACGGCAGGTTGCTGTCCAGCGCGCTGCGCTCCATAAAGTGCACGCAGAACAGGAAGGCGCCCGCCACCAGGGGAACGCTGGCGTTGTCATCCAGCCCAATCGGGACGGACTCGACGAGGGCGCCCACCAGAGCCGCGGCGGCGCAAACCGCTAGCGCGAAATCCGGCGCCACCGCTGGCGCCACCCAACGCGTCAGAACGTACGCGCCTGCCGTGCCAGCAACGAGGAATCCCATAAAACCCGACCAGGTCTTTTGCCGGTTCCAAGGAAGCGCCGGGCCGCCCAGAGCGTCGCCCACGACGCTTGCCAGGCCATCGCCCAGCGCCACGATGGCCCAAGCCGCGCCGACCACCTGCATGTCGTGGCGGTAAACAAGAACCAGCCCGAGCACCGAAAGGGGATAGATCACCATGCCGGTCCAAATGCCGGCGTCCGGCGGGCTCGCAGGACTCTTGCGCAAGTCCACCTCGAGACGGGGCAGAACGACAAGGTTGAAAAGCAACGCCAGGAGCGCGCAGCCTGCAGCCTGCGCCCAGGTGAGACACGGCAGCAGGAACGCGAAGATCAGCATCGACATGTGCACGATCCTGCTCGTGGAGAGAAACGGCCCCCGCGGCCGCGCGAATGTCCAGCGGGTGCGCCAGGAAATCATTTGCACGACATTTTCATTCCTCCCGGCATGGCTGACAAGCAGAAAAGAGTGCACGTCGATACGCCCCCATCGCGGTCGCAATCCGTGCGGCTGGAGGATCATCGTGCTGGCTGCACATGCCTTGACAGGGACCGAGCCGCTGCGCCATGCTGGGACCTCGATGACGCTCACACCCATTTCCGTTGCCTGCCCGCAATGCGGCTCGGCGGACGTAATCTATTCCTGCAAGCCCGAGTGCTGCTTTAACCACGTGTGCAATAACTGCTATACGACGTTTGAGCTGGAAACGACCAAAGTGGGCGAGCTCACGGAGGATTTCGCAATCCCTCCTGACCCCGACCCCAGCGCGCCCACGGCGCCCTGCGCACGCTGCGGCGAGCCAAGAGTGTTCGCGATTGGCGATGCCGCCCCGCCTCAGTACGTGTGCGCCGCCTGCAAAGCTTTGCTCACGCTCGGGTACACGGCGATCGCCCCGGCGTAGCGCGGCGCCGGCCGCGACGGATCCCGGCCCCGTAGCGCCGCCGTCTCGGCAGCACGCCTTGCCGCCAAGATGCCGGTGCTACAAGCCACCTGCGGCGCACCGATTGGGGATCGCAAAGCCTTTCGCGATGCTTCCGCGCAAGCACCTAGTCTGCCGGGCAGCAGGCGCCGCGGGGGATGGGCGAGCCGTGGGGGCAAGTCTGCGGGTGCCGGAGGAAGGCACAGATCTTTTCGGTGACTTCCGGGCTGAGCGAGTGCTCAATCTTGCCGGCGTGTTCGTCGAGCCGGTCCTTGTCGAGGCCGAAGGTTTCGTAGAACAGCCGTTCAGAAAGGCGATGCCGGCGGATGACATGCCGGGCGCGAGCCTCCCCGCGCGGAGCAAACGAAAGCCCATGGCCTTCCAGGCGGATCAAGCCTTCCTGCGCCATCAGCAGGAAGGTGGCGCGGTTGCGCGCGAACTCCGGCAGGCCGCCGGATTCCAGAACACTGCGGGCCGTGTCCTCCTGCGCGTGCCAGACGCCCTTCAGCAGGTTATCGATCAATTCTTCTTCGTACGTGGGAAAAACGGAGACTTCCGTGAGGCGGCCGTGGTGCAGTTCGATGCGGCGCTCGGCCATGCGGCCGATTTCCGGGTCGTGCGTCACCAACACGATGGTGTGTCCTTCGCGGTGCAGCTCCGTCAACAAGCCCATCACCAGGGTTTCGTTCACTTCGTCGAGGTTGCCGGTGGGCTCGTCGGCGAGAATCAAGTCGGGCTGATTGATGAGCGCCCGCGCTACGCACACGCGCTGCTGTTCGCCTCCGGAAAGCTGCGACGGCAAGTGCTCCAGCCGGTCACCGAGGCCGACGCGGCTGAGCGCGTTAGCGGCTTCGCGCTCGTCGGAGAGGCTGTGGAAGTACTGCGCCAGCATGACGTTCTCAAGCGCCGTCAGATACGGGACCAGATGGAACTGTTGAAAGACGAAGCCGATTTTCTCCGCGCGGAAGCGGGCCAGTTCGTTGGCCGAGAGCTGAGAAATTTCCTGGCCCTCGAGCGCCACGCGGCCGCACGTCGGAGCGTCGAGGCCGCCGAGGATATTCAGCAGCGTGCTCTTGCCCGAGCCCGACGGGCCCATCACGGCGATCCACTCGCCCTTCTCCACCGTAAACGAGACTCGGTGCAGCGCATCGAGTGACGCGGCGTACGTTTTGCTCAGGCCCTCAACTTCGATAAAAGCCAATTCCCTTCTCTCCCTTCAGGGTTTGCTTTGGGCGGCATCTATGGGGCCCGAAGCTTAGGCACTGTCATGGAGTAACTGTTCCATCCCGGATCGTACGACCCCCTCACCCCCCGGCCCCTCTGTCCCGCTCTGCGGGACCGAGGGGAAAGTTGAATCGAGCTTACTACCCTCCCCCCCTCGGAGGGTGGGCCGACCTGTCGGCCCGGGTGAGGGGGTCGCTTGCCAGCCGATGTAACGGTCAGTTCGTGGCAGTCCCTTATTCGCCTTTCAAAACCACAGCGGGTTGAATCGAACGCACGATGCGCACGGGCACTTGTGCGGCGAGCACGGCCAGTGCAACCGTCAAACAACAAACCACCGGCAGCGTCCACCAACTCACACTGAGTGCGACACCAAAGAGCCGCAGCTCCATGCTGTGCGCGACCAGTGCGCCCGCGCAGAATCCCGCCACGCCTCCTGCCAAGCCCAGGCCTGCGCCTTCCATCATGAAGAGGCGCACCAGCAGCCCGTCCGCCGCGCCCAGGGCCTTCATCACGCCGATGTCTTTGCGGCGCTCGAGCACAATCGCCGTCATGGTGGCCGTGAGGCAGAGAGCGATGATAACCAGAATCACGACGGTAAGGGAAAGCAGCAACCAGCGAAGGGTTCTCAGGACTTTGCCTTCGGAGTAAACGATCTGTCGAATGGGGCGCACTTCCAGGCCGGGCAGAAGTCCGGCGAGCCGCTCGACCGAGCGCTCCACTTCGCGCGTTTCCCCCGGCACGCTCAACTCAACGAGGCTGACCTTCCCGCTCATGCCCAGAAGAGATTGGAGCGAGGCGAGCGGGAGAAAGACCTGTTCATCTTCCGAAGCTCCGGTCTCGAGAACTATCGCAATGCGATATTTCTCGGGTAGCGGCAACTTCGCCTGACTCGCATCCCCCACGGGCTCGAGCCCAAGGGAGTCGCCCCGCTGCACGTGCAGCCGCGCGGCCAGGTGCGAGCCGACGGCGCAAGCGCCGGCCGGCAGGTCGCCCAAGACCGTTTCCCCGGCCACGCGCCAGCCCGAATTCAGGCGGCGCGCCGCGCCAAACTCCGCGCCCACGGCCACCGCGTTCTCGAACTCCGGCAAGCGTGGATCAGCGGGCTCTCGGGACACCCGGACGACCCCGTAAAGAACCGGAACCGCGATCGTGCCCGGCGTGTGCCGCGCAAACTCGGAGAGGGGCCGGAGCGCGCCTTCGTCCGCAACGCCGGAAGCGGCAGCCGCGCCCGCCGCTACCGCTGACGCGGGCGCAATGACAACGTTGGCCCCGTAAGCGCGGAACTCCTCCCTCATCTTGCGGCGCACATCACCGTATAGGTTCAGGAGCATCGAGGAGATGGTGGCGCCCACCACGAGCGATCCCAGGGCCAGCGCAGCCTGTGGGCGCTTGACGGAAATCGCGCGCCACCACAAGCGCCAGAACATGGAGCGGCGAGCCATCGAGTGATCGGGTGATGAGATCATTGGGTCATCTGGTGTTTGCTTGATTGATAACCATCTCTCCGGACCGTTGGAGCCAACCGTGCCATCCTTCCCCCACTTGCACCTAATCCCGTAGAACGACGGACGGCGAGACCTTGAGTGCGCGGCCGAGGGGCAGGGCCGTGCCTGCCAGAGTCACGAGCAGCGCGAGAGCCAGGCACACCGGCAGAAACACCCAGTGAACGCCCACAGGGGTTCCGAAAACCGCCAGGGCCAGGCGCCACGCCAGGAGACTGCCAAGGAAATACCCGGCCACTCCACCGAGGACGCTGATGGCGCTCGCCTCCAGCAGGAATATCGCGGCCACGCGGGCGTTCGTGGCGCCGAGCGATTTGAAGAGGCCGATCTCCGCCCGGCGCTCCAGGACCGTGGCCAGCATCATCGAAGCGACGGCCAGCGCCGCGGCGACGAGCGCCGCGAAAACAAGCAGCCCCATCAGCACGCCGACCCGATCCAGAATCCGGCCTTCGGTCTCCGCAATCTGGTAAACCGGCTTCGCCTGCGCTTCGGGAATCGCTTGCTTGATCTGATAAGCGATGGAGCTCGCGTAAGGCATGCAATACCAGCGATCGAATTGCTCGCCGGAAAGACGCGTGACGTCCGAGCGCGCGAAGGCGTCTTCGGGTTTGGTGAGGGCGCTGATCTCGACACGCCGCACTTTGCCCGCCAAGCCAGCCCAATGCTGCACGGACGCGAGCGGCGCGAGCACCTGGTCGTCCTCGGGGCCGCCGGTATCGAGAATCCCGCGCACTGCGAACTCGGCCGAGGAGGACTGCGGCAGCGAGGGCGCGGAGTCCTTCGGTGGCGCGAGAGTTGTCTGCTGGCTGCCTACCGCCGTCCCTGCGAGTGTGAGCGTCTGGCCGAGATGCAGGTTCAGCCGCCCCGCCAGGCGAGTTCCCACGAGCGTGCCCGCAGAGTCATCGTCCGCAGGCCACTGGCCTGTGACTCGCCAGGTGGGGTGCAGCTTCTTCAGACCCGTGACGAACACCTCGGACTTGTCTACGGGCAACGACTTATCAAACCAACTTCCAATAACGACCACGCGGTGGCCATCAAGCGTCGCGGGCACGTAGAGAAAGGGCGCAAAGGCCACGATGTTGTTCCGCCAGAAGATCTTCTTCAGCTTCACGAGCGCGGATTCGGGCAGAAACGCGCCGGCGCCGGCAGGCCGGTAGTCGATGCCGCCCACCGCCACCGAGAGCCCGTCAGCCGCCGGCGTGACGGAGAGGTTCGCGCCGAAAGACCGCAGCTCGCGGCTGACCTTGTCGCCCACGTCCAGCGCCATTGTCGAGACCGCCGCAGTGACGGCGATGCCAAGCGCGACGGCGAGAACGCTGAGCAGCTTGCGGCGGCGACGGCGGGCGAGAGGCTCGAGAACGATGCGGAATAGCATGCGGCACTCAGTGGAAATATTTGGCGGCCTCGGCGAGCGCGGACGCGGGAATGCGCAGCGCGTCGCCCTCGACGCGGTAGCTGATGTGGATGGGATTGCAGCCGCCCGCCAGGCCAATCGTGGGAATGTAGATCGCCGCGCCGCAGTGGCGGCAGATCACGTTCTTCCCGTCCTGGTAGTAGCCTTGGTGGCCGCAGATCAGGCAAGCGTCAAGCCCGGCGCGCACCGTGTCGGAGGAATCCAGAATGGCGATGACGCGGACTTCCGTGTCTCCCGCCTCGATCACAAAGCGATGCAGGTCGTGGTCGGCAAGCTGCACCGTGGGAATCTGCGTTTCGCCGTTCTCGACGCTGGCGCGCTCGGGTGGCGTCATGGCGTGCGCGGTGCGCGAGTAGATGAATTCCGCCGAGATCAGCACGATCACCAGCAGGCTGGCCGCGGTGGCGGCGAGCTTCCAGAAACGCTCGCGTTGTTGGTCCGCTAGAAGCTTGCGGCGCTCGGGCGGCGATAGCCGGCTCAACTCGCCCGGAGCGGAGCCGGTGGCTTGAATGCGCTGCGCGATGATCAGAAAGAGCGCGAGCGCCACGATGACGACGAAAAAGAAGGCATCGTTGTTGACGATGGGGCCGACCAACGCCATCTCGCGGCGGCTGGAGGGGAGTACCTGGGCTTCCGAAAGCTCGTGCACGCCGGAAACGAGGAGCTGCGCCGCCACCACAAACAGGACCAGGGTGGTGACCGCAAAGAATCTCCGGAGATCAACTTTCAGGCTGCCCTTGAAGAAAGCGACGCCCAGCGCAATGGCGAGCAGAAGGCCCAACACGCCTCCCATAAAGTTCAGCAGCTCGCTCGTGCGCAACGAAACCGCAGCGAGGAACAGCACGGTCTCGACGCCTTCCCGGAAGACCATGAGGAAAACGAAGAGGAAGAGGCCCAACGCGGCACCGCGCCTGGTCGAGGAAGAGAGCGCGGAGAGCCGGGATTCAATCTGCCGCTTCAGGCCCTTCCCGGTTCGCCACATCCAGTACATCAGGGAAGCGACGAAGACCGCGCCGATCAACATGAGCCAGCCTTCGTAGGCGTCTTCCAGCACCTCGAACCGATAGACCAGGTAGGCAGCGCCGAGGCTCGCGGCGACGGCGGCCACCAACCCCCACCAAGCATAGCGGCTCCAGCTCTGGCGCCCCGTCTTGCTGAGGTAGCCCAAAACGATTCCCACAATGAGTGCGGCTTCGACCCCTTCGCGGAGAGTGATGACGAGAGATTGAACCATGAGAGGAGAGTAGAACCTGCGCCCCTTGAATTAGCAACGACTTACATCTTCGATGGCAGAGATATTCCGGGGAAGTGTCAATTGGCAGCTGAAAGATAAGGACTTAGGGTTTCGTAGCCGCCTGCTAGTTGCAACTTACTTGCTATAAGCCATATGCTTGCAGGTTGGCTCTGTAACCTTGCAGCCTCTGAAAATGGGTGCGCGTTTTCCCAGGGTTGGAGCGCGGCCGAGCGCGCAAGGCGTGAGGTCACCATTCTCAGGGCGAAGAGTGCGCCGTGCCGAGAACGGCTGCCGGCGGAGCTGGAGTCAGAAAATGGAACGTCTTGATGACTTTGCTGAAAATGGCCTGCTGAAATTCGAACATCTCCGCTGAGGTGAGCCCGACGACTCCAAACACCATGTTCCCGTGCGCGACGTAAACCGCCACGCCATGCCATTCGGCGCCGTCCAGAACTCCCGTGAAAGTCCGGCGAATCGCCGGCAAGCCATCACACTGGAAAGACTCTTCGGAGATCTTCCGGTACTCCTGGTAGGGCTGGCGAAGCTTGGCCTCAACCTGGTCGCTCGACAGGTTGGGAGTCCCGCTCCATACTTGGCGATCGACAAACAGCAGCGTCTGTTCATCCTCCGCGCCCATGGCCATGATGCCGGACCCGGTTTCCTTGGACACGCCTTCGTAGATCATCCAGTCCGGAGGCTTGAACATGGAGAACTGAAACGTGTCGTTGATGTAGGTGCTGCCCTCGACGTGTTCCTGGAGATTGGCAGGCAAAGGCACGTCGAGCGGGTGGCTCACGGCGGTCGGGGCAGGTTGCGCGGGAGTTGTTTCCGTCGCCGCTCGAAGGGTACCCGCGCGGGGAGGGGCTTCCGGCCCAGCCGCGGCGCGGGCGGGCTTCTCCGCGCTCGGTTTCGTTTCGGAGGGCTGTGGTGCGGGAGTTTTTTCCGTCGCCGCTCGTGAGGCACCCGCGCGGGGAGCGGTTTCCGGCCCAGCCGCGGCGCGGGCGGGCTTCTCCCCGCTCGGTTTCGTTTCAGAGGGTTTCGGGGCGCCAGCCTTCGCGGAGGCATCGTCGGGCTTCGCGACCTGAACCGATGCAACCTTGTCTTTGCGGACCAGGGCGACGCCATAGTCGGTCTCGACTCGGAACATGTTGTTCTCGTAGCCGACGATGGTTCCGACAACCTTTTGGCCGTCTTTCAGGATGATCTCTTCCGCGCTGGCGGCTCCCGCCCAGCACACGAGGGCTGCTATCGCCAGCAGCCGAAGGGTTGCGCGCCCTTGTTTCATGCGGATATGCTCAGGCTCAGTATTTTCGCAGCACGCCCACAACGCGTCCCTGAATCTTCACTTCCCGCGCGGGTACCAGAATGGGATCCATTTGCGCGTTGGCGGGCTGCAGCCGCACTTTGCCGTTGGCCTCGCGGAAGAAGCGCTTGAGCGTGGCGTCGGTGCCTTCGATGAGCGCCACCACGATGTCACCGTTGTCAGCCGTCTGCGCGCCTTCCACCAGGATGTAGTCGCCGTTGCAGATGTGGTCGTCGACCATCGAGTCGCCCTTGACGCGCAGGACGAAGAGGCTGCCGCGCCCGCGGGTGAAGTCGCCGAAGGAGAAGGTCTCAGCATTGGGGATCGCCTCGACCGGCTGGCCCGCCGCGATGCGGCCGAGCAGGGGGAATTCCATGTTGCCGAGCACCAGCGCGGGCGTGGGCACGAGAGCAGGCGCGCCCGCTTGGTCGCCGTCGCCTTCGCTCCCAGCCGACTTGCGCCGCCCGAACGGTCGCACCGCGGTCTTGCCAAAGGGCACGGAAGCGGGAATCGCCACCACTTCCAGCGAGCGGCTTTGGTTGTAGCCGCGCCGGATGAAACCTTTCTTCTCCAGGGTCTGCAGGTGCTTGTGAACCGTCGCGAGCGACGACAGGCCGAGGCCCGCGCCGATCTCCTCGAAGCTCGGCGAGTAGCCGTGGCCGTTGATGAAGTCGACCAGGAAATCAAAAACCTGCTTTTGCCGGCGCGTCAGTGCCATGGCTCCATCTCCGAAGGAAAACCGTTCTCAGTCATCGGTCATCAGTTCTCGGACTACAACCTTGAAACGCCAGTTGTCGGTGGTCTCCACTGCCCCTCAGCTTTGCGCAGACCAACACCGCTGACGACCTTCTGCTGACCCCAGATTATAGGCGAATAAAAGGCGAATAGGCAAGCGAAAAAATCGACCCATCCGGGCGGGTGTGACCGTGAAGCAACGGCGGTGTCCCCCACCGCCCCGCCCCAAGATTTGGCAGTTGTGGAGGCCGGGAGGATTAGGTGATCTCCTGGCCTCGTGTGCGGATGTCCTCAAGTAAGCGGACTGACTCTGAACAGGCGAGCGCCATGCGGATTGACGGTCATGGAGAGTTTATCCTCCAAATTGCCCAGGTCTTTCTGTTGCCATAAGTCCCTCACCCTGCAACTCTTGTCCAAACCGACTTCCTTCCACAGAACGTCCACCTGAGCTGGTTGTTCGCCCGCGTTGAAAAGGGCAACGTACTTGTCCCGCATGCCAGGAACGTCTGCCACCCAGGCGATCTGGTCGCCGCGCCTGAACAGTTCGTGACCTCCCGAACTCTTTTGATTGACGGCCAATACCTCGTCGTTGGTAAGCAAGGAGAGAGTAAACGAATCGAGTGAGGGCAGGTCTCCGCCCATCATCAGCGGAGAACGGAAGATCGACCACAGGGTCATCAACGTGAATTGCTCGTCGTGCGTGAAGTTGGTCTGCCGCGGGTTGCCGACTTCCGCCTTTAGGCCGATTGTCCCCAGGGGGAGCATGTCCGCGTCAGGCCAGTGACCGGCCCCGCTATGAGGCCCCCAGACTTTGCACAGGTCGAACTGATTCTTCAGATCCTTCCATCGGTCCCAAAAATCATTCGAAATGCGCCAGAGTTGGGCGTTCGCGGCCAACTCTTTTGCACGGTCGAGAGGCGCCGGCCCTGGAGAGAGACTCAAAACAATCGGGCGGCCGGATTTCCTAATGGCTCTGTGGAGGGCTCCGATCTCCGGGCCCTGGAAGGGAGAACTCATGTCATCGGCTTTGATGTAATCCACGCCCCACTGAGTGTAGAGAGACACGATCGAGTCGTAGTAAGCTTGGCCACCGGGCTTCGTGGTATCCACGCCATCCATATCCGTCAACCATTTGCAGAGATTCGTCTTGTCCGCAACGTCCTGGGCGTGATAGCTGGTTCCAAAGATGGGTGTGTTCTGGTCCACTGCCTGCCTGGGAATCCCACGCATGATATGAATCCCCAAGCGCAATCCCAGCGAGTGCACGTAATCGGCAAGGGGCTTGAATCCTTTGCCGTCTGCGGCCGAAGGGAACCGGTTGGTGGCGGGCATGAGGCGTCCGTACGGGTCCATGACCAGTTTGGCAAAAGGGTGATATCCGTGCGCCCCGGCGCCAGGTTCAGACCATTGGATATCGACGACGACGTACTGCCACCCGTGCTGAGCAAGATTCTTGGCCATGTAATCGGCCTGAGCTTTCACCTGCTCTTCCGTCACCGTGGGTCCGTAGCAATCCCAACTGTTCCAACCCATCGGGGGAGTTGGGGCCAGCATCCCCGGCGTCTCGTCGGGTTGGCTGCCCGCAGGACTTGCCGCCGGCTTGCTCGTCGCGAAGATGAGCCCCAGGCAAAGCACAGCGAGTCCACAAGTAAACTGTTTTTTTGTTGGCATCGTGCTCTTCCTCCCTAAGGACAGGGATCGCTGCGGCCGGTCAAGGGATTACTCCAGGCTTCCGGGGCACACCAGAATCAAAGAAAGGATTACTCGATTGACGCGCCCTAATCATACACCGAACAGGCGGGAGATCACTGTTTGGGTTTTCACAGTGAGCAGTGCCGCGCCATTTGAGGGGAATGCCCGGTGGGGTAATTGCTGACCACAGGCTGGCAGCCCGTGACGCCAGTTACCATGCGACCAAGGTGAACTGCATTTCCACCTTGCCGACCGTCACCCGATCACCGTCCTTGAGTTCTGTCTTAGCGGTCAAGGGCTGACCGTTGATGAAAACTTCCTTTGCCGCGGCAGACACGTAGTACGTCTCGTCATGCTTGTTGATGATGGCGCCAATTTTCGGCGCAAACCAGCCCTTCAACTTGACCGCGCATCCTTCGGATTTGCCCACCATGGAGGTCTGAGAGGTGAGCAAGAGTTCCTTCTCCACCGTCTTACCCTTGAGCACGGTCAGTTTGCCCACCCGTGCGGCGCGCGCGCTTGATGCTGCCCCTTGCCCCATGGCGACTCTCTCCTGCAATTCCCGCCGCATCTTGGTATCGAGGATCATCGTGCCCTCGAGTTTCGGCGCCGAATCTTGCGCCTCAGGGCTTGGGTGGGATGTGGGGGGCGGCGGCGTGTCTCCCGGGCGATCCATGGAGAAACGCACTGTGTGCTTGCCCACGGTGATCGCGTCGCCGTGGGAGAGCGGCGCCTGCGAAATCCGAACGCCATTGAGGAACGTTCCGTTCAGGCTGGTCAGGTCCTGAACGTAATAGATGCCGCTTTGGCTGAAGACCCTGGCGTGATGGAACGACACAGCCGGGTTGTCAATGAAAATGTCGGCTTGGGGAGACCGCCCAATGCTGACCGGTTCCGTGCTGATCGGAAGCTCTCGCAAAACGGAATTCCCAAAGGAAAGTTTAAGAATGGGCATAGGCCACCTGTAGCGCATTATAAACCAAGTAATGTCAAATGAGCAGGGCCTCGTAGTCAGTGTGCGCGCGACGGGGAGACATTGTCTGGCCGGCGCGGCGAGCCCGTGCCCTCGCATTGCTCAGGAGTTCTTTGCTGACGTCTCTCGCGACCCGGCACACATCCCCGCCAAGGTTACATCCAGAAGCCTTCACGTGGCTTCCCCCTGCGTCAATTCCGAAACGGCTGGCCGGGACATTGCCAGCTTTCTTCTCCCCTTGAAAAGGTGCTAACATCCGCGAGCAGGCGGCAGGTCGCGGTGGCGTCGTGGGCGATTTTCGCGTCGCACTTTGGGGAGGCGACTAGCGTGAGCAGAAAGGCGTGGAATTGGAGGGCATGTGGATGGGTTGCGGCGGTAGCGGTTCTGATGGCCTTTGTGGCCCTGGCGCCAGCCCAGCAACCAGGCCAGAATCCAACCGCGCCTCCCATCAGGATCCCTGGGATTAGTCCACGGCCGGGGCGAACCCAGGAGGAAACCCCTAGTCCTGGGCGCGTTTACATCCTGCTTTGGTTTGACACCGAGGACTACATCTTGCCGCAAAGCGACGACGCCGCCAAACGCCTGGCCTTGTTCCTGACGCGGCAGGGAATTTCCGCTACCTTCAAAGTGGTGGGCGAGAAGGCGCGCACGCTGGCGCGGCGCCAACGCCAGGATGTGATCGGCGCGTTGGCCCGCCATGATATCGGCTATCACTCCAACACGCACAGCCAGCATCCCACCGTGGCGGAATACGAATCGACGCTCGACTGGGCGACGGGCGGGCAGGAGTTCACCCGCCGCGAACGCCCAGGCTTTGACGACGTGGCGCACATCTTCGGAAAAGCCCCCGTGGCTTACGGACAGCCGGGCGCTTCCTGGGCTCCGCAGGTTTTCCCTGCGCTCCAGAAGTGGGGCGTGCAGGTTTATCTCGACGAGGGCAAGCAGGTGGGGCTGAAAGGCCGACCCTTTTGGTACGGGGGGCTGCTCAACATCTTCGACACACAGGAAGGTGAGCAGCTTCGTCCCGATGAAAGCTGGTCCAATCTGGACACGGCCAAAGCCAAATTCCAGGAGTTCTATCTGCGCATGACGTCGCGGAAGGAAGGCGGAGTGATTAGCCTGTATTTCCATCCCTGCGAATTCGTACACAAGGAATTCTGGGACGCCGTGAATTTCCGCGAGGGAGCGAATCCGCCTCCGCAAGAATGGCAAATGCCGCCCGTAAAGACGCCGGAGGAGAGCGAGAAGGCCTTCAAGTACTTTGAGGATCTGGTGCTCTTTATGAAGTCCTTCCAGCGCGTGGATTTCCTCACGGCTTCCGACGCGGCGCAACTGTTTCGGGACCAAGCGCAGAAGCACGTCTTCTCGATGCCGGAAATCGTCGGCATTGCGGGCCAGGTGGATACGGAGGTGTCTTTCCAGGTGGGCGATCGCTTCAGCCTGAGCGCCAGCGAAGTCTTTTATCTGCTCAACAAATTCCTTGCGAACATCGTGCGCCGGAAGGGCGCGGAGCCGCTCATCTTGGACGGCACGCCTTACGGGCCAGCCTCGGCGCCCGTGCCGCTCACGACGAAGCTGGACGTACCCTGGGAGCAGGTGGCGCGCACCGTGCTGGATGTTCAGGACGAACTGGACAGGACGGGGCAAATCCCCAACGCCATCTGGCTGGGCAGCCGGGCCGTCCCGCCGGAGAGCTATCTGGTCGGACTGGCGCAGGCCACGGGAACCCTGACCCAGAAAGCCGAGCCGCCGGAGAGCGTCACCTTCGGGCCAGCGCATTTGGCGGCAGCCGAGTATGTGGCGGAGGATTCTCCGGCACTCTGGGACTGGGTAATTTTTCCCCGCGGGTTTCAGGCGCCAAAGCTGATGTCACTTGCCAAGCTGCAGGCCTGGACCCTGAAGCCCGCGCGGAAGTAGAGGTGGAGGAGTTTGCGGGGGCACCCAAGAGAGCGCGCCACGTAGCAGGGGCATCCCGCCTCGACGAGGCGCTCCTTCTTTTGTGCTGGCTCTCGTTTCCACGTGAAAAGAGCGTGCCACGGTTCACTGAGCCCGGGCAGCGGGCGGAATCATCTGGCCTGGGGCGAGAGCCATGGGAGGCCAAGCTCTCAAAGCAGATACGCTCTTGCCCACGGCGGGCGGACCTGGTGCTCGGTTGGAATTGAACGCCCGCCGTGGGCGAGAACAATGAGAGGTTTTCTTTCTGCACGGCTTTCGCAGGGTTTCACTGTGGGCTGTTGTCTTTCGCCCCGCTAAACTCTCAGTGCGACCATCTCCCTTGAGCGTTCAGTCTTGCACTATCTCTTAACCGCCCAGTGTAGTCCGATACCGCCAAAGATATAGGCGCGCGCGTCCACCCGCGCGTATCCCATCCGCTGCAACAACGAAGAGAACTCCTCCATCGAAACGAAACTCCGAAGCGAGTCAGGAATGTACGTGTATAGGCGGGGACGTCCGTGTATCAACAGGCCCCAGAAGGCGCCCTGGGCGTACAAGTACCCGAGATAAAGCTGGCGCAAAAGGCTGTTCGTTGGCAGGAAGAAATCCAGACTCACCATCAACCCGCCCGGTCGCGTCACGCGGTAAATCTCCCTCAGCGCCGTGTTCAGGTCGGGGAAGTTGCGCAGGCCGTAGCCGACAAAAACACAATCGAACAGCCCATCGGCGAAGGGCAGTGCGATGGCGTCACCACTGACCACCTCCGTGAGGCCGCGAATACGAGCCTCGCGCAACATCTGCTCCGTGAGGTCCACTGCGACTACTCTCGCGCCGGGCGAGGATCGCAGTACCAATTGGGAGAAGTCACCTGTGCCGCACGCCAAGTCCAATACCGTCGCGCCCTTCGGGAGAGACGCTTTCTTCACACCCAGACGCTTCCAGCGGCGGTCCATGCCGTAAGAGAAAGCGCGAGTGATGAAGTCGTAGCGTGGGGCGATTGTGCTGAACATCCGGCGCATCAGGCGCCAGTCCTGTTTTTCGGCCGGAAACTTCATACGCAGCCAGCAATCTTATCACTACTGCGTCCGCTGAAGTGTTGTCCGTCGCCACACCGGCGTCAGGTGCGATTGAATCAATCACCACTTGCAATGGGTCCCCACTGCTCCGGTCTCGTCCCTTCTCTCGTCTACGGGTGTGGATTCCTTGCCCAGGAACAGCCTTTTTGGCGTGGCACTTCGCAACTGGGGTGGCGTATTAGCAAGCCGTCCTATGACCTCCTCTCCCCCGGCCCCCCCTCGCCCCCTTGGGGGAGAGGGCGTCCCGGCAAGCCGGGACGAGTGAGGGGGTGGTGCGATTCGTCACCGCACACTACTTCGCGCCGAACCTTCGCGCACTCCCTGGTTATAAAACTCCACGGCAACGGCGGTCGGTGGAAGAGCTTGACGCGCAGGACGAGACTCGAGATGTCTTGCGGAAAGATTATTCATGCGGCGGAAGCCGCGGCAGTTTGATGGGCAACCAACGAACGGCCTGTACAATTCTCCCTGATCAGAAAGGACATAGGCGCGGACCGAGACGGTCCGCACGACCTAGTTTTCGATGATCCAGTCGCCTCAGGTCATCCCGTCCCCGGCGAGCATCAAAGCCTTGGCTGTCCCCACATCAGGAATTGGTGCGCGTAGCTTCCGGCGGGGGCTTGTGGTAACATTTTCCCTGCGCTATGGTCATTCTCGGGCCACCCACTTCCGGTCGCAGCGGGTTGGCATGAGAATCGACCCAACGAGTTGAAAGGACAGCTTTCCTATGTCAGGCCATTCTAAGTGGGCAACCATCAAGCACAAGAAGGGCGCGGCGGACGCGCGCCGTGGAAAGATCTTCACCAAACTGATCAAGGAAATCACCGTGGCGGCGCGGGTGGGCGGCGGAGACCCGGTTGGGAATCCTCGCCTGCGTGCGGCGGTGGCTGCCGCCAAGGCTGAAAACATGCCGGCCGACAACATCAAGCGCGCCATCCAGAAGGGCACCGGCGAGCTGCCCGGCACGACCTACGAAGAGTGCGTGTACGAGGCATACGGGCCGGGCGGCGTCGCCATGATCGTGGAAGTCACCACCGACAACAAGAACCGTACGACTTCGGAAATCCGCCACGTCTTCGCCAAGCACGGCGGGACGTTTGGCGCCTCCGTGGCGTGGATGTTCCACAAGAAGGGTTACGTGGTTGTGGAGAAAGGCAAGGCGGACGAGGAAAAGCTGCTGGAGCTCGTCACCGACGCGGGCGCTGATGACATGAACGATGACGGCAGCAACTGGGAGATTCTTTCCAGTCCCGAAAACTTCCACAACGTCGTGGAACGCTTGAAGGCCGCGCAGATCACTCCGGCGGCCGCGGAAGTCTCCATGGTGCCGCAGAACTACGTGAAGCTGACCGGCAAGCAGGCCGACCAGATGCTGCGCCTGATGGATGAATTGGAAGACCACGAGGACGTCTCGCACGTGTACGCCAACTTCGACATCGAAGAGGCGGAGCTGCACGCCCTCACGCAGACCAAGTAGCGGCCAGCGGGGTCCCCTCCTGGATTAGGAGGGAAGTGTTCCGCCTCCGCCGCTGGTGCATCACAAACCAACGGGGAAGACCTGCAAGGGCTGGGGGATTCCCCTTCACCCAGATCGAGACTCGGCTCGCAGCCTGAAGCAGCAGCCTGCGGCTGGGGTCTGCGCCTTGCCAGGAATCAGAAGAAATGACGAAAGGCGGTGGTTCCGAGATTACGTTCCGGTCAATCCTTCGTCGGCAATGCTTCTTCCACCTGGCGGTGATAATCCTGGGGCTGGTTCCGTGCGTTTACGCCGTGCTGGCGCAGGATTCCAGGCCCATCGCCCGGCTCGCCTTTACCAAATCCCTGAAGGGCAGCGTCCCCGAGTACGTGGCCTTGAGCGTGGATGCAAACAGCCAAGGGACGTACGACGGGCGCAAGCTGGCTGACGCGCCGAGCCCGCGTCCGTTGCAGATTTCTCCCGCCACCACGCAACGCCTTTTTTCCCTGGCCGAGTCACTGGGCTACTTTCGCTCCCTCACCCTCGAAAGTCGCCACAAAGTTGCGAACCTGGGCCAAAAGACCCTGACCTACGAAGCCGGCGGACAGGTCAGCCGGGTGCAATTCAACTACACCGAGAACCGCACCGCCCAGCAACTCACCGACCTGTTCGAGAGAATCAGCAACGTCGAGGAACATATCGCCCAACTCGACTATGCCATCAAGTACGACCCCCTGAGCTTGCCCCAGCAGTTGCGCCAAATCCAAATCGAGCTCGACGAGCACAGTTTGCTCGAGACTGAGCTGCTGGTCCCCACGCTGGAAAAGATTGTGAGCAATCCCCGCTTTCTACACCTGGCGCAGTCCCGTGCCCAGGAGATCCTGAAACGCATCCAAGAGAATAACTAGTGTTCTGAGTCAGAAGTTCGTTGATGAACTCAGCCCCGATGCATCGGGGCGAAAGAAGGTAGCCCACGGCGTCAGCCGTGGGTTAGCGAACCCTCCCTCATCCCCGTCCCCTCTCCCGCCCGCGCGGGAGAGGGGTGCCGAAGGCGGGGTGAGGGCTCCGTCCCCCAGGGCTCGCGCCCTGGGCTACTATCTCGCGCCCCTGTCGGGGCTGTGGAACGGCCGCCCGCAACGGGAGGACTTTGTGTGCTAACTTCCGACTCAGGATGCTAGCAGCCGCAGGCATGCCCGTGACGCCCGTAAATCGCTGTACGGACAGACCTTCGGGACGCCACAGACTGCAACTTTTGAGCTACCTGGTACGTCTAGGTAGGTGTACGATCAAGGGGTGGGACGCCATGCAATTGATGGCGGGGAGGTGCCCCATGAAACCGCGCAGGTGCTTCTTCCTTCTGGCTCTGGTGGCAGGCATGTTCTCTCTGCCTCCGGCAAATCCGGCTTGGGCGCAGGAGTACTCTCACGCGCGCATCGTTCGTCTGAGTTTCGTGGAAGGTGAGGTGACCGTCGCGCGGCCCGATGTGCAGGGGTGGGCCCAAGCGCCGGTCAACACGCCTTTGCAGGAAGGCTTCAAGCTTTCCACGGGAGAAAACAGTTTTGCGGAAGTGCAGTTTGAAAATGGCGGCACGATCCGGCTGGGCCAACTCGCCATGCTGGACTTCACCCAGTTGGCGCTGACGGCGGGCGGCGGCAAGATCAATCACGTTCAGCTCGAGCAGGGTTACGCGACGTTCCAGGCGCGGCTCGACAATGGCGAAGATTCCTATGAAGTGGTTACGCCGAGCGGCACGCTGACGGCGCGGGACAACACACTCTTTCGTGTGGACCTGGACCGCGGCGTGGAGCGCGTGCAGGTCTTCAAGGGCACGGTGGATGTGGCGAGCAACATAGGAACCTGGGCGCTCGAAAAGAATTCCGTGCTGGAGCTACGGCCGGGCGCGAGTGAGCCGGCCACCCTCTCGCAGGGCATTACCAAAGACGATTGGGACCGCTGGGTGGAGGACCGCGAGAATCGCGTGGAGACGGCGCAGACCGGTCCCCTGCCGTCCAACTACACGGGCAACACGGGGGATTCGCTTTACGGGTGGAGCGACCTCGGGGAGTACGGCAACTGGTCTAACCTGCCGGGATGGGGTTATGGATGGATCCCCACCGGGATGGCTTACGGTTGGGCGCCCTACTCGGCGGGCCGCTGGTGCTGGTATCCGGGTTGGGGCTACACCTGGATTTCCGCTGAGCCGTGGGGATGGCTGCCCTACCACTGCGGGGCATGGGAGTTTGTGCAGGGAGTGGGGTGGGTGTGGTTCCCCGAAGCCTGCGGGATGTGGTCGCCAGCCCTAGTGACATGGTACACGGGCCCGGGTTGGATCGGTTGGGTTCCGCGGCCACACCCGGTGCACGGGACACCCACCGCGAATCCCGGCGGAGCCGGCATCACTTGGGTTCCGCGACCGCACCCGGTGCACGGGAAACCCACCCCGAATGTCGGCGTGGACGGCGCCCGTGGCGGCGGAGCAGTGGTGAGCGCCGACACCTTCCGCAAGGGCGGAGTGGTGAATCCCGGCAGCGCGCTGGGCTTCAACCCGAGCACTGGAGAGAAGATTGAAGGGCCGGGGATTCAGCCGACGGTGGCAACGATGCTGCCGGGCCCGCCCGTCCCGCAACCCGCCGCGCAGGCTCCGGTGAGAGCCATCACCCTGGGCAATGGCCCAAGACCGGCTCGTGGTGATCCCTCCGCACCGGCCAAGACCTTCACGGTGAAGGCTGGGCAGGGGGCGCCTGTGGTGGGCCCTGGGGGCGCAGCAGCGCCCGCGATGCCGGGACGACGGGTCGGCGTGGCTCCGCCCGATTCGGGCATCGTCTATGATCCCCAGGGGGGCCGCTACGTGAACACCGGCCGCGTGACGCCGGCACAGGAATCGCCGGTCGCGCGGACGGAACCGACCGTGACCGCCGCCCCGGTGGCGAAGCCGGGACTGGCCGAACCACTACCGAGCGGGAAGCCCGACCTAGGCATGCACGCTGCGGAGGCCCCAGGCTTGTTGCACCCGAGTCCGGTGGGGGGCGCGCGGGCTACCACGGTTGCGCCTGCGCCCGGTGCTGCCGCGACCCGGGTGGACGCGTTCCCACGGGGCGAAATGGGCATCCACGCTCCCTCTGCAAGCCGGGGAGGTCCTTCGGTCGCACCTGCTCGGACGGGACCCTCCGTGTCAGGAGGCGTTCACGCCGGAGGTGGATCTGGGGGTGGCGGGGGCGGACAAGGCCACGCCGGAGGCACGACTACCGGTGATGGACATCACTAGGTTCAAGGTGCGTCGAGCCGCGGTGTGTGCGGCGGGCTCTGCTGCGTCATAGTCGTCATTCCCACCGCGACGCAGTCGGGGCGGGAACCCAGGATACCGTGGCCCCCCCGCGTGCCTGCCGCAGGCAGGTTGCGCGGGGGTGACAACAACCCGGGCGCGCTCATCCTCGCGAGAGGTGAGCGCGCCTTCGCATTTCTAGCGGGCATCGTAGCGGAGGAAGCGGAAGTAACCTGAATTTCTCACGACAGAGGACGGAGGGCGGGCGAAAAGCGCGAGAGAAACAAGGCCCAGCGGTCCTGCCGCCGCTCTCCAAGGATGCCGAGCCCAAGGGGTGCGGGCGGGAAGCGTGGCAAGTCGCCCTCAGGAAACTATGATGCCGGCGTAGCCGACGACGGCGCTGCGGTCGCCGCTGGTGTCGGCGGAGGTGGCATAGCGGATAAGTTCAGCGTGCGTTGCACCCAGGTCTTTGGCCGCCGTGAGCATGGCGATGGCGGGGCCGTAACCGCACATGGAAATGTCCTCGCGGCGGAGAACCTCATAAAGGCCGGCGGGATCAAGAGCCAGGATATGGTCAATCGCCTTGCGGTCCTTGAGGCGCGTGACGTCGTCCGGCTCGTAGTGGTTCATGTCGCTCGAAGCGACGATCAGCACCGCGCCCGGCGAGCCCTTCAGGGTCTGGGCAATTCCGTGCCCCAACGCTTCCAGGGCCGCCAACCGACTCACGCCGATGGCGATGGGGACGAAGGTGAATGCGCCCACGCTGCGCTGCAGGAAGGGAAGTTGCACCTCCAGGGAATGCTCGTCTTCGTGAGCCTCCGCATCTTCCATAAGCAGGTGGCAGGAATGACGCAGATTTCCGGCCAGCTCGCCGTCCACCTGCACGGCCCCCAGGGGGGTTAGCCACTCGCCTTTGGACATGATCGCGAGGGGTGCGCCGCGCCCGGTGTGATTGGGGCAAAGGATGATGTAAGCGGCGCGCGCCGGCAGCCGGCGAAAGACCGCTCCCGCCACAAGGCCTGAATACATGTAACCGGCGTGCGGAACCAGGCAGCCCAGCGCGGCTGCGCTTTTCTCCGTCGCAGCCCCTTCGGAAGTGAGATATTGATCGAGCTGCCGGGTCAGAGTTTCCGGCTTGGCAGGATAGAATCTTCCCGCCACCGCCGGGCGTCGAATAGCGGGAGTTTGCATGAATGAATCCTAAACTTCACGTTCCGGGTGTGTCAAGCGGGGCGGGTCCGGTAGGCCAGGGCGGGAGAGGCGATGAAATGCCGGAGGGAAGAATCCCCTTAGGGCTCGAGGTCTTCATCCACGTTGATTTTCAGGGCGCGGAGGAATTGCGTGTCCTGCGTGGTCAGCCGGAATTGGGGATCGGGCCGCCCTTCGGCGTTCAGTTTCTGGCGATGCACCAGGTTAACCTCGCCACGCTTGTTGAAGCCGATGGTAACTTCGAGAACCAGGAAGAGGTCATAGCCGGCGTTGCGGATGCGCGACATGACCTCGGCGATTCTTTCGGAATCGGACAGGGACTCGTTAATGGCGTCGCCCAATTCCTTGACCAGGCGTTTGAAATTCTCGTCGAGCTCCAAGGCTCACCCGGACGATCGAGGCTGGCGTACAAGCATCATTCTAGGATTGGCCGCGAAAGACTGTCAAGGTGAAACCCAGCTCCGGCAGGACGGGCGGCTTCTTGCGGGGCCACCAGAACCTGCTTGCCGCACGCCGTCGCCGGTCCGGCGCTCCAGCGGGTGGACGCGCGGCTGGATATTTGACTGCGGTGGCGTTTGTCCTTACGATAGCGTACCTGAGCTCGAAAGGGCCCGCAGTGGGCAGGAAAGGAAGACTTTGAGTCGACTCGGAAATCTTCTTGGTCGTTGGTTCCTCCACACGCAGCGGTTGTTCCACATGTTGGTCGGGCTGGCCTTTATGTTCTTGGCCGTGGCCGGTGCGGCGGTGACTTTTTCGGAATGGCAATATTACCGGGAAGCTCCCGAGGTGGGCCCGGCGCGCTTCAGTCTGCTGGGAGGATTCACCGTACTGCTGGCGATTTTCTGCCTTTACTCTTTTGTAAAGGCCCGAAACGTGCGCTAACGCCGCAAGGCACGATCCGACGGCCTGCCGCCAGACGCGACGCGGGCTGCTTTCTATGGCCGCACAGGACGGCAAGGAACGCAATTCGAAGTTCACCACGGGCTCGGGCCTGGAGCTCAAGAGGTTCTACGCGCCGGAGGACCTTGCCCGCTGGGACTACGAGCGCGAGGCCGGCTATCCCGGCGAATACCCTTACACGCGCGGCGTCTACCCAACGCTTTACCGCAGCCGTCTCTGGACGATGCGGCAGTATGCGGGTTTCGGCGCGGCGCGCGAGTCGAACGCGCGCTACCGCTATCTGCTTTCGCAAGGGCAGACGGGCCTCTCCGTAGCGTTTGACCTTCCCACGCAGATTGGACTCGACTCCGATCATCCCCTGGCACGCGGGGAAGTGGGCCGCGTGGGCGTGGCCATTAATTCGCTGGAAGACATGGAAACGCTTTTTGAGGGAATCCCCCTGGAGCGCGTCTCGACGTCGATGACCATCAATGCCACCGCCGCGATTCTGCTGGCGCTCTATTTTGCCGTGGCGGAAAAGCAGGGCGCTGATCTCAGTCGCCTTGCGGGAACGGTGCAGAACGATATTCTGAAAGAGTACATCGCGCGCGGGACGTACATTTATCCCCTCGGGCCCGCGCTACGTATGGTGACGGATATCTTCGCCTTCTGCCGCGAGCGTGCTCCCGAGTGGAACACGATTTCGATCAGCGGCTACCACATTCGCGAGGCCGGCTCCACCGCCGTGCAAGAGGTGGCTTTCACGCTGGGCGGCGCGATTGCTTACGTGGAAGCCGCGCTCGCCCGTGGCCTGGCCGTGGATGAGTTCGCGCCGCGTCTTTCGTTCTTCTTGAATGCGCACAACGATTTGCTGGAGGAGGTCGCCAAGTTCCGCGCCGCGCGGCGGCTGTGGGCGCGCCTGATGCGCGAGCGCTTCAAGGCGCAGGACCCGCGCTCCTGGATGTTCCGCTTCCACACGCAAACCGCGGGCTCAACGCTCACCGCGCAGCAGCCCCACGTCAACATCGTGCGCGTGACGCTGCAGGCGCTGGCGGCGGTTCTGGGCGGGACGCAATCGCTGCACACCAATGCTCGGGACGAGGCGCTGGCTCTGCCCACGGAGGCTTCCGCGTTGCTGGCTTTGCGGACGCAGCAGATTCTGGCCGCGGAAAGCGGCGTCGCGAACACGGTAGACCCGCTGGCGGGTTCGTACGCGATCGAAAAGCTCACGAACGAGATCGAAGCCAAGGCCCTGGAATACTTGCGCAAGATCGAAGCGGCAGGCGGCATGGTGCGGGCCATCGAGTCGGGTTACGTGCAACGTGAGATCCAGCAGGCCGCGTACGAATATCAGCGGGCCATCGAGGCCGGCGAGCGCGTGGTGGTGGGCGTGAACCAGTACGTGGACGAAACCAGCGCCTCGCCCCCCCTCCTGCGCATCGATCCCGAAACCGAGCGCGCGCAGGTCGAGCGGCTGGCCAAGCTGCGGGCACGCCGCGACGCCGCACGCGTGGACGCAGCGCTCGGAGCGGTGGAGGAGACGGCGCGCTCCGATCGCAATCTGCTGCCCGCCATCCTCGATGCCGTCAAGGCCTACGCCACCGTGGGAGAAATTTCCGACCGGCTGCGGAAAGTATTCGGAGAGTACCAGGAGTCAGTGGTGACTTAAGAAGACTTGCCATGCCCCGCAGGCTTAGCGTATATTGAAAGCACACTAGGAATGAACTAGATATGTTAACCCGTCGAGCACACATCATCTTGCCAAAGGATCTCGTTGTGGAGATCGATAGCCTGGTCGGCAAGCGGCACCGGAGCGCCTTCCTGGCAGAGGTCGCCCGCCGCGAGGTAAGGCGCCGCCGTCTTCTGGCTTTTCTCGGAAGGGAGACTCCCGCGTGGAATCCTGACGACCATCCGGACATCGACGCAGCGGGCGGCGCCGCGGCCTGGGTGAGGAAACTGCGACGCGAAGCTGACAAAGCTTCGATGCGACGCACCCGCCGCGCTCGGCCATGACCATACTCCTTGACACTTCTGTGATGATCGATACGCTGCGGCGTCGGCGCGGCCGCCAGGAATTGCTGGAGAGTTTGCTTAGGGAGGGCCATGATCTTGCATGCTGTGCTATCAACATAGCAGAGGTGTACTCAGGCATGCGCCCGGAGGAGGTTCGGGCAACCGCTGAGTTTTTCGACAACCTAAAGTACGTGGAGATTGACCGCGGAACAGCTCGGAATGCTGGCGAATTGAGAGCAAAGTGGCGGCGACGCGGCAAGACTTTGAGCTTGCCTGACGCGATGATTGCCGCTGTGGCGCTCAGCTTGAATCTGCCACTTGCCACGGACTATGCGAAGGATTTTCCCATGCCCGAGTTGAGATTCTTGGCGGTCCCCAGGGACTGACACACTATGGCAACTCTCACTTTTCTCGGCGCGACGGACACGGTGACCGGTTCGAAGTATCTCCTGGAAGCCGGCGGTGAGCGCTTGATGATTGACTGCGGGCTTTTCCAAGGCGACAAGGAGTTGCGGCTGCGCAACTGGAACCCCCTGCCCGTGCCGCCCGCAAGCGTGCAATGGCTGGTGCTGACACACGCTCACCTGGATCACCTCGGCTACGTTCCGCGCCTGGTGAAAGACGGCTTTCGCGGCCAGATCCTGGCATCATCAGCCACGGTGGATCTCGCCAAAATCGTTCTTCCGGATTCCGGCCATCTGCAGGAAGAAGACGCGGCGTTCGCAAACAAAAAGGGCTTCAGTAAACATACGCCGGCGCTGCCGCTTTACACCTATGAGGAAGCGGTGAAGTCGCTCGAATACTTGCGGGCAGTGGACGGGCTGAAGCCGCAGGAACTATCCTCGCATTTCTCGCTGAAGCTTTTCTTCGCGGGACACATCCTGGGCGCGCGGATGGTCGAGGTGACGGTCCAGGAAAACGGAAAGACCAAGAAACTGCTCTTCTCCGGAGACCTGGGCCGCTTCCCGCAGTTGATCATTCCTGAACCGGCGGTGCCTGAAGACGGGTTCGATTACATGCTGCTGGAATCCACCTATGGCGACCGACTGCATCCGAAGGAAGACATTGGCGCGCGTCTGGCATCGATCGTGGAGAGCACGGCCGCCTATGGCGGGACGGTGGTGATTCCGTCCTTTGCGGTGGGACGCACGCAAGAGTTGCTCTACCTGTTTCGGGAATTGATCGAACGGAACAAGCTGCACTCGCTGCCGATCCATGTCGACAGTCCCATGGCCATCGACGTCACGCATCTTTACGAGAAGCACGAAGAGGAGCACGACCTGGAATTGGAGACGCTGGAAGCGCAGGGAATCAAGCCCTTCTCACCGCCCGATCTGCACTTTGACAAGACGGTGGACGAATCAAAACAGCTCAACGAGGCGCGGTACCCGATGGTCATCATCTCGGCGAGCGGCATGGCGACGGGCGGCCGCGTGGTCCATCATCTGGAGCGTTGCCTGCCGGACCATCGCAATACGGTCCTGTTCGTGGGTTTCCAGGCGGCGGGAACGCGCGGGCGGGCCATTCAATCCGGCGCCGAGGCCGTGAAGATGTACGGCCACGAAGTGCGCGTTCGCGCGCGCCTTGAGACCATCGAGAGCTTGAGCGCCCACGCGGACTACGGAGAAATCCTGGCCTGGCTGCCGCGGTTCCCGAAAGCCCCCGGAAAAACCTTCCTGGTCCATGGCGAACCCAAAGCGAGCGAAGCTCTTCGGCAGCGAATTGCGGGACAGCTCCACTGGGAGGTCACGGTTCCGACTTATCTTCAACAGGTGACTTGGTGAGATGGCTGAGCCGGGATGAAACCAACGCGGAGCAGTGTCCTTGTTCGGCGCGTATCACCAGGCTTGCCAAAAACCCTTGCGCCGCTGTCATTCTGAGGAGTCCCGATCTGATCGGGACGACGAAGAATCTGCAGTTCTGTCCTGGCGCCAGAACCAACTGCAGACCCTTCGCCCACAGAACGGGCTCAAGGTGACAGTGTGGATGGCAATTGGCGGATGCAGCGATCCCTCGTGGAGTTTACCCTGAGTGAAACGAACGGGCTCAGGATGACAGAGGGAACACTGGGGCCCAAATCAGGATGCTACCGACCGCTCGCCCCTATTGACTGCCTGATGCGCCAGGAGCCGCACTGGCAGAAGCGAGGCTGAGCTGATCTGCGATATTACGCATGGCGGCAATGCAGAAAGTAATATGCTCATCGAGAGGAACGCCCAGCTCTTCCGCGCCCTTCGTGATGTCTTCGCGGCTGACGGAGCGGGCGAAAGCCTTGTCCTTCATTCTCTTTCGTACGGACTTCGCTTCCAGACTCGCGATCCGGTCGGGACGGACCAGCGCGCAGGCGGTAATGAAGCCCGCCAGCTCATCGCACGCAAACAGCGTCCTGGCCAGCAGCGTGTCGCGGGGAACTCCCGTGTAATCGGCGTGGCCCAGAATGACGCGGCGAATTTCCTCCGAAACACCTTTCTCCTTCAAAATCTCGCTGCCCTTCAGCGGGTGGTCGGGAGCGTTCGGATACATCTCGTAATCGAAGTCATGAATCAACCCCACCACGCCCCACTTCTGCTCGTCCTCGCCAAACTTGCGCGCATAGGCCTGCACGCAGGCTTCCACGGCTAGCGCGTGCTTGCGCAAATTCTCGTTCTTCGTGTACTCGCAAAGTAGTTCCCACGCCGCGTGACGATCCATGGTTAGCCTCCCTTTCGACAGGGCCCTGATTATACGATGCGGGCACCACGCTTCCCAAGTCGGTGGGGGGCGCGGTAGGTTGGAGTGCGGGGACGAAATAGGCTGGAGTGGACCGCGATAGGCAGGAGTAAAGTTGCAACTCAATGGTAGGGAGAGACGCAAGTCAGGCCGATCGCCTGAGCCTAGCACCGGGCGACCTAGCCTGATTACAAAGACCGTCCCCGCCGGCGCTTCCACGCCAGCCGGTCAAATCTTGGGGTGGCTACAGCGACCGCGAGCACCGCTCTTCCCAGCCCTCACGCCTACCTGCCGTCGCTATTTCAGGCTCCAGATTCAACATTCCAGACCTCACGCGTTCGGGACGCTGTCACTGTATCCGCACGGCAACCAGGGTACTCGCGTAATTGCCGGGCGAATTGCTGCTCGGTGCAGCCTTGATCAGCTGAGAGGCCGTCGTCGATGTGCAGCTGATCTTCCAGGTGGCCGCGCCGCCCGGGGACGCGATGCCGGTCAGCGCCATCTGGACGTTCTTCACCGCCGCGCTGGACGTGGCGCCGATGGCGGAGAATCCCGCAGACCCGACCGTTGTCCCGTCCCACAACTTGCAGGTAAAGTTCACCGCAGCCGTGACGCTCGTCGTCTGCAGGTCGACAGAACCATTCAGCAACCAGGTTCCCGCCGTAAGCGCCGTGGACGGGCCGTCGTAGAATGTGTTGGCGGTCGTCATGGTAACGTCGGCGCTCAGCTGGCCCACGACGCTGGTGTGACTGGGGTACCCACTCAAATCGCTATACGCTGGCTGCGACTCGTGCGGTACTCCTGAGGTGTCAATGTACGAGACCCATTGATGACTCGTCGAGGCGATGGACTCGATGCCGCCCAATGTGCTCGCTGTGGGCGCGGGCAACAGGCTCGCCGGCAAGGTCGAACAGGTTGACACGGTCTTGAAGCCCGAATCTACTGTCGTGTTGTAGCAGAGGTAGTTACTCGCCGCCGCCGCCAGGCTGTTGATGCTGACGCCGGCTGGACGAATATACAGGGCGTAGTCTGGACTCGCGGGTGCCACAGCGAGCGGTTGTTTTCCAGCGATAGCATCAAAAACGCCCCAACCGCTAGCATCGTCCACGTAGTAGAGAAACTGGGCATTCCCCGTAGCCGTGCGCATCCAGAGCACGGCATCCCCGCCAGTCACACCAGTCTGGCCTAATATATCGAGGCCGGACTTTACCTGCGCACGAGCGCTAGTACTATCACCGCCGTAAACCGCCGTAGGAGCCACGAGGAGACTGCCACCGGCCGCATTCACAATGCCTGTTCCATTGGGCATGAGCGTAACGTTTTGGTTCGTACCGCTCGCCGTGATGCCCGCTGCTCCGGCGAACGTCAGCGTGGTGAGGTTGATCGCGGTGGGGCTGGTGAGATTCGACAGCGTCAGGTTCGCGCCGCCGCCCGCGCCACCGCTCGTACCACAACTGAAGGCGTCTGTGGTCTGCGTATAGTTCAAGTGATTGCCGCTGCTGTCCTGGCAGTCGGGAATGGTCTTCGCGCCGGGATCGGCGCTGGCCGCGCCAACTAGAGTTTGGTGTGCGCCAAGCGTCACGCCGGTGATGGCGCTGCCGGCGCTCTGATTCAGAGCTACGGAATGCGCCGTCGCCCCGGAATTCACGTTGCCTGACGACCCCAGCGAAACGGCTTGACCGTTCAACGTCACGGACGAGTTGGCCAGCGCCGCGTTCGGCACCGCTTCATAGGTGATCGTATTGGCGCCGGTAATTACAGGAACCTGATTTGTCGAAGGGCTGGCGGGGTACGCCACACCGTTGACCTTTCCCACGACCGTGACCGTACCGCCCGAGGTTGTCACGTCGCCCGAGAGATTCCCAACCTGAATCGCGCTACCAGCGTTGCCAGTTACAAGTTGCCCCGAGGTTAGAGACGAGCCGGTGACGCAGTTTGTGCACGACAGAGTGTTTGTCGAAAGGCTAAGCGGGCTGTTGAAAGTAGCCGTGAGGTCGCTGAGCGCAGGTTGGGACTGATGCGGGACACCGGAGGTGTCGATGTACGAAATCCAGTTGTGACTCGCCGAAGCGATGGACTCGACACCTCCCAGGGTCGACGCCGAGGGATTCGGAAGGTCCGCCCCGACGAGTGCTCTGAACGTCGGGTTGCCGCTTGAGCCGTTTGGCGCCGCGAGCACATAGTTCGCGGTCTGCGAACCATATTGACTACTCGCAATCGTGCCGCTTATGTCTCCAAATCCGGGTTGGCTCAACTGCTGAGTGCCGGAGGTGTCAACGTATTGCACCCAATCGTGGGAGGTCGCGCTTGCCAAAGCCTTGAGGCCGCCCAGAGCAGAAACAGTGGGTGTCGGAAGGTCCGCCCCGACGAGCGTGCGGAACGTGGGAGCGGCGGCACTCCCGGAGCTTGGTCCAGCGAAAACGAGGTTGGCGTTCTGAGCCACCCAACTTGCCGTCAACGTGCCGGAGCTAGTCACCGGGGAGCCGGAGACCGAGAAGATTGCCGGCATCGAAAGGCCAACGCTGGTGACGGTTCCTTGCGTCAGTGAGGTTACGCAGTTCGTGCTGATGCAGAAGCCGGCCGTTCCCGATGTGACCTTGCCCGTGAATGAGGCATTGCCCGAGCCGTCGTCTAGGGTGTTATTCGCTGTGGTCAGCTTGCCACCAAAAGAGGCGTCGCCCGTGCTGTTCCGCGTCGGGGCGCTATACCCTGATGTTGCGCCTCCACAGTAGCTATAGCCGGTGCTGGGAACAAAACCTCTCGTGGCAACGCTGTGGGCTGTGTCGCCCAGGAGGATATCCCAACGAACTGTTGACCATAGATCGGGAAAGGAATCGCCTCTGATCGGGTCGGTGTACTGGTAAGTTGTCGGAACCTGGACGGTGATGCAATTGCTCGCGCTCAGGGTTCCCACATTGTGGATGGTCGCGCCCGTACTGGCAAGCGTCTGCTGGCCTGCGACGTTTGCCACAAGGTAGAAGGTGTAGGAGTTCGCCCCCGAGGGGCCGCTGTACGAGAGTGTCGGGGCCGCTGGTGTGGGTAAGGGATTGACCATCACTGACCCGAAGTCCTGAATTCCCGCTGAGCTGTGCACTAGGCCGATGTGAAACGGCAGGTGCCCGCAGACGCCACCTGCTGAACAAGCCGTGCCGATACCATCGACTTCCGGCCCGTAAAATGTCAATGCACTGCCCCCCTGAATTAGGCCTCTAAAATTGAAGCTTGCTCGTGCGTTATATCCAGAGTCGTTATTGTAGGGACCGAGCAGGAAGCCGAGAAACCTGTCCGCCGTGACCGACTGCGGTGATATCCCCCCGGAGCCCCAGGCGCTGTTTCCTTGGGTGTTGATTTCGTTCGTGTAGTTTCCGTTCACAATTAAATCAAGGTCGAGAGCGCCGTTCCCTACGCCATCAACAAGGCCTGTTTGCGATCCGGGGGCTAAGACAATGGAGTTGCTGCCCGGCCAACCAGGATCGGCACTAGTAAGCAAATACCCGTTGTACATCATCCAGGTAACTGTGTTGTCCGTCGTAGGATCGCCCTGATTGGTAGCCCAGGTGGGATGACTGCCGCTCCCACTGATTCCTGCTGCCGTTGCAACTTCACAGTTATTATTCGAGTCTTTGAGGATTGCCCCGAGGCCGTACTGAGTCGAAGCCGCCCAGGCCGAGGTGCAGCCTGCAGCCTCGGTATACAGGTCGTGGATGTGCTCCGCTCCCCCATCCACGAAGTACGCGAGCCCAATGCTTTCTGCGTCCGGCTTTCCGTCGAATGTGTTCGCGTATCCGCCCCGCGTAAAAACACCTGTGCCCGTCCCGCCGTTATAGACATTATCCCAAAGGTGATTGGAATTCACGATGTCGGTCCCATCCATCAAGACGCCCGACCAGAGGACGCCGCTCGGGTTGGGCAGGAAAGTATTGTTCCAGACCCTGTTGTAGTATCCTAGAAATATCAATCCCGTCGCGCACTCAAAGACGTTGTCGTGAACGGCTGCGTTGAGCGTGCCAGAGCCCCCATAGGTCAAGTCTACGCACGGTCCTAGTCCGCTGTTCTGAATAGTCAAACCCGTAATCTCTTGAGCGGCGCCTGTGGCGCTTCTCACGATTGCCGCAGAATTGTCATTGCCAATGACGTAAGTTAGGTTCTTCCCAGCGCCCTTCACGATGCCGCCGTTGCCAGTAATGAATTGCGCGCCGGATGCCCGCGTGACGGTACCCACCGGGAGCAAAAGCGTCGTGTTCGTCCCAAGCACGATACTGACTGACATATTCTGATTGCCGCCCAGCCCTCGCGCATCGACAGTGCCGCCTGTCGAAGGCAAGGCGGCGATGGCCGCGTTGACCTTCGAGCCGAAATCGGCACCTGCGTACAAGGTGGCATCAATGACCGTTGTCCCGTTGCCTAGGCCATAGTCGCTCCCGCCCCCGCCGGTCGGAGTGGCGCACGCAGCCGTACCCGAGGTGGAAATCTGATCAACAAACTGGCCGCTCCCGCAGGTAACGGATTTGACTCCGCCCAACGCATTTGCCGAAGGGGTGGGGAGATCGGCCCCGACCAGCGACCGGAACGTCGGCGCGGCCGCACTACCCGAACTGGGCCCACCCAAGATCCTGTTGGCCGTCTGCGTTAGAAGTTGCGGTATGAGCGTTCCACTCGTGGTGATCGGCGAGCCTTGCACAGCCGTGTTGAAGATCACGCCGTCGCCGGTCATCCCTACACTGGTGACGGCGCCGGACGCGTTCGCGACGAACATCGTCCGCACGTCCGTGATCGAGGTAATTGCCGTCGCACCGGTGGTGACTTGCGCGATGGGAATGCTCGTGGAGCTGAAGCCCACGGTGTTGGACGTCGGAGTGCAGTTGTTCGCAGCGTCGAGATACACGTAATTCGTCGTACTGGCCGTCAGGGTGAGCGTGCCACCGGTGTAGGTCTGAACCGTGTTTCTGCAAACCGCTGTCCCCGGGGCCAGATTCAAAGTTAGCTGTGACCCCGCCGTCGGCCAGTAGCCGGGCCCGAACCCTTGCACGTATTTCGCGTTGATGGGATAGATCGGCTGGCCGGCCTGCGCCTGCGGCTGCTGGGGAAAACCGGTTGAAAGTCGGAAGTTGAACGTCAAAAGCAAGAGCCAAACTGTACACAACCAGAGCTTTGACCTTTGACTTTCAACTTTCAACTTTTGACTTTCGACTTTTGACCGCATTTCCTTCCTCCTCACCATACCTGCACTCCGAGGATTCCACAGGCAAGGTTCCAGATCACCACACTTGAATCTTTGCGCTCACGCCGGCGTCCGACGCAACCAGATAGAGATTTACGTCGTCCACGTCCGTGGGCGACTGCCACCAGATCGCACCCGGACTGGTCATGCGGACGTGCGCGCCGATCGGAGCGCGGCCCAACAGGTGCGGCAGGCTGAAATTACCGGGAGCCGTTGACGTTACCGGGATCTGACCAAAGAGGGGCGTCGCCTGGGTCACGTCCGTGACCTGGGTTTCATTGGTGACGACGATCCCAACAAAGGCGTCGCCGGGATTGAGGGCGGCAAGTACGAAGCGATAATAGTAGCTGTTGGGCCAGTTCTCCTCTTGATAGAACAGATAAGAGGTGGCGTTCGCGGGAGCCTCGCCGGCATCGGGGTCGGTGGGCGCAAAGCGCGAGCCGTTCGCATAGAGGATGCCGTTCGCCAGGCTGGGACGGAGCGTGTTCGAGGTTGACAACTGAAAGCCGCTAACCACGCCGGTCAGACCAAGGTCGCCGACCAGTGTGTCCACGATCGAGGACAGATCACTCAAGAAGGCGACGTTGGCATCGAGCAAGGCCAAGTTCGCGTCCATGTCCGACTCGTACTGAGTGATTCCATGCTGCGGCTGGACAAGACCTTTACGCGACAAAACGGTGCGAGTTATGGCCATAGGAACCTCTTCAATCCTTCGACTTTTTCAACTCTTCAACTTTTTCAACTCCTTCGACAGGTTGAAAAGTCCAAGAAGTTGAAACGGTTGAAAAAGCAAGCACCGCAAATCCCCGCTCTATCGTGGACACGATTAGTCTCCTGAGACGCCTGCGGGCAAGTTCACGCTCAGCCGCTGGCAGATGGCGAAGACTTTCACAGTTCCGTCGTGGGTCACAATTTCTTGCCCGTTGTGCCAGTAAGTGGTTTGGAGCGAAACCAGCCCGTTGGCATCGTTGATGTCCCATGGTCCGAAGTTGTAGATCACGTCCGCCTGGCCGTTCGCTTGCTGTGGGGGCGTAGCTTGGCCTGGTGTATAACCCGGTTGCGGGGGACGATTCGAGTAGCGCATCCAGAGGAAAGAGCATTCTGGGTAGCTGTACTGGTAGCCGTCCACGGGCGAGACGGGTGGCTGCACGGTATCGCCGTTGGCGTAGTACCCCATGTAGAGGATCTCGCAGCGCACGGCGCCGAACTTGGCATTGTGGCTGATCTTGGCGAGCGCATAATCCGTCAGCGGCTGGCCGCCGGCAATCGCGCTGTCAGCCAGATCGAAGTAGCCGGGAATCTCGGACATAAGCATCTGGGACATGGTGAACCCCGTATACGGTATACGGTATGCCGTATACCGCTCTAAAAGATCGTGCTCAACTCCTCCGTCGCCACGCCGCTCTGCGCTGGCGAGACAAAGAAGTAACTCTCCTGCTGCTCCGCGGTGGCCTGAAAGTAGGCGGGGATCCCCTCCGACTGCGGTGCAACCTTGTAAGGCGTCGTGGCGCCTGCCCGTCGCATGTCGAGCAGGGTGAAGTGCATCTGTCCGTTCGCGTAGTCGGGCGACCTGCCAATGATCTCGCAGGGCACGTTCAGCACTCCGCGCCCACCCCCGATGTAGTCGGGCACCTGGGGATGCGTCAAGGAAACCCAGTCCTTGAGTTCGGGCTGGAGTGCCGCAAGGTGCGCCACAATTTGATAAATCGGTGCGGCGAACCCGTAGCGCCGGAAGATCTGGTCGCCGAGCAGGAAGGCGCGCAGGGAGCCGCCCCGTGCCATGCGCAGGCCGGTGGCTTCAACCTGGTGGTTGTAGAGGTAGCGGAAGAGGTTGTAGCTCGCCTGCTGCAGCATGGTGACGGTAGTGTTGTAGGTGCGCGCACTGGTGTTGGTCGTGCTGTCGTCCGCGTCGAGCCGGTAGGTCAGGGCGTTGATAATGGGCGCGAGCGAGACCTGCGGGATGCCCGCGATGTTGCGCGGTGTGAAGGCAAACACCGGCGTTTGATTCGCCGGATTCTTCATGGGCTTCAAGGTGAGCTGCCCCGAGGAGGTCACCACCATGACGAGCCCGAGCGGCTTCAGGATCTGATCTTCCAGCCAACTGCGCGCCTGCTGCGGCGAGGTGATCTTGAATTCGAACCAGTCACCTGAAAACATTCCGTCGCGCAGTGCCGTGATGCCCGGCACGTCGAGATACGGATTCGGATTGATGAGGGTGGACTGATCGCCCTGGGTCGAGAGCGCCGCGCCGGGCACGCCTGCCTGCGCAGGCAGGTACCTCGCCCAGAAAGGATTCACGGCCGCAACCAGTTCGCCCGTGCCGCCGACTTCCACCACGGCGCTCAGCGCCTGGTCCTGCCCCAGGCCCAATTCGTTCTGCATGGCTGCGAGAAGAATGTCGAGCGGGTTGCCGCTGACCCAGCGCGGATTGTCGTTCGAAACCGGGAAACCGTTCGCCAGCCACTGGGCGCCGCTCGGTTGCCAGGTATTCTTCTGTCCCGGCAGCCATTCGTAGGGTCCACCGTTCGCCCAGAGAAAGGCGCCCTGCGCGAAGCGCTTAAGATCCCCCGCCTTGATGATGACGCGGCCATCGGCGTCGAAACCGATTTCGGAGATTTGCAGGACGTGCAGCGGAACGAAATCGCCCAGGGCGTTACCTGGAAAGCCCATGCTGAACGTGGCGATCTGCCCGATCAGCTCTTCCTGCGCAGCCAAGGTGTGGAGCAGTCCGCCCGGATCGATGCAGCGGATTTCCATCTGCCCGATCGAGCTCGAACCGTTTTTGTCGTCGAGGGATTGTTCCGCGCCCGCTGGGATGTAGATATACGGCAGCAACTGCGGCTGGCCGGCCACGCTGAGCAGCATGCTGGGATTCGTCGAGACCAGCCACATCCAGGCCGTAGGCGCGAGCGCGGGCCACACTTCGAACTCGTAGGGCAGGCCGCGCGCCGCGAGCGAATAGGCCAGCAGCGAGCCGTTGCCTGTGGCCTGCAGGATCGCGAATTGCCCATTCACGAGCGCCGTGAGCACCGCATCAAGGGTGGTGCCGAAGCCGGCGAAGAAATCGGCAAGGCCCGCGATGCTGTAAAGCTCGAGGAGCATCAAGATCATGCCCCAGGTGCCCTCCTGCCAGACGCTCAGCGGCGAGCCCGAATAGCCGCCGGGCGAATCGTTGTAAGGCTTCATGCCGCTGAACGGCGTGGTCACCTGATAAGTCGCGTTGTAAGAGTCCGGCTGGCTTGATAGCGCGATCGTCTGGTTCGTCAGCAGGAAGTTCTCATACACCAACTCCGCGCACTCGAGGGCGATATCATCGCGACCGTTGGCGTGGGCGAACAGCGCCGCCCAATGGCCTGAGGCATCAAGCGCCTGGCTGCTGTCCAGGGTGTTTCCGGTCGCACCCTGCGCAAAATGCCCCGGCGTCGGGCCCGAAGGCGCGATGTAGAGATTCGCCAGCAGATTCGTCCAGATGGTCGAAGCGGCGGAGTTGAGGGTACTGGCGGTCGAAAGGAGCGAACTCGCCTGCGCTCCAGTGATTTGATTTGTCTTAGGCAAGAAGGTGGCCGCCGCCGACAGCACGTTGGCCGCGCGCCCAAAGGCGAACCACAAATCGGTCTGGTGTTCGGTCGAGACACCCTGGACCAGTCCCGGCACGAACCGATAGCCAGGGTCCTCGTAGCGGCCATAACCTTCGTAGAACAAACCATTGGTGAGGTCTGGCGCCGCGCTCTGCAGGGTGAACAGAAAATTGATCATGCCCTGCAACTGGAAAATTGAACTGTAGTCCTGCGTGAGCTGCATGTAGACGCAGTAGGCATAGACCACCCAAGCCATCGCGCCGGCGCGGATGTAAGCTTGGTCCACTTGGCCGTTGTAAGTGTCGTAACTGAAACCGAGGGAATTTGCGGGCTGGAGCGTACCGACGCTGAGGTTATCCAAGTAGAGGTCGGTATTGGCTGTCGTAAGCGTGAGCTTGAAGCCGGTGATACTGATCAGCGTGTCGGAGACGAGCGAAGAAATCAGCGAGGGAAGATTGACCAGCGTGGTGCGCCAGGTGCTCGACCCCGGCCCGATCGGCAGGGTGATCGCCCCGCCCGCGAGCGTGGGAGGACCCGCTGCGCCGCTGGTAATCCGAATATCGGTGACCAGTCCGTTCGTGGTCGCCAGGCTGACGTCGAAAACGAAACTCGTCGCCGCCGCCTCCATATGCGCGAAGCTCAGTTCGGTGTCCGTGGTATCGGGGAAACCGCTGCCGGTGTAGGTGAAAACATCGTTCGCCGAACCGGCATGAAAATCCAGAATCCTGCCGGTGCCGTAAGGCGGCTCCGGCGGCGACAGGGAGTTGGCCGCGACGTTCGAGATCGCGGCGCCGCTGCCGCTTTTCGACCAGCGCGCCGTCGAGCCGTCTTCGGCGTCTTCGAGCACGACCGAGGCCAGGTAGCCGGGCGAGGCGAGAAAAGCGTCCAACTGCTTGATGACCTTGTTTGCCGCCGTAAAGTTCCCCGCAGCGCTGTAAGCGATGATGGCCAGGGCGCAATCGTAGATGTAGCTGCGATTCTGGATGGCGGGGATGTCGGTCGCCCCGGGATTCGGAACGAAGAGCGGATCGCTGGTGGGTAGGTCGAAGGAGCGCGGCAGCTCCTGATAGACGAGTTCGGATTCGAGCGAATCGTACACCTCAGTCCAGCCGACCAGCGGGTCGTTGTAAAGAATGTGCAGCGCCGGCGTCCCTCCCGTGGGAATCACGCTGGACCCGACGCGCGCGTGGAAACCGTCACTCTGCACGATGATGGGGATGTTGTCTTCCTGCAGGTATTCAATGTCCGTCTTGACGTAGATCTGGGCCTTGTAGTCGGTCAGCTTGCCGCCCAACTGGTTGGCGCCGGCGGCCTGGCAGACGCCCAAGTTCGTGTGCGCCACCCAGCCGGCAGGAATGGCGAAGCCATACCAGCCGCTGGCAGGCTGTGGGACGCTCGCGGGATAAAGCGCCGCCAGCAACAAGCCTGGATGTACGCGCGCGAGGCTCCAGGTGCCAGCGTTGGGAATGGTGTTCCCACCCGGTGCGGTGGCCTGCAGGCTAGAACTTCCCTGATAATACCACACATCGGTATAAATAAACGCGTCAACACGATAGGTGCTGAGCACATGGAGCAGGTTGAACGCGTAGCCCGTCGCTACCCAGCCGATGTTTTGATACCCGAGCGCGATCAGTTTCCAGACTTGCGTGCCGTCACTCGTCAACGCTCCGAGCTGCGTCGGCCAATTCGGCGGATGATCGGTACTCGCGGTGATCCCGTTGTAGAGCGCGATCTGGGTATTATTATTGGAATCAACAATGAGTGCGCCGAAAGGATAATAGGTGTTACTCATCCACTTGGCGATGACGCCCGGTGTCTGCGGCGGTCCCGGCGTGGTCTGCTGGGAATTGGCGTTGTAGAGCAGCGTGTTCATCGACTGCTGCATGGCGGCGGTGACCACGTAGCCGTTTACCAGCAAGTTGCCCCAGCCCAGCGGCACACCTGACTCGTTCACCGGGTAACCATCGGGGCCAAGCTGATTGTCGGGAGAGAGCCCGGGCGGGAGCGCCGCGACAAGCGATTCGACGGGCGACATCGCCAAGGGCGCCTCTTGCGCGCCGCTCACGGTCAGGCCGGTCAGGAAGTTGATCTGCGAAGTGAGGCCGCACTCGACGAGGCCGGAACTGGGCTGCTCGGTCTCCAGCGCGCTCGTGGCGCCTTGCGTGAAGAGCGCGTTCGCCAGCCAGTTGCCCGCGGGCCCAGCCTGCCGGCCATAGAGCCAGGCGAGAGACTGATTCATCGCGTGCCAGAAGTTGCCGGGCCAGTAAGAAGAAACGGAAGACATAGTCAGCAGTCAGTTCTCAGTGATCGGTTCATCGGGTGATCTGCTTGGCTTTCTGATGGCCCGATGACCCGGTCGCCCGATGATCCGATCATCTTAGGTTCCCCACCCGTTCACTCCCCACCCCACCACCCCCCAGCCGGACTGGGCGAGCGACTGGATTTGCGCAGGTGTGAAGCTGGCGAGGACGATGCCGAATTGCGGAATCTGCAAAACGTAAAGCGCCTGCTTGGGTAGGATGTTCAGGCCTTGCTGCCAGGTTTGGTTGCCGTTAATCATCAGGGTTCGGGGTTTGGGTTTCGGGTTTCGGGGCCCCAATCCCTAACCCCGAATCCCTAATCCCGCTCATGTCACCACTTGCCGAAACTTCAGATGAAACGTGTACTGGCCCGGCGCCTTATACGCGGCCGTCCAGTCGGTATCTTCCAGCCAGTAGTTCGAGTAGGCGGATTGTGAACTATCTGGATAATAGGAGAAGGCGCCGCCTTGCAGCGCATAGGCCATGAACTGCGCCCAGGCCTGCACCTCAGAGCCGATGCCGACCCACTCCAGATCGAGGTCGAGAAAGTTGTCGAAGCGCTCGAGCACCGATTCCCGCACCCCACTCGACGCCACGTTGTCATGACGGACAGCCACTTGCGAATAGGCGGGAACGTGCCGCGGCGGCCGCTGGAAATAGAGCGTCGCGGTGCCACCGGAGACGGGATAGACGATTGCCGGATTTGCCATGCTTTTGCCTTTTGCAATTTGCCGTTTGCGTTTTGACTTGTCTTTGCCCCAAAGAAGAACAAGTCAAAAGGCAAAGCGCAAAACGCAAAACTCAGAACTTCCCTAGTGCCCCACCGGCGCGCCACGTTGGGATTGCGTCGCCGTCACGCTGACGCCCCGCGCGACGGCGCCGTTGACCGCGCCCGCCACGTAGTCCTCAAAAGCCTGGGTGCCACGGATAATCACGACGCCGCTGCCAAACCGCGCGGAGGCCGCCGCCGCACCGGGCGCCAGAGTTTGCAGGGGCAGCCCGTAAGGTGATTGGCCGGCGCCCTCGTAGCCTCCGCCCCCTCCGCCCGCACGCGCACTGTGACGCTGGCCTCCCGTGCCGGCGAGCAGGGCATATTGTGCCGCCGCTTCGAAGTGCAGGCCCGCCGCGATAATGGCGGCGGGGTTGGGCGGCCAGGTTCCTTCCGCGAGCAGGGCGATGCCCCGCGCCGTTTCCCAAATGGCTTCCACGGCCGCCTGAGCCTTGCGGCCGGCGATCAATCCCACAAGGCCTTGGGCCAACAGCGCGACACCTGCGGTCGTTTGCGCCCGTATGGCGAGCGCGGCACGTTGCACGGCATTGGCGTGCTGTTCGGTCTGCGTCGTGGCGGTCGTGATGTCCGGCGCGAGCTGGCGGAAGGCTTCCTGCATCTGCCGGACCGGGACCACGACGAGTTGGCTTTGGACGTGCAAGTGGGAAAGGTCGACGGCAAGGGCCCGGACTTTGGGCGCGAACGCCGTGACCTCCTGATCCTGAATCCGCATGGCGGCGGCATCTTGGTAAGCCTTGCCGGCTTTCTGAAGCTCCGCCGTGTGCTCTCTCGTCGCCAGGGTGTCTTTCTCCATCCCGGCGGCGGTGGCGTCAAAGAGCTTCAGGGCCGTGGCCGCGCGCTCAGGATTGGCGCTCAGCTCATGCACCAGATCCAGTACGTTGTTTCCACCTAGTCCCATTGCCGCTCCAACTTTCTCAGCTATTTCAACTTCTTTAACTTTTCAACTTCTTCAACGGCGCGTGGAGTCGGAAGAGTTAAGAGCTAACAATCCACGTCGCATTCACCACTCGATCGCATTCGCTTCCGTCTCGAACTCGCCGCGGTCGCGAGCCGCCACGGTTTCAGCCGCGGCGCAATCCACCAGGTACGCCGGCATCCCCGTGAGCTCCAGCAACGCGCTCGGACGACAGTGGACGCGCTTCGCCACTTCCGCCAGGTACAGAAGCCGCTCGCGGTCCTGCAGGAAACGGCGCGAGGTCTTCAGTTGCAGTTCCGGGGTTCGGGGTTTGGGACTCGGGGTTGGCGTCCCGATTCCCTAATCCCGAATCCCGAGATCCCGCACTAAAAACCTCGCCCCTCAGCCAGCGAAAGATGTATTTCAGATCGTCCACCAGGATATCGCCCAAGCCGATCTCGTCGGGCTTGGGCGCGTCGGAAAAGCGCGGCTGCACGAAGAGCCGCGTAAGCGTCGCGTTGAGCCAGTCAGAAAACGCCATGATGTCTTCCGACTTAATCTCTTCCGGCTTGGCTTCCGTAATCCTGTTCTGAAGTTCCGTGCCCTCGCGCCCCATACGCAGCGCCGCGAAAATAGGCGGCCGGCAGAGCAGGACGGCCAGCCCCGATACGGGCAGGACGACGCGCTCGACACTCGCGCGCTCCACAGCTATCTTGAAATCCTCGGCTTTGGCGATGCCGTTTGTGCCCATAGAGGTCCTTCGGAGTCGAAGGGTTGAAAGAGGCGAAAAGTTGGGAAAGTCAAAGGCTTGCTCTTCGACTTTTCAACTCTTGAACTTCTTCAACTGCTCTTACGTTTGCCGATAAACTTTCCCGCCGCGATCGCCCACGGGCCGGTTCTCATCCGCGATAGCCTGGAAGGTGACCTTGTAGGTTGTCTCCTTGCCGCGCTGGAAAGGCAGCTTCACCGTTTCTTTTTGATAGGCGCGGTAGATCTGGGAGATGACGAACTTCGAGGTCTGGTCCTTGCGCTTCGAGATGAGTAGCACGCCGTATTTGGGCACGGGCTTCAGGCCGCCAAAGGCAATTTCTTCGTAAGCTTGTGCGCCCGCGGGCAACGCGCTATCCGAACCCGAGGCATAAGTGCCGTGCGGAACGAGAAGCTGCAGCTTGCCGCAGTCGGATTCCTTCAGCGTCACCGCGATCGAGTCCACTTCGCCGGTCATCACGGCATCGATGGGCAGAGTTTCCTGATCGGCCGTCGTTTCTTCGATCTTGGCTCCGATATCGAGATCCGTCACGCCTTCCAGCGCCCCGGCGAAGAGATAAGCCGGCCCCAGCGCCGCGCAGGTCCAGACCACGTTCGGACCGTCTGCGGTCGTGGCGCCGACCGTGCTGCCCCAGGCGCTGGGCACCGTGCTGCCGGTGGTGCCGCCCGTCGTACACTCCTGGATGTTACTGTTCGAATCAACGATCATCTGCCCGGCGGTGACGGCTTGGGATGCCGACCACGCCGGCTGCGCGGGCGTGCCATCCGAGCCGATGACGTGCCGCTTGCCGCTGGCCGGCGCACAGACGTTGAGATACAGCCATCCCGGTCCCTGATGAATCAGAGTCGGGGTGGGAGTTCCGAGTGGCATGTTGCACTCCTTTCGAAAAAGTCTTCAGTTTTCAGTTGTCAGTGTTCAGTTAATGCCTTTACTGGTCACTGATAACTGATGACTGATAGCTAATTCACGTTTCCTCCAGCTCAAACACCACTGTCAGCGTGACTCGCATCACGGGCACATCCATGTCCGGGACGCTGACCTTGCCGGGGACATGCGACTCAACGAAGACTTCGTTTATCGTCCCGGAAACGTTTGGCACCGTCGTACCGCTCTGCAGGGTCTCATGCTGAATCGGCAGCGAGGCCGTCCAGTCGGCGAGCGACGGCCACGGCCCGGCGCTGGTAATGATCATGTCGAGCAGGCGCGCATAGTCCTGGGCGTCTTCCTGGACCATTTCCTGATCGTATCGGCCGGTGTCGAGCGCCAGGACAATGCGGACTTCATGATGCCGTGTGGTCTTCCCGGCGTTACGATCAAAGGTGGTGGGACCGACCTCCAGATAAAGCCAGGGCCAGCCGGTGCGTGGTCCGGGGCCCTTGTGAAATTCCTTGATGGGGTCGAGCGGCTGATTGCCGTCTGCAGCGCGCGCGGCGTTGATGACGGCAAGCGCCGCGGTCTGGTCGCGCTGGATGATGGCAATGAGCTGGTTCACCAGAGGTTTTGCAAACTGCGCTTGGTAAGCTGGAGTCCAACTCATAGCGTTACCCAACCGAATCGGATCATCTGTTCATCGGTTCATCGGACCATCTGATGAACCGATGAGCCGATGGGCCGATGAACCGATCCTAGGATTCTCTCCGGTCCCACTTGCGGAAGTTCACGTGGGAGCCTTCCTCGGCGCGCGACTGCGGTTGCTGATCGCCTCCGGCGGCGCCGCCCAATTGCGGTCGCGGCGTCTCGACTTTGGCGAGGGGATCAAACAGATAGTCGTAGTCCCCGCCCTGGGCAAACGGCTTGCCGTCCTGGTCGCGGGCGTTGAGCTTGTTGTAGGCTTCCTGGAAGGTGTCTTCAAAGCCCTTCGCCGCACGTGCGGCGGCGGCAATCCCAGCGGTTTCGAAAACACCCGCGAGCTGCGCGCAGGCGCCGTAGCGGTTGATCTTTTCCAGGATGTTCAACTGGTCGGCACCGAGGCTTCCCTGCCAAGCGGTAAATCCCAGACTGGCGTAGGCTTCCTGGAAGCGGCGCTGGAGCACCGCATCGATCTCCGCTGCCACGTCATCGATGAAGATCTGGATGAGCGCGTCTGAGGGCCCTTTCGGCCCGTTGCGCGTAAACGTGGGAAACATCGCCGCGACGTTGTTGACGGTGGTGTATGACATGAGGCCTCCGGCTATTGAGTGATCGAGCGATTTAGTGTCCGATTTGCGGTCCGATCAAATCGGACCATCGGACTCCAGAAATCGGAGATTGAGTGATTTTCAATCGCCAAATCGCTAAATCACCAAATCACTTAATAGCCCAATGGGCTAGGCGGTCACGAACACGGAAATCGTCGTTCCCGAGCCCGAATCCACGGTGTAGTACAGATTCGTAGCGTCCGCCGGCTGCGTGCGGTGCACGGCGACGTTCGAAGTGAGCAGCACCCGCTCCTCTATCGGCACGGCGCCGGCCGCGGGACTCTCGCGCTTGGTGATGCCGTGCGCGATGGTGTTGGCGCCGGTTTGCAGGCCGGTGATGTCCACGCGGATGCGCCGGTACAACCGCCGCCTTTCCTCGCGGAAACTGTAAAGCGTGGTGGATGTTCCTGAAGCTGCCATAAAACCTCCGGGATTCGGGATTCGGGTTCCGGGGTTCGGGCGAATCCCAGATCCCGAACCCGTAACCCCGAGGGTGGGTCAAGCCCAGCCCCTAGGATTTCTTCTTTCCTGTCCCCTGTTCCCTATCACTTGTTCCCTGTTTTACCGCCTTGGCCACCTTGAAAGCCTGAAACTCGTCATACTCGGCCTTCTCGGCAGCCGCTTTGGCGGCGGCGGCTTGCGCTTCTTCTTTGGCTTTCTTCTCCCGGATTTCCGGGCCGCCGATAGGATCGGGCTTGCCCTGAAACATCGGCACCTGGCCGTGAACGAGGATGCTGGCTTCGTCCTCGGTCAGCTCGATTTCGCCTGAGGCGTCCACCGGGATCGGCTTGCCGTGCCCGCCGCTGGGCAATTGCTTCGGCGCCCCTGCCTGCGCAGGCAGGTCGGCGGCTTTGGGAACATACATGACGTTGTTCTTTTCGATGGGCTGGAGCACTTGATACTTGGGCATTGCTCTCTCCTTGTCTTGGCTCTTTCGACTTCTTCAACTTATTCAACACTTCAACTTCTTCGACTTCTTCAACCGGTTAAACAGGTCGAAGAAGTCGAAGAGTTGAAAGAGGCCTCCTGCGGGCGCTACGCCACTGCCGACTTGAACGCGTACATCGCGCCCGGTACCACGAGCTTCACGCAGTAGTAGGTCTGGTACTCGATCATGTCGCCACTGCGCTCCTCGACGCGATAGCGCTTCACCAGCATGCCGCCGTTCTGAGGCACACCATAAAGCCACCGGAAAGTCGTGCCCGGCGTGATCATCAACTGGCCCTGTCCCGGCGGCACATAAGCCAGGATGGCGTTCTTGCCCCAGATGTAATTGAGGTTGTGCGCCACGCCTTGTTGGGTGGTGTCATACAGCGCCTTGGCAACAATAAAGTTGTCAACATTGAACAGCCCGGCAAGCTGTTGATCGGTCGGATAGCCGAGCGGCAGGGCGTGGTTCTTGAAGCGGTCGAGGATGATCGGGTGCTGGATGAGCTGCAGCCAGACCGGATAGCCGATCAGCAGGGTGTTCGGCTCCTTGGTGCAGCTAAGCAGAATCGTGGAGCGCTGCGCGGTGATGGCGGCGACGGGATCCGAGTTCTGAAAATCGCTCCACTGGGCCGTGCCCGCGAGCGTGGTGCTGGGCACCGAAGCGGAGTTCATGATCAGGTTGAAAACCTGGATTTCGCGCTGCTTGTCGATGATGTCCGCGAGCGTCTCCGTGGAGAAGACTTCGGGCGCCGTCGAGAAGTCCCATTTGGCGCGCAGTTCGTCGGGGATGAGCTGCTTCTGGGCTTTGCCGTCGCAGTAATACTCGTCGTTCGACATGCGCCAGCCGGGCATCTCGTTGGCTTCGCTTCCCGGTGCGCGTTCGGTGTTGTAGGCTTTGAAACGCTCGAACCCGAAGATCGGGTAGCGATCGTTTTGTTTCGAGACCGGAAAGTCGGGGAAAAGCCGCCCGCCGACAAAATCCTGGTTGCGGTAGACGATCGAATAGTTGGTCAGAAATTGGTCGAGATGGGCTAGGGAGACTTCCATGTGTTACTCCTAGGGGTTGGGAGTCCGAAGTCCGGGGTCCGAAGTCCGGAGTCACACACCCTTGCGGGCAATGCAGTAGTCCATTCGCAGGATTCTGCATCGGCCGCCCAAACCAAACGTCCGAAATCCGATCTCCGGGGTCAGACTCCGGACCCCGGACGCCGGACTCCAGACGGCCTACACCTTCACTTGCCGCAGAGTCACCTGAATGCGGATCCTCTGGTTCTGCGCCGTGGGTGGGTATTTCGCCTTGCCCACCACATTCGCGGTATTCCCGGTCGTGACATTGCGAATCGAGGTGACGCGGCCGTAGGCGTCAGCAATCACCACGTCGTCCTCGGCCTGGATCGTGGTATCAGCGGCGATCACCTCAGCTTCCGGTGCGAAGAGGGTCAATCCCCAGGCGCGGCCCTGTGAACTGAAAGGCGCCGGCGGCGTCGAGCCGTTGATAGGATTGCCCGTGGTCGAATCGAGCCATATTTCGGAAGTAAGCGGGTAGCCGGGCTCAACGACGTCCTGGGTGAGCACGCCCGTCGGCACCGTGTTGAAGCCGGAAGGCAACCCGACGTAGAAATCGGACTCTGTTGAGGGGTTACTGACCGGCAAGCCCATTACCGTGCCGCGAAGCGCGCGGATGTTCGTGTCGAACTTGGCGGCCGTCAATCCTTGGTTTCCAAGCATAGTTCCTCCTTGAAATAGTGAGTCATCTAATCACTGAATCACTGAATCAGTGCTTCACTGACTCAGTGACTCAGTGACCCAGTGACCCAGTGATTCAGTTTCGTTCACGCCGGCTTCGCATCCGCCCGGTAGTTCTTGAGCAGGCCGGGATTTTCCTTGGCGACCAGCGCCCCGGCTTTGCGGTGCGCCTCCAGCTCGTTCAGTCGCGAGTCCGCCAGCATGAGCTCCTGCTTTTTCTCTTCGATCAAGCGCGAGAAGAGCTGGCGAGGCGACTCGCCGGTTTCCGAGCCTGAGCCGCCGATGCCGACGACCGTGTTGGACTTGACGATGGCCGGCCGGTCTTCGATGAGCGCCTTGAAGGCCGCGCCGTCCGCAAGCGCCAGTCGCAGCGGTGCGCCCGTCGCCAGCATGGCCGGAGTAATCTGGCCGCGATTGAACGCATTCTGCACGCGCTGCTCGGCGTCCTTCGCGCGGCGCCAGGCCGAGCGGCTGATCCTGCCGCCGTCGTCGAGCGCATCGAGCTTCGAGTTGTCGAGCTTGCCGTCTGCGCCGATGCTTTCGCACAGCAGCGTGACCTCCGCCTTGGGTGGATGGAGCGCCATGGTCACCAAGCCGCGGATTTCTTCGTGGCTCTTGCCTTCCGCACCGATCTCTGTGGCAAAATTTGCGGCAAGCTGCGCGCTCAGATTGTCCTTATCGGGATTTGACCCTATGCCCAGATGCGTTGCGGCATACTGGCACAAGTGGTCGTGTTCGATTTCACCAACCTTGTTATCTCCGTCGTAGGCTTCGTGTTTGCCGTCGGCGGAGCACTTGAGGGTTAGCTTCGCCATACTGTTCCTTCCTCCGTTTCCCGCCTGACGGCGGTCTGGATTTAGAGTCTGTGGGTCCGGTATCCGGCGTCCGGCGTCAAAGGCATTTGACTCCGGACTTCGGACTCTGGACCCCGGACTGGCCGTTGCCAGCCAAATTTCCGGTAGTTCGTCGAGAAAAGGTTGATTGGTGAGCGCCACGCTGGTGAGCGTCAAGCCCTGTGGCTCGCCCGTCTTCCGGTCGGGATAGTCCTTCGTAAAGGCCACCGAAACGTAGCGGTATTCGCGATTCTTGATCAGCTCGCGGGCACGGTCCGTGGGCTCATAGCGGCCGTACAAGATCCAACGGGATTCGGAATTCGGGGTTCGGGGTTCGCCCGAATCCCTAATCCCTGATCCCGAATCCCGAAACGCTTCGGGTTCATCCAACGCCACAATCCGCCCGGCGCTGGGCGTGGGCTTGCCAGCGGCGCGCTCCAGATCCTCGCAAGCATGGTCGTAGTCCACGTTCAGATCGTGATTCGCGAGTTTCTGGAAGTTGGCGACGGCCGCGCGCAGCTCATCCAGAGTGAAGGAAACTTCCCGGCCGTTTTTCACCCAACTGCCCGTGACCAGGACCGGAATGCGCGCCAGGCCCAAAGCTGGAAGCGCGCTCAGGCGCAACACGAAAGTCATCGGGCCATCAGTCCACCGGTTCACCTCTTCACCGCCAGATGAACCGATGATCCGATGACCCGATGTTCCGATGAACAGCTCGCCCGGCAGCTCCAGGCCTTCCGATTTGTAGATTCCCTTGAGGTTTGCGAGGGCTTCCTGCTGGCCGGGGCCTTCGTACTTGTAGCCACGATACCCCCCGTGCAGCGCTGCCCAGGCCGCGCCCATCAGGCGATGATTAACTGGACCATCGTCCGTGTCCTTTACGGGCAGATGCCCTTTGCCATCTTCATCCACGATCAGGTAGCGGCCGTGTGGATAGGCCTTGTCGCGTTCTCTTCCCGCCATAGCGTCCCCCGTTACTGAATCCAGTTGCCGTGCAGGATCGCCCCGCAGACTTGCAGGGTCGTCGCCGTGGATCCCGCCGTCGTGAACGCTTGCTCGACGTTGAGCCGTGTCATATCGGCGAGGGTGATGGGAGTTTGTAGGCTGAGTGATTCGTGGTAGCACTGGCCGGAAGTGGTCGTCGCCGTCTGGAGCGTAGTAGGGGTTACCGTCAAAGTCCCGCCCACGGCTGCCACCGTGCCGCTTGCCGCCCCGCCAGCAGCCGGATAGGTGATGGTCGCGAGCGTCGCCGCAGCAATCGAAGAGAGGGCAGTCGTCTGCACGCCATAGAGCAACTCAATGCTTGTCACCTGAAAGCCCAGGCCCGAGGTTGTGCGGCCTTCAAAAGAGATATCCCAATTCGTGGTCAACGTTCCGGCGGTGGTGTTGGTCGTGCAAGAATAGACGGTATTGTTCGCGGCAGCGCGGACCAAACCCTGCGAGCTGCAGGAAGTGGTGGTGGCAGTGATAGAAACCGCAGACGGACCAATCGGGATTGCGCCATCGACGTAAGTCGGGGGAATCGGACCGTAGGTGTCGAGCTCGATCGGAAAAGCCCCCGTGATGTTGCCGCCAGCACTGGTCGCGACGAAGTACAAGATCCTGTTTCCAGCGGCGGCAGCAGTTGCGTAGCTCGTGGTGGTTGAGAGCGACGAACCCGACGCCCAATACACGATATTGCAGTTGCCCGCCAGTACGCCCGCCTGGGTGCACGTTCCCTTGCTGGTCGTCACGGTGAGCGTGCTGCCGGTGATCGGGTTCGCGTTTCCGGCCTGGTAAACCGCGCCGTTTGTGTAAGTCAACGTCAGGCCGGTGGCGGCCCAGGAGACGCTGGGAATCACAAACGCGCTCGAGAGATTAGAGTAATTCGTTCCACCCAGCACGGGGCCCGCCGAGCCCTGTCCGAAGGCGCTCAGTGCCAGGGCCAGGATCAATATCAAACTTGCCAGAATTCGTTTCATTTTAGGCTCCTTTCCGAACATGGCGGCGTTCGCAGAGCGCCGCTACAACTATCGGTAAATCACACTGATGGTGACCGGCGCGCTGGTTCCATAAGCAGAGCACGCGAAAGTGTATTCCGTGAGCAGGCCGAATCCCGCCGCCGCCGAACTGCTCACCGTGGTGGTCGTCACCCCCGATGTCGCGGGAGCCTGCTGATAGATATCCCAAGCGTTGACGGTGCCACTCGTGGCGGTCACGGACGCGGCGCTACCCAGCGTCAGCCAGTTCACGCCGTCGAAGCTCGTTTTGGCCTGCACCGTGCAAGTCGAATAGCTTCCGGAGACCGTGCCGAAGACCCATTGGATATGCGCCGCAGTGGCGCCGGTCGTCGCTTGGTAGGCCGAGGTCGCGCTGCCCGTGGTGATTGCAGTCGTGGGGTTGCCCGTGATGAAGCCGAACGGCGGCATGCGCGTATCGCTGGCAAACTGCGCGTCCACCCGCGGCGGCCGCGTGAGGATAGGCGCCAGAAGCACAATGGCCAGCGCCGCCAAAAGGGAAAGACCGAAAGAGATTTTCCAGTTTTTCATAAGCTCTCCATGACTTCGCATTCGCAGGCTCGGGGCGGACCCGCCCCGTACCGGTTCGGTCCGGGGCACGTTGGTACGCCTCTGCATCCTTTTGCCTTTCATGCTTCCTCGCCGTTTTCGTCTTCGGACCTCGGACTCCGACCCGCCCCGGCTTTTCCCTCCGGGAACGGGCCGGGGACTCCGGACTGAGAGACTTCGATGGGTTTTCCGCCCTTACCACTAATCTGCCCGCTTGGCGTCCCGATGGTCTCACCTCGGATGGCGACCACATCTTCGTCGGCAAGATCCGGGAAGCCGAGTTCGTGCCGCGCTTGGTTGACGCTCGCGCGGTCGGAGATCCACGCGCCCGCCTGTGCGAGCTGGGAGATGATGGCGGCCATGGTATCGATCGAGCGTGCCTGCACGTTGGCCGGAACGAGATACGGCACGGGCGCATCGGGGCCAAAGTTCCAAAGCGTCAGCCGGCGGATCGTGGAGTTGCGGATCTGGGAAGCGATATAGTCGGCGGTATTCTGCGTCGCCAGCAGGAAGAAATCCGTCTGCGATTCGCCCAGAGCGCGTGAGCCCGTACGCGTCTGGCCAAGTTCCATGAACATGGCCAGGCAGGAAGTGGCGATCTGCTGTTTGTGGTACTCGAGCGAGGGGAGGATCTCGCGAATGCGCCCCTCGATGCCGACCAGTTTGAACTCCGCGCCGTTAGGCAGCGACAAGCCCGTCTTTTCATGCGCGGCAAGCTGCGTGACCCACTGCTGAGCGGTCTGCACGTCCTGCCTGGAGGGATTGGGCGGCAGCATGATCATCGGCACGCCCAGCGAGTTGCGCTCGCAGGCAATAGCATCGATCCGCTCCAAGTGCTTCTTGATGTACCAATGCGGGTACATCGCGCGGGTGAGTGGAATGCCCCAGAAATTTGCGCCTTCCTGGTCGTGCGTGAAGATGCAGGCTTTGTCCGTGGGCAGCTTGACATATTCAAAACGGTTCGAGCGGTAGCCCCACTGCTCGAGCGCGTAGAGTGTTTCACCGTCGTCATAGATGAAGGGCGGAAGGGTGGGATCGACCGCATGGGGGTCGGTGTGCCAGCGATAGAAGGTGAGCGCCTGGCGGTCGGCGAGGCGACGCACCCGGATCTTGTCGCCGTCGATCGCCATCACCTCTTCGTAACAGGCCGCTCCAAAGTCCTGCATGCGTAGCGCGAAGCGCACCACGTCTTTCCAACTCTGCGTGATCCAGCTTCCTGTGTGCGTTTGCCATTCAAGTCCGCCGAAGAGATTTTCCTGGATGAAGTAGGCGACCTCTTTTGCCTTCTCGGCCGTCTGGCCCCTCCTCAGTTCCGGGTCGGGAGGCGGCTTGATCTGCCACTGCGCGGAAAGAATCGGCAACTTGCAGGCGCGCAGCGTGCCCGCCACCTGCCCGTCGCCGCGCCGCATTTCCTGGTAGGTCCAGATAGCGTTCAGACCGTCCAGCTTGGCGTTGTATTCGCCCAGCTCTCGCAGGAAGCCGGCGGTGATGGGCGTGCCGGAAAGACCGAAGACCGGAACCCAACCCTGCTTCACGTGCTCCGTGAAAGCCGCTACCGTGATGGGCTCCGGCGGCGGGGTGGGCGGAATTGGGCGCGTGGGCGCCACCGGCAGCCCACCCGTGGTGGTCATCGGGGCAGGAGTCAGCAGAGGCTGGCGGTCGATCATTGGTGATTGAGTGATTTGGTGATTGGGTGATTTCAAATCACTCAATCGCTCAATCGCTAAATCACCAATTCCGACCTCGCGGTCCGCCAACTTCACCGCCGAATCGATTTGCGCCTGGAGCACCTTGGAAAGAGATCTTCCCTCGCGCAGTAAGTGTCGCATCTGATCACCGTTGCCCGACCTGGGTGCTTTGGCCATATTCGTACGGGCACCCCTTGTGGGTGCCCACCTTCCGGGCGGCCACAAGGGCCGCCCCTACAACACCAAATCCCTGAATCCCGCCGTCACCGGTTGTCCGACTAAGAACGCCTGCTCGCTGAAACTCGCAACCGGCTGGGTAGCGGCGTTGATGACTTCCGCGAGCGCCCAGAAGCGGTCGGCGTGGCCCTTGTCGGTGCGCTCGGCGTCGAAACGCACGTTGCCGGAGGGCGTCACGTAGCGCTTCACGGAGTTGAGGTCGGCGCGCACCTCTCGGGAATCTGGAATCCGGACGGTGCGATCCTCAAAAGCTTGCTTGACCATCGGAGCTAATCGCTCTTTCACCTGTGCCGTGAAGGTCATCGCTTCCACGACGGCGCCGTACTTCTGCACGGCGTGTTCGGCCAGCATCATGCCCAGGCCGGAAGCATCGATGCCCGCGCGCCGCACACCCAAATCGAGCAGGCTGAAGATGGCTTTTTCCTGCTCGTCGAACGTCACAGCTTTCATGACCAGCAGGGCCCGCGACCACAGCACGCCGCCCAATCTTTCAAACAGCCAGGCGATGGTGAGGTCGCGCTTGCGACCGATATCGACGCCGAGGTAGAGTTCCTTGCCCTCGAGCGCAGCCAAGTCCTCCGCGTCGAGTTCCGTCGTCGCCTCCTCGTGCACGCAGGTCAAGATCAGTTCAATGGGGATGTAGTTGGCGGCGTCGGAGAGGAACTGGCAGCAGTACTCCTGCAGCCAGGTCTCTTCGTCGTCGCAGCCGGCGCGCAGGAGGTCGATGTCGGCCTTCAGGCCTTCTCGGACTGCATCGAAGATGTCCACGCGGTGGCCGCTCCAGAGCCGGGCACCAGGGTCATTCCCGCGAAAGCGGGAATCCACCTGGACCCCCGCTGGAGCTTGCCCCGATTGCCTCGGGGCGGGGGTGACACTAGTGTCGGCTGTCGGCTGTGAGCTATTGGCTGCGTCTACTAGCCCTGCCTGCTTCGCAATCTCATAGAACTTCCCCGCCGTCCCATTCGGCGTAGAGATGATTTCAATCGAATAGCCCCGCGTGATAATAGGAAAGCAGGCAGCGTAGATTTTGTGCGCGTCGCCGTGGAAGGCGAACTCATCGAGCACGATGTGGCCAGTGTAACCGCGCGCCGTGTCGGGGTTGGCCGGCAACCCGATGATCCGCGAGCGATTGTGCGGGAAGTAGACTTCCATGGTTTTCTCTTCCGTCTCCGGCATCTCGGCGAATTCCGGCAGGACCTTCAGCTCCTTGAAGACTAGGCAGAAATCCTTGACCTTCTCCATAAACAGGCGCGACTGCCGCTCGCCCTTGGAAAGAATGATGTACTGCGTCCTCCGTTCCAGGCACTTGAGCGTGGCGCGCAGCGCGGCGGCAAAACTCTTGCCGCTTTGCCGGCTCCATACCGCGATCTTTAATTGCGAGTCATCGCGAATCCAGCGGTCCTGGTAAGCAAGGACGGGGATGGCCTTTTTGAATCGAGCCGGGCCATTCGCCAATCGGGTGATCGGGTGATCGGGTAATCGGGTGATTGACGAATTTGGACCTTTACCCTTTGCCATTTGCGTTTTGCCCTTTGCCTTGCTCTTCAGCGTTCATCGGGCCATTTCTCACATTCATAATTCAGCATTCAGAATTGTTCACGCGTTCTCTTTGCCCGCGGCGGCAGGAGCCACCGGTGATGGCAGTTCTTCCGGCGGGGCGAGGAGCCGCTGGGTTGGCGGCTCGATTGACGCCGTTCCGATCCCGAAGATTTCCTTAACCCGTTCCACCACTTTCTGGGCCGCGTCGAAATCCTCCACACCCTCTTCCGCAGGCGCCCTGCCCTTGCCCGCTTTCATGCTCCTGCGTTCCTCCATCTTCTGGCGGTGCGCTTGGGCGTAAAGGGCGAACTGTTGCTTCACCAGTTCGACCTTTTTGTCGTCGTTCAAGACTTTCTTGAGGGCGATCAATTGCGGTGGCGTCATGGTCTGGAGAGCTTGCCAGAGCAAGGCCGTCACGCCGGCGCCCAAGCCGTCTTCGCCAACGATCTGCGCGATGGCCTTGATGGTTGTCTTCTGCTCCTGGACCTTATCCTTTTGCACTTTCCAGTGCTTTTTCTTGTAGGTATTGACGGCGACCAAGGAGACCTTTTCGTGGTAGTTGCGCTCGATCATTTCCTGGACTTCCTGCAGAGTGGCGAACTTGTCAAACATCTTGTCAACTGCCAGCAACATGCCGCCGTGCTTGGCGCTGAGGATCTGGATTTTCGATGCCTGGTCTCGGCCCACTTAGATTCGCTCCTCGCTCGCCAGTTCTTGGAAGGCGGTCAGGACCACCTTCCTCGCCTGAATCTGATCCCGCCGCACGTTCCAAGATTGCCTCTTGTACGTCCAAATGGAGGTGTGGCTTATGTGCTCGCCGTACTGGGTCTGGATAACTGCCGCGACAGCGCGTAGGGGCGTAAAAGCCTCAAACATCGCATCCACGTTCTGGCACAGCCCGGGGTGCCGGGCCTCAAAGATTTGCATTTTCGTGGCGGCATGCCGTCCCACGGGATTCCACTCCTTAACTAATCGGGTCATCGGGCCATCGAATCGTCGGAAGAGCAAAAGCTCCATCAACCGATCAACCGATGAGCCGATGGATCGATGAACCGATCATCTTGCTTCTCCCAGCGCCGCCGCCCGCCGGTCATATTCATCCACGCCGTCGGCGGTGATGCGCGCCCAGCGGATGATTTCGGGCTGGCCAACTCTCTTCTCGATCCCCAGCTCGACCCATTTCCGGTCGCGCATGTAGCGCAACTGAAACTGCATTCCTTCTTCGCTCACGGGGCGGAGGCAATCGTCCAGATAGACCAGGATGCTCCGCGGCGTGATGGGCTGAAGCCCGCATTCGTTCAGGTAGCGGAGAATTTCCGTCCGGTCGAGCTCGTGTTCAACCTTGCTTTTCGTCTTCGGCATAGCAGCTGAAGCCCTCAATCTTTCGTGACATGATCCGCAGTTCACGGCCGATCTCCTGGCGTTCCAACATGACTTTCTGGATATCGTCGCGCGTGGCCGTCATCAGGCCCTTGAGCTCCACGACCTGCGCGGAGACGGCGTTCTGCATTTCCAAGGCCTTGACGGTACGTTCCAGCGCATCGGCGCCCCTTTCCAGGCTGGCTGGAATCCTCATGATTCCGCGTGAGGCTCCCGAGAAGAGGCGATACGCGCCGATGCCCGCCATGCTGGTGCCCACAAAGCCTCCTGCTCCGAGCAACAGCGCTTGCATTTCCGTCGCACTGATCACTGTGGCCTCCGGCCAGTTGAGCGGTTGGCCGTCAGGTTCTTTGGCATTTGGACTTTGACTTTCATCTTGCGCTTCATGGGTCTGCCGTCTGCCTATGGCTTTCTGCTTACTGCCTACTGCTTACTGCTTTCTGCCTACCGCCTACTGCTTACTGGCTCGTTCGACGGGCTCTTCACGAAATGCTTCCAGAACGAGTCATAAAGCAAATGTTGCGCAACGAACTGCACGATCGTCGTGATGAGGAACGTAAGCAAGCCCGGCACTGCAGTCCCGAGGCTGGGCCAGGAAATCGTGAGGCTGCCTGGAACGTGCGCAAAAGTGATTCCGGCGCCGGTAACCAGCGCGACCACAAAATTCGTCAGAACGCAAATCTTGGGTTTGCTCTGGTCGATCCAAGCGAGCGCCTGTGCGTCGCTTTTCTTCGCGAACTGAATCACCAGCGGCGCCAGGAATGTGACCAACGCTTGAATCTCAAAAGCGCTCATGGATCCTCCTCAGAATGCTTGCCTCAAATCCTCAATGAAAGCCTTGAGGATGGTAATTTCCGCCAGGGCCTGTTCGAGATCCTTCGTGCGCACCAAGGCCGCCTCGGCTGCCTCGTACCGCTCGAATGCCGCCTTGACTTTCTCCGATTTGGGTAATCCAAAAGCCATCTTCATCCCTCGTCACGTCACCGTGAACGCGACCACATTCGATGGCCTTGACTCTGCCTTGCCCGCAAAGGCCGTGATGTAATAGCTGTACGTCCCCGGTGAAACCGAGGTGTCTCGGTACGCCGGTTGCGTCGCAGAGCCAATTCGCGCGTAGCCCGAGACTTGGCCGTTCGCTGCGGTGGCCCGATAGACGTAGTAGCCTGCGCCACCAGTCGCCGCTACGTCGGGGTCGGGGTACCAGGTGAGGGCAACATAGTAGTGCGGCTTGCAGGCTGCCATTGCCAGGACCAGCGTGAGCAGAAGGAGGTTCGCGACTTTGAGTAATCGGTTCATTCGTTCATCGGTCCATCGAATGAATGCGGTTTTTCCGATGGTTCATTGGGCCGCTCGTCCGATCCTCCGATTCTTAGTTCCCCGTCGCGGTCAAGCCCGTGGGTGCTGCAATCGGTACAGTGGCTGAGGCCTCATTCGACGCCGCGCTCAGCGCCCCGTTCAAGGTCGCTTTGACCGTGTAAAAGTAAGTGCTCCCGACCGTGACGCCAGTGTCCGTGTACGTGCAGGCGCTCGTTGAGGAGCAGCCCGCCGCGACCGGGAGACCATTGAGTGCCGTTGAACTTTCGCCGCCAGCCGCGGTGCCCCGGTAGATGTTGTAGGCCAGGGTCGGATTGGCGGCGCCGTCGGAGGAAGCCGCCCACGTCAGCACGACGGAATGCGCCGTGGCCGTGGCCCTTACCGGCGGGCGCTGCTGCCCGAACGCCCGTGCGCCCACGATCACGAGCGCCACCGTAACTAGCAAGAGCACGGTCAAAAATGTGATTCTGCGTTTCATGAGCGCTCCTACGCGGTAACCGCCGCCAAATCCGTCTCCAGCGTGGTCAGGTCGAGTCCCTCCGGCGTCTTGCCCGTAGCTCCGAACCAGTCAGGCGAGATCAGGGCGTACAGTTCGTCGACATACTCATCCAGCCAAGACCACGTCGCATCCTTGGGGGCGCCCCAGGTAACGCACCGAATCCCGCTGTCGGCGTATTGCCCAAAATTGATGCAGTGTCCACCCCAAGAGCCGGGCGCACCGTTTTTGCCTGGGAACACTTCCCAGACGTCTTGTTTCTGTGCGGCCACGGCTAGTTCCGCACCGCCGTACAGACCGCCAAAGAGATCCAGAGCGACTTTGACTTCTTGAGGGTGGCGCCAATTGACGGCGGCGAATGCCCCCAACTTGCATCCAGCAATAGGGTTCTGCCGCCAGTACTTGAGCACCTCAAGAAGAACGCATCCATCGTCATCGGGACTCAGGATTCGGTATACCCGCAGGATGTCGTCCTCACTCGGTGTTTCCAGGTTTCCCACGTTCGCGGACCATACCTGGACCATGTGACCAATGGCAGCCATGGCGCAGTCGCTGTGAATATCGTTGCCGTACATCGGAAAGCGCGGAACTGCTGACAGCCAATCGACCGTGGGCTTCGCAGCGGGCAAGGTCGGCAAGAGATACCGCGCCAACTTCAGCGTGCGCCGATCGTGCTTGCGAGGTTTCTTTCCGAGCTTCATGCCGACGTGGTTTGCCATACGTTATATGTTGCCTCGCGCGCACTTGCTCCGTGCTTGCCCACTACGGGAGTCGCCGAGCCGCATTTTGGGATGGTCAGCCATTAGGAATTCAGTCATCAGTTATCAGTCATCAGCTCTTACTGACTACTGACGACTGAATACTGAGAACTACTTCAGTTCCTTCCCTTCGAACAGCTTGTCGCAAACCGGGTCTCCGGTCTTTGCCGTCACGATCTTGTTGTACTGGGCCTTGAAGTCCTTCGCGGTGAAAGGCAGCTTCGGCGCGGCGGCCCGTCCCGCAGGCAGCGAAAGTGAAGCAGAACTGGATGGAACCAGCGAAGCGACGTTCGAGAATTCGCTGGTCACGAGTTGCAGGATCGCGGCGACTTTATTCTGCGTGGCTGAATTCTTGATGTGCGCCGCAGGAAGAATCTGCCCGATGTCCGCGTTGACGGTGTTCAGCCCTGCCTGAATCTGCTCCAACGTGCCAGCGCTCGGCGTCGCCTGGTATTTGTCGAACAGCGTGATGACGAGATTGAGGTCGTTTACGACCTGACCCACCGCCGAGCCGGCCGAAACGCCCACGATGCTGGCGAGGCCTTCCACAAGGGGGAGCGCTACCTTCGCGATTCTTTCGGCCTCAACCACCCAGGATGGAGTCGTGCACGCGCTACTCAGTGAAACCAGCCCCAGCATGACCCCCAGGACAAGAGATGGGAGCGGGTTATGCGCCCGTAAGAACCGTTGCACCTTCATATAGCCTCCTCAGGCGATTACTCGATCAGTAAACCATCCGATTGCTCGGGTCCGGCGTGCAGGATGACCCAGAGACCCAACGCTGAAACAGTCAAGATCACGAGTACGTCCGTTATAAACGTTATAACCACGAAACGGAATTCGCTGAACGTAACGCGCATCATCTTTAGCTCTTCGACTTTTGAACTCCTTCGACTTCTTCGACGCCCGCAGGCAGTCGAACAAGTTGAAGGGTTGAACAGGTGGTCGATCTCCCGCTCATTGCAGCAACTCCGCAAGCACCGGGCCCGGATCCTTGCCGCTGGCGAGCCAGTCGAGCGCCCGGCGGTCGTCGAGCCGGTAGGTCTCGACCAGGGTAATAAGCCGGGCGGAGTAGCTGGGATTTGTGGAGTAACCACAATGGTCGGCGTCGTGCTCCGACTGTTTCGGGCCCAGCCGCTCCGCAAACTGTCTCCAGTCGTGCCGCGCTTCATACGCCGGCCGGTAACGCGGCGTGAGTAGCAGCCGCGCGTGCGCCTTAAAGGCCTCAGTTAAGTTGGGGAAACGCCGAAATTCGGCGAGCGTTTCGACTTTACGGCCGTTCTCTATTTCCCAAGTCGCCGCATCGAAGTGACCATAGTCTTCGTTCGACTGTTTCGACTTTTCAACTTTTTCAACCTGCCCAACCGTCGAAGAAGTCGGAACAGTTGAAGAAGTCGAAGAAGTTGAAAAATGAGAATACTTAATCCCAAAGGGATTGTTCGCCAGGCGAAACAGGCGGGAACTGCCCCAGCCGAAGCGGGGCGTGGCACTCTCCAAAATGGCCTGCGCAAGGGTAATGCAGGCGGGAATTTCGTACTCTCGCTCGCTTTCGAGTGCTGGGGGCGTGACCTGGAAGAGGAATTGAAGTTGTTGTCTCGTCACTCGGGCAGCGGCAGCGTGTGCACCCGCCGCCGCCCTCGCCCCGTACCGTCCGTCTGGTGCGGGGCTCGCTCGCGCTGATCAGGCGCAAGCTATCAGTTGTAAAGGCGGACCGATTTGTCCGCCTTAAGTTCCCACTTCTCAGTTCTCAGTCCTCGTTGACGACTGACAACTGAGGACTGATGACTTGCCTTGTGGACCGCCGTGTCCTGCGGCACAGGGGGCGGGATTCGTGGCACGCCCCGTACCAGGCCGTCCTCGGGACCAACCCTTACGTGATCGCGCTTGAATCCGGTGCCGGGCACGTCGCTCATAACATTCATAGGCTACCACTACTGGACCGGGTGTTGTCAAGAGAAATATTGCACATATCGGCTACCGGTAGGAAAAAAATGAGCGTGCAGCGCCCACCGCGGCCGAAGGTCCCCCGATCTTAATGGCGGGCGGGTCCTGGACCGCGGCGGCTCGTAAGCTTACGCCCGGTTTTGCCTTGTAGAAATTCGTGGGGCAGTATGCGTCTTGAGGGCGGGCGGTGGCGAAAAACCTCAGAACAGAGCCACAGGGTAGGGCGCTCGCGCGCACAACTCTGGGCCGGACCCGGAGGCAAACCCTCGACGCCAGTCGTTGTGTCCGGCGCTTGCATCAAGGGCGCAGGAGATATATCATTCGCTTCAAACCTTGATTCTAACTCTCAATCGTTTGTAGGAGCGCTGATGAAGGCGCAGGAGGACGCCATGGGAAAGATCAACTGGACACGTGTGCTTTATGGAGGACTGCTGGCGGGGGTCATCCTCAACGTGCTCGGATACGGTGCCTGGTTTTTGTTCCTCGGAAAAAGGTGGAGCGCCGGAATGGAAGCGTTGGGGCGCCCGTTCCATATGTCGGGATCAGATATCGTGATCACAATTGTCATGGACTTCGTTTTGGGGATTCTTGCCGTCTGGCTGTACGCGCTCATTCGTCCGCGATGCGGCGCTGGCGCGAAAACGGCATTGTTCGCAGGCTTGGCTTTCTGGGTCCTGAGTGGCCTGCTCCCCACGATTTCGTGGGGTTCCTTAAGGTTGTTCTCTGTCCGCCTGCTGACAATTGATGCCCTGACTTACTTGGTAATGGTGATCATCGCCACGCTACTGGGGGCCTGGGTTTATAAGGAGGAAGCACCTTAGCGTCGTGTCGTAAGCCAATGCTGCCCGCCTTGAGCCATCGCGGGCGAGTGGTGGCTTATTTTGATCTTTCACCACGCCGCTTTCGCCCCCGACAGGGGAGTTGCTTGCCTGCGCAGGGAGTTGAACTTCGCAGTATGGAGCAGGCGGTTTCCATGCAGGATCGGGTTCCTTTATTCTTTGGCCGGGGCTCGGAGGCTCGAACGACATCAAGAACCTGTGGCCCCAGCCGGTTAAGCCGCCCGGCGCGCATGAGAAGGACACCCTATGGACAGGGTTCTCGAAACGTGCTCCTAAGAGGAACTCGCGAAGCGACAAGAAGCCGCTCCAATCCGTCACCGAAGAAAATCCCGCCCGAACGCGGTATTTTCGTGAGTGCTGCGAGGGATTCTCGAATCCGTCTATTACCTCTGGTTTCGACCTCGGTCACCATCTTTCGAAGTTCCCACGCGATGAAATCAGCGGCTTGGAGTGCTCCGTAATCACATTTCCTTCTGAAAATTGGAAGAGGAACTCCTTTCCGATCTCGCTCTATTAACTCTATAAATTTCCCTTTGTGTTTCGCACCGTCTTCAAAGACACACACGATTTCTTTCCAGTCGTGACCGTAATGGTTGGCCCATGTGGTTATCGCATCGATGCACCCAATGCCGCACAGAGAATATGGGTAATACAGCATTTCCGTGCAGCAGTACTTTCGATTTAAAGTCTTATAGTTTTCAAGGATGACTTGGCATGAAAACCATCTGCGAACGCGGCAAGCTGTGACCGAGGCGAGTTTTTGCAGAAATCTCCTTCTCTTAAATTCATCCGCTCCCCATCCCTCAAATTCGTTCTTGTTGTGAACGTAATCCTTCATGTGAAAACAGCCAATCCCAAACTCATCCAGAACCTCTTTCCACTCCTGCTCGAAATATTCCCACTGTTCAGCGGTAGAGATGAAACCGGCAACCACAAGCGTCAGTGAATCGTCCGGCGATCCTGCTTCATCAAAATATGCAGTGAACATACCCATCCATACTGAATCACTGGGCCGATTCGGAAAAAGCGCACACCTCAAATGCCGGACTGGACTATACCGCCCACCGCGTTCTGTGTCACGGGGACAGTCGCCGCCTATATTGATGTCATTCACAGAGTATAAATACCTTCGTAGGTCTTGTCAGGAAGCTGACGCCGCCTTTTCGCACTCGGCAGGCGCGGAATTTAACGCCGCGAGGCGCGTGGCGAGGGCCTTCGCCCGCACGCGGTGGCCCTCCTCCTGGGTCACAAAATTCTCGCAAGTCGTAAAGTCAAAACGACAGGCGCGATTCAGGCAGCGGCGCTCACGGTAGGGTCCGCGCTTCTCACTGACTTCCGTGATCGCGCCGCACTTGGGACATCTCATCTTTCCTCCACTGAGTCACCGAGCCACTGAATCAATGAACCGATCACCCGATGGTCCGATGGGCGAGCCCCTAGCCCCCAGCACCCAGCACCCGGACAAGCCCCGCCGCAAAGGCCGCGCCAATCGCCACACCGATGAGCAGCCAGCGCACGCGCACCCAGAAATCGTGCTGGGCATCCTCGAGGTGTTGAACGGCACGGCCGAAGTTGAAGGCGCTGAGGTGCTCGAGGCATTCGCGCATTTCCACCTCTTGCGCAAGTTGTTCAGCTTGGCCGCTCAATTCCTGGCAGTAGTCTTCGAAGGTCTGTTTCACGGTTGCCCCTTTCAACTCTTCATGTCTTTGACTCTTCGACGAGTTGAAAAGTTGAATGAGTTGAAGAGTCGAAGGAGTTTGCTGACAGCTCGGCGCTTTGCGCCGTCAGCGCGGCGTAGATTTCCTCGATGGGTGCAGGCTTGGTGAGCGCGGGAGTTTCGCTATCGCGCGCCCCTTGGAGAGCGCGAAGACAGCCGGTGTAGAGGACAAAGTGAATGCCGCGGCGGTACGCTTCGTGCCGAACACCGTCCCACTCTTCGACGATGAAGCGAGAGTTCTGGGAAAGGGGGAACTGGCCATCGCAGAGGACGACGTCGTGCTCAGGGAGACGGTCGAGCGCCGTCTCGAGGTCTCCGGCAAGGGTGATGATCTCGAGGCGCTGCGCCCGCCGGTCGAGCAATCGCAGGAGCATCGCCGTGATCTCCGCGAGCTGCTCCTCGTCTTCCACAATTAACAGCTTCATAAAGCACCCGCTTCTGGGGACTGGGGTAATTGAGCCACTGAGTGATCGGGCCAACAGGCGATGGAGTGCCCGCCCCGGCCCCCCGGCCCTTTCCCGGTTGGAAGAGCCGGGGCGGGCTTCGCTCCGGGAACGGGCTGGGGATTGCGCGCATGCAGCGATTCTTTCCGATTTTCAATCACACAATCACTCAGTCGTTCAATCACCCGATGACTCAATGACCCGATCACCCGATTGCTCGAGGCTCTTTCCGCGCAGAGGGGCCGAGCGGTCTTGTCCAGGCGCAGCAGCGATGGGCGGAACGTGGTGGTGGCAGGGGTAGGGGGGAGAAATAGGGGCAGGATCTGGTACGGAGGTAATCGTCGGTAACGCTTGGGGGGTGGGCCGCTCCGCCCAGCGCTCCTGCGCCTGGAAAGGTAAGAGAGTAAGCCGGACTTCCTTGGGCAACTGGCCGCGGCGCTTGCCGGGGAAGAACGTTGAGGGGTACTCACCGGGGGCGAGCCGTCCGGCGCAGTGCGCGCTCGCCGAATCCGCGCAGTCGCGCAGGCGGAATGTGAAGGACCTCGGAAAGGATTGCGGCGTGGGAGAGGACTCCATCCCAACCTCCGGGGTAGACGAAAAAGACATAGAAGACAGCCCGTCAGGAAAACAGTCACGCCGAATCGAGCCGCAATCGGCGTAAGACATCGCTCAGATCTTGCTGGAAGCCGCCCTCCTGCCTGACCATCTCGAGGACGCGGCAGCAGATCGCCGAGAGGATCTTGGCGCGGTCGCGCCAAGTCCGCTGGGCCCACTGGTCCACGCTGGCGACCAGGCTTTCGGGGAGACGATGACTGACGGGGACGTCAAGTTCGGGTTTTGTTTGTTCCGCCATTGCCGATGTTATCCCTTAGAGGCGACTTTGAAGCTGACGCCTGCCAGCTCGGACGCGCGCGCCTGCGACTGCAGGTGAACCAGCTCGAAGGCGCGCGGCAGTGCCGCCAGGAAGCGTGCGCTGGGCCGCTTGCGCCCGTTGAGTACGTCGCTCACAAATCCCGGTGAGACCTGCGCGACGCGCGATATGGCGGCGGGCATGCCGTGCGTGCGTCGAATCGAAAGTAGGATGTTCAGGTCGAAATTATTTGTCTGGCGTTTTGTGTCGCGGTGTTTCATAATGCGCCGGTGAACTTTGTTCACCGGCTAATTGCAGGCTTTATTATAAGCTTTACTTAACGTTTGTCAAGAATAAAATCATGAGATTTGTCAAAATCGAGCCAAGGGCGGTTTTGTCACTCCGCGAGAAGCTGAGGATCACTCAGCAGGAACTGGCGGCACGCGTAGGTTGTAGCCTCAGCGCCGTGCAGTTTTGGGAAGCGGGCCGCTCCTCCCCGCGTGGCTACCGTCTCCGCCGCCTGCTGGAGTTGTGCCCCGACGAGGAAACCCATGCCCTGTTCACGGCCCCAGCGGAGGCCCCGCCCGCAGAGGTTCCGCCCCAGAAGGCGAAGCTACCTGGGCAAGCCGAGTTAGAACGACGTTATCTCGACCCGGCCTTTCTGCGCTCTCTGCCGCCGGAAACCCGCGCGCTCTACAAAGCGACAGTGGAGAATATTCTGCACTTGAGTGCTTTGAAGATGAGCGGCAACCGAGTTGCCGCTGAGGGGCTGCATCTGCTGGCTGAAACCATCATCCAAATGGCCGGCATGGCCACGGAGCCCAACCCGGTCCGTGGCCGGCGAGCCAAGCTCCCCCCGGAGTTGTTGCAGGAACCCAAGGACCCTGGGGAATAGCGGGGCCGGCAGCCGCGACGCCCACCGGGCCGCAAACCGAGAGCCTCTGCGGGTAGCCAACATAAGACGTCTGTCGCGCGCCTGCCCACAGCCCCGACGACCGTGCTACGACGAAGGCAGCAACCCCCTCTGGCCGCGAGAATCGACGCCGGGCTCGTCGTGTCACCCGGCGCCTCCCGCTTGTCACGCTAGACGCCAACGCAGGGCCAACCTTTCTCCTGCTCGTCGCGAGGCGGCAGGCTCTTTCTCTGGCTCAGGAAGTCACCTTGAAGCGTTTCTGGACCTGCCAGAAACTCAGCTTTCGGCCTCTGCTGGATTCCCCCCTTAGTCCCAGAAAGCTTTTGGAGCGTGAACGGTCCGTTTGGGCGTCCCGAACGAGCGTGCGGCCAAAACTCGTCGATAAGGCCCGGACGGAGAAGGGGACGAGGCCAAGGAACTCGCCCACCATCCGGGACTCTCAGGTGGCGACATCTTAACGCTTGACACCCTTCGGAGCCGCTGGTAGCCTATTGCATAGGCTCAGGCCTCCGGTTTTTCGCCGCACCGGGAAGGAAGGGGGGTATCGAGGGCGAACGGTTTCTCCCCAGGGCGTGAGCTGTCGCCTTAGGAAGGCGAGATTCAGGATTACCTGCAAGCGCGCGAGTCCTTGAATTCTTAGAGGCTGCCGGCGATGGTCAATCTCCTGTGCAGGAAAAAATCCTTGCACCTTGCGGCCCCCCGCAAGGCTTCAGCTCAGGTTTTCCAAGTCGCAAAACACGAACCGGCCGCTGAACTGCGAGCGCAAAGAGAAAAGAAACGCACGCGCGGCAAGGCTCCGTAGAACGCCGCGAGAGACTCCTCGGGATGGAACGCCTCTCGTTGGGCAGGTGAATCTGTGTTGTCTATTTTGTGTACCAGTTGGTTAAGTGATTTCCTGGTATTTGCCTATCCTCTCGTGGGAGCGTAACTTGGCGCGCGGCCGGCTAACGAATGATTCTCTGTCGGAACGCATTCTGACGCGTGACCGGCTTACCAACGATTCTCTGGTGGGGATCCGCTTGCTTGCGGAGATGGTGCGGACCACTGCCGCCCCTGGGCACGAATACCTGCAAGTGCTGAATCGCCAGACCCAAGTCTGGAAGGAGAAGGCCCAAAAGCTGGCCGAAGCTCGGGGCACCGACCACATCCATGGCCGCAGGACAAAGAAACAAGGCAAGGAAGTCGACTGCCTCTGATGCCTATCTTTGCTCCTCGCAGTGACAGCCTGAGTTGGAAGGGTGGAGCCCCTCCACCTTGGGCATACTTGCCCTCCCCCAGTGTTTGATTGTCCCGCGAGGGCGGGCTGAGGATCTATGGTGTGGGGAGGGCCGTGTGGCGGAGCCATGGGCAGCCGAGAGCGCATGCTGTACATGTGCCATATTCCACACGTGCAAGTTAAGGGCAAACTTCTCCGCCTGAGTGCTCCGGTGGTTGTATAAAAACTGGGGGTGGGCAAGGTCGCGCGGCAGCGTGGCGTGCGGAGATTGTTGGTTCAGATACGGCGGGGCGATATAATCCTCGCGGCTCGCGGGGGCGCGGCTGCTCCCGGGCAGGAGTCTGAATCGGACCGGCGCGGTCGAGCATCGGATAGTTATTCACACTCGACAGGAGGCAAGAGATGGACCTGCAATATCCCATCAGGAAATTCACGTGGGACCGCAGTGGAGAAGGTTTGCTGGCGAGCGAGGGGGAGCGGCGACAGTGGCTCGGCGAGATCGAAGCAACGCCAGCGCGGCTGCGGGCAGCCGTCGCGGGACTGACGGAAGCGCAGCTCGACACGCCCTACCGGCCTGACGGCTGGACGGTGCGCCAAGTGGTGCATCATCTCGCTGACAGCCACTTGAACGCCTACGCGCGTTTCCGGCTGACGCTGACCGAAGACGAGCCGACCATCAAACCCTACGACCAGGCGCGATGGGCGCAATTGCCTGACGCGCGCACGGCTCCGGTGGAGACTTCCCTGAAGCTGCTTGAAACCCTGCACGCGCGCTGGGTGATGCTGCTGAAGACACTCAAGCCCGAAGATTTTGCGCGCGCCCTGAAGCATCCGGAGCTGGGGCGGGTGACGCTGGAGAAGTATCTGGCGATGTACGCCTGGCACGGGCGACATCATGTGGCCCACATCACCGGCTTGCGCGAGCGCTCAGGCTGGCGAGCCACGAACGCGTAGCCATGGGAGGGTGGCCGAGCACCCTGGCTCGGATCCTGTTGGGTCGGACACCCCGCCACCCGCTGTGAAACAATCTACGCGGTTTGTGTTGCTGTGTCGATTACTCGAAACCTTACGCTGTGCGAGAGCGGTCGCCCGAGGATTATCCCACAGTTTCAAAGCATGCGCAGCGAGCGCCACTCGCCCTGAGAAGCAGGGCCTGCGCCATTCGACAGCAATAAAGAATCCAAACTCTACTGGGTCTTGAAGGTGCTGGTCAGTTGCATGTTGCCCCACTGGATGGTGAGCTTGTGCCCGCCGCCGCTCTCATCGGAAAAATCGATGTTCAACATATCGGTAGCGGAGTCAACCGTTTGGGCCTCCAGGGGGACTGAGTAGGCGTCTTGCGCAGGGTCATGCTCGGTTCCCCACTGGCCGTGTTGTTTGTTGAACACCAGTTTCCAACTGCCGTCGCTCCCTTTCTTCCCCCAGAGGCTGTACTCACCTTTGGGGACGGTGACCCCACCGAAAACCAGGGCCACGGCGGTCGAGAGGGTCGTGGACTTGTCGGCGCCGAGGCGCCAGAACCCGTCGGCCGGCAGTTCAGCGAGGCGGTCCTGCACCGTCTTGCCGTGCAGGGAAGGACGCCCGTATTCGATTGAAACCATGTCCGCACGACCGGCCACAAACGAAGTCAGCCCCCGGGGATTGCCTTGCCCCAGGACGGCTATGGAAACCAGAAACATGGCGAGTCCGAGAAAAACGCTCGTCAATCGTCGCATGAGGGAATCTCCTTTGATGGATTTTATGAGCGGGCTCGCGTCCCGACTTGCAGACTCATGCTTATCCGGTTGTTTCAGCAGAATGCTACAGGTTGTGTTTCTATAGTAGTTAATAAAGCCATGCGATTTTGTTTTCTTTTTTGAAACTAAAAGCATGGTACAATTCTCTCGTCTCGAA
>JBEKAK010000003.1:0-122106 GCA_050018275.1 Terriglobia bacterium | reverse complement strand
CGGGCCGTGGGACCCTCCGGTCGCCCTCCGGGCTCCCTCCGGGTCCCACGGCCCCAGAAAGGAGACGGAGGTGTAAAGGATGTCCTGGCACCCCGTGTAAAGTATGTCTTGGCAACGAACACTAAAGCTCGGCGCTACATTGTTTTTCATCAACATCCTGGAAGGCGGCGACGCGTGCGCGAAGTCTAGCAGGCTGCGGAAAAACGCTTCCCTGCTTTCATTCTGAGCCCTTCGCTGTCATCCTGAGCGTAGCGAAGGATCTTGCTCTGCCGGCTCAGGGTAGACTCCGCGAAGTCCGGTCTCTGGACCCCGAGGGGTCCACCGGACCCCAGAAATCGGGGAATCTCGCTCTGCGTATTTTCATGGCTATACGAGATTCTTCGTCGCCTGCGGCTCCTCAGGATGACAGTCCCGACGGGTTTTTCCGCAGCCTGTGGAACCGCTGCGGGCACAAGGAGACCAACGAGAAAATGGAAGTTGATATTCTGGCCATTGCTGCGCACCCGGACGACGTCGAAATCACCTGTGGGGGCACGGTGATCAAGATGGTGGAAGCAGGGTACCGCGTGGGCATTCTCGACCTCACCGCCGGCGAAACGGGCACGCGCGGCAGTGCGGCTCTGCGCGAGAAGGAAGCGCGGCGTGCCGCCCAGGCGCTGGGGGTCGTCTACAGGGAGAATCTCCACATTCCCGATGCGGGGGTGGAGAATACGCGCGGGAACAAGCTGAAGATCGCACAGAAGATTCGCGCGCTGCGCCCGCGCACCGTGATCCTGCCGTACTGGGAAGGCCGCCACCCGGACCACTACACAACCGGGCGGATGGGGTACGAAGCCTGCTTTCTCGCCGGCCTTGCCAAGTTGCCGCTCAAGGGCAAGCCGCACCGCCCCTTCAAAATCCTCTACGCCTCACAATACGTGCCGGCCGTCCGGCCCACCTTCGTGGTAGACATCACCGAGCAGTTCGACAAAAAACTCAAAGCCATCTTCTGTTTTGCCTCACAATTCTCCCCGCCCAAGGAGATGCAAAACCTCTTCCCTTCCCGAGCCGACATCAACGCGCGCATGGGGTCGGAAGCTCGCCATTTCGGGCACATGATCGGCGTGCGCTACGGCGAGCCCTTCGTGACCCGCGAAACCGCAGTGGTTGACGATATTGTGAAGATGCCGGTGAAATCCGTGTAAGCAGGGCGCAGCAGGCTGCGGCGCGGGGGCCCTTATCCCCCAAGACGGGACGCTGGGGTATATGGGCGCGGGCCGGGGCCATTGCAAAAGGTACAGGAAAGCTGTACATTAAGGGTGGAGGTGTCCATTGCCCGTCGAGACCACTTACACGAGTTTGCGGCAAAGGCTTGCCTCGGTGTTGAAGCAAGTAGCCGAGGATCAAGAAGTCGTTATCGTGCGCCGGAGGAGCGCCAAGGATGTCGCTCTCGTTCCTGCCGAGGAACTGGCGGGCCTGATGGAAACGGCTTTTCTGCTTCGCTCCCCGAAAAACGCCCGACGGCTGCTGGCTGCCTTGCGTCGAGCTGAAGACCGAACCGGCAGTCCTGAATCCGTCAAGAAACTGCGCCAGGAGATGGGACTTGGCCCCAGCCGCTGACCGCGAGGCAGTTTTCCACCCCGAGTTCCGTCAGGACTTGCAGCACTGGATCGAGACCGACCGCAAAACGGCTCTCCGCATTCTGGAACTTGTCGAAGCGGTGCTCAACGATCCCTTTACGGGCATCGGCAAACCCGAGCCGCTCAAGTACGTGCTGGCGGGCTGCTGGTCGCGAAGAATCACTCAGGAACACCGGCTAGTCTACAAGGTAACCGGACGCCGGATTGACTTCCTTCAGGCACGCTACCACTACTGAGCGCGCCGTCGCGAGACTTTTCGAGAAAAGACGGTAGGAGTTTACGGAATCGCTAGTCCGCGGCGAAGCTTCGTTAGACTCACGCCGCGCGCAAGCGATTCTTCCAGCGGTTGTGGATGAACCAGACCACACCCAGGACGATCAAGATGCCCAGAACGGCATCGAAGCGGTGGAAATACTCGCGCAGGGTCATCCACCGCTCGCCCAGTTTCAGTCCTGCATAGGCAAGCGCCAGGCACCAGGGGAGGGATCCCAGGAAGGTATAAAGGTGGAAGCGGGGCACGTTCATACGCGAGACGCCCGCCGGGAAAGCGATGAACGTACGGATCACAGGCAAAAGGCGCGCGATGAACACGGCCCAATCGCCGTAGCGCGCAAAGAAGCGGTCCGCCATCTCGAGGTCGTGGTGAGTGACCAGCACCCAGCGCCCATATTTCTCCACCAGCGGGCGCCCCCCCAGCGACCCCACGTAATAGGCCACCAGTGATCCCAGATTGCAGCCTAGCGCACCCGCAAGCGCTACCCAGCCCAGCCGGAAACGGCCAGTGAAAACCAGATACCCTGAAAAGGGCATGATGACTTCCGAGGGCAGCGGAATGCAGGCGGATTCGATTCCCATCAGCAGGACGATCCCGAGGTAACCGGTCTGGGAGATCACCGAGATGATGAAGGCCGCAAGGGACTCAAGGATGAAAGAAACCATAGGAAAACTGTTTGGGGAGATCCGAAAGCGTGCGCTCGCGTCAAGATACCCCGCAGGACGTCGCCGCGAGGTGGTGCGCTGCTAATGCCGTTCCAGCTTATCTTGCCTAACCCTTCCAGCGCGCTCTTTCGTGTGGCCGCGCACAGTGCGGGCACTGCAACATCGGAGATTAAGTTGGAACGGGGCTAGAACTCCTCCGCCTCCTGAGTGAAGACAAAACCGGGGAGCGAAACACCTTCCCCCGTACTCTCGATCTTCACTCGGAGAAGATCCGCATCCGTCCCTCCCACTTTCCTCAGGATTGCATGAGAGGCGAAGACCTCCGAGTAGACCTTGGTGACCAGCCATCTATCGCCCGTCTCCTCCGACTCCCAGAGCTGTCCCGACTGAATTGTAGAAACGATCACAGGCTCAAACTCCTCGGACGGGGGACGGCGAGCCGTCACGGGAAACCAACTCAAAGGCCTCGGCTGAAGACCGATTCAGCTAATCTAGCTGTCCTCCCCTGCGGAGTCAATAGCGATGCCGCACACCGCACACCTTTTCCAGGCCTCAGCCCGCATACCGTTGTTTAAGCCACAGCCTCCCTCCTGCGAGGTACGAACGGGGTTTGCGAATCGTTGACCGGGGCTCGCGCAAGGGGCCGCGCGCTTCCCGCCGTGCGGACCAATCCCTTCTCCGGCTTAAGGAGGGAAATGTCCACAACACCCTGATAACCAAGAGGTTAGCCCGAGAAGGCCTGCCGTCCAGGTGGCAGTTAGTGGCGGCGTCGCGAGTTGTCCCCTTCTCCTGCCACGCCCCACTCGCCCGCCCTTGGCCAGTTCCCATCCGGGGCGCCTCCCGGGACGCTCGATTTTGCCGCCTCAGGCGGTGAGGCATGCAACCCCCTTGCCTTCCCGGCAATCCAAGAAACAGGTGGATTCAGAATGGGTCCGGGAGGTGGTCCAGGTCTGCCGAAAGCAGGCTGGGGATCGCCAACAGGAAGGCGATGCCAGGTTCCAAGGCGCCGTGGAGGGAGGAGTGGTCCGGCCCACCCGCAATGGTATAATAGCTAGTAAGGAGCATTGCCATGAGGAAGCCGCGTTTCACAGCGCTATTGCTTGTCGTTATGCTGGGCTGGGCCTCGCTTCCCGTTCGCGGCGACGATAAGAAGGACGTCGACGAGATCGGGAATCGCAAGGTGGCGCATCGCAGCATTATCTCCCAGGAAAAAGAGATCGCCATCGGTAAGCAATACTCGACGGAGATCGAACGCTCCGCCAAGATTCTTACTGATCCGGTCATCAACGAATACGTGAACCGCGTGTCCCAAAACCTGGCGCGCAACTCCGACCTCAACATCCCGCTGACGGTCAAAGTGATCGACGACCCCTCGATCAACGCCTTCACCCTGCCGGGCGGGTTCATCTACATCAACACCGGTGTCCTGCTTGCTGCAGACGAGGAAGACCAGATTGCCGGCGTGGTCGCGCATGAGATTGGTCACGCTGCGGCGCGCCACTGGGCCAGCACGATGACCAAGGCCACCATCCTGCAATACGCGATGATCCCCATGATGATCATCCCCATGTCCGCAGCCGTCTACTATGGCGTTCTGGAAGCTTATTTGAATGGCGTGCCGTTGGCTTTCCTTAAGTTCAGCCGCAAGGATGAGGAGGAGGCCGACTTCCTGGGCCTTCAATACATGTACAAGGCGGGCTACGACCCGAATTCCTACGTGGGCTTTTTCGGCAAAGTGATGGATGAAGAGCGCCGAAGCCCGGGAAGTATGTCGACGGTCTTCGCCAGCCATCCCCCCACCGGCGACCGCATCATTAAGTCAGAGGAGGAAATCCAACAGATTCTCCCCAAGCGCGACCAGTATCTGGTCTCGACTTCGGAATTTGATGACATCAAGGCCCGCCTGCAAACCGTGATCAGCCAGCACAAGAAACAGAGGGGCGATTCCGGGCCCACGCTCCGCAAACGCGAGTCCACGGATAAGACGACTTCGCAGACGCAGCCCGGCCAACAGAAAACCGATCAAGGCGATGACCAGCCACCGGTGCTGAAGCGTCGCGACTAACCGCGAAACCGCTCTAGACCAATTCCAGGCGTCCAGTTCCATCGGACGCCTTTCCTGTTTTCTGCGCGAGAGCGAGGCCCCAGCCCGCGAGGAATCCGGCGCGCGCCGGCAGGGTGTCAGGAAAATCGCAGGAGGCTGAGGGAATCAGAAGCGCGGGGGGGCATCAAAAGCGATGCCGAGCTTGCGCAGCTCGTCGGAGTAATATTTCCTGTAAAGGATATCCCACTCGCCGCCGCCCTCGGGGATGGTGCGCTTCTGAGAAGTGATGCGGGCCTTGACGGTTTCGTCGATCTTTTCTTCCTCATGCATCAGGTCGGTCAGGATCTTGACGGTCTCCTGGCGAATGGCGTTAGGCTCATCGAAAATTTCCACTTCGTCCAGAGCTTCGATCGCACTCATGATGCGGTGCGATACCTGGATTATTTTTTCATGGCTTAATTTCATCGCAGCAGTGCACCCATCCGGGTCAGAGAATGACTTTTCGATCCCGCACGAGCTGTTTCTTGACGACTTTGAAGGCCTCTTCGTAAGTGGCGCCCATCTGCTTCATCTCGTCGCCATACTGTTCCAGAATTTTCCGCACTTCGTCATTAATCCGGTCCTCGACGCTCAACTCATCGAGCATCACCTGGATCATTACCTCTGTGACGTAGTCGGGCTGGTCGTATTGGATCAGGCCGGCCTTGGTGAGGCGTTTGAGAACCTGTTTGGCCATGTAGGCCACATATTCACGCGGGAATTGCATAGCAGGGTATGCGCGCTTCCTTGACGCTCAAAGCACGCTAGTGTATATTCCATAGATTGGAACTGTCAAGATTCGTGTGCTGAGGGTTTGGCGGGAGAATTCAGGCCCCCTTCGAATCGGAGCCGGGCGGTTAGCTCAGTTGGTCAGAGCGTCTGCCTTACAAGCAGAAGGTCATCCGTTCGAGCCGGATACCGCCCACCATTCTTTTCAACAGTTTGCCCGACCCAGAGGCTTCCCAGTAAGTACAGATTGGTACAAAGCATGGACGACCTTGGATGCCGCCGCGCGCTTTTCATCCGAAATCGCCCGTGTGTAGACGTTCATCGTAGTCTGAATGTTGGCGTGGCGGAGTAATTCCTTTTGCACGGCAGGGGTCGTGCCGAACGCATGGAGCAGGGTCGAATAGGTGTGTCGGAAAGTATGCCAGCCGAGGCTTCCGATCCCTGCCCTAGCCGCCGCGGGCTTGAGATGGTCGGCTAGAAGGCTGTCTTTCCAACGCGGTTGGCCCGCGTCTCCCGCGAATATGAAATCCGCGTCCGCCACATAAACGGATGCCGCCTTGTGCGCCAGAAGAGCTTCGGCCAAGTCCGGGTCAAGTGGCAGTACACTTTCCGAGGCTTCGGTTTTGGTGGAGTTAACCTTCCCTTCCACCACGCTTCGCTGAATCTTGACGGTGAGGTTTTCAAAGTCCACGTCACCCCACTGCAAGCCGAGCAATTCCGAAACCCGAAGCCCCAGGCAAGCGACGGTAATTGTCATCGTTCGGCAAGGCTCCGTGAGTTGCTCGAGGAGAGCCTTGAATTCGGCCGGCGTGAGAACGCGCGGAGTCTTGAGCCGCTTCCGAGATTGCCGCACAAGGTCAACCGGGTTCCGTTCTACCGTCTCCCAGCGAAGGCCCGCCTGAAAGAGCGTGTGCATGAGGTTTCGAACGTGAGCCCTCACTTGCTGGGAGTGCGGGTAGGTTTCAAGCCAGTCCTCGATTGCTACAGTCTTGACGTTCCGAGCAAATTCCGTGCCCCACCGCGGCCGGATGTGATTCTCGAATACACTGTGATAATTCTTCCGCGTATTTTCCCTGCACCGCTTCGGCGCGTACTCCGCCATAAACCGATCTATCAGCGCCCCCACAGTGACAGCATGAAACCCTTGTTGCGGATTCTGCGCGTTAGCCTTGATGCGAAGATACTCGGCGGCCCTTTCCGCGTCGGCTTGCGTCGGGAGCTGTTCAACCGTTCCAATCAACACTGATTTGGGTTTTCCGTTTTCCATCCAGCGGAACTGCCAGACGTCCGGCCCTTGCTTCCGCTTTCGAATCGTCAAATTCCCGTATTGATACCGTGCCTGCATGATTCCTCCAATCGGCACGGTTGGCGGTCGGATTGTAGACGCGAATCAATCCAGCCGTCAAGCGCCGACGCGCGATAACGCCAAAACCGGCCCACTTTCAAGGCCGGGAGTTCTCCGCGTTTCGCCATGCGCTCTGCAACTTTGGGATGAATTCCGAGCACTTCCCCGACTTCCTTGCTCGTAAGAAGCCTTTCAATTCCGTTTGGCATTGCTTTTGCTCCTGGGTGACTCTCAGGGATAGGGTGTACGCCACGCTCCGGCGCCGGGTAGCGTAAAACGTCGCCTGACTGCGCCTAGCTTTATTCGACTACTTCAACTGCTTTGGGATTGACAAGCCCGGCCTCGACGATATGCTTGACACCATCGGATGTCTTGACGATCACATACTCAGCGAAGCCAGACCCGTGCAGTAGGGTGATTACTTCCTTGAGCGTCAGTTTTCGCCTACAATGTGGGCATTTTCTGTATGACGCCGGATTTTTGGTAGGTCTCATGATTGGGGGTCTCCTTTGATGGCTTATTTGAGAGAACGCCTGTCGGGCAAGGGCCGTTTGTTCCAAAACGGAAAACTTCTAGGAGCCGTTCAGTATGAAGTGCGGGTCTATCCGGTGTACGTCGATACCAGCACGTTGGAAGGTCCGTCCAGAATCCCCGGGGTTCCACGTGTCGAGTGTCGTCTCGATCCCTCGCCAGGGGTAAGCATGTCTCACCAACGGCTCACATTGGTAATGGACGATGGCCGCAAGCTCGACTTTTTTGTGATTGGCGAGAATGTCGTCAAGCCTACCGGCGAAATCTATTCATGATTCCGCTGAAAAAGTGCGGGGCACCCGCACTGCAATGAGCACCCCGCCTTCGGCACGGGACCAAGCGGCCGCGCCGGTCAACCCGCCCGGGCGGTTAGCGGGCAGGCGAAGCAAGTCCTTCAAGGATCGATAACGCCTCGCGCTTGCTGTAGCAGAAACTGCGCAGCATCCTGTAGGTCGAGCGGGGGAAATGCCCGCGCCGCTGGCCCTGCACAAGGAACCAGCACAGGTGTCCGAGCGCCATGCGGAGCATGGGATCCTCGAACGGCCCGCGAAGGTTCACCCGAAGGTGTCGCCACACGACCTTTTCAGGCGCCCTGAGATTTGCGTATGTGTTGCGTTGCTTCATGGCTTTTTCCTTTCGGTTCAAACGAACTGGTTAAACGGGTTGTCCACCTTCGGCTTCGGTGGCCGCAGTGAAAGCTTGCCGCGGTCGGCTGGCGTAAGTCTGCACGCCTTGGCCAGTTCCAACCATAACTTCCACGTGGCCGGCGTGAGTGTTCTAGCTCTGCGTCGCACTTCCAAATCACACCAGCCGACCAAAACGGAAGTGTCCATGACGGCCAGGGCACCGGCCGGCATTCGAGCCAGGGTTTCTGTCCATACGTTGCGCTGCTCGGGAGTCAAGTAGTCAGGCGCGGGTTGGTCAGATGGCATGGGAACAAGGGCCGCCTGGCGGGATTTCTCTTCCTCAATTCGCGGTTGGTATCGCGCTTTATTATGCCGCAATGATGTCGGCGAGATACTGCTAAGTGGTTTAGGTTTGTTCATGATACCCCTTCTTTCGACCAAACAATTGAAATTGAGGACGTGGAAAAGAACTGGGCGCACGGTCTTGGGTTTCTTACCCTCCAGCGTTGGGACACCCCTATCCCCCTTAACCCCTGCAACGCTGCCCCTTGGCAGGGTGTAAGGGTAGCCAAGACCTGTCCGCGTTGATTGTGACAATACCAGACGCTCCCCTGATAGGCTCTACGCGTTAATCTGGCGAGCCGCCTGCATTGCTGCGAGATGTTCCGGTGTCAGGACGTGCTTCCTCTTCGGCTCGGCACATTCTGATGGATCGGCATGGAACAGTCGCAGAGTTTCCGGTCTGGACTTATCTCCGCGCCACACCCCGTGCCCGATGCCGACCGACTTGTCACAGTGCTCGCACAATCTGGTCACGGTATTCCTCTCGTTTAAGTTTGCCTTTCGACTCTTGCTGTCTGCCTGTTTCATCAATGGCAATCTTCATGGTTCGCCTCGAGAGAAAAATGGGGGTCGCCAAGGTCCAAAGCCAATGACGACCCCCTGGAGGGTCCTCGTTCGGAGTTGAATATGACTCCCAGGCGAAGACAACCTGTGTGGACTTGAGCGAGTCAAAGCAGCTCGCCAGGGCGCCACCGACCCTGTCCCGTAAAATCCTGAAAGAGAAAACCCCGGCCGACCCTTCCCAAGTGATCGGCCGGGGGGAGGAACCATGAACGTGCGTTTTGGGGCCGGGCCCCTGGGCGGCACATGACCCAAACTCTGACCGTAAAATCCTGTGAGAGAGAAAAAACCGAGCCGGTCAGGGGATGACTGGAGCCTGGCCGGCCCGTGTTGAGGCGTACTGCGTTTCCGCTGGATCGCGGTTACGTTTCAACGGAAGAAGCACGCCAAGGTTACGCCCTGACTGCCAGGGTTACGAACGGCGAAACCGTCGCAGTACCCTTGTAGGGTGTGAGTGGTGTCGGCCACAGCGGCAATCCGTCATTCCGGAGAACGAACCGGAAAACCTGCTGATCCGTCAAAAATTGCACATGCATGGACGAGGCGGTCTGTAGGCCACCCTTTTCCGCCAGCAGGTATTGGCTGAAATCGGCAAGGATGACATCGCCTTCGGTTCCCAATGTTTCGCAGTATTCCACCGGGATTACCGGGCGGCCGAAGATGGTGCTATAAGGTGAGCCGGAAATCCCGCCGGCCGGCATGTAGACAGGCGCACCACCGACGCCGATGGTGATGCCCATGTTGAAGATTTGAGGTAGGACATCTTGGTTGATGAGCCACACGGCGGTCTGTTGACCTTTCGCATAGAGCCGCGACCACATTTTGATGAGGTTTTCGTAAACCACCGTCGCGGCTGTCTGGCCAACTTCTTTCGCGACGGTTACCTTGCAGGGAGCCGTCAAGATGCCGATCATTTTCCCGCCACCGGGGCCGCGGATGATCTCATCTTCGACCTTGAATGAGATTTCCTCAGGAACAGCTTGAGAAACGATAGCATCTAGCGCTGCGGAGTCCTGAATCAACTCATCAGTTGCATAAAAGAGGGCGATGATTTTCTTCAGGTTTAATTCGAGTCGGGCGAACTTTGGGACGGAGGCTATCGCCGCACCCGCTTCCTCCAGCCGATATGCCTGGACTCCACCGTAGCGGGAACCGGTTGCGCGGGATGTCTCTGCGACGGCGTTGATTTTCAACCCGCTCGATGCACTTGAAATCGGCACCTTCTGGCACCTAGACATGATATTGCCGACTTCGTAGGTCCGCTTGAGTAGGCCGGCGGCGAAATCGTATTGAACCAGAAAGCCGCCCTCAGAAGGGATTTGCTCTCCGGCACCGGTGCCTACAGCGAATAGACGCTGGTCAATCCCACGGGTGCCAAGAGCCGCATCGCGAACCGTGAGAAGTTGCTCGGCGAGTGAACTGAAGGGACCAGGTGAAGGGGAAGTCCCCTTGTCTTGTCCGGGTCCGTAATGGAGTAATGCGCCGGCGCGTCGTTCTTGATCCATCGCTTCTTCGCAACGCCGGATTTGGGGTTCGAGTTCTTTGAGCTTGGCGGAGTTCGCCTCGAACTCACGATCTTCTTCTGCCGTGAGCTGCCGACCCTCAATCGCGGAGGTTGAAGCCAACCCGCGGTTTCGGACCGTCAAATCACGGTACGTTTGTCTTAACAGTTTGATGTTATCCAAAGGAATGCTCCTCTGGCGTTGATCGCGCAAAATAAAAGCGCGTCCAACACCGTTTGAATTGGTGTCAGCCGCGCGCGAATCATGGGAGTCGCGTTCGGTGCTGCGTTGCATTCTGTTGGCGTTGGGATCATTGGATCCCGGCCAGCAGAAAGCCTACTACCTTACGAAAAGCCGACGTCACATAGGCGCCGCCGGCGAAAAAGGATTTGGAAGGCGCCCGCATCGGCGGCCGCACAACGAAACTTTCGGCGGTCATTGAGGGTTCCCGAAAGCGTCAAAAACCTTGAGGCATGATTCGCACCTGATCGTGTTATCGATGCACTTCCAGACTATGCCCCTCTTGCATGCTGGGCAGCTTTTGCCTTTGGTTCGCCGATCGGTTTGAATGCCAAGTGCCTTTTCGATCCGAGCCGTCATCGCCGAAACCGGAGGAGCGGCGTCAGCGGGTTTTGGATGCATCATTTCCTTTACTCCTTTTTGAGCGAAGCGAACAGGCGTAGCAGAACCCCCTTTGGGGGTCGGCGGCTTGCTCCGCTCTCCAGGAGCAAGCGCCGGGGGGGCTGACGGTTCTTTGACGGTTACTGACGATTCGGGTGGCGTAGTGCCACTGTTTCCTGTCCGATTTGCCACTGTTTCTGTTCTCGTTGCCACTGTTTCTGCATCGCTTAAGGATGACGCCTTGCCACTGTTTACATCTGATAACGGTGGCGCCACGCCATCCTTACCACTTTGTAATCGTATCCTGTACTCGTTCGTGTGGTGCCTGCCACCGCCGACCGAAATCTCAAGTTCGCCGGACTTCTTGAGGGATCCGTGTACGACACGCTTGACGTTGCGAATGGAAGAGTTCGCAAACTTGGCGAGGCGCGCCATTCCCGGCCAGCAGCGGCCGTCGTCGTCGGCATGATTGGCAATAGCCAACAGAACGGTGCGCGCCAGGCCCTTGGATTTCGAGTGTTCGAGAACTTGCTCGATCATTTTGATGCTCATGGGCGCCTTTCCCTACGCCCTTATCCCGCCGGCCCTATCTGCCGAGAGAATCCGCACGGGATCCGCGGGCCTTGTCGGTTGTGGCAATCGCATCTCACGCGGCGGGGCGACGACAGCAAAGAGAAAATCCGCCTGATAGCCCAAAAATTCAGCTATCCGTTGTTTCTCATACGGCGTGAACGGCCTTTGCCCGGCCAGTCTACTGCTAAAGGCGGGTTCTGAAATCTGCAAGATCTTTGCCAGTTCGAACCGGCGAACGCGCCGCAAGCCGATGATCCATTCAAGATTCCGAAAAAGCATGATTACCTCCTGTCGTAAGTTCGCTTTCAGTCCGACGCGTTCGAAAAAATCGCCGGTCAATGCCGGCCAAAAAGTTCCAATCATCCACCTGGTGCCGTCTACTTAATAAGGCTTAAAAGCTCGCTTATTTCCGATTTTCTGGGTATTTTTAGTGAGGAACTGCTCTAAGATTGTGAATGGAAAGGAAATATATTTTTCCGTTGGTGGTTAATTGTCCCCTTTGTCGCCCTGGGCGGATTCATCATCGGCTTCGTCCTCGGCCTCGGGTTCACTTGTAGGGTCGGGGACTCCCGGGCCTTCTAGGGGCTCGTACTCGTGTTCTCCCATGCTGACTACTTCCTGCAGCCAATCAGTAATCGACATTTCCTCTTCTTTTTCCAGATCGCGTCCCGCCTTAGCTTCTTCCTGTATCCCGCCGGGCGAATCATGGAAAACGCCTTCACTGTCGCGCCACGGCAGGTAAGGGGAAATGCCTTTACTGACTCTCCATGGCTCTCTCTGTTCAGGAATGGGATACCGACAGAATCCCCTTCCGAGTTTGCCATAATTCAGACCATCCACGGGCGGCGGCTCAACTTCCAAGCCATACCACAGAGCGCGCGCAATTCGGATGATGTAGGAAATTGAAGTCCATTCCTCCGCGGTCATCTCCCGTTGATCGGCCGCGAGGCATTGCATCTTTCCGATCCATTCAATCCTCCGCCGATGATAGGGGGACTTTTCGATGTACGCCTTGTTGATCTGGGCCTCGTATATGGTGTGGCCAGTTTGAAGCTGCCTTGTTGTGACCGTGATTGTTTTTTCCGGGTCATCGGAATCAAACTCAGCTTGTGTTTCCTGCACTCCAACGATGGGAAGCACATCACCTAAGAATTCTTCCAGATCCTCGGATATTTCCGGGGGGATCGAATCGGGATTTCCACACAGTTCAACCCATCGTTCTTTCACCTTAGCATAGATCAGCTTCACATCGACGGGGGGTTCAAACTCTAAACCGTCTCGCATAACAAGGACAATGGAAGTGTATTCCTCGTCAGTCAAACAGCCGAGAAAATCCAGTAATTCACAAAAGCTTCGCTGTCGCTCATCCGCCGCCTGGGCCGCCGCTTCCTGCTCTTCGTCCCTCCCCATCCGCTCGAAGTTCCAGCGTTCATTGGGGCCAGCTTGTTGCCAATCCGCGCGGGGGGGTACGAGGATTTGCGTCGCCCATAATTCCTTTGTCATTCGGTTTCGCAGGCGGGTTTGTGCGCGGTAGATTGGACCGAGGATACTCTCTGCTATTTCTCTGATCTTCTTGTCAACTCGCATCCTTACTATTTCTCCAGCGGGCCGCAGTTTGCAAGCGGCAGACCAATTGAATACCAGCCGGTGAACGCAGGCGAAGAGTTTCTGTGCTTGCGCTGCGCTTCTCTCCACCTCGCGATCTGTCCAGGTTGCAACGCCACGGGAAGCCCGGATTATCGCTATGGCCTCATTTCGCGAATGGGGGATAGGGTCCTCGGCTGGATGTTTCGATACCGGCACCGTAAAAGCTTGGATTGCCAAGTTCCCGGCCTTTGAGTGAATCCATGCCCTTGCCGCCTCAATCTCATCTTTGGGAACCCGGTACGAGGTCACGGGCAATTCCACATCGCGCTCACAAAACGGTTCGCCATCCAACCTTGACGCAATTATCAGGGGGCGCCTGGTTTTACTCATGCCTGGAAGCGGTTGGCAATACCACCGGACCCATTTTCCCGCGGGCGTGATTTCCGTTAGAGTCACAGATCGACTCGGGGGCCGAAAACGAAGATCCTTTTTTACGTCGCCTTTTAACTGCCCGGCGTTGAATACCGAAAGGTGCTTGGGCATTCCCTTGGGCCATCGCCCCTCACCCCGCGTTTTATCCTCACGAAATTCGGCCGACAGCGTATGTTTCCGACAGGTATACGTGGCACCGGGCGCTATTCCCGAAGCCCACACTTCGATCAGGTTGCATGCGGGCCTGTGTTCGATGTGAATTTTCGGCGTAGAAGTTAATCGCCGATCGCCATGTCCTGTTGGGAAGCCCCAATAATTCTTACCGTTGATTCTGAAGCAGGGGCTAAAACCGGGTGATTCGCCTTTTTGCTGTTTGACTTCTAGGGAGACTCCTGCTTGGTCTTTAGTCAAAGGGCTCTGTGGGCATTCTTTACACCAAGCGGTGAATCGCCGCCAGGGCACCCAATGCTCGGGCTGCCTGTATGGATCCGCAGACAGGTCAATCCAGTGCCGCCTTAGATACGCCTCAAAGCCCCGCCGCCATTGTCTGCGCTTTCGGCGTATTTCCCGCTCGCTATCAAGACCCCCTTGCGGCTTATTCCATTTCGGAAGGTCCAGAAAACCTTCTCGGTCGGCCCACAACTCGTCTTGTGTTGCCATGCCGCGCGCGGCGCGACACCAGACACACGAGCATATTCCGGGAGTGGATTCCGGCACCACTTCGGGCTCACACGTCGCGCCCATGTAGCGAAAACGAGGGAGTGCCGTTTGTCCCGTGTAAAACATTTCCGGCTTTGAATCCTTGAGGACACGCCACTGGACCCAGCAGCGAGGGCAATCGCTCTTGTAGGTTAGCGAGGTATCGGAAAGCCGGCCGCAGATTTTCATTTCCTGACCTTGCAAGAAACGCGGGTCCGTGCTGGTTATAGCTCTTATCCGGCGCTCAGTTCACTAAACCCTTGGAAATTTCGCCGGTCATTCCCTTGACGAAGTGATATACGACCTCTTGCGTTCCGGGTTTGAGCAGATCGACCGTGATGGGCCCCGGGAACTCCGCGACGAGTCGGAGCGGAAAGCCTGCCAAGATGGTCGCCGACGCATTTTTGCGCGTCTCTTCAGGAAGGTCCTGGAGCGCATCGTTTACGAGTTCAGCCAGTACAAGCGTTAAGCGCTCAATCATTGCAGGATCTACTTTCCTATTTGCCATGATCGCCTCCTCCTTGTTTTGCTTTCCCGACCTCACGAGGGACCCGGGCGCTCATCATTCATAGTCATGCCGACAGACCCCGGCGGAGATTGCCGCGTGAATTTCCTGCCCCAGTTGGGTCGCCGCGTCCATGTGCTCCGCGAATCCGCGAAGCTTGAATGCAATGTCTGGATCCCAAGAGTCCAAAGCCCCAGCTAGAATATACACGGCCTCGCGCTCCGGCATGGCCTGAGCCACGTCGCTAAGCATCGCCATGGTCAACTGCTCGGCTTGTCGCAGGGGAATCCGCCCGTTGTTTTTTTCGGCCAGGAGTCGTAAACTTTCGGCAGCCATGTCAGCCTCCACACAGGTTGATTTGGTCAGGGGCGGCCGGATGTTTGCGGCAGTCGGCCGTCCCGCTTTTCACCTGATCTTCTTCAGATAAGCATCAACAGCCAATCGAACAATCGCAGCGAACCGGGCGCCGGTCTTTTTCCCCAGCGCCTTTATCCGCGTGATTTGGTCCTCTCGAAAAAACATGTTTATCTTTCTCATGGGTGTAAATATACCCCCAAAGGCAGATGCTTGTCAAGCGAAAAACGCACCCGATTTTATTTTGTCGAGTACAAGATCGGTACAACTTGAGCGTTCTAGGCGTGCTTTTCGGTGTTTTTCGGTTGCCAACCGTGCCGCAAAATCATAGGATTAGCTGGTGGGTTTCTGCCTTACAAGCAGAAGGTCATCCGTTCGAGCCGGATACCGCCCACCAGACCCTAGTAGGCGGCAAGCAGAAGGCAGTGGGTGAGGGTCGCTTTCAGTACGCTCGGAGAGGATGGCGAGTGCCTACTGCTTCCTGCGGACTGCCTACTAGTTTTCAGCGGGGACGTAGTTCAGTTGGTTAGAACGCATGCCTGTCACGCATGAGGTCGCGGGTTCGAATCCCGTCGTCCCCGCCAGCTTCTTCAATCTGCGAGCTGGGAATTCTCTCTGACCCGCCCTCCGCCACGTTCCGCGTGACCTGTGACCCCCTCGGAAGCCGCCGCATTCGGATTGCCCTGCCACGTGCTGACGAGGGCGTCCCAAGCCCGCGGCTTGGCTTCCTGCCGGACTTCACCTGTTCCCGCCGCCGCGCAGTGGATCAAGGAAGGGAAACAAGCCGTAAAGGTGACACGGCTGAGCTGCAATCGGTTTCGGTCGGACGAAGTGCGGCTCTGGCTGAGTGTGATCGCCTACAATCTGGACAACCTGTAGCAGTGGCTGGCACCGCCAGCAAGGACCGGCAACTGGTCGTTGACCAGCTTGCAAGGGGGATTGTTGAAAAACGGCGGCCATTGGATCAAGCATGCCGGCACGATTGGCAGCTCTTGGCGGAAAGCCATCTGACGCGGAGGCTCGTTGGAGCCATGCTCGCGGCAGGATCGCGGCCTTGTCAGCGCCAGCGGGTAAGGGAACCTTAGCCAGAGCAGATTTCAGCGAAGGAGGAGGTGGCGGAAGGAAGAGTATCGGGGCAATAGATCGGAAAAACGGCCACTTCGGTTCTTGTGATTCTCGGGAGAGGCGCAACTGCCCCTCTCCGTGGTCGCTGGAGCCACCCAGCACTGAGAAGCTGGGTTGAAGCGTTGCACACGGAGGCGGTCTGTTGTATACTAAGGGTGGGCCAGGAAATCACAATGGAAATTCCGGATAACGTCTCGGGGAAACCTCTGAAGGCAGGCGCGCGAGCCTCGTACGGCCCTGGGATTGTTGCTGGACCTGGGGAGAAAAGAACTGCATTACCCATATCTTGAAACCCGGATGGAAAAACCGGTTCCTGGGAGACGCGGGCGTCGGCGCTTGGACGCGAAGACTCGGCTCGCCGCCCTGCTGCTGGCGCTCGTGTTTGGGGCAGCCTGTGGGGGATGCTCGCACACGGTAACCCCTCCCGGCCCGACCTCCCCCTACGTAGTTCTATCGTGGGCTGCAAGTACGACCCCAGGCGTCATTGGCTACAACATCTACCGCGGCACCACCTCGGGAGGGCCGTACCCGACGAAGCTCAACTCCTCGCCTGTCACCGGGACCACCTATACCGACGACCCTGTGCAAGCAGGGGAGACGTACTACTATGTGGCCACGGCCGTTGCGTCGGATGGCGTCACCGAGAGTGCGTATTCAGACGAAACCTCAGCGACCCTGCCATCGTCTTAGCCATCACTGTGAGGCCGAGAACTTCCCAGAAGCCATCCCTGCCACCCCGGTGGCGCCGGTTTCCAAGCGTTTCAGGAGATCCCGCTCGTCGTTTGTGGCCTGTCCCTGCTGACTCTCAGGATCGGGGAGGGCGTTGACCCACGATTGAAGCCGAGCCGGCTTAGCTACCTCAGGGCCCGATCTTCCGGAGTTGATTCCCGCCCTCGCCGGTAGTTCCGCCCCGAAGCAGCCGGAGGCCAGGATGCTGGTCCGAATTTCTCACCACGCTTCGCCGGTATTCGTCCGGCGGTCAGAAGAGCGGGGCTAAGACCCCGCCGTTCCCCTTTGTGGTGGCAAATTCGGGCTGGTCCCCAGTTTCGCGGCGCCACGCAGGAAATGAACCACATTTCCAATTTCATGAATTCGCGCTATGTTAACCTCATGGATTGTCTGATACGCAACTTCCGCCGGCTCGTATGGCCTGTTCTCCTGACGATCTGTGGAATAGCTCTTAGCGCTGCGGCGGCTCCATCGGATTTGGCCGGCTCGGGCGACGGCCCCGCCATAAGCGAAGCGCTGCGGTGGCTTAGTGTCCCGCCCCGCTTCGACGCCAACTATGATTTTGAGATGACGGTTCAGATCCGTTTGCTCCTCTTCTGGATCGGGAAAGATGACGTGGGAGGCGGCTACATCAAGATCGGCCAAGCCGCCGACGATTCGAGCCTGGAAGTCATCCGGCTCCTTTTCGGCTCCGATCCCGCCAAGGCACGCGGCATTAATCGCTGGGGCGCGGGAACGGAAGTGGTCAAGCGTGGGGCAGGCGGCGCGGCGGAGTCGAGCGCTTTCTTGGGGTTCATGAAGTCGTCCAAAGGCGAGTCCGTCGGCGCCATGCGGCAAGAGCTTTCGAGTGAGAAAAAGGCAGGCCAGCACCGCTTCGAAGCCATCATTAGCCGCGTGGATCCCGGCCGCGCCGTTTCCGCCACGGTCCCTTTTTACTCGGACCACGACTTCGACTTGCGCGAATTGGAGCCTGCCGAGAAAGTGGTCCTGGACCAGCTCAAGGAAGGGCAAGAACGTAAGTTTCACGCGCTGGCAGGATCGTCGGTGGGCTGCAACCGGGGCAGTGGTTTCCTTTCCACGGTCCAGGAGCTGGCCAACGATGCCTTGGAGGGACAACACCCACCGATTTCGCTTTGCTACGTCTACAATTCCAATCAATACACCGTGACTCTGGAGAGCACACGGCCCGTGCCCGAAAAGACCGTCCACTTCACCCTCAGTGACCCCAAGCAGAAGATCGACCGGAGGTACCACGATCTCCAAGAAGCGCGATTCCAGGTCGTCAACCACACCACGGGGAACAAGAGCGGTTTCGCCATTCTGCTGGGCACAAGCGGCGGGCTGCGCGGGGCTCCTGTCCAAATCAACTATCAGCCCAATTGGTGGTTTCAGATCACGCTAAACCTCAAGCCGGGGGCCGTCGAACCCGCTGGCGGTCGGTAGAACGCGACGGATCGCCCGGGCAGGGTGGTTATTTGGTGCAGGCGAAGGCCAGGGCGGAGACGTAAGCGGCGATGGAATTTTCGGGAACGAAATTGATATTCGTCGAGGCAGTGCGCACGTGGAAACCATTCTGGCGGGAAGCGACGCGCGCGTTCTTCTTGATTTCTCGAACCTCGGAGCAGGCAATATCCAGGGTGTCGATTCGCTGGCCTTCCGAGGCGGACTGCCCCACGAATTTCAAGTGTCCAGCGGCGACGCTGAGCATGCCGAGGCAATACGGGCCATTGTCAGCGGGGGCTTTTTCGGAATGCATGTGGTAGGCGCGGAAGGCGACTAAAGGGGCAGCCGGTTTGGGGTGGCGCGCCTCCGCGTCGGCCCTTTCCGCGCTGGCGATGTCTTCCTTCAGCTCCGCGATGTCGCGCCGGCCCGGCAACAATTGCGCCAGCGCGTCGGCGACTCGATGCGCCGCAGCAAAGTCCTTCTGCACGAGGGCTTGTTGCACCTGATACTTCCCGCCGTTCGCGCTGTCTTCGAGGAGCGCCTTGGCATAGCTGTTAGCGGGGTCAAGCGCCAGGACCTGCTTCGACAGGGCAATGGAGTTCGTGGCCTGCGGCTCCGCGTAATTCCCTTTCGCATACGCGTCTCGCGCCTGATTTTGCAGGCTCGCGATTTCCTGCGCCCGGGGACTGGGAGCAGGCGCAACCGGAGCAGGCATGGTCACCGGCTTTGCGATGCGCGCTTTCTTGTGCTGGCCAGTGGGGGGGGCAGCCGTGGCTGGCTTCGACGTTTCGACTGGCATGGGAGATTCCGCGGTGGGAGCAGGCACCGGAACACTCTCAGCCTGCGGAGGGGTGGTAGCCGCAGGAGCCGGTGCAGCGACACGCTGCGGCGGCGCTTGAACCACGAGATGCGATCTCAAGAAGTACCATGTAGCCACACCACCCGCCACGGCGACCACTCCCGCGGCTATTGCAACAAGAGCAATTCGAGACGATTTCCCGCCGAGTGCACGGGCCCAGGCAAGCAATACAGCAGTTTCTTCGGCAAAAAGGGTCCCGCCAGGAGGAGCCTCAGGTGCGGTTTGAGCCGCTCCCGGGGCCGCGGCAGGCGTGACCGCAGGGGCCTGCAATGGACCAGGGACAGCAAGGGGGGGCTCCGGAGTTTGTGGAAGTGACGCAGCAAGTGGTTGCACTGCCGCTATGGTTGGCATGGCGGGCGGCGCGTCGAATCCTCCTCGTGGCCCGGGTTGAACAGATGATTCCCTTGGTGCCACGGGTTGAACCGGTGATTCCTTTAGTGACCCGGTCGCCTCAGACGCACCCCGCGTCGGGGTAAGCGGCGCCGCAACGACGCTCGTCGGCGCTATCGGGGCCTGCGGCGGCACGGGGGGTGGAGTCGAAGGCTCTGGAGGCACGGCGGGAGGTTTCGGCACGGTAGGTGGCCGGACAGCAGCGCCCTGGGCCACCGGTGGAAACCTGACCGTCGTTGCCGGCGGGGCTGCGGGCTGAGGCTTGGGCTTGATTAGCCCTGGTGGCGCTGCCTCTTCCACCGGCGCACCGAATCGCCCAGGCGGTCTGGTTTGGACCGGTGATTCCTTTAGTGACACGGTCGCCTCGGACACACCCCACGTCGGAGTGGGTCGCGCCGCGACGACGCTCGGCGGCGCTATCGGGGCCGGCGGCGGCACGGGGGGTGGAGTCGAAGGCTTCGGAAGCACGGCGGGAGGTTTCGGCGCAGCAGGTGGCTGAGCCACGGCGCCCTCGGGCGTTTGTGGAGGCTTCGGCTTGATTAGCCCTGGTGGCGCTGCCTCTTCCAACGGCGCGCCGCATTGTTCGCAATAGGTGCCCGTCAGGTCCAGAGGCCCTTTGCAGAAACGGCAGACGACCGTTCCCTCCGGGACTGGCTGCTTCAGGTACCTTTCAGCCAATGCCGCGTCGAGGTCAGGCGTATCCTCCAGGTCGGGCGCATCCTCAAATTCGCTAGGCGGGACCTTCAGTGTGCGGGGGGGGACTGCGGGACCTTTGCCGGCGGCTCCGGGCCTGGCGACGGGCGCGCCGGGCTCAGTTGCGGCACGCCCAGGAGCGACGGGCGGGGGCGCGCTCGAGGTGCGTGGTGCAACCTCCTCCGCGGGCGTTCCGCATCGGGTGCAGAAGCGCCCCCCTTCAGGAAGATTTGCGCCGCACTCTCGGCAAAAAGACATGACCTCCACTCTTGCTGGATTCAGTTTTATTCAGCATCCTCCGTGCAAATCATATTACAGGCCCCACAACATCTCAAGTTCGTGGCCCGGGTTGTGCCAGTTCTCCTGGGGCGGCGGTGGTTCGTCAAAACCGCATCGATCCCAGATTTGTGCGGACGATCGGTCTGGCAACGGGCGAGTCTTCGTCACCAGCACCACGGCAGACCGGTACGTTGAATCAGTTAAAGAACTGGGGAGTTCCCAGCATCGTCGCCGGGTGGGCACGGGGTAGATCTCTTCTCGTTCGAACTTTCGTCCTGCGGGCCGGCATGCACCCGCTCCTAATGCCCTATGACCTCGAGGATCTCGTCGTCAGGGACTGTCCACGCAGGGGCTCCCTCGTGGCTGAGCCCTTGCGCAACGTCATCCCAGTGCAGACGGGTGATGCTGCTGGCTCCCTTTTCGTAGGCGTAAGTCTTTCCGTCATCCCCGTAGAGCGTGAAGTCGCCACTCGCGCCAGGATAAATACGCACCTTGGCGATCTTCTGGACTTGGTGGGTGTTTTCGATCGGTTCTCCGAGCGGCAGGATCGAACCCGCGCGAACAAGAAGCGGCAATGTCTCGATGGGTGCATCCGCCTTGATCGTCTGTCCACCCTGGACGCGTTCGTTTGTCCAGTAGTTGTACCAATCCACACCCGCGGGCAGGTAGACCATCCGACTAGTGGCTCCTTGCTCGGTGACGGGCGCCACCAGAAATGCCGGGCCGAACATATATTCGTCGCCGAGGTCCGCGACCTTCGGGTCGTCGGGAAAATCCATGAAAAGCGCGCGTATGATGGGCGCACCAGTTCGGTAGGTGTTGCCGCCCAGCGAATAAATGTAGGGCATCAACTGGTAACGCAGCTTGAGGTACTTGATCAGAATCGGTTCGGCCTGCTTGCCGTAAGACCAGACTTCGTTGTAGAGGCGGCTCCCGTGGGTCCGGAAGATGGGCAGGAACGCTGCGTACTCGAACCAGCGAGTGTAGAGCTCCGGGTAGTCGTCGTATCCCCCCACATTTTCGCGGGCGTCCGAGGGATCGAGCAGCGGCGGGTGAGCGGGATGATGCTCTGCAGGCAAATACTGCCATCCGCCGGTGTCGTTACTCCAGTAAGCCAGACCGGAAGCAGCGAAGTTGAGGCCCGTGGGGATCTGGCGCTTCAGCGTGTCCCAAGTGGGATAGATGTCTGAGGACCAGAAGATCGTGCCGTTGCGTTGTGCGCCCAGGTAGGCGTCCCGCGAAAGGATGAGGGCGCGATGGTCGACGTCGCGACGGAACCCGTCGTAGAGGGCTGCGGTGTGCAGCAAGGGGTAGACGTTGAAATAGCGGGTGCCGGGTCCGATGTGGAAGAAGCTGCCGTTGGGAGGCAGGTCGGGTTCTGTTTCATCCGCCCAGAGGGCGTCGAAGCCCTTGCTGATGATGTTGTCACGAATGACGTTCCAAAACCATTGCGCCGCTTCGGGGTTGGTCGTGTCGATGTCGGAGCCCGCACGATCATAAGGCAGGCCGTTGGTGGGCGTGCCGTCCGCGAGCTGCTCGAACCAGCCCTTCTGAACCAGGAAGTCGTAGTAGCGCGAGCCGGGCGTGAAGCGGGGCCAGACGCTGATCATGGTCTCGAAGCCTAGGTCATGAAGCTGGCGGTTCATGGCGATCGGATCGGGCCATTTTCCGGGGTCGAAGTCCATCTGGCCCATCTTGGTGTAATAGAACCAGTCGACCACGAGAACGTCAGCCGGGAGATGCCGCTCGCGGTAGCCCTTGGCGGCGCCGAGTAGCTCATCCTGCGAGGCATAGCGTTGCTTGCATTGAATGAAACCATAAGCCGCTTTCGGCAGCATCGGTGTGGCCCCGGTGAGCTGGCGGTAACCCGAGTAGATCTCATCGGTGGCGCCACCGGCGATGACGAAGAAAGACACGCGGTCGCCGACTTCAGACGTCCAACGCGTCTGCTCGTTGAAGCCCGGCTCGACGGTGGTCTTCGAGGGGTTGTCCCAGATCATTCCGTAGCCACGATTGGTGACCACGAAGGGCACGCCGATCGAAGGTCCGCCGGTAGCGTTGTAGTCATGCCAGCACTTGACGGTATGACCGCGATGGTCGAGGAACCCTTCGTGATTCTGCCCCAAACCATAGTAGTGCTCGTCATCGGGCGAAGTGAAGGTCGCGCCGACCTGATAGAAGGGCGCATCCGAAGGACGCTTGTCGTTCAAGATGCCGGCGTTGGCGTCCTTGTGATTGGGTACGGACATCGACCAACCCGTCAACTCCAGGAGGACCTTGCCCTCGGGCGTGCTGATCGTGACGTGAGCGCCTGGAGCGGAGCCGCTGAAAAACTTAGCAATGTCTACCTGCGTCGCTATAGGTTTGCCAGGACGATCGATCTCCACCGCAACGACCAGACGCGGGGACCGGTAGATGTCCCCGAAGTTGCTCTGCTGGTACGTCCAGCCTTGGGCGGACGGAGTGGCGATGAAACCGTAGCCGGGCCCCGCCTTGGCTTGGTCTTTGAGGAGGCTCAGGCTGACGCGGATGATGTTTGGTGCGTAAGGCTCCAGCACGACGGTACTGCCACCGCGATCCAGGACGATCTGCGACTGTTCGGCATGGGCAAGACTCGTCTGCAGCCATACTGCAGCCACCATCATGGCTAGAAAAACCAGTACGGAGACCTTGGCCCTTCCCTCCTGATTGCGTACAGTTCTCCGAGCAAGGGATCTCGAAAGGAACGCATGGCGATGTAGCCGCAGCTGCCTTCTTCGCGCTCCCGCTCCTCGACTCTCTTGGCTAAGCTCAACCATCCTGTAGCTCCTGATAAGAAGTTTCATTTCCAGTGCGAAAGTGTACCGCCTACCCAGACTTCGCACCAGCCGATTTCTCGCCGAGCCAATTGGGCTGGCCCGGCTGGTTCGGTACAGCGAAATCAGCTATTATGGGAGCTCCAACAACCTGGCAACGGGTGCGACTTGTGTGCCGAGGATCGACCCGCACGGTTGGAAACGCGCCCGGACACTAGACAAGCGCGCCCCGCCGCTACGTCGGCGATAGGAGGATGGTTCCCATGGCAGACCCAACCAAGGAAGAGTTGATGGCCCGGATTGCTGAGCTTGAGAAACGAGTCGGAGCGAAGCAAAGTGGGAAGCTGGAGTTCAAAGTTGGCGAAAAAGGCGGGGTGAGCGTCTACGGATTGGGGCGCTTCCCGGTGACGCTCTATTACGAGCAGTGGACCAAGCTGCTCGATGCCGAAGAGGACCTGCACGCTTTCTTGGAAGCAAACAAGAGCCGTCTGAAGCTCAGGCATGAGGCTTGAGGCTGTCGTTGGACCGGTTCATGATCGGGCAGTCCAGGTAGCGCGCAGGCCGCGGGGGCGATCATTACAAACTGGGACTGACCCAGATCTTCCCTTTCCACGTCAATAATCTACTGGACGAGTGCAGGGACTTGACCCCGAGGTTACGCGGGGAGATACTGTGCCTGCACGACGATGGGCCGCTGGGGAGATGGGCTCTTCGGTTCGCAGTGCGGGAGCGCTTTGAGATCGGCGAGGCCGGAAGCGTTGTTCTGTCAATGTGCGGACGACATTAGCAAGTCTGGAATCTCGCTTTTTCCCCTCAGTATGTCTTAAGCGTCCGTCGCCGCGCGTGAAATGGCCTGAAGGCCCTACTTATCCTGCCAGAGCGGAGGTAACACACATGCGCCAGTTTATCCTGGGGACTCTTAGCATCTCGTTGCTTGCGATGGCGCTTGCCGCCAGTTGCTCGAAGAAAGAGACGGGCCCAGTTACGGAGATGCCGAAAGACGGTGTCTCGGGTGTGCCGGCCCCAGCGGAGCGCGCGACTGATATGTCGCCGGTGGACCTGCCGCTTTCGGGCGCGGTCAAGGAGGTCAAGGCCAAGGTCCTTGACAAGGAAACCGACGACAAGGCCAAGGGCCTCCTACGCATGAAGGTCCTCGGCCTCGATGGGCCTGTCGATGTCTCCGAGAATACACGATGGGAAATTTGGAAGCCGGGCTCCGATCCGGAGGAACAAAAGCCGGAGATGGGCGCTTGGGCCAACCGCGAGGAGGCGGTCCCCGCGGGGACCTGGGACATCCGCGTCCACTACGAGGAGGGTGCGATCTGCAAGGCTGAGGGATGGATTAGAAACGTAAGCCTCGCGGCTGGCAAACTCTGGAAGGCGGAAGTTGTCTTGGCGGCGCCGATGCAGTACGTTCGCATCTTCGGCACGCTCAGCGGGAAGGACGTCGCCGACAACATGCACGTCGAGATCTTTAAGGCGGGCGCGGACCAGGAGGAGTTTCAACCCCTCGCGAGCTTCTGGAGCACCCAGAAGGAGGCCATCGCAGCCGGCAATTACGATCTGCGCCTCACCTACGACAAGGACAACGTTAAGGCGAAAGCGGCGCTCAATGGCTTCGCCGTCGGCGGCGATCATGGCATCCAGAAGAAGACCGCTGCGCTTGCGAAGCAGTAGCGGCGTGTGGTTCCTTTGCTCCCCAAAAAAGGTGCGCTCAGCGATCCCACATAGGTGTCTTCCGCAATAATCGCGCAGGCCGCGCTTCCACCTTCTGCCGACCAGCGCTTTCGCCCTTCGCCCGGCGACTACTCGGTCTTTTCCAGGATCACCAAGGTGCTGTCGTAATCTCCCCGCAGGCTCAGGTTGAGCCCGTGGTGCATCAGGAAAGAGCCGCTCAAAACCTCCTGCTTCTCTACCAGCTTGCCGTCAAGGCTCTTAATCCGGTACGCAGCCTTATCCTCGAGCCCGCGCAGGCAGACCGTGGGAGCCGGGCGCAGGTACTGCTGGGAATGGAGGAAAGCGAACAAGACCGTTTGTTTTCCGTCGGCGGAAACGTATTGATTCGCGGTCAGCTCGCCTTCGCGCGGGGAGAACAGGCGATAGAGGTCCCCCTGCTGCACGGTCTCGCGGATGCTCTTGTAGGTGCTGACCATCCGGGTAGCCAGCGCAAAATCTTCCGCCGACCACTTGTTCAGATTCGAGCCGATGCCGAGCGCGCCCTGCATGGCGACGAGGAAGCGGTACTGGAGTGGCGTGGAGCGTCCATTCATATTGGGCACGTCGGTGACCCAGGCGGACATGATCTTGGGAGCGTAGGCTAAACTGAAGCCTTCCTGGATGCCCAGTCGGTCAAACGCTTCGGTGTTGTCGGAGGTCCAAACTTCGTTGACGCGCTCCAGGATACCCAAGTCCACGCGCCCTCCGCCGCCGGAGCAGGACTCGATTTCGAGGCTGGGGTGCCGGGCGCGCAGCCGGTCGATGATCTCGTACACGTTGCGGACGTACTTCACCCAGATTTCCTTCTGCTCCGCGAGGGACGCCTCCGGCCAGCCGGGCTCGCCGAAATGCCGGTTCATGTCCCACTTGATGTACTTGATGTTGTTCTCGGACAGCATCTTGTCGAGCACGCCGAAGATGTATTCCTTCACATCCTGGCGCGCCATGTTCAAGACGAGCTGGTTGCGAGCCTCGCTGCGCGACCGTCCGGGAAAGTTCATCGCCCAGTCGGGATGCTGGCGGTAAAGGTCGCTGTCGGGATTCACCATCTCCGGCTCGAACCACAGACCAAAATCCATGCCCAGGCTGTTGACGTAACTGATCAGCGGCTTGAGCCCGTTGGGAAACTTCTGGGGGTTCACGTACCAGTCGCCCAGGCCAGCGTGGTCGTCATTACGCTTGCCAAACCAGCCGTCGTCCATCACGAAGAGTTCGACGCCGATCTTGGCGGCCTTTTCGGCCAGGGCCTTCTGCCCCGCCTCGTTCACGTTGAACTCCGTGGCTTCCCAGGAGTTGTAGAGCACCGGCCGCACGCGCGGATGGGCGCGGTCGGGAAGAATCTCGTCGCGCTCGAACCGATGCAGCAGCCGCGACGCTTCGCCGAATCCCTGGCTGCTGAAGCCGCCGTAATAAGGCGGCGTGCTCAGACTTTCGCCCGGCGCGAGCGGCCAGGAAAAGTCAAAGTCGTTGTAACCCCCCGTCACGCGCACTTGATGCGCGGGGGGCGTGTCTTCCACCACCAGCTTCCAGTTGCCGCTCCAGCCCAGCGCGCCGAACCACACGCGCCCATGCTCTTCGTCCGCCTCACCCCGCGCGTCGATGGCGAACCACGGATTCAACTGATGGCTGGTGTTGCCGCGGCGGCTCTCCAGCACCTTCTTGCCAGGGAGAATGGGTTCGCGGGTCAGTTGCGTTTCGCCCGCCCAGCGCCCGGTCAGATAAGTGAGCCGGTACCCCTCCCCTGCTGGCACATACCAGGCGCCCGACTGCGCGCTCTCCACGGTGACCAACTGCGGCGTGCGGTTCTCGATCTCCGCCTGTTTGCGGATTACGTCTTCTTTAGGAAACACCTTGTAGGTGAGTTTCACGAACAGATCATATTGAATATCTTTCAGGCGGATTTCCAGCGTATCACCGCGAATCTCCTGGGAGGCGTATTTCAGCACCAGGTCGCGAACGCCCGAAGCCAGCGTCACCTTCAACGCCGGCTCGTTGTAGTACCGGCCGCCCCAGCCCGGGTATTCGAGGTTGGTCATGGTTTCGCTGGAATCAAACGAGGCGTGCTCGCCGCGGGGATGCGCGACGGAAAGGTCGTGGTCGCTCGCGAGCTTCTCTCCCCAGTAGAGAGTCTGCAACTCGTCGCGCTCGTTGAGCCCCATCACGTAAGAGGTCCGCTCGGTGCTCAGAACCCATAACCGGAGATCGGCCACGTGACGTACCGGGACGTTGCTCATCGCCCCCTCCCCGTGAACGCGGACTGGCGCGGACACCGCCGCAATCATCAGCGCGCCAAGGAGCGCTCCTTGACCGAGACGCCTTCGAAAGTGCTTCCTTGTGTGTGACATGCATTCACCTCGACTTCACGGCTTCACCCTTGCTGTCGTGAAGGCGCGAGTATACACCTTGGCGGGCATTTTGGGGGACAGGTCATCTTCGCTGGGATGGGGTGAGGAGCCGCGCGCGGCCTCCAACTGCGGGGCGTCGAGAAGGCCCGCACCCCGTCAGTGTGCGCCGGGGCGCAGAAGGGATCACGAGAAGAGACTACTGGCTGGAGTTACTGACCCAATGCACCCGCGAGAAGGAAGGAGCTGGCGAGGCCGTCAAGAGGTTCATCGGAGTAATAGAGGCCGCCCCGGCGCACAAAAAGCTGCGAATGCAGGAATCGACGCAGTCGTCATGCGTCCCGGCGGCGTAGCCGGGGCGCCACTCAGGATCACTCCCCCGCCGTCTGGTACTGCCACAAGGTGCGCGAGGGGGGGTTCGGCTGGGAATTAACGGTAAGGGTGTTGGTGATGAGGTTCTGAGCCACGATAGTGGAGGGGAACCAAGGCGGCGCGAAATTCGAGCGCGTCGTAAACCGGCGGTCAAAGTAGACATTCGAAGTGTTCATGCTAACGCTGTGAGCGCGGTTTTCAATGCGACCGCCAATGTTGGTAAAGGTGCCGACAGAGTTTCCGGTGGCCATGTGACCGATGTTGCTATTGCTTTCGCCGGCTGAGGAGATCATGGCGATGCTGGCGTCAACCTCGATGTCCGCTCCGCTATGTGTAGGGCTAAGAATGAAGTTGCCCGTCGCCGTAAAGATCCCGAGAACCTGATTCATGTTCTGGTATAGCGGAATCAGCGTATCGACCGGGTCGCCATTGCAGCAGGCCGGACTGCTTCCGGAGACATTCTGGTTGGCGCTGGTGGTCACTGGTTTTGTCTTGTAAGTAATGTTGCCGGTCACGGTGACGTCACCGTTGCCGACGACCGTGACCATGCTGTTGTCCTGGATGGCGGCGCCCGAGTTGGGACCACTGAGGCTGGTAATATCGCCATCCACGTAAAGCATGGTGGCGGCCTGAGAAGGCGTGGTGACAAAGTCGTGCGGAACTCCGATCAGACTCAAGGTCGTGGTTGCGGTGTTGCTGGTGGTGTCAACCTCGTTGCCCCCAGAAAAACTACTCGGCTGAGATGGTGAACAACTCCCGTTACCCGACACGCTACAAGAGGAGCTGGCGGTGGAGGTTACGGTGGCGTTGGCGTTTGAGGTATAGGCGGACACCGCGGTCGTTGCGGCCACCGGGTCAACGGTGACGGTGGTGAAGGCGGTGGGCGTCGTCGTGGTCGTTACCTGCTGGTAATTTTGCGTACACTTCGTCGTGTTATTCCAGCTGCGGTATGTGCAGGACAGGCTCCCTGTTGGGCTGACCACCGGCGCACCCGTCGACGCACTGGCCGGCTGCGCAACGGTGAAGAGCTGCTGCGACGATCCGCTGGCGGAAAGGACAACGGAAGCATCGCCTTTGACGTATATACCACCAGCATTGTTATTCAATGAGCAGGTTCCGCCAGAGCATGTATAGGGGAGGAAAACACCCGAGGTGGCGCCGCCCGAGGGATACGCTGTCCCCGTAATATCCTTCAGCGTCGTGCTCAATTGCGCAGGCGTCGGCTGGAGTGGCGCATTAGAAGTGGGATTGCCGCAGACGTTCCCGTTGTTTTCTCCGCAACCCATGCCGTCCAGAACCGCCCACTCCTGGCTGAAGGTGTTCGTGGGCAGCGTGATGGGCGATACGCTAAGGCTATAGCCAGCGTGGAATGCCGGCACGATCGAACCGTACTTGGGCTGGCTACTCTGAACGCAACCGCCGCTGGGCCAATAGCTGAACTGGGAATCGGTCTGGGAGACAGGATCGGTAAACGTGTAGCCTGTGCTGCTGCTCCCCCAGTTCCATTCTCCCTTTGCATACATCGGCCCCGTTAAATAGCCGGGAACCAAGGGGGCAGAGCAGGAAGAGAAGCTGTCGATGAAGGCGCCAAAGGCGGAAAAGCTGACCGTGTTGGCAGTTGTGCCCGCTCCCTGGCTAACCGTCACCGAAATGGTGCCCTGTTCGTAGATCCGGGCTGTCTCACTGCCCTGGGCGGTGCCCACGGAAGTCAGCGTGTAGTTGTAAACGTACTTGTAGGCGCTGTACTCCGTGTTCAGGGGCGGCGAGGTCCCAAGCGGACTGCCCTGTGGTTGGGGACTGGTGGGGGAGGGCGCGACGGTCACGCTGGTGATCTTGAAACTCCCGGCCCAGGAACTGCCCGCTTGTCCGTGACTGTTGAGCGAATAGCTGTTTGTGCCGTAGGTGTTCGTAATATAAGTTGCGGCGTTGTTGCCCCAAGTGGTGGCAACCACGGGCGGGTAAGACGTCCAAGAGGTGGGACCATTGTTATCAAAATAGTTATAGATCTCTTGCCGGGCGATATTCAAGCCTGAATCCGCGGCGTAGAAGGAGCCACGGTAATTCCGGTAGTAACCGTTAATGAGAAGGTCGGAGCTACTGGTAAGCACCGCGGCCAGACCGATGACCGACAGCAGGAACAACAACAGCAATGTAATGACGAGCGCGACGCCCTGATCATTGGTCCTCCCGCAGCCCTGGGCTGGCATCGCCGAAGGCGCTGGATCTTTCGGAGAAGAGCAAGGGGAATTGTTTTCGCATCTCATATTACACCTCAATTGTTGTTCATGGAGAGGTTCCGCGGGTTCACAACAGTGGAACTCCCCAGGACCTGGTAAGGCCCCTGGTCAAACAGGTTCCTGTAAGTATTGATGGTGTCGGGCTTGGTGCGTCCGATCAAGGACACGCGGATGGCCCGAACCTCAGTGAAGTCATTGTAGTAACCGCCGTTGGCGGGGGCGGTGGAGGCGTTGTAGCGATAGTTATCGCTGAGGTCGCCGAAGATGCCCGCACCCACCCTAAAGCTCACAACCTGTTCCATGACCACGTTCTGGACCCCGCCGCGTGTGCGCATCAATTTGGGATTGGTAGGATCAGTCGTCGTGTCCACCGAGTAGATAATGGGCGACAATCGCAAGACCCAATCCGAGGAGCAGAAGGAATCATGGAGTTTTGAGGGATCGATGCCGTTCGTGCCTTGTGAAGTGGTCATATTCAGGGGATCGTTGCCTGTGGCCCCCGCGTTGTTGTAACCGCCGGCCAAGGTCGAATTGAAAGTGAGCGCGACATATTGGTTGGTCGAACCGCCGGTCGCGCCATTCGCTGACAGGCGCGCCGTAGTGAAGGGCACATAGGGATTACCGCTCGCTGCCACGAACAGCATCTGGTCTCCCGCGTGGAACTTGGCGGCAGCCGAACTGGGCGTGAAGCCGGAAGGCGGGAGGGAGTAGAGTGTGATCGTCGTCGGGCCTGAGGCACTCGTGGTGACGCACCCTCCACTCAGGCTCTGCGGGTGGAGTACAGGGACGGTAGGGTCAGGATCGACGGTAATCGCGTTCAACGTGTCAAAGCAGCTCGCGGTGTAGGAGTACGTCGAGGCGTTATTGCAGGGCGTGGAGGGAGCTGGGTTGACAATGGAAGCGCCCATCGGCCAGGAGGGGACGTAGGCGCCCACAATCAGTCCGTTTCCGGCATTGACCACATCGATCTGGATCTGCGTCAGCGCATTGCGCAGACCGATATTCAATCCGGCCAGCCCTTGTTCGCGGCTCAGGAGAGCCTGGTGACGCTGAAAAAGCGTGAAAGAGGCCCCACTGACGATCAAAAAGACGGCCATGGCCACCAGCAGCTCGAGGAGCGAGAAGCCGCGAGCGGTGGCAAGTTGGAGCGTACCCCGCGAACGAACAGTTTTCCTGGTCATGGCCGCACCATGCTCATCTGGAATGTTACGGGTGGCTGGATGGTATTGTCCAGAAGTGTGACCAGTACCGTGATCATGCGGACCCCCGTGATGGGTGTATCTTGCTCGACCACCCACCGCCGCTTAAAGGTTGTGCCGGTGGGCGCCGTGTTCGAAGTGGTGGGCGCCTGGTACACACCATCTGGTGAAAAGGTCTGGGTCACATACTGAACGGTTGTACCACTCAGCTGCTCGTAGGTTTCGGTCATGGCGCCGTTGGAAAGGTTCAAGGTTATCGTGTCGTAGTAGTTCACCGAATCAGTCTGGGAATTACAGGTCTTACTCACAGGGACAGTATCTGCAGTCAGACTGCCCCCAGAAGTGCAGATGCGTGGGTCGGTGCTTTGGAAACGGTTCAAGTCCTCGAGTTTTTCGGAGGCAAGCTGGGCCGCCATCGCCATGTACCGAGAGCGCACCGTGTTTTTGTACACATTCGCCATCAGTAGAGCCGTGGCCATCAGGCCGACCACGAGGATCGACAGCGCCACCATAACCTCCACCATGGTGAAGCCGCTCTCTGCCGTCGGGTGCTTACGGACTGGTGACTGAGACATTTCCCACTCCTGAAACCGAGATGGTGTTGGATGATATCCCATTGCTGATTTGCGGGTTCGTCGCTGGCAAACCTACGGTTCCGTTGGGATAGAACGTGTAGGTGAAACTCGTACCGCTCATCGTCACGTCGCCCAAACGTACGATCGGAACGGCTGAAGCGACCGCAGAGAAAGTCGTCGCCGGCGGGACCATACTGTAAACTCGATACGATAAGGTCGAGGAAGTGAGCGTGAGCTGATATTGATAGCCGTGCATGATCGCCTGGTAGCGAGTTGTCTGGATGGCTCCCGCGGTCGCGGCCACGGCGGCCGTGAGCCGGTAAGTTTTCATGGCGTTCAGGGACATTGGTATCGCGATCGCGGCCAGGACGCCGACGATGGAGACGACCACCAGGGCTTCGATGAGCGAGAAACCTGCGGTTGCGCGTCGCTTCACGGTCAGGGTAGCCTCCTTGTAGAGGGTCTCACTTTCCGGCCAGCGGTGAAAGATGCAGAACACGTCGTTTCGCCGCGAACCGGGTTTCTCTAAGAAACCATCACCCCGCACACTTTCATCGCCATTGTGGGGTACCTCAGTACTCTAGGCAATAGTACGCAAGTACCATGAGGGGCTTCGTTTCGTTGCTGGATTCCCCGGTGGGGAACCCCTGTACGCGGCAGTATACACCTGCGCGCTTCGTTTCGGAATGCTTCAATTCAACTTGTCACCGGGGTGTGTCCGCAAATCCCCAGACGGCCCCCCTTCCTCGCTGCGCCGGAAGCCTCCCCGCAAACCCGCCGAAAACTTCCTCTGGAGAGAGTGCTCAGAGGTTAGCGAGGCTTCGCCTCCAACCAGCAAGCGTGCGGACTCGCGGGAAAAGTTTTCTACGAGGAGTTCAGGCCCCAGGCGCTATCGCCACTTCCCGATTGAGCGAATCTTGGCCGCGTGTTAAATTGATTGTCCCGAATGCGCTGGAGTGGCGGAATTGGCAGACGCAGCAGACTCAAAATCTGCCGCCGGTCACCCGGCATGGGGGTTCAACTCCCCCCTCCAGCATTTGGCTTCTGAAGTTTGATGGAAAATCCTCCCAGCATGTCATCCCGAGGTCGCCACGGTGGGTGACGAAGGATGTTCAAGGGATGCTCAAGCCTCCCCCGTGCGGCCGTTGGCCGCAACCAAAACGAAGTTCTCCGTAACCTCCGTGCGTCGCAAGCTGCAACACCGAGGGCGCGGAGCATCCGAGCGACCTCGGTGTTGAGGATCTGGTGACTATGGCGGACACGGGGGTACTTCTGACAGGAGAAGAGAGCTTCGCGCGCCGCGAGGAAACTCAGCCCTAGTAGTAGAGTTCGAGCCGTGCGCAAGGGGCAGGTCGTTCAACCTTCAACCTTCGACTTTCAACCCCTGGATACCTCGACTCGGCCTCGCATGACCCCTGCGAGCCCGCATCCGTCTTACGGGCGCAGACCTGCGAACGCCAGGCTTGCCGCCTGCAGAGTCGCAGCCACATCGCCTTCGCTGTGGCTGGCGGAGACAAACGCGGCCTCAAATTGCGAGGGTGGGAAATAGACCCCGGCCTCCAACAGGAGCCGGAAGAAAAGGCTATACGCTGACGTGTCCGCCTTCTTGGCGCTGGTGTAGTCGGTCACGGGGTCCGGGCAAAAGAAAGCGGTAAACATGGAGCCCACGCGATTCACGGTCAAGGGCGTACCCTGCCGCGCGGCTTCCGTGGCCAGCCCCTTGGCAAGTTTCGCTGTCAACGAATCCAACCGTTCGTAGAGTCCCGGCCGCCGCAGGATTTCGAGCGTCTTCAACCCCGCGGCCACCGCCAGGGGGTTGCCGGAGAGCGTTCCGGCCTGATACACCGGCCCGGAGGGAGCCACCAGGTCCATCAGCCGCGCCTTCCCGCCGTACGCTCCCACCGGCAGGCCACCGCCGATGATCTTGCCGAGCGTGGTCATGTCCGGATCGATCTTGTAAAGCTGCTGGACGCCACCGTACGCGACGCGAAAACCCGTCATGACTTCGTCGAAAATCAGGACCGTGCCATGCTCGAGCGTCAGAGCCCGCAGCTTCTCCAGGAAGCCCAACCGCGGCGCCACGCATCCCATGTTGCCGGCCACCGGCTCGACGATCGCCGCCGCCAGCTCGTGGCGATGCACGCGGAAAGCTTCCTCCAGCGCCGCCGCATCGTTGAAAGGCACGGTCACCGTGAGCTCCGCGAGAGCCCGCGGCACGCCGGGGCTGTCCGGCAAGCCGAGCGTCGCCACACCCGAACCCGCCTTCACCAGCAGGCTGTCGGCATGGCCGTGGTAGCAGCCCTCAAATTTCAGAATCTTGTCGCGCCCCGTCGCGGCGCGCGCCACACGTAACGCGGAGAGGGTTGCTTCCGTGCCGGAATTCACCAGCCGGACGCGCTCGATGGAAGGAAAGGCTTCGCGGAGGCGCTCGGCCAACTCCACTTCCCCGGGCGTGCAGGCGCCGAAGCTCGTTCCCGTCTCCAGAGCCTTCGCCAGCGCTTCCCTCACCTCGGGATGGGCGTGGCCCAGGATCAGCGGTCCCCAGGAAAGCACGTAATCGATGTAACTCTTGCCATCAACGTCCGTCATCGTCGCGCCCTTGCCGCTGGCAATGAAGATGGGATCCCCGCCTACGGCATGGAAGGCGCGCACGGGCGAATTCACCCCACCCGGCATCAGGTGCCTGGCCTTCTCGAAGAGCTCCTGCGATTTGGAGGGTATGGGTTTGATCCCTGGTTGGAAAGGTGGATTCATGGGCGTGTCCGATGGGTCAATCTTTGTGCTGCCCGCCAGAGGAGCCTTAAGTCGCGTGCGGCTGCCCGAGCAGTTTCTTGAAAAACTTGCTCACTCTGTCATTCTGAGGAGCCGAAGGCGACGAAGAACCTCGTAAGTCGTTCAGAACAACAAAAGCAGATTCTTCGCGGAGTTTACCCTGAGCGCAGCGAATGGGCTCAGAATGACACCGTCGGATCGTTTTTCCACAAGCTGCTAGAAAACAGCAACGCTCCCCTCCTCGGGTAAGGAGAGGGTTAGGCGGTGGTGTGGACCAGAGTTGGGGGCGAAGATCCACCACCCCCTGGCCCCCTCCCAATCTAGGGGGGAATCACGGGCCCGGGTTTTTCAGCACTTCCTAGTACTCGCTTGGTTTAATTGGCGTACGCAACTGGTCACAGTCGTGCTTTGATTTCAATGACTTGAAAATGCGCGAACTAAACCAAGTTGGTACTAGGCCGTGTGCGGGCGTTGAAACGCCTCCTGGAGAAGCCGCGCGCCCGTTTCCAGAAGCGCACGCGTCAGGCCCAGGTAAAGGCGCGCGGTGAGCCCCAGGTAAGAGTGCGAGCCCTCCAGCAGGTCCTGCACCACCTCCAGAAACTTGCGGCTCCGCGCCCCAAACTCTACCATGCGCGTCGTAACGCCGCTACCCAGAAACTCTCCGTAGTAAAACATCCCCGCCAGCCGCGCGCCCAGCGCCAGCGCCCTGCCGAATTCCTCCCACACGCGTCCCGGGTAAAGCCCCGGCAGCTCCTCGAGCAGCGATGCGGCCAGCAATTCGCCGGAACGCAGGGCGTAATAGATCCCTTCTCCTGTCACCGGGTCCACCAAGCCGGCAGAATCTCCGACCAGGGCCCAGCCCTGCCCCGCCAGCCGCAGATTCCCCCAGGTTTCGACGCATAGCGCCGGGAGCAGGTGGCTGAACACTCGCGCCTTGGTGGAATCATAGCCGAACTTCTGCATGAAGACATGCAGCCTTTCGCGCAGGCCTGCCATGCGGTCCTCGCCGACCTTTCCGCAGATACCCACCGAGAGGTGATCCGGCCGCGGGAACGCCCAGGCGTAACCTTCGAACCCCTCGTAGAACTGGACGCGCAGCAGCTCACTCTCGGCGGGAACGTAATAGCCGAAGGTCAGCATGAAATCGCGCGGGCCGAAATCCTCAACCACCAGCCGGCGCAGCCGCGAGCGCGCGCCCCCCGCCAGCACCACGTAATCCACGCGGTAATTCCCTGCGCGACCGGCGAGATCCCAACCCGAGTTCCCTCGCTGCAGACCCAATATCCTGTCGCTTACGATTTCCGCGCCGGCTTCTTCCGCGCGCCGCAACAACAATCCGTTCAGCGTGGCGCGCGAGTAAATGGCCAAAGGCGAGCGCAGGCGAAAGCACATCGTCTCGCCGGTAGGCGCCACAAATTCCGCGTCGCGCACCAGCGTGCCGCGCCCGGTCGTTTCCGCCAGGAAAGGATAGCGTTCGAGCGCTTTGTGACTGAGCCCGCCGCCGCAAGGCTTTTCCCAACCGATCTTCTCTTCGAAGACCAGCACGCGATGCCCACCACTCGCCGCGCGCCGCAGTCCCCAGCCTTGCGCCAGCTTCTCAGCGGTCATGGCTCCCGCCGGCCCACCTCCAATAATGCCAATGGTGCGTGCGCTCATTGCGAAAACTCTTTCGTGACCAACGAGGGTAGGGCAAGCTGTCCCGGCGAAGTCGCGAGCCCTACCCCTACGTGCTCGCCTTCGAGGATTCGAGCATAGCACGCGGCTTTGCGCGCTGTAAATTCGCAGAATTCGACACGGAGCGGCGCGCCCCCCGTATTGTAGGGGTACGGCTTGCCTGCCGGCCGGCAAGGCCGGCCGTACCCGAATTGATCGCTGCAACCAACCAGGGTAGGGCAACCTGTCCCGGCGAAGTCGGGAGCCCTACCCCCACACGGCTTCCGACGGCCGGCGTGCTTCGCACCTTGCGTTATGCCGACGCCTCGGTGCAGAATGCTGGTGAACAAGGGGGAGGCGCGGCTCCCCCGCAGTCAGGGTAAATGGAATCAGCTCAGAATTAGCCGAGATTGCATGCTCCTTCGACCACGCGAACCCTTCAACTTTACTCGCACGCTGCGATTTATTCTGAGCCCGCCCGCGTTGCTCAACGGGCGGGAGTTCGCGCCGCTGCTCGACTGCTTTGTGGACGGCGAATATCGCCGCGTGCTGGAATTCGGCGAGCAACTGGTCCTTTGCGGGGTGTGCGAGGAACGGCACGGCGCGAGCGCCGCGTTGCGCATTCGTATCCTAGCGGGCCCGGATGACGAAGGCGTGAAGCGCGCGGTGGTTTCACAGGTGGCGCACCAGTTCTCTACTGACCTCGACATCGAGCCGTTCTACGCGCTCGCGGCGGTGGATCAGGTGCTTCGCCACCTCATCGTTCACTTTCGGGGCATGCGGATTCCGCAGGCTCCTCGAGTCTTTGAAATTCTCATTTCCGCCATTATCGAGCAGCAGGTGAATTTGTCGTTTGCGTACCAGGTGAAGAAAGCGCTGATCGACACCTACGGACGCTCCCTGGATTTCGCCGGCCGCCGCTACAACGCGTTTCCCGAGCCTGCCGCGCTCGCCATCACCACCCCGCGCGAACTGCGCCGCATCCAGGTATCCGGTCCCAAAGCGCGTTACATAATCGGCATTTCACGCTTGGCGCTGGACGGCACGCTCGACCTCGAGGGCTTACGAGAGATTGCGCCGGTCCTGGCTTACGAAAAACTCCTGGACCAAAAGGGTGTGGGGCACTGGACGGCGCAGTACGTCGGGCTGCGTGCCCTGGGGCATCTGGATTGCCTGCCCGCCGCCGACGTAGGGCTGCAAAAGGTAATCCGGTATTTCTACGGGCTGCGCAAGCAGCCTTCCCCCGAGCGCGTGGAAAAACTCGCCCGGTCCTGGGTGGGCTGGCGAAGCTACGCCACTTTCTATCTTTGGCTCACCTATTGGGAGACCCGGAAATGGAAGAGTCGAGTGCTCAAGGACGTTCGCGCTGGACGCCGCGGCGGGGACTAGTCCCGTGACCGCCTAGAAAAGTCCCGAACCAGCGCTGTCAACACGGCGCTTTGGTTGACTGCGAACGCTTCCGAAAAGAACCTCACCAGGCGGGCACGGGACTAGCCCCGCATCTGCCCCACAAGTATGACCCATAATGCGAGACCCATCCCCACGCCGAAGTGGGGCTCGACAAACCCCAGGTAGAGGATGAAGAGGCACCAGGGGATAAATATCAAAAAGGCGTGGTGAAGCACGTAGTCGGAAATGAGCAGCATGATGAACGCCGCCACGGTGGCAGCACCGCATCCGAGCAGATCCCACCCCAGGCTAAAATGGTGTGGTCGGACCGTGAAGCGATAGATTCCCCCGGCGATGAACAATGTGCCCAGAATGATCAGGACGAGCATAAAGCCCAGCTCGCTCCGCGACCAATTTCCGGCGTTCTTCAGGACCTGCTTTAGTGAACTCACTATCGCCAGCCTTTCGCGGGAAGTATAGACTTAGGGCGTTTGCCCTGCAAATGCCGCTCCAGGATGGAGATAGATTATGCCCACACCGAATTTCACCAAACCCCTTATTGCGCAGGCTGAGCGCGTGCTGAAGCAAGTCTATTTGCCTCGCATCGTGAGATGTCTCGAAAAGCTTTCTCCCGCGCAGATCTGGTGGCGGCCGAACCAGGCTGCCAACAGCGCGGGGAACCTGGTACTGCACCTCGCGGGAAACGTACACCAGTGGATTATTTCCGGCCTGGGCGGCGCGCCCGACGTCCGTCAGCGCGACAAGGAATTTGCTGAGCGCGGTCCCCTGCCCCGGCGGGTGCTGCTCGGTCGCTTGCAGCAAACCGTGGAGGGAGCCTGCCGAGTCTCGCGGAAACTCTCGGCCGAAGATTTGGCGCGGGTTTACAGCATCCAGGGATACCGCGTAACCGGACTCGCGGCCACTTACCACGTCGCCGAACACTTCTCCCACCACGCGGGGCAAATCATCCTGATTACCAAGATGCTCGCAGGCCGCGATCTGGGATTTACTCACCTGCCCGGTGAAAAAAAGAAGAAAGCCAAACCACTGCCCGCAGTTTAGCCAGGGGGGGCGCTATTGCAGCCGATGTACCTGCTTGGCCTGCACCACGAGTGTGCCTGCCGGGATGGAAACACCATTGATCGTGCTGGCTTGCGGCTCAAAGAAGGGCATGCCTTTGACGAGCAAGGAGTCCTGCGGGGTCAGGCCGCCCAACCCGGTCACATTCACGTAGGTCGTCTGGTTGTTGGTCAGGACGTAGAGCGGCGCTCCCTGCAGAAGTGTGCAGCAGGGATTGAGAACGAAGGCTCCCGTGAGGTCGTCTGACCCGATCTGCACGATCGAACCCAAGTTCCCCTGCAGCGACTGTAACTTAAGGAAGATGGCCGTGGGCGCTATGGTGCCCAGCAGTTTCGGGCCCGATCCAGTCGTCGTCGGGGGCTTGGTGTACGCCCCGTGTACGACCACTTCCTGGCCCACGGCTAGGTTCGTCGGTCCAAAGGCGAGGTTTGCAAAGTTCGGCCCCAAAACTGAAACCTGAAAGGTCGGATTGGAGGAAAGGTTGACCTGGAAAATGGAGTCCAAGGTGATATTGAAAGGGTCCTGCGGCTCCGCGTCCCGAACCCAGAAGTCGAACTGCGTAGGATTCCCGACCGGATCTGTCGCTATCGAAACGATCGGGCCGATAAAGGCCGTACTGGGGGTCACAGAGGACGTCCTAGGATAGGGGTCCTCGACCGCCTGGAATTCGACCGTCTTCGCCGCCAAGTTGCCCTGGCTGTCCAGCGTGGCGTCCACTTCCACGTAACTATTCGTCACGAGGTGGGGAAGATCGAGGAAACCGACCTTGTTGGTGTCCGCAGCCAAATTCACACTCACTGCCGGGGCACCGGACGTGGAAGGAGAAAGGAGCTGCATCAGGAAGCTTCCCGTATAGGTCGGATTGGTGGTGGTGTTCGTGGGCGTGATGGTTCTCACAAACCCCGACAGGTCGTCCAACTCGCCGAATCCATTCGAGCCACTGGCTGTCAATTGTGCGACGCTAATGACGGGCGAGACACTGCCGGTGAGCTGCCCCGTCGAATTCACCTGGAGCATGCGCAGGACGTCAAAATCCAGGCGCAGGACATTCGCTTGCCCTGCGGTGATCACCAGGGGAGGATTAAGGGCTACGGTGGGCTGGGTCTCGGTCAGGGCACCGCTGAGGAACTTCACGGGTGGGATAAGGCTCGGCTCGTAAGTCGCTACCTGCGCCTGCTGAAGCCTGAAATTCGCCTGGTTGTAGCTTCCTTCAGGGACAGTGAACACATAAAGGATGGTGGTGAAATCCCGGAGCTGTTGCAGGTTAAGCCGAATCGAAGGGGCAAAGGAAGCCGTGCTCGCAATATATCCCTCGTTTGAGCCCCCGGCGACCGGCGTCAGACTCAACCCCGTGATTGTGACGGTCGAGGAAATCGCATCGCAAATTGGTGCGTCCTGTACAATGGTGATCAAGCTGCCCTTGGCTGGGTTAGGCGTTGTGGGCGTGGAGGAACCACAACTCGTCAGAATACCGGTGACTAGTGCCATTGCGAAAATCTTCGCCAGCATACGTTTGGGCATCCGTCTCAAGGGTCTCCTTCTGTTCACGTCTGGAATAGGCAGTCGGTTGCGGCTGCAGGGGGATTCAGGCCCACACCCAGGTTGCCGTGGTTGTCGGCAAAGACCCGCGCCTCTTCCTCAGATGATGTCAGCCAGCAATGGGGTTATCCGCACGCTGGGGCTGCCGGCCCCTAGGGCCAAGCTTCCGATAAATACAGTGAATTGACCGTAGAAGGCAAGAAGTATTCCAGCGAGAAAGCTTCCGGCTGACCCGCCGCCGGACGTTACACTGTCCCTCGCCGGCCTGGCGGCTCGCGCTTTTCCCCACACCGGTCTTGAGGAGCTCCGATGGGGGAATTTCACCACGGGTGAGACGCTCATTTCTGCTCGACCTTGCGTCGGCGGATGAAGGCCGGAACGTCGAGGTCATCCTCCGGGATCCCCGCGTTCAGGGTGGCAGTTTGAGTTTCGACCGGCAGCTTCTCTTTCCTCGCCAGGGCGTTCTTTACGCTCTGTTGCGCAGTGCGCAAGGCTGGTGAAAGCGTAGGGAGTGGCTTCACACCCATTTTCTCGGATTTGATGCCGGTGGCAATCACCGTCACCTTGACGGCATTTCCCATCGACTCGTCATGGACGGCGCCGAAAATAATGTTGGCGTTCTCCGCAGCGGCCTTTTGCACGATGGTCGAAGCCTCGTGCACCTCATAGAGCGTCAGCTTGCTCGAGCCGGTAATGTTGAGCAAAATGCCCTGGGCTCCGTTGATCGTCGCATCTTCGAGCAAAGGGCTGGCGATGGCGCGGTTGGTGGCTTCCACGGCGCGGTTCTCTCCGCTGGCCACCGCAGTGCCCATCACCGCATAGCCCATGCCTTCCATGATGGTTTTGATGTCCGCAAAATCGCGGTTGATGATCCCCGTAATGGTAATGATATCGGAGATTCCCTGCACACCCTGCCGCAGGATGTCGTCCGCGATGCGGAACGCCTCAAAGAAACTCGTCCCCTTGTCCACGAACTGCATCAGACGTTCATTGGGAATGCAGATGAGCGTATCCACGGCTTGGCTCAATTCTGCCAGCCCCTGCTCCGCCTGTATCATGCGGCGCTTGCCTTCGAAGGCGAAAGGCTTGGTGACCACGGCCACCGTCAGTGCGCCGAGTTCGCGCGCCAGGCTGGCCACGATGGGTGCGCCCCCCGTCCCCGTCCCGCCGCCCAGGCCCGCGGTGACGAACGTCATGTCAGCGCCTTCCAGCGCTTCGATGATCTTTTCGGTGTCCTCGAGCGCCGCACGCCGCCCAATTTCCGGGTTGCCCCCCGAACCCAATCCCTTGGTCAGCTTCGTGCCGAGTTGAATCTTCAGCGCCGCTTTGGAAGCCTGCAACGCCTGCGCGTCGGTGTTGGCCACGAGAAAATCCACGCCTTTCACATCGGCCGAGATCATCCGGTTGACGGCGTTGCCTCCACCCCCACCGACCCCGATGACTTTGATCTTGGCGCCGTGGCGCAGCTCGTCGGAGAAATCCACCCGAAGGTCACCCATGCCGGTTCCGCTCGTCATGATGGCTCCTTTGCTCCCAGTCTTTAGGTACCCTTGCCGCGCAGGCTTTTCCAGAGCGTCCCGAACCATCCCGCGGACGCTCGCGAGTCGCGCAGCAGGCGCCGGCGGTTCCCGTGGACCACCAATCCCACGGCGGTCGCGAATGCCGGGTCGGGAAGGGTTTCACCCATGTGCTCAAGCCCGAACGGGACGCCGGCCCGCACAGGCATGCCCAAAGTTTGTTCTGCAAGCCCTGCCAGACCGCCTAACTTCGCTCCGCCGCCCGTCAGCACGACACCGGCACCCAACTGCTTCTCGCAGCCCGAGCGGCCAATTTCCGCCCGGATCAATTCCATCAGTTCCACGGCACGAGGCTCGATGACCTCACTCAACATGGCGTAACTCACTACGCGCGAGGGCCGGTCCCCCACGCTGGGGACCTCCAACAGCGTGTCGGCGGGCTTGGCAAGGTCGCGCTCGCCCCAGGCTTTCTTCATCTTCTCCGCCTCGGGAATCGGTGTGCGCAGTCCCACTGCGATATCGTTGGTGAAGTGCTCGCCTCCCACGGGAATTACGGCGGTGTGTCGCGCCACCCCCGCATGATAGACAATCAGGTCGGTCGAGCCACCCCCGATGTCTACCAGCGCCACACCCAGCTCGCGCTCGTCGGCCGTCAGGCAAGCCTCCCCCGAAGCGAGCGGTTCAAAAACCGTGTCTTGCACTACCACACCCGCCCGGTTCACCGCCGTCACCACGTTCTGGGAAGCTGAGGCCGACGCCGTCACGAGGTGAACATCCACTTCCAGCCGAGCTCCCACCATGCCGACGGGATCCCGGATGCCGTCATTGGAATCGAGCAGGAACTTTTGCGGCAGGACATGCAGAAGCTGGCGATCCTCCGGCAGGGTGATGCCCTGGGCCGTCCGAATGACCCGCCGGACGTCGTCGCGTTCGACTTCCCGCGTCGCGGTGGGAGTCTTCCCCAGCGTGATCGCACCCCGGGAATTCACTCCCTTGATATGCGAGCCCGCCACACCGACGTAGGCGGAATCGATGGACACTCCCGCGGCGGCTTCGGCTGCCTCCACGGCTTTCTTCACAGCCAGCCCCGCTAGGTCGAGATTCACGATCAAGCCTTTGCGCCAGCCCTTCGATTCGGCCACCCCCAGGCCCGCGACTTCCAGCTTCCCTTCCTCGTTCGGCCTGCACACGAGCGCGCAGGTCTTCACACTGCCCAGGTCAAGCCCGACGATGGTGTGACCTTTGCGCGCCAAGCTTTCTTCAGTCCTTTCGCTCGCCGTTGGCGGGCACCGCCGGCTCCGCCGCCGGAACTGGTGGCTGCGGGTTCACCACGATCTGATTGCGATACCGCAAATCGACGGAATCAAGTTTGGTGTTCGATTTCCGCAACTCCGGGAGCAACGACAGGAAACTCCGGAAGCGTTCCAGGAAATCCTGGTGGCCGAAGTGCACCTGCACCGTCTGTTGCCCCAGAATGAGCAGCGCCTTCAGGTCCTCGGGGTCGGTCAGGTCCACTTCCGAGATCATCCAGCCCGGGCGAGCTGCCTCCATTCCCAATTGCTGCACGAACTCCTGGTAGAGGGCTAAACGACTGCGGCGCTCCTCCACGCTGGCAAGGTTCTCCAGGCCACTGATCACGGGGAAGTCGAAGACCCCGCTCTCCGGCTTCTCGAGCAGCATGCCGTCACCGTCCACCAGGCTCACCCGCCCGCCCAGGGTGGCAAAGGCCACGGGAGTGCGCTCGGTGATGTGGACCAGCAGTCCATGAGGCAGGATGCGGGTCACCGCCGCCGTCCGCACCCAGGGCAGAGTTTCCACCAGTCGCCGCTTGGCATCGAGGGAAATGCGGAAGACATTGATACCCGCTTTGACGTTCCCCGTCAAAGGCAATCCCAGCGCACCTAGGACTTCCTCGCGCGAAACGATCCGGTTTCCCACCATCACGATGTCTTCCGGCGAACTCAACACGAAGCACGGCGAGGTGAGTGCGAGGGTGGCGAGGAAGTAGCCGGCGACACCGACGGGCAATAGGACCCCGAGCGCAAATAGAACCCAACGGACGCGCCGCGAGATCCGGCTGCGTCGCACCGAGACGAGGTTCTGCCGCCGCAGATAAGGGGATTCCTGTTCGGGTTCCAACTCATCTGGCAGCGCTGGTGCGTCCTGTTCCAGCAATTCCATGCTCCCTCACGAGGTCCAGTAGGCCCGCGCCCGCGTGACCTTGTCTTCCACCCTAGCTTGCACGCCGTGGCCTGGCAGCTCTTCCTCTGCTGTCGACATCCGAGTGGGTGCCAGCATCAGTGCAACGCCACGCCTAACTGCGAAGCCCGAAGGCCAATCGCCTTTGCCAGCGCCTCGCCGATCTTCCACACATTGCCCGCTCCGATGGTCATGACCAGGTCGTCCGGCCGCGCGTCGCGCAGGAGTTCTTGTACCACCTGCTGGTCTGACGGCGCGTACTGCGCGTTGCTTAGGCCCAATTCGTGCATGCGCGCCACCAAGCGCTCGGAAGTCACACCCGGGATCGGCGGCTCACTGGCCGCATAGATATCCAGCACGTAAACGCGGTCGCAACCCCCGAAGCAACTCGCCAAGTCATCCAGCAAGAACTTGGTGCGCGTGTAGCGATGGGGCTGAAAGATGGCGATGACACGGTTCGCCCCTCGTAGGCGCGCGGCGTCGAGCGTGGCGCGGATTTCCGTGGGGTGGTGACCGTAGTCATCCACGATGGTGATGCCCTCGATCTCCGCTTTGATCTGAAAGCGGCGGTCCGCGCCGCGAAAACGTTCCAGGCCCTGGCGAATCTGCTCGGTGGCGAGTTCCAGTTCCAAGCCCACCGCGACCGCCGCAAGAGCGTTCTGCACGTTGTGCCGGCCAGGGACGTGCACCGAAAAGCGTCCCAGGTCCTTCCCTTTCACGACCGCGTCAAAGGTCGAGCCGGAAGGCGCGAGCTCGTGGATCTTGCCCTGGATGTCCGCGCCTGGATCGAGACCGTAAGTGACCACACGACGGCGAAGCTGCGGCGCCAGGGTTTGCATCAGCTCGCGCCAGGGTGGGTCGAAACACGCCACTACGGCGCCGTAGAACGGAACCTTGTTCATGAAAGAGACGAAGGCCGCGGCGATTTCGTCGAGGTCGTGGTAGTGCTCCAGGTGTTCGCGGTCAATGTTGGTGACCACGGCAATCGAAGGCAGCAGATAAAGGAACGAGCGGTCGCTCTCATCCGCCTCGACCACCATCAGATCACCTTTTCCCAGCCGGGCGCTTGACCCAAAAACATCCAGCCGCCCGCCGATCACCGCCGTAGGGTCGAGCCTCGCTTCCGCTAACATCACGGCGATCATGGAAGTGACCGTGGTCTTGCCGTGCGCGCCCGCCACCGCCACGTTGAACTTCAGGCGCATCAATTCCGCCAGCATCTCAGCACGCGGTATGACGGGGACTTGCCGCCTCTTTGCTTCCCGGATTTCAGGATTGTCCACCGGCACGGCAGAAGACATCACTACCACCTGCGCCTCGCTCGCGTTCGAGGCCGCGTGGCCTTCGAAAACGCGCGCGCCCAGGCTTGCCAGGCGAGCGGTGACGGGGGTCGCTTTCAAGTCGGAGCCCGAAACCTGAAATCCCAGATTCAGCAACACCTCGGCGATGCCGCTCATGCCGATGCCGCCGATCCCCACAAAATGAATCTTGTGAATTTTTCCCAGCATTGTTCCGCTACTCGTGGCCCGCCGTCTGCCCTTTGCGGGCGAAGGCTTCGACCAAGTCTGCGATGCGGGCTGCCGCATCCGGCCGCGCCAGGCGGCGCGCGCAGGCTTCCATCTGGCCGAGCGTTTCCGGGACCCCTAATAACCCGCGGATTTCCCTCACCAGCCGCTCCGGCGTCAGCTCCGACTGCACGAGGACGCGCGCCGCTCCCGCGCGCTCCAGAACCCGGGCGTTTTCCAGTTGATGCTGATCCGTGGCGGCCGGAAAAGGAATCAGCAACGCGGCCCTTCCGGCGGCAGCCAGTTCGGCCACAGCCGTCGCGCCCGCGCGCGAAACCACCAAGTCGGCCTGCGCGAGCGCCCCAGGCATGTCCTCGATGAAAGCGTGAATCTCGGCGAGGAAGCCTCGCTCCTGATAGGCCTTGCGAACATCATTATAGTCGTGTTCGCCGGTTTGGTGGACGATTCTGATCCGCTCCGTATCGCGTGCGAAGAGCGGTAGACTCGCCACCACCGCTTGGTTGATCGCCCTCGAACCCTGGCTCCCGCCCACCATCAAGACCGTGAAGGGGGGCGTGTGCGGCTTGGGCGGAATTTCGAAAAACGCCCTGCGCACAGGATGCCCCGTCAGATGAGCCTTTTCACCGTAGAAGCGCGCCGTTTCCTCAAACCCTACCGCCGCCGCGCGCACCACCGGCGCCAGGACGCGGTTCGTGAAACCCGGCCGGGCGTTCGGTTCAATCAACACCGTGGGAATATCCCGGAGCGCCGCTTCCAGCATCACCGGTCCCGCGACGTAGCCGCCCACGCCCACCACCACGTGGGGCTGAAACTCTCGCAGAATTGCTGCTGCCTCTACGGCCGTGTAGGGTAAGACCAGGAAATTGCGCAGCTTTCGCAAACCCCCAATTCCCTTCAAGCCGGCCGCCTCGACCACGCGCAGCGGGAAACCCGCCGCGGGAATCAGTTTCGATTCGAGCTGGCGACGCGTCCCTATAAATTCGATCGCGTAACGCGTCGAATTCCAGTCGCCGCGCTCGCTGCGCGCGCGCAACTCCGCGGCCACCGCAAGAGCCGGAAAAATGTGGCCACCTGTTCCCCCGGCCACCATCAGGATCCGCGCCGTTGTTGGGGCCGGTTCTGCTGACCCGGATTTGTCGCCACCAACCGCGGCCGCGGCTGGATCTCCGCGCCCCGCCTCTTCGATCTGCTCATGCACGGTGTTCAACACTTCCTCTAGCTCGCGTGTTGTGAAATATTCAGCAATATCCCCACGGCCGCCAAGTTAACCAGCAGGGATGATCCGCCATAGCTCACGAACGGCAGGGGGATGCCCTTCGTGGGGAGCAATCCCAGCACGACGCTCATGTTCACCAGCGCCTGGCCCACGATCATCACCGTCAACCCAATTGCCAGCAGGCGCCCGAAGTCGTCCGCGCAGCCGGCGCTGGCGCGCAGTCCACGCAGCAGGATCAGGCCGAAGATGGCCGCAACCGCCAGCGTGCCAATCAAGCCCAGTTCCTCTCCCACGACTGCGAAAATGAAATCTGTGTGAGGTTCCGGCAAGAAAAAGAGCTTCTGCCTGCCTTCCATCAGCCCCATACCGGTAATGCCACCGGTCCCGATCGCGATGTAGGACTGCAGAATATGGAATCCTTTCCCCAGGGGGTCGGCGTAAGGATTCCAAAACGCCAGCAGACGGTTGTGGCGATAGGTCGAATAAGAAATCAACCCGTACAGCACGGGCCCCACGGGCAGTCCCGCCAGCACCAGATAGCGGAACTGCACGCCCGCCGCAAAAAGCATCGTTGCCACGAGCAGCCCGAGCGCTAGGGTCGTCCCGAAATCGGGTTCAACCACCACCAACCAACCCGTTATGCCTGCAACCAGCGCAATCGGCGAAAGGGTGTGCTTCCAATCGTTCACGTGACCCCTGCGAAGATCCAAGAAAAAGGCCACGAAAAGGGTAAGAACGATTTTCGCGAGCTCCGAAGGCTGAAAGCTGGCGGCGCCCAGGTGAAACCACCGGTGTGTGTGGTGATTGCGGTCGGCGAAGAGCACCAGCACGAGCAGAATAAACTGCAAAGCCAGCGCGGGAAAAACCACCAGCGGGCTCGCCAGCCGCCGGTAGTCCACATGCATCATGACCACCAGGGCGATAAACCCCACCACCGCCCAAGCCAGTTGTCGCCAGAGAAAATAGTAACTGCTATCGTGCTTTTCCGACGCCATGACCGCCGAGGCGCTAAAAACCATCAGCGCGCCGAAAAGAACCAAGCCCACCACGGCGCCAAACAGGACCTTATCCGATTGGAGTTGTCTCGCCATGCACTAGCTAATCCAGTCCGGGTAGTCGCCCCTGCGTTTCCGCTGACGAGCGCGGCGCGTCCCGGTGGTCGCCGGTTTTGCTACGCCCCTTCCCTTTCGCCGTGTCTTTCTTGGTGGCGGGGCTCGCCCCAGCCGCGATTCCCCCGCGCGCCTCAAAGGGCAGCGGTTCGTCTGCAATGGCCTCCGTTTCGCTCGCGGGCGGGGAGATCGCAGGGTCTTCCTCTGGTGCGATCTGCGATTCCATCTCCGTCGGAAGCATTTCTACCGTTTCAACTTCGTACACATAGCTGAGTTCAATGCGATGCGGGGGTAGTTCAACGGCCATCGCGGGAGATTCCGAAGGTTTTTCGGTTTCCACTGGCTCAACCGGGTGAACGACCACCCCGGGAGTCGAGGGTGGTCCCTGCGCAGCCGCGTCTGAAAGCTTCTGCCGGGCGATTGCACCCGCCGAGACATCTCTCGCGAGTTGTTTTACCAGTTGCTTGAACACGCGGCCGCGCTGTTCATAATCTTTGAACTGATCGAAGCTCGAACAGGCGGGCGCCAGCAGCACCGTGTCACCAGGACGCGACCGGATGAAGGCCTCACGCACGGCGGTCGCCAGATCGCGCGCGTGAACGAGTTTCCCGGAGCCCGCGAGTTGCTTGGCAATCACCGGGGCGGCGGCTCCGACTAGCAGGACGTCGCGCACCCGCTCCTTGATCAGCGGGATGAGCGGCGTGTAAGGCGCGCCCTTGTCCTTCCCGCCCAGAATCAAGTGCACGCCGCGCTCGAAGGCTTCCAGCGACTTCACGGTCGCGTCGACGCTGGTGGCCTTGGAGTTGTTGTAGAAATCCACGCCCTGGACTTCCCGCACGAATTCCAGCCGATGCTCGACGCCCTGAAATTCCCGCAGGGCCTTGCGAATCGCAGCAAAATCCGCGCCCAGCACGCACGCCGCGGCGGTGGCCGCCAGCACGTCTTCCAAATTGAAATCGCCGCGCAAGGTCACGTCGCGGGTTTCGAACAGCACGCGCTCCAGGTGCCGCACGCGATAGTAGATCTTGCCTCCGGAGACGAAGACGCCTTTGGCGAGTTCACGCTGGCGGCTGAAAAGCACCGGCCGGCTGGAAACCACCGCCTGGAGCGCGGCCACCCAGGGATCGTCGGCATTCAGGATGGCAAAGTCCCGGCCGCGCTGATTGCGGAAAATCTGCCGCTTGGCCTGCGCATAAGCTTCCAGATTCGGGTGCCGGTCGAGATGGTTCGGCGAGAGATTGAGCATCACCGCCACGTGCGGGTGGAGTTCCTGAATGCCTTCCAGTTGAAAGCTGCTCAACTCCGTAACGAACATCGTGCCGGGCGTGGCGTGGTCAACCGCGGAGCTCAGGGCGTTGCCGATATTGCCGCCCACGAACGTCGGGAACCGGGAAGCCCGCAGCATATCGCCAAGAAGCGCGGTCGTGGTGGTCTTGCCGTTCGACCCCGTGATGCCCACCAGCGTACCTTCCAGAAACCAGGTCGCGGCCTCGACTTCGGGATAAATCGGAATCTGCTGCTGTCGCGCGGCTTGAAGCTGCGGTAGGTCCCAAGGGACACCCGGACTGATGACAATGACGTCTTGATGAAGGAACGTCTCCTGGCGTTGCGAGCCGAGCTCCAGCCCGATCTTCCCCTTGAGAAGCGGCGGCAGGAGATCCCGGAACTCCGAGGGGGGCTTGAGATCAGTCACGGTCACCACCGCGCCGTGGCGGGCCAAGGCCAGAGCCACTGAGAAGCCGCTGCGAGCGAGCCCCACGACCAGCACGCGTTTGCCGCGCACGTCCATCAAGCGAGCCTCCGCCGTCTGGGTTGACCGTTCTTGCGGAAATGCACGTCCAGGATTTCCGAGACAACTTCCGAAAGCGACCGCCGGACCTGCCGCGCCGCGCGGCGAGCCTCGACCAGCGTCTCCCGATTGAGGGTCAGGCTCACGCGCGTAGGATTACGGAATGATTTCGGTCTCCCCATAATCTCGTTAGTGCGTATTTTATGCGCGAAAAATGTGTTCGTCAACCAAAGTCAGCGGGCAGTCATCAGTTTTCAGCAATCCCTTCTCCGTTTTTGCTGCGATGACAGGAAAATCCGTTCAAGTCGCAAAACCCTCTGCCATGAGTTCTCACTGATTACTGAGAACTGATGACTGACAACTGGCTCCGGACTCCCACCTCCCTCACCGCAATTTCAGCGTGGTCAAAGCAAAGAGCGCGAAAACCAATGCGGCGATCCAGAAGCGTGCAATGATTTTCGATTCCTTCCAGCCGCCCAATTCAAAATGATGATGCAGTGGCGCCATTCGAAAAATGCGCTTGCCACGCAGTTTGAATGAGCCCACTTGCAGAATCACGGAAAGGGCCTCGATCACAAAAATCCCGCCGATAAAAGGCAGCAGCAGTTCCTGCTTGACGATCACCGCTACAGTGGCCATCGCGCCCCCCAGCGAGAGCGAGCCAACGTCGCCCATAAAAATCTCCGCGGGATAGGCGTTGTACCAAAGGAAACCGAGACTCGCACCCACCATCGAGCCGCAAAAGATGGTCAGTTCACCTACGCGCGGCAGGTGTTCCAGATCGAGATACTCGGAAAGCACCGCGTGCCCGCCGACGTAGGTCAGCACGGTCAAAGCGGAAGCGGAGATCACCAGGCACCCGATCGCCAGGCCGTCCAGCCCATCGGTCAGGTTGACGGCGTTGGAAGAACCCACCAAGACCAGAACAACGAAAAGCAGGAAGGGAAGAAACGCCAAAGGATAGGTCCAGGTATTCCTGAGGAGAGGCGAAATCAGAAAGGTCGGGTGGAAGCGCTTGAAGAAAGGAAAGGTCAGGGTGGTGGAGTAAAGCCCGCGCGCCGACAAGAAAACCAGAATGACGCCGAAGACGAAACTGACCAGGACCTGCAGCAGGAATTTCCCCCGCGTGGTCAGACCCAGATTCTGGCGGCGCCGCACTTTCTGGTAATCGTCCCAGAAACCGATGCCGGCAAACGACAGGGTCGTGCCCAGCGTGAGCCAAACGAAGACGTTGCTAAGGTCCGCCCAAAGAACGGTGGGAACCACGATACAGAGGATGATGAGCACGCCGCCCATGGTGGGCGTGCCCGCCTTGGCTTGGTGGGCTTGCGGCCCGTCTTCACGGATGTACTGACCAATCTGGAATTCCTTGAGCTTCTTCACCAGCCACGGCCCCAGGACGAGCGAGAGAAGCAGGGCCGTCATACTGGCGTACGCCGTGCGGAAGGTGATGTACCGAAACAGATTGAAGATGTGGAATTCGAGATGGAGTTTGAGGTAGAGGTAATAGAACATGGAATTGTGTTTAGGTTGCCGGCTCCGGGTGGGGCCGCGGGGCAGCCCCCGCAGCTACCGCCGAAACGCGCAGCAATTCAATCGCCGTCTCCAAATGAACTCCGCGTGAGCCCTTCACCAGGACGACGTCGCCGGGTGCCACCAGGGCCTGGCAGAACTCTCCCGCTTGTTTCGCGTCGGGGAAAAAGCGCAAGTGCGCAGGGGGAATTCCCCCTTCTGCCGCGCCTTCCAGGAAAAACCGGGCATCTCCTTGCGCCGCAATCAACCAGGACACTCCGCTCTGCGCGCACATACGACCAATGGCGCGGTGCAGTTCAGGCGAAGTGGGTCCCAGTTCCAGCATCTCGCCCGCGACCACAACGCGGCGGCGCGCCCCCGGCCATGCCGCGAGCACCTCAAGCATGCGTTCCATGGCCAGAGGGCTTGAGTTATAGCAATCGTTAACAACCGTGACCTCGCCAGGCAGTGTAAGAATTTCACTGCGCTGATGCAATCCCTGAAATTCTGCGAGGGCGTGGCGAATCTCGTCCGGGGGAATTGCGAAAAGGCTTGCCGCGGCCATCGCCGCGAGGGCGTTCTGGATGTTGTGCCGGCCCGGCAGAGGCAGCGTGAACTCGGCCCCCCAATCTGGGGTTGTCACTCGAAAGGCACTTCCGACCCCCGCGCTCGCCTTGACCTGGGCGGCGTGGAAAGCTGCTTTCTCGGAAAACCCAAACGTCACGACGCGGCCGGGAAATCCTTCCGCGAACGTTCGCACGCGCTCGTCGTCTTCGTTCAGGACGGCCACCGCGCGCTCGCCCGTGGTCGCAAGGTAATCGATCAGTTCGCGCTTGGCGTGGGCGATCGAATCGACAGAATCAAAGAACTGCAGGTGCACGGGAGCGACATTGGTGACCACGCCGACCTCAGGCTCGGCCAAGCGCGCCAGACGCGCAATTTCGTCGGCGGCCGACATCGCCAACTCCATCACGGCAACCTCGTGCTCGGGTTCCAGGGCCAGCAACGCCAGGGGCAATCCATAATCATTGTTCAAGTTTCCTGGTGAGCGCAGCACGCGGAGCCGCCGGCCGAGGATGGCGCCGATCATTTCCTTGGTGGTGCTTTTGCCGGTGCTGCCGGTGACGGCAATGAGGTGCTTGCCCCATTGGCGGCGAACTTCGCGCCCGAGCGTTTGCAGCGCACGGCGCGTGTCCTCGACGGCTACCAGTGCCGGGCGCCATTCCGCCGGAGCCGCGTCGGCGAAAGCTTGCTCGACCACCGCGCCGGCGGCGCCGCCCTCCAGGACTCGACCCACAAACTGATGGCCATCAAAGCGTGGCCCGCGAAGGGCGAAGAAGAGCTCGCCAGGCTCAATCGACCGCGAGTCGATCGAGTAACCCGCCACAAGGCGGTCCGGCACGCCACAGGAGGCGCCTAACCACGCCGCCACCTTGCCCATCGTCAGCTTCATGCTCCGCAAACCTCGCCCCGGGCAACCGGACCAGCGAGCCCGCCACCGCATGGTCTTCTACGCGCGGTCGCGACCGTAGCCCATCTCCCTGAGGACCCGACGGGCCACTTCACGGTCGTCGAAATCCATCTTCCCGTCCTTAAGAACCTGGTAGGTCTCGTGCCCCTTGCCCGCCAGGACCACCACGTCGCCCTCGTGAGCTTCTTCCAGCGCCTTGCGGATCGCGATGCCGCGATCGACCTCCGCGAGGTAGGGCTTGCCGGTGCGCTGCAACCCGACCAGTGCGTCGGCCATGATCAGCAGCGGGTCTTCACTGCGAGGATTGTCGGAAGTGAGCACCACGAAATCCGCCAGCGCGCCCGCGGCCTCGCCCATGCGGGGGCGCTTGGTCCGGTCGCGTTCACCCCCGCAACCGAACAGAACCATCAGGCGATGGCGCGTCAGCTCACGCGCCGTCTTCAGGACGTTTTTCAGAGCGTCATCGGTGTGGGCGTAATCCACGATGACCAGGAACGGCTGCCCCTCGTCGATGCGCTCAAAGCGCCCCGGCACGGCCTGCAAATTGGCAATGCCCTCCTCGATCTTGGCATTCGATATCCCCATGGCCACCCCCGTGGCGATTGCGGCCAGAATATTGGCCAGATTGGCGCGCCCCACCAGGGTAGAAGAGATGTGCAGCTTCCCGGCGGGCGTCGCGATGATGGCTTCCGTTACACTTGGACTGGAGCCTACTTGCTTGGGCACGACCTGCGCGTCACCGTTCAGGCCATAAGTCAGGCGATTCGGATACGGCAGTTCCAGGAGCCGCACGCCCCAGGGATCGTCGGTGTTGATCACCGCCCAGTCGGGCGGGGGCGTGCCCAGTCCCTCAAAGAGGCGACGCTTGGCCTGGAAGTAGTGCTCGAAGTCTTTGTGGTAGTCCAGATGGTCCTGCGTCAGGTTGGTGAAGACGGCAACGGCGAAGTGAAATCCCCAGACGCGCTCCTGGGCGAGTGAGTGCGAGGAGACTTCCATGACCGCAGCCTTGCCCCCTGCCTTCACGAGTTCGGCAAAGTAGGAAAGCAAATCGATGGATTCCGGTGTGGTGTTTGTGGCCGTTTTAGTTTTGCCGCCCATGCGGTATTCAATGGTGCCGAAGACGCCGCAAGGAACACCCGCCGCCTGCAGAACACTTTCCACCAGGTAGGAGGTGGTCGTTTTGCCGTTGGTACCGGTGATGCCGATGAGTTGGAGATGCTGTTCAGGATGATGGAAGATGGCACGGCCCGCGTCGGCAAGGGCACGGCGTATGGCCGGGACCTGAATCCAACGGCCGGCCAGCTCGGGCGGGGCGGCACGCTCGCTCACCACGGCCAGGGCGCCACGCTCGAGGGCTTGTGGGATATAGGCGTGGCCGTCGGCTTTCTCACCTTGAATGGCAAAAAAGAGCGTTCCCGGGCGGACTTCACCGGAGTTGTAGGCCAGAGAAAGGATCTCCGACGCGACATCCACGCCCACTTGCAGAACCGGTAGCCCCCGAAGCAGTTCGCCCAATCTCATTTCCAACTCGCGTCATAACCTCGGCATTGTTTTAGCAGTGACAAAATACTCCCTGGTGGACGACCGAAAATAAAATTACCGTCCTGCGGCGGGGCTAAACGCCCTTCCGTACAGCCTCACCGTGCCATGCGCACCCACACGCGCGTGCCGGAGGGTACCTTCATGTCGGCGACGGGATTCTGCTCGACGGCCAAACCAGTCCCGGTCACGTTGAGGTCCAGGCCCAATCTTTCACACTCTTCCGCAACGCGGCGCGCGGCCCAACCGGAAAAATCCGGGACGGTCACCAGGGGGCCGTCACCCAGAACCACGATGCTGGAAGCCACCCCGCCTTCCGGCGGGCGGTCCAAGGCAAGGCCGCCGGGGGAAACCCCCTTAGAGTAGGATGCCGACTGAACGGGTGATGTGGCAGCTCCCGGGAGTCCACGATCCGAAGGAAGGAACCCCGTGAAGTCTCCGCGCTTCTGGCTGGGAGCCCTCGCGGGTGGGGACGTCACTACCTGAGGCCACCGGGAGGGATTGTCTTGCGGGACGGTCAGATAACCAAGAGTCTGCTCTGCGATGGATCGGAACACGGGAGCTGCCACGTCGGTCCCGTAGTAAGCTCCCACCGGGGAGTCGATGACTACCAGAATAGTCACCGCCGGCCGTGTGGCGGGAGCAAAGCCGATGAAGGAAGCCACGTAGTGCGATTTCGAGTACGTGCCGCTGCCGTCAATCTTCTGCGCAGTGCCGGTCTTACCGGCGGAAGTGTATCCGGTCAGTTGGGCCGGCTTGCCGGTGCCGTAATCCACGACCGCAGCGAGGATCTGTCGCATCATCTCCGCCGTGTGCTCACTGATCACGCGACGGCCGGAGGCCGGAGGCAGGGCGAGATGCTGCGCACCGAGGAAGATATCGTGCACGATGCGGGGCTCGAAGAGGATTCCGCCGTTGGCGACGGCGGAAAACGCCGTGACCATCTGCAGTGGCGTCACGCCGACTTCCTGCCCCATGGAGATTTCGCCGGCCGAGATCCCCGACCAGCGGCTGGGAGGTTTCAGTAAACCGCGCTCTTCGCCGGGCAGCTCGACGCCGGTCTTCGCCCCAAAGCCGAAGCTGCGGATATAGCGATACTGGCGGTCTTCGCCCAGTCGCAAGCCCAACTTGATGGCGCCCACATCACTCGATTTGGCCATCACCTCGGTCACGCTGAGGTCACCGAAGGGCCGGTGGTCGCGAATCGTGTGACCCGCCACCACGATGCTGCCGTTCTGGCAATTGATGACCTCTTGAGGATTGGTCAGGTCCTCCTCGAGTGCGGCGGACATGCTCACCAGCTTGAACGTCGAGCCCGGTTCGTAGACCCAGCCCACGGCGCGGTCCAGGCGGGCGGCCGCGGAACTGGCACTGAAAACGTTGGGATCGAAAGTGGGCTCATTGGCAAGAGCCAGGATTTCACCCGTACTGGGATTTTGTACGATCGCCACGCCACTCGCGGCGTGCGAGTTTGCCACGGCTTCCGATAGAGCTTTTTCGGCGACGTACTGGATTTTTTCGTCGAGCGTCAGGACAACGTTCTTGCCCGGAATCCCGGGCCATTCGGAGCTGTGGAAAGTACGGTGGCGCGCATCCGAGGCCAGCAGCACGCGACCGGGCTTGCCCTTGATCTCGTCGTCCAGGGCGTACTCGATCCCTCCCAGGCCCTGGTCATCCAGGCCGACGTAGCCGACCGCCTGGGCGGCCAAATCACCCTTAGGATAGAAACGCTTGGTTTCGTGCTGGAAGTAGATGCCTTTCAGGTTCAAGTTGCGCACCCGCGCGGCTTCTTCCGTCGTAACTTTGCGCTTGACCCAGCAGAAGGAGCGCAGCCCCTGGAAACGGCCGAACAGGTCGTTCGCGTCCAGCCCCAGGACCGGCGCGAACAGCGTGGCCACCATCTTCGGCTCCGTGAGCTCGCTGGGCACGGCGTAGACCGATTCCACGCTCAGGCTCATAGCCAGGGGATTCATCTGCCGGTCGTAGATGGCGCCGCGCTGGGGGGCGACCTCGATGGTGCGCTGCTGCTGGCGCTGGGCGCGCCCCAGCAGATCCACATATTTAATGACCTGGAAGTAGTAAAGGCGGGCGGCAATGCAGCCGAACCACAAAAGGCAAATCACGCCCACCATCAGTCGCCGCCCCTCCAGGCGAGACCGATCGGGCTTCGCCACACGAGATTGCGGCTTGCGTCGGCCCATCGGAGCTATGGCTCGTGAGGAGTTTCTCCGCCACCCGCGGAGAAGTTGCGCGCGAGCTCCGGGCTCTCCAGGATGGCCGCGGCCGGCTCGGGCTCGCCCATGCGAATCACCTGCTGCGGGCTGGGCGAGACCATGCCGAGCCGGGTCCTCGCCAGCGTGTCGATCCTCTGAGGATCGGCCAGCGACGCCTGCTCGAGCCGAAGCTGGTGGTTCCACTCTTCCAGGGCCGCGCGCTCGGTCTTGAGCTGTTCAACCTGATAACCGTCCCGCACGCACTGGAAATGCTGCCACGCGAACAGGAGCACAAAAAGAAAGACCAGTACGCCCAATCCCAGGAGACTGAAACATTCACGGCGACGCTCCACGTCAACTTCCCGCACCAGGCGGGAATTGTCGATGTGCTTGACAAAGTTGAATTCCGGAAAACTCGCCCGGCCCGCGGCCGGACCGTTTCTCGGACGCCGTCTGGTTCTCGGTAATGTGACTGCTGCGGTTGCCATGGAACTACCGGGTTTCGGGATTCGAGATTCGGGGATCCCCGACGCGAACCCCGGACCCCGAACCCCTAATCCCCGCTTCTCTCTGCCGCCCGCAACTTGACGCTGCGCGCGCGTGGGTTTGCCCGTACCTCTTCTTCCGTGGGCCGAACCACTTTGCGCGTCAGCAGGCGGGCGCGGCCTTCGCGTCGCCAACGCTGGAAGGCGTGCTTTACCCTGCGGTCTTCCAACGAGTGGAAACTCAGGATCACTACCCGCCCTCCAGGCCGGAGGACGAGCAGGACTCGGTCAAGAAACTGCTCGAGATTCTCGAGCTCGCGGTTCACGGCCAGGCGCAGGGCCAGGAAAGTGCGCGTGGCCGGATGAATCTGGTGGAGGCCCGCCCGGGAGGGGATCGCTCGCGTCACCACCTGCGCCAGTTCGGTGGTTGTTCGATACGGGCGGGCCTTCACAATAGCTCGCGCGATGCGGCGCGAGTGGCGCTCTTCCCCTAACTCGTAAATAAGATCTGCCAGGTCCCGCTCGCCGGTTCGGTTCACGATGTCGGCCGCAGTTGTGTCGGAATTGGGGTCCATTCGCATGTCGAGGGGACCTGGCAAACTGAAACTGAATCCGCGCGAAGCGTCTCCGAGCTGCAACGAACTGACGCCCAAGTCAGCCAGCACGCCATCGACGGGCGGAAGGCCGCTCGCGGCGTGCAGGGCGTCGATTTCCTCGAAATTTCCGTGCAGCATCGTCAGCTTCTCGCCAAAACCCGCGAGCCTCTCGCGGGCCACTTCCAAAGCCTGCGGGTCACGGTCCAGGCCCAAAAGCCGGCCGCGCTCCAGGCGCCTTAAGATCTCTTCCGCGTGCCCGCCGGCGCCGAGCGTCACGTCGATGTAGATGCCGTCCGGTTGGATAGCCAGGTACTCGATCGCCTCCCGGAGCAGAACAGGAACGTGCGCAACCCTCGAACTCCCCGCTTCGAATTGCCCGCCCCGTAAGTCATCGGACACCGTTCGTCAATCCCAGACCCCTAGATTCCCAAATTGCTCAGCGTCTGCAGATGCTCGTCGCTGAACGGCTCCCGCTCCAGATGCGCGGGGTAGCGCTCCAGGCTCCAGACTTCCAGGTATTTCATGTGCCCGAGCACGGCCACTTCCCCTTGCAGGCCGGCCGACTGTCGCAGCAGCGCGGGAATCAACACGCGGCCCTGCGCGTCAGCATGCGCCATCTGCCCCCAGTAGTTCGTGCGATCCAAAAAGCGTTTTTTCGCCTGGTTCATGCTAGGCAAGGCAGCTAGCTTCTCTTCGATTTCACGCCACACCGGAAACGGGTAAAGTCGCGCCGACTGGCCGTCCAGGCTGGTGACAAAGAAATCTTGCCCGTAGTTCTCGTCGAGGAAAGACTTGAAGGCCGTCGGAATCTTCAACCGACCTTTGCCATCCACCGTTGCCGGGTTGTTCCCGCGGAGCATCGAACCTGCCTCGAAATCCCCAAAAGCCTCTCGAAATAACCTCTGAGTTACACAATCCTCTACTTAGTACCACTTTTGGCCACTGACTATAAGCCCGCGTGTGAGGCTTGTCAAGAGTTTTTTTATGAATTCTAAAGGGTTAGAGGTTTTCTGCGGTCCTCTCCCCCTTGGGGCACGTTCGGCCACAAGATACCACCGATTGGAGCCTAGGAATCGGGTGATCGGGTCATCGGTTGATCGGGTGATTGAAGAACGGGGTTCGGGATTTGGGAGTTCCGAGTTCCGTGCTTCTGTTTCCGTGTTCCGAGTTTCGCTTTGCGTCTCTCGTTTTAGGATTCCGGGAAAAGCGCTGGGGCGGCGGCCCTTCCCCGCCCAAGGTCAGGGCTTCGGAGGGGCAGGCGGTGCGGCATGTTCGGACGGATTGTGAACCGCGCCCACCGTCTCGAGCTGATGCATGAGGCTTTTGAGTTGAGGGGCAAACCGGCCTTCGGGTTCGGCCTGCAAGTACGCTTGCATCTCGGCGTAGGCCTTTTGGGAATTACCTTCCCGCAGGTAGGCCGTGGAGAGCTTGGCGTGAAGCTCGGGCGGCGCCTCAGGATGAATTTCCTCAACCCGGAGCCATTCCTCTCTGGCTTGCGAGTAGAGCCCCAGACTGTAGTGGGCTGCAGCCAGTTGGTCGTACAGCTCCCACGCCTTGGGAGACAGCCGCAACCCCTGCTGGAGGATCGTCACGCTTTCGGTGAATCTCCCCTCGCTGTTCAGGACGCGCCCGAGCCAGAAAAAGCCGCGGGGGAAGCTCGGATCACACTGGGTGGCCTTGTGAAGCGCGGCTTCAGCGGCGGGCAAGTCACGTTGTCCGATGAGTAGGGCGGCCAAGCCCGTCTGGGCGCGGGCATAACAGGGATACACGGCGACGGCCTCTGAAAAGTCGCTCTGGGCGTCGGGCAGGTCGTGCGCTTGGACCGCCCGCACACCTTTTTCATAAGCCTTGCGGGCCTTGCGCGGTGCGCTCTGGTCCGTAAGCGTCGGTGCGGCTTCGTCAGCCCGCTTGGCGCCCGGAATAGGCGTGAGCACCGCACGGACCGTAACGGTAAGGATCGCCTGCCTCTCGCGGAGGTCCAATTCTTGTTGAATGGGATAGTAACCCGCGGCCTTGACCGTCAGCCGATACGGCAGCATGGCGGGAACGAGAGTGAGACGGAACTGCCCCTGGCCATTGGTAGCGAACTCGCCGACGCTCTTGCCGTCGTAGGTTTCCACGAAGACAGTCACCCCGATGGGAATACCCCGGTCTCCTTCCGCGGTCACTTGCCCGACGACTGAAATTGCATGCTGGGGAGCAGCCTGCGCCTCGCGGAGAACCCCCACCGCTACGAGACACGCTGCGGCAACGAGTTGTGTGACCAAGCGCCTTGCATGTGTCCGCGGCATAAACCCTCCGCCAGCGGGGACAAGCTTTGCGGGAATCTTTCCCTGTGCCCGAGGGTAGCACCGCGCGGGGTGGAAAGCAATTCAAGGTTCGGTGATGAGCCGGCGGGCTGCGCGTGCGCGGTTCGCGTTGTTCAGGCGCAAGCCTTGTGCGCCCGCTCGGCGGCGGGCCGCGTCATGTGGGGCGCCCAGCAGAATTTACCTACCCGGAGTTCGCCGGCCCCGCGCTTCACTCGAACTGTTTCTTGAACTCTGCAAACTGCTGTTGCAGGTCGGTGAGCTGGCGCTTCAGTTCCTCGACCTCGGTTGCGAGGCGAGGGATGCGCTCGTCGGCCTCGTGAAGGACCGAAACGGCGGCGGGCTCCGCGGCGGCGGCCGTCCACTCGGGTTGATCACCGCCCAGCAGGTGCGCGTAGCGCGATTCCTTGGTGCCGGGCAGCCGGGGCAGTTTCTTCACCAGCGGCGGCTGGCGCTCACCAAGCTTCTGGAGCGTGGCCTCGAGGCTTTCGAGATTGTCGAAGCGGTACATGCGCTCGGCATGCCCGCGCAGCTCGCCAAGCGTCTGTGGACCGCGCAGCATGAGTTCACACAGCAGGGCGGTCTCGCGCCGGTCGAAGTTGAAGACCTCCTGCCAGCGGTGCGCAAACTTGGTCACGCGGCTTTCGGCGCTCGAGGCGGGTCCGGCCAGGCCCTTCTGATTCAGGGAGTCGAGCGCATCCCGCACCACCTGCTCGTCGAGCGCCATGACCGGGTGGCGGTTGGACTTCTGATTGCAGGCATTGGTGAGCGCGTGGAGCGAGAGGGGGTAATAGTCCGGCGTGGTGATTTCCTTCTCGATCAGTGCCCCGAGCACGCGCACTTCCCGGTCCGATAAGAGCAGCTCCACAAGACCTTCCTTTCGCACCCGCGCGGAACCTCCCGCGCGAGGAGTCAGCAAAAGACAGCAACCTATTATAAGGTGCGCTCGCCGAATCTGCGAGAAGACTGCCGCAGGCGGCGCGAGCCCAACCACAGCAGGAATTATGCCGGCGCCAGTTCTTGTTCCTTGAACTTCCTGGAACCCCGTGCGAGCATCGGTCGTGCCTTATGGTGAAACCACATCTCTCATTCACAAAGGACTCCACATGCGTCGTGCAAAGAGAACGTTCGTTCCCGGACTTCTGATTCTCCTCAGCCTCGGAGCGCCGGCGTGGGCCGACTCCCAGCCCGCGATGTTCCGCGGCGGGCCGGAGCACACGGGCGTCTATCCCGGCACAGGCCTCACCAATTTCGAGGGAGTTCAATGGAAGTTCAAGACCCGGGGCCACGTGCTTTCATCGCCGGCCGTCTACGCGGGCACCGTGTATGTGGGCAGCGACGACCGCAACCTTTACGCGCTCGACGCCGCCACGGGGGCTGAGAAGTGGCATTTCGAAACCCAAGGAGGAGCGATCAATTCCTCCCCTGCGGTCTCGACCGACGCTGTCTACTTCCTGAGCGCCGACGGCAGTTTCTACGCGCTCGACCCACAAACGGGCAAGCAGCTCTGGAAGTTCGAAACCGAAGGCGAACGCCGCTTCGAGGCAAAAGGCCTGCATGGCGTCACCCCGCACCAGCAGACGATACCCGACCCCTGGGATTTCTATCTTTCCTCACCAGCGCTGTACGACGGTGGAGTGTACTTCGGCTGCGGCGACGGCAATGTTTACGCGCTCGATGCCCAGACGGGACGACTGAGGTGGAAGTTCCACACGCGCGGAGTGGTCCATTCCTCGCCGGCCATATCCGCGGGTGTCGTTTACATCGGCAGTTGGGACAGCTACCTCTACGCGCTCGACGCGGCGACAGGCCAGGAAAAGTGGAAATTCAAGACGGGCGAGGACCCAAAGATCTTCAACCAAGTCGGCATTCAATCCTCCCCGGCCGTCGCCGAGGGCACGGTTTACTTCGGCTGCCGTGACGCCCACCTGTATGCCGTCGATGCCAAAACCGGGCAGCTGAAGTGGAACTTCCCCACCCAGGGTTCCTGGGTGATTGTGTCTCCGGTGGTTCGCGAGGGCGTGGTGTATTTCGCAACCTCCGATAGCGCGCTCTTTCACGCCGTCGATGCTGCAACGGGAAAGGAACGCTTCACGCTTCCCACCGGGATGTTCGTCTTCTCCTCGCCCACTGTCGCCGGCGACATGGCCTACTTCGGCGTCTTCAACGGCAAGCTGCTTGCTGTGGACCTGAAGGCCGGCAAGCAACGCTGGGAGTTCCAGACCGCCGCCAGCAAGACGAGCCTGCTCCCCTTGCTCCTCCCCGATGGCAAGCCGGACTACGCAAGAATCTTCGGCTCCGACTTCTGGGAGGACATGGTCGTGGCCGTGCACAAGCTCTTTGCGCTCGGGGCGATTGTCTCTTCGCCCACCGTGGTGGACGGCGTCCTTTATGTGGGAAGCGCCGACGGGTACGTCTACGCCTTGAAGCTTGCAGCCGTACGATAAGCAATGCCGTTCAAGGCCGGGAGACTACGCCCATGCGTTCAGGATTTCATCGGCAGATCCCGCCCCGGACGGCAAGTAGAGGCAGGAAGGGTGACAGGCGGGCGGGTGAGAATGCAAGCTTCACATCGGCGTCACAACTGCTTAACGATTTCGCCGCCATGATAGCGGCTGGCAGGGCTGGCTGGCCGCCGCACCGGTTTTCCACAAATCTCAACACCCCGAGGAGAAGGCCATGGCGATCGAGATCATCCAAAAGGGGTTGCACGGAATCATTATCCTGGAGCTGGCAGGCCGGTTGGTGTTGGGGCAGGAGAACATGGATTTCCGCGCAAAAACCAAAGAGGTGCTCGACAACAGCGACTGGATCAAGGAGAAGTGGGGCTGGGAAACGCGCATCGTGCTCGACCTGGGAAACACCAGTTTTGTGGATAGCGCCGGCCTGGGAGCGCTGATCGCCGCTCGCACCTCGGCCCTGAACCGCGGCGCTGGAATGAAGCTGGCCAATCTGACCAAGAAGATCAAAGACCAGTTGCATATCACTAAACTGGTTACAGTGTTCGACGTTTACGACAGTGTGGAAGCGGCGGTCAATTCCTTCCCACAGGCCGAGCCGGCCGCTGGGGCGGCTCCCGCGTAGTTTGCGGCCACCTACCTCTTCAACAAGTCCAGCACCGGGCTGGTCATGGCCTTCACGCCCGTCCGAATCGTCGGTTCCGGCACAGGCGCCCACAGACTGGAATGCAGGCCCGGCAGCGGCGGCTCGCAGAGTCCTCCAAGTTAAGGGGTGGTTCACTCGCACCAGCCTCTCCAAGCTATCCGCTCCCGGGCAATCATGGGCGCCCGGCCCCGGAAGCAGAATTCCCCTTCGACGAATTCTCAATTTCCTTGACCTGCTCAGCCGCCGCCTGTTCTCCCGGGTTGTTGGCCAGTTCCGCCTGGAATTCCCGGAGGGCGCCGTTCAGGTCCCCCTGCGTTTTCAGCATGACTCCGAGTGCGAAATGGTAACCATACCCGTTGGGGCGAATCGCAATGGCCTGCTGCACCGAGACAATGGCTTCTCCCGTTCGGCCCATCTTGAAACGCGTCATCCCCAAGTACAGATACTCCTCCGGTTTGTTGGGATTGATGCCGATGGCCTCCAGGAAGTACTTTTCCGCTTCGGGCAGCCGTCCCAGTTTGTAATATGTGTAAGCAAGATTGTAGGTCGCAGGCCAGAAGGTCGGATTCCGGTTCACCACGTCGGTGAAGCTTTCGAGAGCAGGACCGTACATGCCACCCTCACCCAGCACGGTTGCATAGTTTAATTGGGCATAGCGATTATGGGGCGCCTTGGCAAGGTTATATGCGTAAAAAGTTAGGTTATCTTTGAAGTGGAAACTCTCGGTGATCGTCCCGTAGCTGAGAGCGGCGGCCAAGCACGTGGCGGCGACGAGCAGGGATCCCGGCATCCCCAACCATCGCGGCTGACCCACACACCCCTTCTTCAGGACCATCGCAACGAGAACTGCCAGACCGACCGAGGGGAGGTACAAGTACCGGTCGTGGGCGAAATCATCCGCGACAAAGACGCGGATATTGAGGAGAGGAATCAAAGGCAGCACCAGCCACGTCGCAAAGAAGGCGACGGCACGGGAGCGCCAAGCGCAGGCGACCAGCACAATCCCCGTACAGACATCCAGGATGGCAGGCAGAATGAAATTCCTCAGAGTCGGATGGACCACGGCAGGAAAGTCATAGAAGGTGCTGAGGCCGACGGGCCACAGCAGGTGACGAATCCAGAACCAAAGCAGCGAAGGCCAGGTAAAGAGCAATTGCTCGGTACGGAGAGGCGTCACCGGGTGACTGAACCCCTTAAGAGCATGAATCCGCACCGGAAGGTAGAGAAGTGTAAGGAAAAGGTAAGGCCAGATCCTCCCGATTGCTCCTCCGCACCACGTGAGGACTCTCCTATCGCGCGGCGGTCTTCCCCACTCTGGCCCGCAGATCCACTCATAGACAAGTAGGAAACCGGGAAGGACCAGGGCGGTCTCTTTCTCCAACATGGCCAGAGCAAATAAGACCAGGGAGATGAGCTTCCACGTGAGGACGCGTTCCCCGTCGCGCCGCGCCTGAAGGTAACAAAGGAACGAGGCAATGAGAAGGATACCCAGCAAAGGTTCAGTTACGCCCGAAACCCAGGCGACGGCCTCAATGTGTGCGGGATGGAGGCCGAAAATCAGCGCCGCCAGGACCGCGACATCGCGGCTTGGTCCCACTCGCCAGGCCAGGAGATACACGAGAAAAGTGGTTAGAAGGTGTGCCAGGATCGTGGTGAGATGCCAGGCCCACGCCTGATTTCCGAAAACCGCGTCGTTGATTCTCAGCCACAGCAGGAAAAGCGGGCGGTAATAGTTCCCAAGCTCCTCCGGGTAAATCGCTGCCCAGACGTGCGACGTAAAGTAGCTGGGGACGGCATGCCAGGAATGAACCGCGGGATTCTCCACAATCTGGCCGTGGTCATCGTGGACAAACTCGTAGCGAAGCGTCCGGCTGCAAACCGCAAACGTCAAGGCGAGAACCACTGCGATCCCCAGCCAGAAAGAACGGCCCCCAGCAATTGCAGGAATCTTTGCGGGCTGGTCCTGGACCGTCACCCGCTCGCGCGAGGGCGAGCGAGCATTTGTGGAGATTTCATCTGGCATCCGTCTCTACCCGTCCACCATCATCGAGTACTACGCAATTCGAGCCGCTTGAGCCCATGGCTCGGATGTGTTGGTCCAGCCGGAATTGGAGAGTGTCGTTCGTTGAAAGCTAAGAGCGTGCCCGATTAATGTCAAAACGAGCTTATCGTGGACGAAGATCCAACAACTTCCAACGCGAGAATGGCTGAAGAACTGAATTGTCGGGCACGCTCCTAGTCCGTCCCTTCGGAGCAGGTATACTCAAGGCATAAGGGTCTTTCGCTCTTCTGCATTCAGAGGAGTCCGCTTGGGAAGAGGACCTCAGGCTTTGGAGTCCAGCCCCCCTGCCCTCATCGTCACGATGAGCCCAGCGTCTCGCGTTGCGGGATCGGAGGTCGCCACCTCAACCACCCCCGCAGCGCCGGCTTCTGTTTCACCTGGCCCCCTGAGTGTAGCCTCCCGCTCGGCGTTTCGCCAGTCGGGCTCGGCGCCTTCCGATCCTGCAAGGCGGGACTGCGCGGAAATTCAGGCTCAAACTGACCCACTACCAGATCTCGCGACCTCTTGACAAAAGGCGTCTTGGGATGTGCATTATGGTTCGTCGCAAGTGCCGTGCCAACTCGTCTTACCTAAGCTTTCTATGCGGGGCCATCTTTCGGGCCGCACAAAATGCAGGCGCCGCAGATGGGGAGATTGAGCTGGAACGGCACAAAGGGCACGAACCGTGTTCAACATAGAACCTGGATAGCCGGAAGCGTTGGGCCTTCCCCTCCGGGATTGTGCACAGGGATAAAGGGTGCGGTCGAAGAGGTACGAACCTTGCGACCGGCTTCGAGGCGGCCCCGCTCATCAAGCCAACCGCCACGCGGGGGTTGACTAACTCTCGCCCGTTAGTGTGAGTGGTATTCTTGGTGTCTCATGCAACCTGACCTCGCGCCTTACTACGATGCGGTCATCAACTGGAAAAAGCGCTTGGCGCGGGAAATACCGCTGCTCGAAGAACTGGCGCGCGAGACGGGTGCGAACATTCTGGTTCCGGCTTGCGGCACGGGCGGTCACGTCGTGGCGCTGGCGCAGCGGGGTTTCGAGGTGCTGGGTTTTGACGCCGATGCGGGCGCCGTGGAGTTCACGCGCCGGCGAATCGATTCCGCCGCCAGCGCCATCGCTGCCGCGGGTGGAAAAGCCGAGGTCCGGCTGCTCGCCATGGAGAACGCCGCCGACCTCCGCGCCGAATTCGACGCAGCGTTCTGTTTGGGTAATGCCCTTCCCGGCCTCTCGGCCGAGGGCCAGTTATTGGCGGCGCTGCGGGGCGTGGCAAGCATCCTGCGCCAAGGCGGACTCTTTCTGACGCAGAATTTAAACTACGATCTGCGCTGGCAACAACGGGCCAGCGAGTTTCCGCTCCTGACCGGTGACACTCCCCGGGAAGAAATCCTGCTGGTCAAGTTTGCGGACTACCACGCGGACCACATCAACTTCCACGCCATGTTCCTGGCGCGCGAAAAGCCGGCGGGAAAATGGCAAGCGCACGCGCGAACTTCCCGGCAGATTCCTCTCTTCCAGAATCTGCTGACGGATCTCGCCGCCCAGGCCGGCTTGGGCGAGTTCAGTTTCTGGGGCAACTACGCCCGCTCCCCTTTCGACCCCGAAAAATCCCACGACTTGATCCTCGCCGCCCGCAAACTCTAACCCTCGTTCATACCGCTTTGCGACATTCAGGTTAGACTTCATCCGTAGAGCGGGTGGCTTGGTGAGTGGGCCTGCCTGCGAAGGCAGGGCAGGGTCCCGCAAGGCGGGATCAACGCTCGCCACACTTCTGGTGCCAGCCCCGCAGGGGCGCAGCTATTCTTCGGGGTCCTCGGGCGGGGTCGAAGGGGAATTCGGCAGGAGTTTGTTGAGCCCCTCAAGCACGTGGCGCTCCTGCGGGGAGAACCGCTGCTGAACCTCGGGACTAGCCAAGTAACGCTGACGTTGGTCGGGAGGAAGGTCGCGAAGCTGCCGGAAAGCTTGCAGAACTTCACGGCGGCGGTCGAGACTGAGCTCGCGCCACTCTGGGAATATGGCGCGCGCTTCTTCTCGTTGGGCAGGAGAAAGGCCTTGGAAGATCTGTTCGCGCTCGCGAAACAGCTCCTTCTGCTCGGGGGTCAGGGCATTCCAGCGCCGCAACCGCTCGCGGATAAGCCGCTGGCGCGCCGGAGGCAGCCGCCGGAACCGAGGATTCTCCGCCATAATGCGTTCCTGCTGGGCGGGCGGCAGGTCGCGCAGTCGCTGGAAGAATCCCGCTCGCTGGCCGGCCAGTGGTCCGCGACCCTGGCCCAGGCGGGGAGCTTGCACCGGGTATCCACGAGCGGCTCCCATGTCCCGCTGGCCAGCAAGCAGGGTTGAGGCCAGAAGGAGCGCGAGCAGCAAGACCGTGGCCAGTTCTGGACCGCGCCGGCGGCGCCGTTCTTTCCCACCCGAAAAGGTTGCCGCGAGCTCAGTCGGCAACCCTGGCGCCTTTCTTGGGAAGCTCCGAAAGTACATCGAAGTCCGCGACCAAATCATAATCATCCAACGCCCGGGCGTCTTCGTCTTCGCTCGGGGAAACACCCGCCGATTGCAGCTCCGGCGCCGGCTTCCTCGGCTTCTCGGCCTGACGGGGCGTGACGGCCCGAGGATTCAGCTTCGCCACTTCTGCGGGAGCTTGCGTGGCGGTCGTCTGACGTGGCTGCTGCGTCGCCAGCGTCGAAGGGGTGGAGACTGATCGATGCCTGTGGGTGAGCCACGCCACCCCGGCAATGACCAAAACCCCAAGCGAAGCCAGCGCCAAGCCCCGGACCCATCCCAGACCCCAGAAACCCCGGGCCGCCCTGCGTGCTTCCTGCGCTTCCACGGCTTGGCGCACGCGCGCGTCAAACCAAGCGGAGGGCTCCGCCGGCTTCCACTCCTCCAGCACGGCATCGAGCCGCTCGTAGTGTTCCACGACCTCGCGACACTGGGAGCATTCTCCCAAGTGCGCGTGAACCTGGGCCGCCTCCGGCTCTCCCAGCAGGCCGTGAGCGTAACTAAACAGACGTTCGCGATCAAGGCAATTCATATCTGGCCCTCCCGGAGCAGCGGCTCGAGGCGCAACCGAAGCGTTTCGTAAGCCCGGAAGAGTAGCGATTTCACGGCACTTTCGGAAACGCTCAGAATTTGAGCAATCTGGCGATAATCCACTTCCTGATATTTGTGCAGGATGACCGCCGCACGCTGATTCCCTGGCAAGGATTCTACGGCTTGGCGAATCAGGCGTTGACGGTCGCCCTCGAGCAGCTTTTGCTCAGCCGTCGGCTTAGGGTCGACGAACCTTTCGAGGGCAGGCCCGCCATCAGGATCTCCGCTCGCGGGCTCAGGAACCTCGTCTTTCCGGTCGCGAATGGCATTGAGCGCCAAGTTCGTGGCGATGCGATAGAGCCAAGTGGTAAAACGCGCCTCGGGCTGGTAGCGCTCCCGCGCCTTGTAGATGCGCAGAAAAGCCTCCTGGGCCAAGTCTTCCGCCAACGCTTGGTCGCGCACCATGCGATGGAAAAAGCTCACCAGGGGGAGGCGGTAACGGCGCAGCAGCGTCTCAAAGGAGGCGGCATCACCGGCGCGGACCCTCAGCATCAGATCGAGGTCGGACTCCATGGCCATGGTTGCCACATTATATACAACACTTTACGCGTGAAAGAGTTGCGGAAACTGCGCAAGAATTCGGGGGCCATCACCGGGCATTCGCCGTCGCGGCGACCGGGAAGCCCTCGACGCTGAACCGTGAATCGAACCCGACTGGGAGCGAACCTGAGAAAGCCTGGCCGCTACCCCTTTCTGCCTTCCTCGCGTATGATGCCATGGGGATTAGACGCGCTCATCCTGCGCCGGGGCTCTCTCATGACGAATAACGCCGAAGTCTTAAGTTCCATCCGAAGAATCGCCTTGACCGCGCCGGACGCGCCGTCGCTGTTGACCGAGGTCGTCAAGTTGTTGCAGCGCGAGCGGCCGCAATACCACTGGGTGGGCGTCTACTTGCTTCAGGGTCAGGAACTCGTCCTGGGTCCCTACGAGGGCAAGCCCGCGCCGCACACTCGAATCCCCCTGAACAAAGGCATTTGCGGCGCGGCGGCTTCCACGGGCGAGACCATCATCGTGGACGACGTGAACTCCGACCCGCGTTACCTGGTGTGTAGCCTCGAGACGCGCTCGGAAATCGTTGTCCCCATCAGGCACGAGGGCCGCATTCTGGGCGAGATTGATATCGACAGAGACGCGCCCGCCGCGTTCACGCCTGATGACCGGGAATTGTTGGAGGCCGTAGCGGGACTCATCGCTGAGAAGATCTAGTCCGCCGCCCTCGAACTTCGGGGGGACGAGGCGCCCTTGAAGGGCGGCATCGCGGTTTCGTGAACTGCAGGACAACTCCCGGCTAGCAAGCTGCCGCACTCCAACCATCGCCCGCCATTAAGACCGGCGAGTCTTGGGCCACGGCGACCATCCTCGGAACGACAAGCTGGCCAGCAGCACGACTGGATTCCCGCTGGAGCCTGCCCCGACTGCGTCGGGGCGGGAATGACTGTTGCTGATCGCTGAAAGCTGATTGCTGCTGGGAAACCAGCCTTCCCCACCGCCCGAGCCTTTCCTCTGCTACAATCTCTTGCCCTGATGACCGAGCAGAAACCCATCCTGGTCACGGCCGGCATCATACGGAGTGGCGACCGCATCCTGATCTGCCAGCGCCACCGCTCAGACGCCTACGGGCTCCAGTGGGAGTTCCCGGGTGGCAAAGTGAGACACGGAGAGGAACTGCCCGCCTCGCTCGCCCGCGAACTGGAAGAAGAACTGGCCATTCAGGCGGAGATCGGCCCGGAAGTTTTTCGCCTGTGCCATCGTTATCCGGACCGTTACGTGGAAGTTGTGTTCTTCGGGATTGCCCGCTACCGCGGCGAGGCGCGCAACCAGGTTTTCGAAGCCATTGAATGGGCGCCTCGATCGAGACTCGCTGAGTACAACTTCCTGGAAGCTGACCGTGAACTGGTAAACCGCATTTCCAAGGGGGAGATTGTCTAACCTTAAACGACCCAATCATGAAACTACTGCCACCGACCCCCGCTCGCGAGCCCCTCGGCCCGCACGGCGCCTGTTGAGAGCCTGGTGCACAGGTTTCTTCGTCACGGCTGCCGTGTTTCTGCACGCCGCGATTCTGTGCGCTCAAGTCGAGACGGTTGAGAATCCCCGCTCGGCCCCCATCTGGGTCAGCCATGGCCGTGTCGAGGGGCATCTAGCTTTGAACTATGCTTCGAACGGGGCGTTCTCGCCTGACAGTTCCCTGCTCGCCGTGGTGAATGAAGACAAAGTGGTTCTGATGAACCTGCGCACGGGCGGCCTCCAGAAGGTCTTGAAGCCGCACCTGCCGGAGATTGAAGACCTGGACATCCGCTCCGCCGATTTTCTCGCCTCCAATCAGCTTTTTCTCCTAGCCAACGGAGTGTTCCACATCAAAGGTAAGGGGCAGTCGGCTCCCACTCCTCTGCTGGCGTTCCAATGGGATACCGTAGAGGACCGCCAGAGCGGGAAGCTGAACTCGGTTGGCGCCAAAGGCGGATTCAGTCCGGCGCGATACTTCCCGCAGAGCGGCTATCTGGCGCTTTACAAGGACAGCAGCTTCGACCTTTGGAATCCGCGCACGGACGGCCGTGGGCGCTTCACCATCTCCGACTTGACGCAGATTCCCAACCTGTACGAGTTTTCTCCGGACGGACGTTGGCTGCTGCTGGCGCAGATTCAAACCAGCTCGACCGCTGATCCCACGGTGGTGGAATTGAAGGACCACAAGTTTGTGGATTCCCTGCGCGGGCACCAGGGAACTGTCTTGAGCATGGCCTTTTCCCGCGACAACAAAACAGTCGTGACCGTGTGCGAAGACGGCAAACTGCGCGTCTACTCGGTTGGCGATTGGAAGCTCCTTCACACTCTCACGGGACATCAGGGGCCGGTGCACCGGGCGGAGTTCTCTCCCAACGGGGAGTGGATCGCCTCGGCTGGGGAGGACCAAACCGTGCGCGTGTGGTCGGCGGAAGATGGGTCATTGCTCCAAACCTTACAGGAAAGCCGGGAACCGCTGCTCAGCGTGGCCTTTTCGCCGGATAGCAGACACATCGCAGCATCCTCAGAAAAAGTCGTGCTCGCCTGGGAGCGGCAGGGCGGGAATTGAGCGATCACGAGAGTTAGGCACCCCCGCGCGGGCGACTCGATGAGTGGGGCCACCTTGAAGGCTGCCAACCCTCGCCGAGCCGCTGGGGGCAGCCCCGCAGGGGCTGACGTTCGAAACAATAATAATGAGGAGGGCTTCCGTTCCCATGGCTTGCGCCACGGGCCACAGGATGCCGCCGGTGCCGCGGCTGACTGAGAAACCTTCGGCAGCCCCATCTCCTGTCCGAGCACTATTTTCATTGCCGCTTCGTTGGCCAAGTCGACCACCAAATCCCGCGGCGCGGACGCAGCCAGCCCGACCCGCACCCTTCCCCCGATATAGGTTGTTTTTCCGCACGACTCAAAAGCCCTCCGACTTGTGTTAGAATTTTATCTGATCAAGCAATGCAAGGGCTCGCGCGAAGCAGAATCCTTATGCCCAAAATTGGGATGGTGAGTCTGGGTTGCCCCAAGAACCTTGTGGACAGCGAGGTGATGCTGGGAATCCTGGCGCGCCAGGGGTGCGAGCTGACCCCGCACCCCGAACAGGCCGACGTTATCATCGTCAACACCTGCGCCTTCATCGAGCCCGCCAAGCAGGAATCCATCAACTCGATCCTGGAAATGGCCGAGTACAAGAAATCTGGCGCCGCCAAGAAGCTGGTGGTCGCCGGATGCTTGGTGGAACGATATCGGCAGGAAATTCTGAAGGAAATTCCGGAAGTAGACTTTGTGATCGGCACGAACGAGCTCGAGCGGGTGCTCGAAGCCTGCGGAGACTCGGGCCACCGGCGTTCTGCGGGCGCGCCCGCCGAGCCCTACCTGTATCACGAGTTCACACCGCGCCTGCTCTCCACGCCGGCTTATTCCGCGTACCTGAAGATCGCCGAGGGTTGCGACCACCCCTGCTCGTTCTGCGTAATTCCGCAGATGCGCGGCCGTTTCCGCTCGCGGCGTTTCGCTTCGGTAATCCGCGAGGCCGAGAATCTGGCGCGGCAGGGGGTGCGGGAAATCACCATCGTCGGCCAGGACACCACGAGCTACGGCGAAGACCTGGGGCTCCGCGACGGCTTGGCTTCCCTGCTGCGGGAACTAGGGAGTATTCCGGAGCTCGTCTGGGTGCGCTTTCTCTATTGCTATCCGAACCGGGTGACGGAGGCCTTGATCGCTGCCGTTGCGGAAACCCCGAAGGTGGTGAAGTACTTCGACATTCCGCTGCAGCACTCGAGCGCCCGCGTCCTGAAACTGATGCGCCGCGGCTCCAACGGCCAGCAATTCTTGCGTATGGTGGAAAAAATCCGCGCCGCCATCCCCGGCGTGGCGCTGCGGACGTCGTTCATCGTGGGCTTTCCCGGTGAGAGCGAGGACGATTTCAGAGCGCTGCTGGATTTTGTCGCGGCGGCGGAGTTTGACCATCTGGGCGTCTTCCTCTATTCCAACGAGGAAAGCAGCAGGAGTTTTGAGTTGCCGAACCAGGTGGCGCCACAAGTGGCCCGTCGGCGTCAGAGGCAATTAATGGCGCTGCAGCGGAAGATTTCTCGTCATAAGTTGCGGAGGATGGTGGGAGAATCCCTGCTGGTGCTGGTGGAAGGGCGGTCGGAGGAAACGGAGCTGCTCTATCAGGGCCGCAGCGAGCGGCAAGCGCCGGGAATCGACGGCTGCCTGCTCATCAACGATTTCGCCGGGCCTGCGCCACAGCCAGGGGATTTCCGCTGGGCTACAGTCACGGGGGCGGGCGACTACGATCTGGTCGCGCGCTTGGAAGCCCGAGTTTTTGCCGAGAGGCCGACTCCCGTACTAGCCGGAAGCCCGCTGGTGCCGTTCCAACCTAATCTCCCGACGTATGCCCCCTTCATTTTGCGCGGCCAGAAGGATGGCCCTTCGGAGAGCGGTTAATCAAGACAGGTTGGAACGGCACTGGTTCAGATCCAATCGGCAGCGGCGGCTCCCGCGAACTAATGTGCGACCATGCGGTGCCCTATCTGCAGGAAAACCGTGACGTGGGAGGGCAATCCGTTACGCCCCTTCTGCAGTGAGCGGTGCAAGTTGATCGATCTGGACAATTGGTTGGCGGAACGCTACCGAATCTCGGCGCCCGTCGAAACCGACGAGAAGAACGCGTCCGCGGAGAGTGCCGTGCCCGACACCGAGGGGGATCGTGACTGAAAGGCGCGCGGGGTTGGCTATCTGGATTGCGACCGCAGCGGGTGTGGGTTACTTTCCCATTGCGCCGGGGACCGCGGGATCCGCGGTGGGTATCGTCCTGGTGGTGGGCGTGGCCCGTTTGCACTTGGAGCGCCCCTGGTCCAGCATCGTTCTCGGCGCCGTTTCTCTGCCGCTATTCGCCTTGGGAGTGTGGGCTGCGGGGGAAGCGGAAAAGTTCTTTGGCCGCGTGGACCCTGGCCAGGTGGTCATTGACGAAGTCGTGGGCCAGATGTTGACGTTCCTGCTGGTCCCGCACGCCACCTGGAAATGGCTGCTGGGTGGATTCCTGCTGTTCCGCGCCTTCGACATTGTCAAGCCGTTTCCAGCCCGACAGGCAGAGCGAATTCCGCGGGGCTGGGGTATCATGATAGACGACGCAGTTGCGGGCCTGTACGCCATGGCCGTGCTGACCGCGTTGAACTTGGTCTTACGATGAGTTTGTGGAGGAAAGGGGAGAAGCCAGAGCACTCTATGGCCAAAGCAGGGGGAACAGCGAAGGACCGGCCCCAAATCGCCAGCGTCACGCCGCGTGCCGCCATACCGGGAGGAGAGATTTCCATCCTCGGGAGCGGCCTGGCTGAGGACGGCCGCCGCCAGCCGCTGGTGCGCTTTGGCGATCAGCCGGGCAGCTTGCTGCTCAGTTCTCCGAGTCGCTTGATTGTTCGCGTCCCGGATGACGTGGTCAGCGAGAACCTGACCGTGGACACCGGCTCCGCGGTGAGCGCCCCCGCCTCGGTCGTGGTCGGCGTGACCATTGCAGAAAACCTGCACCCCGTGGCCAACCCTGCTCTGGATTCTGCCGGCAATATTTTCACGACTTTCAGTGGCAGCCGGGGACAGAAAGTTGCGACTTCCGTGTTCAAGATTGATCTGAACAGGGTGACGCATCCGTTTCTGCATGAGGTGATGAACGCCACGGGTCTGGCCTTCGACCGCGCGGGATACCTCTACGTGTCGAGCCGAATGGAAGGGGCAATTTACAGGGTAACGGCCGACGGCCAGCACTCCGCGTACGCCGAGGGGATGGGCGTGGCGACGGGAATCGCCTTCGACCGGGAAGAGAACCTGTACGCCGGCGACCGCACCGGCACGATCTTCAAGATTAACCCTGATCGCCAGATTTTTGTTTTCGCAACCATCGAGCCTAGCCTGGCCGCTTACCACTTGGCCTTTGGCCCTGACGACCATCTCTACTTGACGGGGCCCACGACTTCCAGCTTCGATCACGTGCTGCGCGTCTCTCCGGCTGGCGAGGTCGAGTCTTTCTATCGTGGCCTGGGGCGGCCGCAGGGATTGGCCTTCGACGTGGAGGGCAATCTTTATGTGGCGGCTTCGCTGGCAGGAAAGCGCGGCGTGGTGCGCTTGACCCCCGATGCCAAGGCGGAGTTGGTCGTCTCCGGATACAACATCGTCGGCTTGGCCTTCGGCCGCCATGGATCGATGATCCTCGCCACCAACAGTTCGCTGGTCGATGTCCCCATGGGCATCGAGGGCTTGCCACTTGTGAAATAGCTTGCTGATTGCTCAAACATGGATGCCGAGATCATCGCCGTAGGTTCGGAACTTCTGACCCCGCAACACGTGGACACCAACTCTCTTTACCTCACGGAAAAGCTCAACAGCCTGGGAATCCTGGTGCGGTTCAAGACGATTGTGGGAGACTCGAAGGAAGATCTGGCTGTGGTCCTGCGCGCCGGGCTGGCGCGGTCCCCGCTGATCCTTCTTACCGGCGGCCTGGGGCCTACCGAGGACGACCTGACGCGCGAGGTCGTGGCGGAAGTCCTGGGACGCCCCCTGCGAGAAGTTGCGGAGATTCGCCAGCGCATTCAGGAACGCTTTGCGCACCTGGGCCGGAAAATGCCCGAAAACAACCTGCGGCAAGCCCAGGTGCCGGAGAGCGCGGACTGGCTCGAAAACCGGAACGGCACGGCTCCGGGCATCTGGATTGAACACCAAGACCACATCGTGGTGTTGCTGCCGGGCCCGCCCCGCGAACTCGAGCCCTTGTTTGATTCTGCCTGCATGCCGCGCCTGGCGCGCGTGGCCTCCGGCGAGCTCATCATGACACGCGTTTACAACGTGGTGGGATTGCCGGAATCGGAAGTTGACCAGCGCATCGCGCCGCTCTCGCGTGGATACCGAAACCCTACCACCACAATTCTCGCCTCGCTCGGCGCCATTGAGGTCCACTTGCGCGCACGGGCCGCGACCGCCGACCAAACTGAAGCTCTGCTCACCGAACTCGGCGACAAGATCGAGCTAGCACTCGGCGACCACGTCTACTCGACCAAAGGCGAGAGCCTGGAAGAAGTCGTGGGCATGTATCTGGTGATGAGGCAGAAGACCGTGGCGGTGGCGGAAAGCTGCACGGGCGGCTTGCTGGCCGAGCGGCTGACCCGGATTTCCGGGAGTTCGAATTACTTTCTGGGCGGAGTGGTCTGTTACAACAACGAGCTGAAGACCAAACTGGCGGGAGTCCCCGCTGCCTGGATCGAAGCTCACGGCGCGGTTTCCAGGCCGGTGGCGCAGGTTCTCGCCGAGGGCGTGCGTGCGCGCACGGGGGCGTCCATCGGGATGGGGATTACCGGGATTGCCGGCCCCAGTGGAGGTAGCGCCGACAAACCCGTTGGCTTGGTTTTCATCGCCCTCGCCGATGAGCATGGGACCCAAGTACGAGAGTTCCGTTTTCCCGGCCCGCGCGCGCGCGTCCGCCATTGGGCCTCGCAGATGGCGTTAGAAATGATCCGCCGGAGAATTAGGGATTAGGGGATTTGGAATCTGGAATTCGAGACTTGAGATTCGGGGGCCGGGATTCGGGGCCAGGGATCAGAGATTACAGATCAGCCATATGAAGGTTCCGGGCCTGGATGGAATGAATTGGAGCCCCGAGAAAACCGTGCTCATCCTGGAATCCGAATCCCGAACTTGAGCCATGCGCACCTTCATTGCCATTGACTTGCCGGAGCCCCTCCACGCCGCGCTTGCGCAAACGCAGCAAGCCTTCCGCAACGCCTGCCCGGACGCGCGCTGGACGCGGCCGGAGGGCATCCATCTCACCTTGAAGTTTCTCGGTGAGACCTCCGACGCGCAGGTGAAACAGGTTGTGGAGACGCTCGGGCATATCGGCAGGTTCGAATCATTCTCCGTCGAGGTGAAAGGATTCGGGTTTTTTCCCCAAGCGCGGCGGCCGCGCGTATTCTGGGTCGGCGTCGAGGCGCCGCCGGCGCTGGGTGAACTCGCGGCGCGCGTGGAACGTGAAATTGAGAAGGTCGGATTTCCACGCGAGCAGCGCGCCTTCACTCCGCACCTGACTCTGGCGCGCTTCGAGGTCCTGCGCCCGCAACCCGAACTGGAAGCGGCGTTGGCCCGTCATGAGGCGACCTCGCTGGGCAGCTTCGAAGCCTCGGAGTTTTTCCTGTTCGAAAGTAAATTGTCGCCGCAAGGCGCGCAGTACCGGAAGGTCGTGCGTTTCCCGCGCTAAGGCTGGCAAGAACCGGCGCCCGACCAACACGCAAATCCATGACGGGTCCGCTCACTCCACTCCTCGCTTATTTCCTGGGGTCCATCCCGTTCGGGTACTTGATCGTCCGCTGGCAAAAGGGGATCGATGTGCGCACCACGGGCAGCGGCTCGATCGGCGCCACGAATGTGATGCGGAATCTCGGAATCATCGGGTTTATCGCCACGTTCATCCTGGACCTCGGCAAGGGAATCGTCGCCGTGCTGCTGGCATCTCGAATGACGTCAGCAGAGCCGCGCTGGATTGCGGCTTCCGCGGTCGCGGCCATCCTGGGCCACTGCTTTCCGGTCTGGCTGAAATTTCGCGGTGGAAAAGGTGTGGCGACCGGCGTAGGCGTCTTCATCGCGCTCGCGCCGCTCCAGGTGGCGCTGGTACTCGTCATCTTCGCGATCGTGGTGGCCATTTGGCGCTACATTTCCCTCGGCTCGATCATCGCCACCGCGGCATTTCCGGTGCTGGTGCATTTCCTGAAACATGCGCCACTTCCCATCGTCCTGGGGGCGGCGGGCGGCGCGCTCATCATCATCGCCCAGCACCACGCGAATATCCGCAGGCTCTTGAGCGGCACGGAGAATAAGGTAGGAAAAAAGCCCTCAGCACTCAGCGGTCAGCAGTCAGCCCAGAGCTGAACGCTGAAAGCTGATTGCTGAAGGCCGTTTCTATGAAGCGCACTGCAATTATCGGCGCGGGAAACTGGGGCACGGCCTTGGCGGCGACGCTCGCTCCTCTAGGCCATGCCGTGCGGTTGTGGGCCTACGAGCCGGAGGTAGTCGAGAGCCTCCGGTCCCGGCACGAAAATGAACTCTTCATGCCGGGAATCAAGTTGCCGGAAAGCATTTCCGCCACTGGCGATCTGGGGGAAGCGCTCCCCGGCGCGGAAATCGTGGTGACGGTGATGCCCTCGCATGTCTGCCGCGCGCTCTACGCACAAATGCTCCCGCATCTGCGTCCGGAGATGATTTTCGTGAGCGCCACCAAGGGCATTGATGCCGAGCGCTTGATGCGGATGAGTGAAGTCATCCGCAGCGTGGTGGGCAAGAGGTTCTCGCCCCGCCTGTGCGTGCTCTCCGGACCCAGCTTTGCCCAGGAAGTCGTCCGCGGCGATCCCACCGCGGTGGTCGTGGCCTCGGACGATGGCGAGGCGGCGCAACTGGTGCAACGGGAGTTTTCCTCGCGCGTGCTGCGCCTCTATACTTCCAGCGACGTGGTGGGAGTCGAACTGGGCGGCTCCGTGAAAAACGTCATTGCCATCGCCGCCGGCGTAGTGCAGGGCCTCCGGCTTGGGCACAATCCCACCGCTGCTTTAATCACGCGCGGACTCGCGGAGATGACTCGCCTGGCATGCGCCTGCGGGGCTAGGCGCGAGACTCTGGCGGGCCTGGCCGGCATGGGAGACCTGGTGCTGACCTGCACGGGCGAGCTGAGCCGCAATCGCACCGTGGGCGTGGAACTCGGCAAGGGACGCAAACTGTACGACATCATCGGCTCCATGCGCATGGTCGCCGAAGGCGTGAAGACCACCACGGCCGCGGTGGCGCTGGCAGCAAAACACCGTGTGGAAATGCCCATCACCCGGCAGGTCCACCGGATTCTGGAAGGCGAAGTTTCCCCGCGCGAAGCCATCCGCGAACTGATGGAGCGCTCGCTGAAAGAAGAGTAAGCGATCGGGTGATCGCACTCCGACTTACGCGCCGCAACACGGCCCCGGGAGCGCAGCCGTCTCGGCAGCCCTCACCTTCCCAATCCACACCCGACGTGGGGGGGCATGGATGGCAAGGCGAACGCCGCGCTCAATTGGCTGCGGTCGCGCTGACACGTCCGCAAAAGCGGTCGAAGGCGCGGGTCAGGTCTTCGGCGATCGAGTATGGGTCACGACCCTCGATATCTTTTCGCTCGAGCATGAAGACAAGCTTGCCGTCGCGCAGCAAGGCAATAGAGGGCGAAGAAGGTTCGTAGCCCGTGAAGTAGCTGCGCGCCTGGCTGGTCGCGTCGGCATCCTGGCCCGCGAAGACGGTGGCCAGAACCTCGGGACGCGCCTGGTGCTCGAGAGCCCGGGCGACGGCTGGCCGCGCGCGACCCGCCGCGCACCCGCAAATCGAATTCACCACCACCAGCACCGTGCCGGGCGTTTTGCCAAGGAGCGTGTCCACGTCCGCCGCGGTGCGCAATTCCTGGAAGCCGACGCGCGTGAGTTCCTCTCTCATGGGTTGCACAAATTCTTCTGGGTACATCTTTAGCCTCCTGCTCGCTGCGGCAGGCCATGGTCTGTCCCCCTCTCATGAGCGAGACTCCCACGCTGCAGCAACGCGCCTGGGATTTTCAAGTCCGTAGTTTGTGGCTTGCCCTGCAACAACCGGAAGGTACATTCTACCATGCGACCCTGTGTCGCTCCCAGGATTTGCTATCGCGAGGGTGACGGACATCACCCCGCGACGCATGCGCGGTAATCCTGCTATTGATTTCATCCCTACGATTGCCTAAGATGCTGAGGGCATAAATGAGACCTGAAGGAAGAACACGTGTCCGGATGCTGTATGTCATCCTGCTGATCCTGATCGGCATCAGCGTGGGTCCGCTGTGGTTCTACGGGTCCAAGATGATGTCGATGAACAAGGATAATTTGGAGACGCAGGAAAAGGTCCTGCAGACCACCACCTCCCAGTCGCTTTCGCGGTTCATCTCGCTTTACATGGAGAACGTCAATGAGCAACTAAAAGAATTGTCCGATACGGTGGTGCCGCTCGCCAGGCAGATCCCCGCCGCGAAGTACGCCACGGATTCCGGCCTGCGCATGGCGCTGGAGGGTTTCGTGGCTGACCGACCCTCGGTTCTTTATGCCACCGTGCTCAATGACCAAGCCCGAGGGGTGCAGGCTGGCAACTTCAACGCGACCTCCGACACCTTCCTGCGCAAAGCCCTGGAGGCGGCGTACCTGGCAGCCCGCCAGGGACAGGAGTATCGCAGCATTCCGCTCACGGTATTGCGCTCCGGGGCGAACGAGCCGGTCATGGTGATGGCGGAACCGATGAAACAAAAGGACCAGTTCCTGGGGATGGTCGGAGCCGTGGTAACGCTCGCCCCGATCACGCAGCAGTTGCAGGACACCTACCGGCAATCCGACCTGGAAGCTTATGTGGTCGATAACGCCGGGCGCCTGGTCACCTCTTCCGATCCCGACAAGGTTGCGGGAATGGATATGGTCGCCGTTCCCATCGTGCAGAAATTCCTGGGCTGGGCTGGGCGGGCGCGCGTGGCAGAAACTTCCCTGTTCGCCCTGCAACAAGGCAACCAGATGGTCGCCATGCTTGGCACCTACGCGCCGACGCAGAAACTGGGCTGGGGCGTGATCGTGCAGCGCAAGCTGAGCCGTGCCTTCTTCCTTGTTTCCGAAATGCGCAAGCAAACCTTCCAGTGGGGCCTGCTGGTCGTGGTGCTCAGCTTGGTGATCGCCTTCCTGGCCGCAAAGACCATCACCCATCCCATCGACTTGCTCACCCAGACGGCCCGCTCCATTGCCCAGCGCGACTTCACCCAGCGCGCCGAGATCCGCAGCCGCACCGAGATTGGCGAGCTCGCGGAAACCTTCAACCAGATGGCCGACGACATCCAGCGCTACATCAGCGACCTGAAGATGGCCTCGGAACAGAACCGCCAGCTCTTCATGGACTCCATTGAGATGATCGCGGCCGCGGTCGACGCCAAAGACCCGTACACGAAAGGCCACTCCGGGCGGGTGGCGCAATATTCCGTGATTCTGGCAAGAGAGCTGGGCCTACCGGAAGAAGAAGTTGACAAAGTCCGCATCGCGGCAACCCTGCACGACGTCGGCAAGATCGGCATCGAAGACCGCGTGCTGAAGAAACCCGGTGTGCTCACCAACGAAGAGTTTGACCTCATGAAGCGGCACACGGTGATGGGTTATGAAATTGTGCGCCAAGTGAAACAGCTCACCGCCATGCTGCCCGGCATCCGCTGGCACCACGAAGCCCTGAACGGTCGCGGTTACCCTGACGGCCTCAGTGGCGATGAGCTGCCGCTGATGGTGAAAATCATCGCCGTGGCCGATACCTTTGACGCCGTCACTACCGACCGGCCCTACCAAGCAGCCTCGGAGTTTCCCAAGGCGCTGGATATCCTGCGCCAGCACGCCGGCGGCAAGTATGACCCCATCGTCGTGGACGCCATGGATTCGGCTTACGCCAAGGGCAGTCTGACCAAGTTCGAAACCCGGCGTAGGGACGTCGTGGCGGCCCCCGTGGACCAGGTTACCCAACCCCAAGGCTAATCCGCGTAAAGGTGTATCCGTAAGGAGAGGGGGCGGCAGGCCTCTTGCGCACTAACCCCTGACCCTCGCCCTCTCGCCCAAAGAGGCGAGGGCGAGCACGGAAAACTCGGTCGCCGCGGGCGAGGGTAGCAAACTGAGTAGGGGACGGTCACGGCACGATGCAGAACTCCGTCGTGCCCTGCGGGCGTTCCGCCAACGTGATTTCGTCCCCGCAGTCTTCCAGTTCAAGCTAGAATGAAGTTTCATGGTCTCCCTGTTTGGTTCCAGTGAAAAGGAGAAGAGACCCGGCTTTTTCGACCGGCTGAAGCAGGCCGTCGCCTCGACGAAAGCCCAACTGGTGGAACGCCTCGAGGAGATTGTCGAGACCAAGGCAGCTCTGGACGAATCGGTACTCGACGACCTGGAAGCCACGCTCATTACCGCCGATCTGGGTGTGAAGACCGCGCAGGAAATCTTGGGCCGGTTGAGGCAACAAGTCAGCCAGCGCAAGCTCACCGAAACGCGCCAACTCCGCCCGGCGGTCGAGCAGGAAATCCTGAGGATTCTCGAGAATCCCGGGGCCGGCCAGGGCGTCGCCCCCAAACCCCAGCAACCGCCAGCGGGCATGCCAGCGGTCATCTTCGTGGTGGGTGTCAACGGCGTGGGCAAAACCACCAGCATCGCTAAACTGGCTCATTTCTATCTCCAGCAGAACCGCCGGCCGCTGCTCTGTGCCGCCGATACGTTCCGCGCCGCCGCCAACGAACAACTCGAAATCTGGGCGGACCGGCTGGGCCTCGAGATGATCAAGCAGAAGTCCGGCGCCGACCCCGCGGCGGTCCTCTTTGATGCACTCGCGGCAGCCAAAAGCCGCCATCTCGATTTGGTGATCGTGGACACGGCGGGGCGGCTGCATACCAAGTTCAACCTGATGGCGGAACTCGAAAAGATGTGCCGCATCGCGGCGCGGGAAATCCCCAATGCGCCACACGAAGTGCTGCTGGTGATCGACGCGACCACCGGCCAGAACGGCTTGGCGCAGGCGCGGCAGTTCGTCGAGCACGGGGGCGCCACGGGCATCATCCTCGCCAAGCTGGACGGCACCGCCAAGGGTGGCATCGTCATCGCCATCGCCCGCGAACTCGGCCTGCCGATTCAGTTCGTGGGCATCGGCGAGAAAATAGACGACCTGCTGCCTTTCAGCCCACGCGAGTTTGTGGAGTCGCTGTTTGAAGCGTGAGCTTCACCGACCCTGGGCTTTGCCCAGGGCTGGGGCAGGTCGCCCCTTCGGGGCTTAAGACTGTGCAGACTCCAAAGCACAACAAAGCCCGACCCGGCCGGTTCCCGCGGAGGTTACCTATGCAGATTGACGCCGTCATTCTTGACTTCGGGCACGTCCTCGGCCTCCCGCCGCGCGAGGAAGATTTTGAAGCGTTGCGGAAACTGAGCGGCATCGAAGCCGGGGCTTTTCACAAGGCCTTCTGGCAGTACCGAGACGCGTACGACCTCGGTGCGTTCGACGGTCCCGCTTACTGGCAGCGGGCGGCGAGCGACTGCGGCGCAAGCTTCTCACGCGAGCATATTGCCGAGATGATCATGGGGGATATCCAGCTCTGGATTCATCCCCATCCGGTCATGCTCGAATGGTCGCGCCTGCTCAGCCAGCGTGGTGTGAAGATGGCCGTGCTCTCGAACATGCCACGCGAACTGGGCAAGTACCTGCGGCAATCTGTGGACTGGCTTGCGCCGTTCAGTCACCTCTGCTTTTCGAGCGAGTTGAACATGGGAAAACCCGAGCCCGCCATCTTTCGCGCCTGCCTGGAAGCCCTCGGCGTGCCCGCCCCGCGGGCGCTCTTCATCGACGACCGCGAGGTCCATGTGGCCGGAGCGCGCTCCGTCGGACTGCACAGCGTGGTGTTCCACTCGGTCGAACAACTCCAGACGGATCTCGAACCCTTGGGCGTCGGCGCGTCGCTCGCAGAAGCCGCGGCCCGCGCCGGGTGGTCCGCTCACGGCTTGAACTGAATTTGATTCCGCAGCGGAGAGCCGCTCGCTTTCGCGCTTGCTCTCAGGGAGGAAAACTCGTGCTGTTCGCAATCGGCCTGGTCATCATTCTGCTCGTCATCTGGCTGGTGGTGAGCTACAACCGCTTGGTGAAGCTGCGCGTGCAGGCGGACGCCGCCTGGGCTGACATCGATGTGCAGCTCAAGCGGCGGCACGACCTGATTCCCAATCTGGTCGAGACCGTGAAAGGCTACGCCGCGCACGAGCGCACGACCTTCGAGAAGGTGACCGAGGCGCGCGCGCGCGCCCTGACGGCCGCCGGGCCGGCTTCGCGCGCACAGGCGGAAGGCGCGCTGACGGAGGCTTTGCACTCGCTCTGGGCCGTGGCGGAAAATTACCCTCAGTTGCGCGCAGCGGAAAACTTTGCGGAGCTGCAGTCGGAGATCAGCCGCGTGGAAGATCAGATCCAGCTTGCGCGGCGCTATTACAACGCCGTGGTGCGCGATTTGAACGTCCGCATCGCGCAGTTTCCTTCGAATCTCGTGGCCGCCCTCTTCAGCTTTCAAACTCGCGAATTCTTCGAAGCGGGCGCAACTGACCGCGACTCCCCTGAGGTGAGATTGGGAGCTTCGGCCGCCTGACGTGCAACCCCCGGCCGCTCAAGCGCCTCTGAGGTAGTTGTAGAATAGATTCCTATGCGGAAATCGCTCTCGCTGGCTTTAAGCCTACTTGGACTGTTCGATTCGCTTTACCTTCTCTGGACCTACACCTCCCCTTCCCGACCGATGGTTTGCATTGGGACAGGTTGCGACGCCGTCCGCGCCAGCGCCTATTCGAGCCTCTGGGGGGTGTCCATGCCGGTGTTCGGCGTGGCCGGTTACGCGCTGCTGGCCATCGTGATGATCGCGGAGTCGCTCGCCTCCGCACGACTCGCGCGATTAGCTCGCTATGCCGTGGCGGGCATGACCGGCGTCGGCTTGCTGTTTTCGCTTTACCTCGAGTACCTGCAAAGCTTCGTGATCCACGCGTTTTGCACCTGGTGCGTGACTTCGGGCTTGGTGATGACGGCGCTCTGCGGGCTCGCCGTCTACAGTCTCGTTCGGGCTGCACCGGAACCCGAACCGCCGGGGCAGCTTGTCCAGGTGCGCAGCCACTTCGCGGTGTGCGTGGTCGCGTTGCTCGTGGGTGTTCCGGCGTTTTACCTGCTTGCCCGGCACGGCGAATTACCAGCCCCCCCGCCCCAAGCTGCGAGTGAGACCCTGACCGAGAAGTTGGTCAGGCCGGCTAGCCATGTGGCCGGCAACCCCCAGGCGCCCGTGACCGTGGTGGAGTTCGGAGATTTCGAATGCCCCGTCTGTGTGCGCGGGGAAGAGGCGGCCCGGGAAATTCGTACCCAATACGCAAGCCAAGTCCGGTTCGTGTTCCGGCAATTCCCGCTGGTTCGCATCCACCCCCGGGCGGAGAAAGCCGCGGAAGCCTCCGAATGCGCAGCAGAACAGGGAAAGTTCTGGGAAGCGGTGGACAAGATCTATTCCCGGCAATCCGATTTGAGCGATGATGGGTTGAAGCGTGACGCCGCCGAAATCGGCCTGGACCAGACCAAGTTCGACCAGTGCCTCGCGAGCGGCTCCACGGCAGCGCGCATTCGCGAGGACATGGCCGACGGTAAGGCGCTCGGCGTCGACGGCACACCTACCTTCTTCATTGGGCAGAAGAGGATTGAGGGCGCGCGGCCCGCGACAGAGTTTTCTCAGCTTGTCGATCAGGAACTGGCCAGCCGCGCAATGGCCACGCCCAGGAGCATGGAGCCGCCCGCGGCCCTGGCGCCGCCCAAACAGAGAAGTCACTCTGCGGCTGCCCCGAGTTCCGAGAAACCTGCTCTCGGCAAAGTCGCGAGCGAGCCCGGCCAAGCGTCGAGGGGTTTGCTCGGGAGTGCCCCTGGGGGATTCTTCGCGGGTTTTCAGGCCTCCAGCGCGGCTGCCTGCAGCGAAGCCGAGGCCGCCAAGAAACAGCCCACGATGATCGACAGCAACGAACTGCGCCAACTCCTCGCCAGCAACCCCAAGCCCTTGTTCGTGGACGTGAGGCCGGCGAAAGATTATGCCGCAGGGCGAATTCTCGGCGCGCTCAATGTTCCTGTGGACGACATGGAGCAGCGCTGGAGTTCCCTGCCTAAGGACCGCGTCATCATCCTCTATGAAAGCGGGCGATCGTCCGGGGACATCTGCGCCGCCAGCCGTACGGCCGGACGCATCCTGCTGGAACACGGCTTTCCCTTCGAGCATGTCAAGGTATATCAGGACGGTCTGGCGGGTTGGGAGAAATCCCGGCCGCACGAGCACTAGGAACTATCCACCAACTGTACATTGCGTTCTCACTTGGATAATATAATAGCAAGTCAGCCTTTTAGTCTCCCCGACAGATGAGGAATCACTCAATCCACTCTAGCTAAGGCTCCATTGACACAGGAATTGGTAAAGAGGCGGGCAATTTGCCCGGCAATAAGTACTAAATCGTGCCGTTCCTCAACAAATAAGTGTTGACATCGCACTAATGCAGAGGCTATAATTCTAGCCGTTCCTCGCAACTTACTGTCAGGGGTGCTCCAATGCCCCACTTGAGAGCGATGGTTTCAGTGTCCGCAAGCACTCGAGTCCCCTCTACACTTCCCCCCCACCTTGGCCTGCTCACGAGTGACTTGCGCCCCCGCTGAGAGGCGGAAATCCCATGGGTAGTCAAACCGAGCCCGTAACTCAATGGGCATTAACGATGCTGGTCTGCGTTTTGATTGGAACCTGTCTGCTGATTGCCGTGGCGCTCTTTCGGCATAGGCAGCAGAACCGCTACTCACGCTACCTTCGCTCCCTCGAGAGCAACTACCGGCCTATCCTCGCGACCTTGCTTTCCGGCAGACCCACGGCTCAGGGGATCAACACCCTGCGGGCATTGCCGCTGGCCGATCTGGAGCTTCTGTTTGACCCTCTGTTTTCCGTCGGAGGGGTTGGACAGAAGCACGTCGCTGTCCTGCAGGCCTTATGCACCGAGCTCGGATTGATCCAGCTCTGGCAGCATCGGTTGACCGCGGGCGAGGAGCCAAAGGCCCGCCGGGGCTCGCCGCGCGGGACATCTCTACGCCCCCCGGCCCCCTCGCTTCTGCACTTGCTGCTGCGCGCAAAGAGCATCCGGAACCTGGGGGTCCTGCGCCATCAACCGAGCTGGCCGCTTTTGGTCAGAGCCTTGGATGATCCGCACCCCGATATCCAGTCCGTGGCCTTGCGGTCTCTGGCCACCATCCGCGCGCCGGGGAGTTTCCCCGCACTTGTCGGACGGCTCCACACCGTCGTCTTGGGTAAATCTGCATCTCCTTCGCCGCGAGCTCTCAAGGCCGCTCTGGCCTGCTTCGACCTTACTTGCAGCGCTGCTCTCCTGTCTTCACTTCGTCACCCGCACCGGCGGATCCGCTTCCTGGGCACGGACATTCTTCGGGTGATGGTTTGCCGAGACGCCGCGCTTGAATCGGATTTCCTCCTCAGGTCCGAAGTCTGCTCACCGGGAATCGCCGAAATACTACTGACGAACCTTTGCCGTGATCGCAGTGCGGAAGTGCGGGGCCGCGCGGCGGAAGTCATCGCCTTTCTCGCGGACCCGCGCGCGACAAGCGTTCTGTACAAACTGCTCTTTGATCCTCTGTGGTACGTGCGCCTTCGCGCCGTGCGAACCCTCGCCAAGCCCCGCCATTCCACGCCTTATCTCCTCCTGGGAATCCGCGACTGTCTGCGCGACTCCCACTGGCGTGTCCGCGAGGCTGCCATGCAAACCCTCATCTCCCTGGGTCGCAGAGGAAGGCAACAACTCTACGAACATTTCCTGACTTCCCAAGATCAAGCCACCCGCGAACAAATCGTGGAAGTGATCGAACGCTCGGGGTTGATGGCCTCACTCGTCGAAGGCTACGGCGAAGGCGCGGGCGGTGTGGAAGCTCTGATCGTCGAGCAATTCGCCAGCGAAGCCGCCCCCTTGGGCCTTTCCGGAGTTCTCCGGATGTCGAACCCGGATGTCCGTCAAAAGTTCCTGGAGCGTTTCCTACCTGTTGCGCATTTCAAGATGCAGCTTCAGGAAGAAACGCCGCTGGAGGCAAGCGCCGGAATGGGCCTCCAGCAAGTTCTGGAGTTTCCGTCCGTTCTGGCGGCATAAAGGAACGTAACCGTCCATGAGCAGCTTGCGTTTGTTCCTCAAGGACTCGATCACCTTCTTCAATCTTCTCATCCTTTCGTACTTCTTCCTGGGCAACGGGATTTACACAATTCTCATGTTGCTCTCGCTGCGTGCCACCTGGATTCACACACGCCGGCTGGCCTATCAAGGCCTGGATGCCTTGCGCGGGTCTCCCCTGACCCCTCCTGTGACCATCCTCATTCCTGCCTGGAACGAGCAAGACGTGATCGTGAATTCCCTTCGCTCGGCGCTCCAGGTGGACTATCCGGAGCTGGGCGTCATCGTCGTGGACGATGGCTCGACAGACCTGACCCTTGACCGGCTGGTGGAGAGTTTTCATCTTCTGGAAATGGACGGGGCCTACCGTCCCAGTATCCCCACCGCACCCATTCGCGCCTTTTACATGAATCCCGAAATCCCCAATCTCCTGGTAGTCAGTAAAGTGCGCGGCGGCAAGCCGGATGCCCTCAACGCAGGCATCAACCTCTGCCGTTCACCGTACTTCTGCAACTTGGACGCCGACTGCCTGCTCGAACGCGATGCCTTGCTCCGGTTGATGGATCCCATCGTTAACTCCGCCGCTGAGACCGTCGTGAGCGGCGGAATCGTGCGCATCCTGAACGGCTGCGAGACGAGGAACGGCCGAGTGACTAAGGTGGGCCTGCCGCCCCGAGTGCTGGAACGATTTCAGGTCGTCGAGTACCTGCGCAGTTTCCTCTTCGGCCGGACGGGTTGGCACCTCTTGGGGGGAACGCTGATCGTATCCGGAGCCTTCGCGGTCTTTCATCGTGCCACGGTGATCGAAGCCGGGGGCTTTTGCCACGATACGGTAACAGAAGACATGGACTTGATCGTTCAACTCCATCACTGGGCAGCGGATAATAATCGTAAGATCCGCATGTCCTTCACCTCCGATCCCGTGTGCTGGACCGAGTGCCCTTCTAACCTCACCATGTTGGCTCGCCAGCGTCGCCGCTGGCAATTGGGCCTCTGCCAGACGCTTTGGAAACATTCCGAAATCCTCTTCGGGCGAAAATATGGAATCGTCGGCTGGCTGAGTTTCCCCTTCCACTCTTACGTCGAAGGCCTGGGAGCGGCGGCGGAATTCCTCGGATATCTCCTCGTGCCCCTGGGCATTCTCCTCGGCCTGGTTCCTCCCTTCTTTCTGGTGGTGTTCATTTTGCTGGGCTTCATTTACGGCAGTTTCCTCTCCGTTGGGGCCGTCCTTTTGGAAGAACTCACGTATCGCCGCTACCCGCGGTTTCGTGACCTCCTGACGTTGCTGGTATTCGCCATGTTCGAGAATGCCGGATACCGCCAATTGATTCTGTATTACCGGTTTCAGGGAGTCCTCAAGTTCCTGGCAGGTAGCCGCCGTTGGGAGAAAGTCGCCCACGCCGGCGCGAACGCCTGAGCTGTTTACGCACCTCTCGAGAAAGGTCGAAGAGACCATGGTCAACAACCTTGCCGTTGATTTCTCAAGTCGTCACCAAAACCGGCATTTCCCATTCCCGCAGAATGGGAAGCCTCTCGAGAGTCTGCCCACCACCCGGCGGCCGGCGGAGCACTGGCCTGTAGCCCGCTGGCGCCTGCCCGCATCCCGCCGCGCCAAGCTGGGGAACGGACTCGCGTCCTTCCTCGTCACCGTGGTGGCCGCCGCACTCTTGACGCCGTCCCTCCTGCATGCCGAAGGTCGAGACTCAGCACCGCCTCCGGCGGCGGGCAAGACGTCAGAGGAGCCCTCGGGTCTGGAGAAGCTTTACCGCGAGCGCGCGGCGAGAAACCCGCAAGATCTGGTGGCTCTGGAGGGGATGGCCTTTCTGCAGACTCGACGCGGCGACTACACTAGCGCGATCGCATCTTACCGGCGCGCCTTGCAGCTCGCCCCCCGCGATCACGACGCGAGGATTGGGCTGGCGCGCACCTTGGCTTTTAGCGGCCAACACGATGCCGCGCTGGAAGGTTTCCAGGAAGTTTTGAAGGAGCGCCCTGGAGATACGGACGCCCTCGAAGGGCTGGCCCGCGTGTACATGTGGTCGGCTCGTCCGTCGGCAGCGCTGCCCATTTTCCAGGGTCTTGCGACGCGCTATCCGGCGAACCCCGAATATGCCCTAGAGCTCGCGCGGGTGAACATGCACCTGCACCGCTACCCGGAGGCGCGAAAAATCCTGGCGTCGGTCCTGACTGCCCATCCTCGAGATCGCGATGCCCAGTTGCAGCTCGCCTATGTAGACCTCTTCGAAGGCCGGCAAGCAGATGCCCTGCTACGTTTCAATCATCTCCTGGGGGAAAACCCCTCGGATTCGGAAGCCCTGAAGGGCAATGCGCGCATCGCCTATTATCGCGGCGATCTGAAGTACGCCCACGATCTGGCATCGAAACTCGTCGAAGACGATCCCCACGACGTCTCCGCGCTTCTGCTGCTCGCTAATCTCGAACGGGCGCTCCATAACACCAGGAAAACCCAGACGCTGCTGGCAAGGGCAGAAACCCTCGATCCCCGGAGCGACGAGGCGCGCGAGCTCAAAAGCAGCCTCCGCAACGAGTCCCGGATCACTTTACACACCTCTACCTCGTTCGCCCGGGAAATCGGTTCCGATAATTCCTCGGGCGCTGAGGACTTGCGCACCTTTGGGTACGAAACGACGTGGGGCTTCTCCGCGTTGCCCCGGTCAAATTTCTACTTGTCTTTGTATTGCCTTCCTTCCAGTGGTCCCAGCGGTAGCATCCCGGGAACGGTGGGGCCGTCGCAGTTTCTCTATCGACAGACCACCTACGTGACGTCGCAACTCACCCTTCGCGGCGGGGCCGGGCTCGCTCGATTTGGACCTGGTGAACTGGCCTCCATCCCCACCCAGAGCGAACCCATTCGTTCAGCCCAGACTCGCCCCCTCGGATTCATCAATCTGAGCTATGCCCTGCGGAAGAAGCTGACGGTGGACCTGACGGCGGCGCGCTCGGCGCTTGCCTATACGCCCACGGCGGTGCGCCTGGGGGTGATGGAAAATCGCGCGTCGGCGGGATTGCACTACCGTTTCGACTCTCGCACGGAACTGAGTCTGGAATCCTTCCTAATGGACAGCTCCACCATCCAGTACGCCCACGTGATAATGCTCGGCGGGCCCACGCCAGAGCTGAGCTACGGAGCCGACCACAACCGCGGGGGAGGTGCTTCGATCACTTTCAACCGCAATGTGTTCCGCAAACCGCGGATGGCTCTCGATCTGGGTTATTCAGGACTCGCGTATGGCTTTGAGGGGGGGCCAGAGAAACCTTACCTGGGCTTTTTCAATCCCGGCTTCTACCAACGCCATTACGGCACCACACACACCTCTGGCAAGCTCCACGGACCGTTCGGATACGATTTCTCCGCAGGGATAGGCGTTCAACAGGTTGAGCGTGGAACGGTCGTCAGGCACGCCCTGCTTCTCAATCCCGCGCTGACCCTAAGAGCCAGCCAACAGCTCCTGCTGACCCTGGGTTACACGCACTACGACAGTTCACCGTCACTGGGCACTCTGAGCGGGAACGCCGTGCGGCTTTCCACTGACTGGAGACTCTGAATTTTCCAGGCCAAGCCAGAGGCCTGCCCTCCAGCTTCAACCCCCGCCCGCGAGGGGCGCAGTCGTCTCGGCTGCCCTCATCGTTTCAATCCTCACCCCCGCGGCGTGACACGCCGTATGCCGCTTGCGGTATTCCCTACATCACTCCGACCACACCCCCTCACCAATGCCTTGCGCCAGGAAGCCGCCATCCACCGCAAGGATTTCTCCGGTCACAAAGCTCGCGCTGTCTGAGGCAAGGAAGATCGCAGCGCCCTGGATCTCTTCCAGCCGGCCGTACCGTCGCATCGGCGTGCGCGAAAGGATGGAAGCCTTTCGCCCGGAATCCTGGAGGATGACGCGGTTCAGGGGGGTTTCAAAGACCCCCGGCGCCAGGGCGTTCACGGTGATGTGGTACTTCGCCCATTCCGCCGCCAGAGAGCGCGTCAGCATGAGCACCGCTCCCTTGCTCGCACAATAAGCTGCAACCTCATGCGAGCTTTGAAAAGCCATAATGGATGCAATGTTGATGATGCGGCCGTACTGCTGCTCCTTCATCACGCGGCCCACGATCTGACAGGCGTACCAGGTGCCTTTCAGGTTTACATCCAAAATCCGGTTCCAATCCTCATCGGCCAGTTCCAGGGAAGGCACTCGCTTGGTCGTTCCCGCGGAGTTCACCAGGATGTCAATCCGGCCGAATTCCTTGACCATCGCGTCGATGACCCGCTGGATGTCGTCGCGGCTGGTCACATCGGCGGTGGCCTCCAGCGTGCGCCGGTCGAGCGCGCGGATTTCCTCAGCGGTTTTTCGGACTTCCTCCGCGCGACGGCTCACCGCGACCACGTCGGCGCCCGCTTCCGCAAATCCCTTGGCAATCGACTTACCCAGCCCGCTCGTGCCGCCAAACACCAGCGCGTGCTTCCCTTCCAAGCTCAACCCTTTGTAGGTGCTCACGACTGTTGACCTCGGTATCAAGATGCCCAGCGGGGAATCGTAACACCCGGAGAAAATAAGAGGCAAATGAAATGCCGCCGCTTGCGGCGGTGCTTGTTGGAGTGTTAGCCTAGCTCTTCACCAAGTCCTCGACGCGTTGTCGTTGAAACCGCAGACCTCTGAAAAACAGGGGCTCCCTTACGGCCTTTTGGTGCTAAGCTTGCCCAGGGGGAGCAGGATATGCGTTCGAAACAGGAGGTAAGCGCAGGCCGAAGTCAATTCTACGCCTTCTTCTCTAATCCATGGGTCGGTATACTGGGCACGGCAGCGAGCACCGTTGGCGTGTTCCTTGCGGTCTATTTCTACTTCCAGGGCGCCAGCTACCCCGAATTGGTTTATTTCGTGGACCCGTTGCAGACGGTCGTGGTAAAGCAGGGCACGGCCTCGCGCCTAGGGGTTGTATTTGACGGTCACCCCCTTACTCAAGATGTTACAGCGTCCCAGGTGGCCATATGGAACCGGGGGCGCCAGGCGATCAGGCGAGCAGCAATACTTCAGGCGGTCACCATTACCACGGAACCTAGAGCCCCAATCCTTGAGGTCACGATCCGCAGGACGAGCAGGGACGTGGTGGGTTTTGATCTGGACCGGACACGCCTCGCTGGGGGAGAGGTCCCTCTATCGTGGAATATCCTCGAACAGGGGGATGGCGCTGTGGTTCAGCTCGTTTATGCCGCCGGCTTGGACACCAGGATCCGTTGCCGCGGTGTAATTGAGGGGCAACGAGGAGTTCGAGAGCTCAAGATTCCGTCGGGTGCCATCGAATCGCCGGAAAGCCAGCTTCGAGCTCTGAGATGGCAAAGGTACTTCATGGTAGGCGTTGGAATCTTCGCCGTGGGCTCCATTGTGTTGATCCCCATGGTATGGCGGGGCTGGGTTTCTCCCTTCCTCGGTCCGTTGCGGCCGCGGCGTGCCTTACTCTTGTTCCTCCTCCTCTTCTTTCTACCGGCAGTGATTCTCCTCGTGCTCTCAATCTATGAGTTGGCCGCAGGGGGGGTTCCGGAGCCCCCCCTCGGGTTCTAGCGGCGGGCAGCAGGCGCGCCCTGGAAATGTCCGACCTCGTCCCTCAGATCTACCACATTGAATCCCTGGCTCGACTTTCGCGCGTTCGGGTGGGGTAGCGCTGGCCGCGCGAGGCGGGGTCGGCACTGCTTAGGCATATTTTGAGCGTGTCGTGTCGCGGCGACCCGAGTAAGTGGTAAAATCTCACGCGATCTATGTGGGACTCGATTCAGTTATGGGGTCTGGTGACTCAGGTGCTTCTCTTCGGAGGGCTTGTTTGGTACACCGTGGAGACACGCCGAATCCGGAAGGCAGCGCAGAAGCAAGCAGAGGCTTCCTGGGAGCAAGCCGAGGCTCAACAGAGGCCGTGTTTAACGGTTGTGACTGCGGCCCGCGATTTCGACGAGGCGATATTGAGCACGGGCGACGCCGAGGGAGAACGGATCGTAGCACCCCGTGAGGGAAGTGTAGCACTGGAGAATGCTGGCAATGGGCCGGCTCTGGAAGTTCGCTATCATTTCACACCAGTAAGTCCCGCTTCTATCATCGGTCCGTCCGGCTATATCCCCGGAATACCACCAAGGACGAACATGACCATTGCTGTCGCGCTGGGAGTTTTGAGTAATTCAGATTACGAAATCCTGCTCACATATGACGGGCTAAGTGGACAGCGCTATGAATCCAGGATTATGACCAAAAACCTTGTTCTAACAACCTTCCACTTCGGAAAGCAGCGAGTTCAGCAAGCGTAGCGCCCCGATGCATCGGGGCGTCTCTCATCCTCAAATCCTCGCGCTTTCATCGGCTGGCCAAGGCACACTATGGGGAAGAAAGCGAGCCGATGCAAGCCGCGTGGCGGCGATAGAATGTGGCCCATGGCGTGAGCCATGGGAAGAAGAAGCGGAACAACAAACGAGCCCCGGTAGGGGCGACAGAAATAATCGACCACTGTGAGCGACTCTGTCGCCCGCTAACGCGGGCTGAAGCGTTAACCGCTGCCGCTTCCCCAAGGCTGGCGCCCGCGCACGGCGGGTAACATCTAGCGCTCTCCCAGGGGAGGGCGCCTGCACGCGCGCAAGAGATCACAGCCCTCGCCCAAGGGAGAGGGTGCCCGAGGTACGAGGGCGGGTGAGGGGTCTCTTCCCTCCCGAGTTTGCGTAGCGCCCCGATAAATCGGGGTGGCTCATTTTCACATTCCCCGCGTTCTCACCGCTTCACGGATTTTGCGAAGAAATCCCTCCGGGTCTTCGAGCACAAGTCCGTTCGGAAGGCGCAGCACGCGGATGCCCAGGCTTCTGAGGTAGGCATCCTTGGCGCTGTCCTTCTTCGCCTGACTCGGCTGCGCGTGCACGCTTCCGTCGAGCTCGATGGCGAGGCGCGTTTCGCAGCAGTAGAAATCCACCACATAATCCTCAATGGGGTACTGGCGGCGGAATTTCAGCCCCACGCCTCGGTCGCGCAGCAAGTACCATGCAGCTTTTTCGGCTTCCGTCTGGCCGCGGCGGAGTTCGCGAACTCGCTGAGTTGGGATGCGCACGAGGAAGAAACCCCTCACCCGGTCCCGCCCTGCGGGACCACCCTCTCCCCAGGGGCGAGGGCTGTTTTCATTATTTCACACCACCTGTCGCTGTGGGCCACAATCTATCGGCCCTGACGGGCCGGAGCTGGGCCACAATCACGCACGTTTTCGTAGGGGCGGTTCGCGAACCGCCCCCACTCGTCCAACGTGGTCATTCCCGCCCCGATGCAATCGGGGCAGGCTCCAGCGGGAATCCAGACCGCGGCGGCAGTGGACCCCCGCCTGCGCGGGGGTGACGACAAGAAGCCAGCAACCACCCCCTGGCCCCCTCCTGAACCACGAGGGGAATGACCAAGCGCAGGAATGATTTGGGACGATCAGACACCCCTCCTTTACGATTTTTCCTACCGGTAGCCTAAATCGTGCATCGAGGCCTTGACATTACACCCACGATCGTTGCTAACCTAGGATGTAAGGAGTGTTGTGTTCGTGAAGTCCCACCCGACCGTTGAAGTGAAGACCCTGCTGCTGCCTGCGCCCTATAGGGGCCGCCACCGAAACGGCGATTCGTGAGGTTTCCATGTCCCTGGTAAAAAGCCCGCGAATGACGGAGAAGAAACTGGCCGCGAATCGCCGGAACCGAAAGCTCGCCCATGGTCCGGCGACGGCCAAGGGCCGCGAGCGCATCCGCGCCGCCCACCTGCGCCATGGCTTTTACGCGCAGGCCGAGGAGGTTGCTTTGCGCGCCCTCGGCGAAGACCCGGCTCAGTTCCAGGAACTGCTGGAAAGACTCTGGGACAAATGGAACCCCACCGATGCCTTGCAGGAGAAACTGGTGGCGCGTCTGGCGCGGGCCGTGTGGCGGTTGGATCGCTCGGACCGCATGCAGGAAGGCTACGCCCTGCGGCAGGCCAAGGACGTGAGCATAGGCCGGGAGGACCGCCTGCACGCACAGATGATGCGGCTGAAGATGACTTCCGCCAGTTTGCAGTCGCTCGCCCAATCGGTGGCGCGTCTGCATTACGTCACCACTCCCGCCGACCTCGAGCTGATGCAGAACTTGCACCAGGAGGGGGTGGTGAAAGAAATGGGCGAAATAGCGCTCGCCCTCTTCTACCAACTTCAGGGGCCGGGCGGGCCGGGTGAACGGGATGAGGGCGGAGGCCGCTCTGACCCGGAGGCGAATGTTCGCAAGGTCGTAGCAAGGATTCAGGAGATCTTTGGCGTGCGTACATCCGACCCTGAGCCCGAAGCGGACGTAGCGCCGGCTTCCCCCGGCCCGTTCCCGGACCGACCGGCCGGGGCGGGCAGCCGGCCACAGGAAGGCCAGCAAGTCCGATCTCAGGACTCCGATGGAGTCCATCGGACTCCAGAAATCGGAGATGCTGGCGCTACCGAGGCGGAGGAGGAGGGGCCGACTTCCGGCATCTCCTCGGCGGAATGGGAGGCCCGTGAGCCGGTGCGCCAGCTTCTTGAGCATATCCTCTCGCGGCAGGTGGAAATTTGCGAGGCTCAGCGCAAGGCCACCCTGCGGGAGTCCCTGACGGGTCCGTCGCCCTATGAACGCGCCGCGGAAATCGCGCCCACCCACCGCAACGCGACGCTCATGCGGAGAATGGAAGATTCCAACTTTCGCCAAGTTGCGCGCGTGACGAGCCTGCTCATGAGGATGAAACGCCAGGAGCGTCAGATGGAAGCTTTAGAAAACAGCGCGGTTCTCCACGATGTAGCAGAAACAAAAGGGGTTAGCGATGGATAGCGAAAACTTTTCAAAATCTATATCATTGAACTTAAAAGAGTTAGGTTATTCTGAGGTGGCCCGGGTGACGAAAAAAAGGGGGCCCCAAAATGAAGGCAAGTTAGGCGATGTTATTGAAAACAAATGGAGAAAAAATGTCAATTTTCAGGTTTTCCACGATGTTGTTAAAAAGAAGCAAGTTATAGCCTTCCTCGCACGATGTTGATGAAAAGAAAGGGAGTTATGATTCAGGATTCAGGAGTCAGGAGTCAGGAGTTAGGAAAACAGGGAACAGGTGACAGGGAACAGGAAAGGACGGAAGCGAGAATTCAGGAGCTGGGAGGCGAACTGCCCATCCCGACTGCACCGGGACTCGCACACAGCGCTCGCTGCCTACCGCATACTCCCCATCCCACAAGCGCGGCGCAGCGGCGTGTGGGCGAAAGGCCAATTAAGAAAGGGGACATTGCTAAAGAGCTTTGACACAAATGAAATGCCGCCCCTTGCGGCGGTGCTCGCTGGAGTGTTAGCCTAGCTCTCCACCAAGTCCTCGACGCGATGCCCTCCTTGACCGAGAATACCGGGGTTGGATCCAGTGGGAAAAGTGCTGCGCAAATGTTCAAGCGACAATGGGGAGCATCATCGCCAGAAATCATGAAGTTGAGAATTTGGTGTAAATGACTCAAGGTATCCAACTTGGGGAGGTCATATCGGAATGGACTTATCTGAGTTGACCCGTCTTTACGATTTCAGCGGGCAAAAGGTTGTGATCACTGGGGGGACAGGCGTCCTGGGTGGGGAGATTGCCTGCGCGCTGGTGGGATGCGGGGCCAACGTCGCGATTTTGGACCGCAACCTGGACCCGGCCCAGCACATCCTAGAACTCATGGAGCCGCGAGCCAATCACGCGGTGGCCGTTCGTGCCGACGTCCTGGACCTGGACAGCCTGCGCCAAGCCTCCAAAACCATTCAGGAGAAGTTCGGTGCGGTTCATTGCCTAGTGAACGCCGCAGGAGGCAACAACCCTCAGGCTACCACCAGTCCCAGTGTTTCCTTTTTTGATCTGCCCTCCGAGGCCTTGCGCTGGGTGTTTGATCTGAACATCCTGGGAACGATCCTTCCTTCCCAGGTGTTCGGGAAGGTCATGGCGGAAAGAGGCGAAGGGGTGATCCTCAATATCTCCTCCATGAATGCGTTTCGTCCGTTAACGCGCGTCCCGGCCTACTCAGCCGCGAAAGCCGGGGTCAGTAACTTTACGCAGTGGCTGGCCGTGCATATGGCCCAGGTGTATTCGCCACGCATTCGCGTGAACGCCATTGCGCCAGGTTTCTTTCTGACCCGGCAAAACAAGTTCCTGTTGATCGATGAGCAGACCGGTGACCTGACCCCGCGGGGCAAGGCCATCATCGACCACACGCCCCTGGCGCGCTTCGGCCAGCCGGAGGATTTGTTCGGAACGGTTTTGTGGCTGCTTTCGCGAGCTTCGGCCTTTGTGACGGGAATCGTCGTGCCGATTGACGGCGGATTTTCGGCGTATAGTGGAGTTTGACCGAGGGTCGGGAAGAGGGAAGACATCGCAGGTTGTAAGGAATGGAGTCGATGGTCGTAGGGAAAGGATTCGCGGATCGTTACTTGACCGGCGAGGAAATCAGCCAGGTCGTCCGTGACGGTCTCGGCACGCTGGCCGTCGAGGGAAAACGCGTGCTGGTGATCATCCCCGACGGCACGCGCACCATGCCCATGCCGCGGATGTTCGACTGGCTCGAGGCGCAGCTCGCTCCGCGCGTAGCAGCCTTGGATTACCTGGTGGCGTTGGGCACGCACCCGCTGATGAGCGACGAGCAACTGAGTAAGCTGCTGGGCCGGCCGGTGAGCAAGGGGCGATGCGGCAAGAGCCACATCTTCAATCATCACTGGGAGGACCCTCGAACCTTCGTGACGCTCGGAGTGGTTTCGGCCGCAGAGATCGGCGAGATCACGGGCGGGTTGCTGGTGCAGGAGGTGCCCGTCCGGCTCAACAAGCTGATCCTCGATTATGACCAGCTCATCATATGTGGACCTGTCTTCCCGCATGAAGTTGTCGGCTTTTCCGGCGGGACCAAATACTTTTTCCCGGGCATCGCCGGGCCGGAAATCATCAACCTGACTCACTGGTTGGGCGCATTGATGACCAACTATAAAGTCATCGGCGCGGGTTATACGCCGGTCCGGGCGGTCATTGACCGGGCCGCGAGCTTCATCGACCGGCCCTCGGCCTGCTTCGCGCTGGTGGTGACGCACGAGGGTGTAGCGGGAATCTATTTCGGCTCACCCCAAGAGGCTTGGAAGGCCGCGTCAGTGCTCTCGGCCGCCAAGCATATCGTGTACGTGAAGAAACCCTATCGCCGCGTTCTTTCGGTGATGCCCAGGCTCTACGACGATCTGTGGACCGCCGGCAAAGGGATGTACAAGATGGAACCCGCCGTGGCTGACGGCGGCGAAGTGGTAATCTTTGCGCCACACATCAGCGAGATCAGCTACACGCACGGCAAAGTGATTGAGGAAATTGGTTATCACTGCCGCGACTATTTTCTGGCGCAGTGGGATAGGTTCAAAGGGTATCCGTGGGGCGTGGTGGCCCACTCGACGCACGTCAAGGGGCTGGGGCAGTACGATGCCTCCACCGGCAGGGAGACGCCGCGCGTGCAAGTGACGCTGGCCACGGGCATCCCAGAAGCGCGGTGCCGACGCGTCAACTTGGGCTATCTTGATCCCGCCACCATCCAGCGCCAGGAATGGGAAGGTCGCGAGGACGAGGGCATCCTGGTTGTGCCTCGCGCGGGTGAGATGCTCTATCGCGTCCGATGAAAGCCCGTGAGTCCTGTCCCTACTCCCGATTAGAAGATTCCCTCATCCGCGGAGGGACCATAGGTCGCAGGCAAGGGGAGGTTGTTCAGTCGCAGGTAAACGCCGAGTTGAGCGCGGTGGTGAATCATGTGATTCATCACCATGCCCCGAAGCACGCCAGTCCGAGGAAGCGAGAAGATCGTCTTCCCTGCCCTGAGCAAAGTCCACACCTTCGAAAGATCAGCGTCACTCGCCCTGGCGAGGGCCGCACGCGCCTTGGGAAGATCGCGGTCAAATATTTCCAGGATTTCCTTCCGCGAGTTCACCGGCGGAGGCTGATACGGCGCGGCGCCCGGCGGCGCGATGTCAATCGATTCCTTCTCGAAGGTTTGCGTGGCCCAACCGGGAAACAAAGCGAGGTGTAAAGCCAACTGACGCACCGTCATCGACTTCTCGTGCGGCTTCCAGCCGAGTTTGTCGTCGGGGACTCGCTCAAGAACCTTGCGTGTGTTGGCCATTTCCCGGTCGAACTCAGGTAGCAATGCCTCATTGAGTGCCATAGTCTCCTCCGCACAGAGAGATTCCCAACCCGCCACTTGCTGCTGAGCAGCCCTGATTGCAGCCGGGAAATGATAGGCGAACAAAATACGAAAGTCAAGCCCAACCTTTCAAGCGCCAGGGCAGGGAAGAGAGTCGCGGCTCAGCCGCGCAGGTGCTCGGCAAGCCAGACAATATAGCGGCTGTTTCGCTTTCGTACTTCCCCTAACAAATCTCCCGGCAGTTCGTCGAGTTTCTCTTTGAAGAAGCGGTGGTCACCGTCGGGCGCTTGATGGTCGCGGCTGCCGACCACATTGCCCAGCCAGAAAACCAAAAACAAGTTTCCGTCCACTCGGCCCCGGGCAGAATCGCCAAGGTAAAATTCCCGTCCCATCTTCGCGTACTGCGCGGCCAGCGCGCTTTCCGCTCCAAACGCGCCGGTGGCAGCGAAACGATTGGCGCGATGGACCATTCGCTCAAAGAGCTGCCGCCAAGGCGAGCCCGCGGGCTGCTCGGAAAGCACGTCGAGGAGCTGGAGTTGAAGTGCCCCGGAGATTTTGTAGTTCACGCGGCCACGTGTGGCGCGCCCAATGCACTCCAGGACTTCCACCTGTTTGCCGCTACCGGAATGAATGCTCAGAGTTCCGTCGAAAAACCGCGCCACGGCGGCGAGTTCGGCCACTCGCGCGGCAAGTTCCGCGAGCGGGCGCGACTGGAAGTCGCGCACCACCCGCGGCACAAGCTCGGGCCACATCTTGTGGTGCGAATACTCCTCCAAACCGATACCGAGCTCGGGGGTGGTTTCCAACTTCACAGGGTAGGCCTGACGCTTCTTGAAGCCCAGGTTGGGAGGGACCAACTGAGCCGGGCGCCCCCGCGCTTTCAGCCAGTGCATATAAAAGAGCAATTCTTTCGCCGTGGTGAGAGTCTCGGCTTCATCGAGCGAGGGCTCAAAGTCGAAGTCAGTACCTGACCGCAGCCCGGCCTTCACGGCTCGAATGCAATCGAAAAGCTCTTCGTTCAACTTGAGGCTGCGCCCAAACTTCACCGCGAGTCGAAGCGCATCTTCTCGCGAGAATCTGTATGTGGTCTCAGCGATCTGGAATGGTTGTGAGAACTCCGCCAGGATCCAGCGCGCCTCCTCCGCAGAAAAGAGTTGGCGGAATCTCTCTTCGACGGCCGCCGCGCTCCAGGCACGGGGATGGCGCAGGTCACTTTCGAGCTCGAACAGGCGCGAGGTATCCGTCGTGAATTTGGTGAAACCCGCGGCGTGGCGGATCGCCTCCTTGACCGCTTCGACCGAACGCGCAACCTCCGGCTCCGTCGAACCCGAGACGATGAAGTGGTCAGCCTCGGCCGTGTAACCGGCGCGCCAGCCGGCACGAATGGCAGCCCAAAGGCCGGCATGGTAGAGGTGGCGGATGGAAACGCGCGTGTGGCCGACGGCAACGGGGTCTTCTCCGTCGCGGGCGGCGATGGCGTCGTCGGTGGTCATCTCCCGCGTCGCGGAGAGCTGCACCGTCGACGCCATGTTCACGCCGAGCTTCCCAAGGATCGTCCGGAAGGCTGCGAAGGCGGCGGGGAGGCTGATCTCGGGATGGCGATTGCCCGCGGCGATGGCAGGGAGCGCTCGTTGCGGCCGTGGCAGGAAGGTTGGCGCCACTTCTTCCGCAAAGGTCCGGATGGAGACGTAGTCGCGCGACGTGAAGGAATACAACTTCAGACCGGCTTCCCTGCCGCTGGGAAGACGCAAACGGTCTTCCTGTAAAGGATTTCGGAATCGAGCTGCCGGGGCGGCCGATTCGGAACTCAACTGCAGCAGCAACGGCTGGACACCGCGCTCCTCGAGGGCATCAACCGCCAGGTAACAGTTCGCGGGCGCGGAGGGATCCTTCTCAAGTGACCGTGCATAAGGATGAAGGCTGGAAAACCTGCACCCCGCCAACTGCGCCTCCAGGCGCGCGCGCGTTTCGTCATTCACTCTCCCTCCCTCGGACAGCGAGAGCAGCAGCTCCGCGAACGCCACGAGTTCGTCCGATTTCGGCCGCACAGCTTTTCCCTGGGGCATGGTGCTTCTCCACTCTACGGAATTACGGCTTCGTCACTTAGAACTTTCCGTCTGCCGCCTGATACCCTGAATCGCGCGCCTCATGCTATCAGAAAGTTCTCTAGCGTTGGGAGCAGCCAACTGCGTGGTTTCATAGGTACGCCGAGGTGTTCGCGCTGCCGACTGCGGTCAACCGCGGGGTGGGCACGTCAAAGCCCCGGTTCGGTACGGCGCCCCGGCTCGGTTTGCCCGACGCTGAGTTGCACTGGCGAGCCACTGTCTTATGGGGGTAAAGTACATTCCCATGAAGGTGTCACGAATGAGATCGAATTATCTTGTCCTGCTCACGCTTGCTTTCCCGATCTCGGTTCACGGTCAGAACGCCCCAACTCAGGCCTTCCGTCAGTGGGCTCGCGATCATGTGCATCCCATCACTTCGGTGGACGAAGATGCTCACGATGACGCCGACCTGCAAACTCTGAGCAACATCATCGGCGGTGCGCACGTGGTCGCGTTCGGCGAGCCCATTCATGGCGGACACGAGCCGTTGGCAATGCGAAATCGATTGATCCGCTACGGCGTCACGCGGCTTGGGTTCACGGCCGTTGCGCTCGAAACCTGCCTGAGTTCCTCGAAGCGCCTGTACGACCACGTCCTTGGACGAACTACCGAAACAGACTCCGCGCTGAAGGAAGCCTTCTGCTATGGGTTCGGTGACCTGCCGGAGAACCTCGAACTCATTCGATGGGTGCGCACTTACAACGCCGCCCAACAACCGGCGCGCCAGGTTCGGCTCTACGGAATCGATTTGACTGGCCAGTATCGTCCTTACGCATATCGATCGGTCGAAGCTGTCTTGACCTTTCTGGACCGCGCCGATCCGGGCCTGAGCCGCGAGCTCCGCAAGCAATACGCCGATCTGATTCCCGTTTTCCGGTCAGATAAGTATATGAAGCTGGCGGCGGCTGAAAAAGACGCAATCACTGGGAGAATCCAGGACTTGGTTGCGCTAATTCAGCGCGAGCGTACTCCGTTGACTGCGGCAACGTCACAGGACGACTACGAATGGGCTCTTCGTCAAGCTGTCAATGCAGCTCAGGACGACGCCTTTCTTCGATCTCTTCCGCCGGAATGGAATCACGATCTTTTGGTCAAATCGCCGGAGAAGGTTCAAGCGAGGGAACGCTTCGATCACAACGCGGAGATGCGGGAGGTCGCGATAGCAGACAATCTGCTGTGGGTGCAGCAGCGAGAGCGTCGCCGGGGCAAAATTCTGTTCTTCGCGCACGATCAACATGTGCAAACTAGCGTTGGGGTCTTAGGTTCGCCAAGCCGGCCAGCCACGGGCCCCTGGAGACGGATACGATGTGCCGGCATGTATTTACGGTCGGCCCTGGACCTCGACTTGGTCGTCATTGGGACTTATTACGGACACGGCGCGGGTTTTCCTCCCACAGATGTACCGCCGCCCCCGGACGTCCATGGCGTGGAAGATCTGCTCGCCTCGCTTTCGATTCCGCGGTTCATCATGGATCTTCGTGAACTGCCCAGCAGCGGCCCCCTTCATGAATGGTTCCAATTGGCTCATGCAACGGGGCAAGACGCGTACACCATAGTTCCACTCAGGGCCTACGACGCGATCCTCTTCATCGACACGATCACCCCATCGCCAGCGCCTCAGAAAAAGCAAGCAATGCCGTCGGCGAGAGCCCCGGCTGTTGAAGGGGGATTGTGCGCTGGGACTTCCGCAGGAGTTCCAGGCAGAAGAGGGAAGGCCCGCTAAATCCAATCTAGCGCGCCGCGCTTCCAGAGCCAGACATAGCCGATAATCAGGATGCCGAGGAAAACCAGCATCTCGACCAGCCCGAACAGGCCGAGCGCCTGATACTGCACCGCCCACGGGTAGAGGTAAACCGTCTCCACGTCGAAGATGACATAGAGGATGGCGATGACATAGAAGCGCACCGTGTAGCGGCCACGCGCGTCGGATTCCGGCGTAATGCCGCACTCATAGGGCAGGACCTTCTCAGGAGTGGGCTTGAAGGAGGGACGGACGAACTTGGCGAGCCACAGTAGCGCCACGGGAGCAGCCGCGGCGATCACGGCGAAAATCACGATCGGCCCGTACTGGTCAAGCACGCTCGAGTTCTCTCCTTTTCAAGCACGGGATGATAGCACAGACCGAGGGGTAGCGCAGACTTGTTCCTCAAGTCTGCGGCTTTTCCCTGGCGTAATAACAAAAGCCTCGGAGTTCAAGAACAACTTCGCGCTCCTCATGAGGGAACGGCAGAGAGGTTTTCGAGCACCACAGTTGGAACGCTCCCCTGCCCCAAGACTTCTTTCGCGTCGAGGACTTCGATCCCCACCAGCACTTCCCCCTCGCCGATGTTGAGGCTGATCTCGTCGGTCAGGCGCAAGGTTCGACACTGGCGCTCTCCTTCCAACAGCCGGATGTAAAGGGCGTCCACTTCGCGGTCATAGGTAATCCTCATGGCGCTTCTCTCAGAAATAAAACGTGTACACCATGATTACAATTATCTCACTTTCTGTCTCCGTAACAACAGGGGCCACCTGTTTGATGGCATAGAACTCCCCCTGCCACTTGGCACGATAAGGAAGATTGAGCCGGTACATGACCCGGGCGCGCTTGGCAGGCTCTGCAACCCCGCGCGCAATGGCCTCACGCACTTCTTCTTCACTTGCCCCGCGTTCAAGGCATTGCTCCCTTGCGTGAGCGGTGAATCTTGTCGGTTTCATGCCAGGCTCTTGAAGGCGCAACTAATCATGGTGCACGGTCCGGCCCTGGATCAGATCCAGCACGTGCGGCAGCAGGTCCAGGAGGCTTTCCAGCGACTGGCAGGCGCCGCGGGGGCTGCCGGGCAGATTGACGATGAGCTTGCCCTTGCGCACCCCAACCACACCGCGGGACAGCGCGGCACGCCGGGTTTTCTTGAGACCTTCGGCGCGCATTAATTCCGCCAGGCCTGGGATTTCCTTTTCGAGGATCGCACGCGTTGCCTCCGGAGTGACGTCGCGCGGGCTTACGCCCGTCCCGCCGGAGGTCAACACAGCATCACAGTCGTCCGCCTCGGTAAGAGCCTCAAGCCGGCGCCGAATAGCTTCCAGATTGTCAGGCAGAATTTCAATCGAGGCGACCTGCCACCCGTGCGCTTCGAGCAGCTCCCGCACCGCCGGACCAGACTGATCCTCGCGCTGGCCCCGCGAGGCGGCGTCACTCAAGACCAGAATCCTGGCACGCAGTGGAGAGGACATCTAAGGAAGGTCCGTGGCCGCGGCCCGCCGGGCGGTCGCCTAACCTGCGTCGCGACTGGCTTCGTCCAGCAGGCGCAAGCCTTCCAGCATCAGGCCCTGGGTGGACATGGTCGTGGTGCGCTCGCGGGAACTCTTTTGGAAGTCCACTTCCCAATCACCGTCCGTCCAGGTCAGAATCTTGAAAACCGCCGGGTCGCCGGTCAGGCCGCCACAAACGGCGTGAGTCACCTGGCCATCACTGAAATACAGCGTACCCTCCTCGCTGCCTGAGCGGAGGATGAGCGCGCAGGTTTTGCGGCCCTGGTCGAGTGTCTGCACCCAGTCGATCAAGCTGATTTCCGCAAGTCGCCCCTTGATGCCCGCGCCCCCGCCCTCCTTTTCCACGCGCTGCTGGAGCAGCCGGGCGGTGATGCGACGCGCCTGCTGAAACAGGTCGCGCATGAAGAAGGGCTTGATGAAATAATCCTCGACGCCATCGACGGCCGTACGCAGGCGCTCATCAATCTCCTTCTGCGAGGCGAGGAACACGAAGGGAATATCCTGAGTTTCCTTGCGCGAGCGAAGCTTGTCAAAAAGCGCGCGGCCATCCATCACGGGCATCGAGTAGTCCGAGATAATCAGGTCGGGCTTCACCTCAATCGCCTTCATCAAAGCATCAGCGCCGTCCGTGGCCGTGAACAGCTCGCCGCACTTCTCCAAGCTCTGACAAACGAGCTTCAGAATTGTCGGATTGTCGTCGACGACGAGGATCTTGAGGGCTGACGTCACTCGCGCCACCTTCTTCCCGTGAACTTACCCGGCCTTCCGCCGGCGCCCCAGGCGCGCGCGATAGGGGCCGCTTTTCCCTCCGCTTTTTTCGAGCAGCCGGAGTTCGGAGATTTCCATGCCGCGGTCAGCCGCCTTGCACATGTCGTAAACAGTCAGCGCCGCCACGGCCGCCGCCGTAAGTGCTTCCATCTCGACTCCGGTCGGGCCGGTGGAACGCACTATCGACGAAATCTCCACGCCATTCTTACAGAAATTCGCCTGAACATCAACGTGACTCAACAGCAGGGGGTGGCAGAGCGGAATCAACTCGGTAGTGCGCTTCGCCGCCGCAATACCCGCGATCCGCGCGATTTCCAGGGGATCACCCTTGGGGTTGTGCTTGGCGGCGCGAAGAGCCGCAGGACTCATCTTGACGCGCGCACTCGCCATCGCCTGCCGCAGCGTGTCGGGCTTCGTGGACACATCCACCATCCGGATGCGCCCGCGGGAATCGTAGTGGCTCAGTCGCTTCGCCATTTCCTCAACCCTTCAGCCTCGAGCGTTTCACGCCTCACTCTATGCCGGCTTCGGCATTACGTCCACCCAATCACCGGCCGCCAGGCTGGTCTCGCCCGGATGTACGACCAGAAAACAATTGGCCGCGGCCACTCCCACAAGATCTCCCGAACCCTGCCAGCCCACCAGCCTCACAACTGGATCGCCGGACTGGCGGTCGAGGCGCGCCGGCATGAACGCGGTCAAACCCGTCTTTTGCTCGCAGGGCCGGGCCAGGCGAGCGCGCAGAAAGACCGCCGGTTCAAAACTCGCGCCGCCCAAGGCCGCAATGGCAGGGCGCGCAAACAACTCGAAGGTGACGAACGTCGAGACCGGATTGCCGGGCAACCCGAAAAAAAACTTACCACCGACACCACCGAAGACGAGCGGCTTTCCGGGCCGTAGGGCCACGCCCTGAAACCAAAACTCCGCCCCAAGCTCCGCCAGAGCTCGCTCCACGAAATCGTACTTGCCCATCGAAACGCCGCCGCTCAGCAGAAGCAAGTCCGCGTTCAGGCCTTCCTGGATCATGTCACGGAGAGTTTCCAGGCGGTCCGGCGCGATACCCAAACGGCGAGGGATTCCCCCCGCGGCGGCCACTTGTGCGGAGAGTGCGATGGCGTTGCTGTTGCGAATCTGGAACCATTCGGGCCGCTGCTCCACGGGCACGACTTCATCCCCCGTGGGAAGAATGGCCACGACCGGCCGCGCGAAGACGGTGAGGCGCGATTTCCCTACAGTGGCGAGCAGCCCGAGTTCTCCCGCACCCAACCGCCTGCCCCGAGGCAAAACCCGCGCCCCGGCGGTGGCTTCGCTTCCCTGCTGAACCACATTCTCCCCGGAACGAACGGCTCTTTGGATCCTTATCTGGTCGCCGTGAGGTTCTGCGTGTTCGACCATCGCCACGGCGTCAGCGCCGGCGGGCAAGGGCGCACCCGTGGTGATGTAAACGCACTCTCCCGCGCCGACACTGCCGGCGAAGTGCTTTCCGGCGCGTACCTCACCCAGCAGGCGCAACACCACGGGAGGCGCGACTACGTCCACGGCGCGGACGGCGAATCCATCACGGATGGCCCGATGAAAAGGCGGGTAGTCGCGGTCGGCGGTGACATCCTCAGCAAGGATGCGGCCGCAGGCTTCATCAAGAGAGAGGACTTCGGTGGTCGGACTGCGACTTGCCGCCGCCAACGTCTCTTCGACTATGTTGAGGGCCTGCTCGAAGGAAATCATCACACCGGCGTCCGCTGTTCCCGGTCCGTGGTCAGTTGCCAGTCATCAGTAATCAGTTGTCAGTACTCGGCAGCCGGTAGCCGGTGGTCACTGACGGCCCAAGGATTGACGCTCTCGACGAATTCTCCGACCCACCACTATATGGAGAAGATGGACGACCTGACCACTCACAACTGATGACTGAAAACTGACGACTGACAACGGGCTACGGACCACTGACCACGGACTGCTCCAGCCATATGGTCTGCTCACGCTCTGGTCCGGTTGAAACCATAGCGATTTCCACACCGACCTGGTCGGCAAGAAAGCGGAGATAATCCTGGGCGCGCGCTGGGAGCCGCGAGAAATCACGGACACCGTAAGTGGCCTGCTGCCAGCCGGGGACCGTGCGGTAATGAACCTGTGCATGCTCCAGGCTTTCAATCTCTGGCGGAAAATCCGTGAACCGCTTCCCCTTGTCCTCGTATTCGACGCCCACGGGGATTTCCGGCAACGGATCGAGGATGTCGAGTTTGGTGATGATGAGCGCGTCCAAATTGTTCACGCGGGCGCTATACCGCGCCGCAGGGACGTCGAACCACCCACAGCGGCGCGGACGCCCCGTGACCGCGCCGTACTCGCCGCCGCGCTCCCGAATCTTCTCGCCCTCCGGGCCGGTGGCTTCCGTCGGGAAAGGCCCACTTCCCACGCGCGTGGCGTACGCCTTCGACACTCCCACGACCGAACTGATGCGCGTGGGTCCGACGCCGGTCCCCGTGCAGGCTCCGCCGGCCGCAGCACTGGAAGAAGTCACGAACGGGTAAGTGCCGTGATCCAGGTCCAGCAACGTCCCCTGGGCGCCCTCGAAGAGCACCCGTTTGCCGCGGTCCATCTCTGCGCTAAGATACGCGGAGACATCCGCAAGGTACGGAAGTATGCCTTCTGCAACCTGCAGGTATTGATCCGCAAGTTCGCCGGCGTTCAACGGGCTTCCGCCGAATAGTGCTGAGGCGATGCGGTTCTTTTCCGCGACAACCGCCGCGCACTTTTCGCGAAACATCGCAGGGTCGCGCAAATCACAGGCACGCAGGCCGCGGCGCCCGGCCTTGTCTTCATAAGTAGGCCCAATGCCTTTCGCCGTCGTCCCGATTTTGCCCACGCCGCGAGCTTCCTCGGCGGCGACTTCGTGCGCACGGTGGTAAGGCAGAATCAAGTGCGCGCGGTCGCTGACCATCAGCCGGCGGCCGACACTCACGCCGCTTTCTTCCATCCTACGAATCTCCCGCAGCAGCGACTCGGGATCGACCACCACGCCGTTCCCGATGGCGGCAATCTTCTCCGGGCGGATAATGCCGGTGGGGAGAAGTTGGAACACGTACTTCTTCCCGCCGACCAACACCGTGTGACCGGCGTTGGCCCCTCCCTGGTATCGCGCCACGATATCAAAGTGCTCTGCCAGGGCGTCCACCACTTTGCCCTTGCCTTCGTCGCCCCACTGGACCCCTACCACCACGACGTTGGTTGACATGCTGAGCCTACGCTTCCCTTGGACGCAGTCGCGTCCTGCGATTCTACCTCGAACGGTTTCATAGATGGCAGGAGATCGAGAGGATGCTGCCGTGCAGCCCGCCGGCCCGCCTGGGGATGCATCCCGTGCGGAACCCGGCCTCATTCCCGGGAGCCGGGACCCTCCAACGGACCTTGGCGAAGGCCCTAGTCCCGTGACCGCCCAGCGAAGTCCCGAGCCCGGTCTGCCCCCATGGGCCTTTGGTTGACTGCGAATGCTTCCGAAAAGCACCCAACCAAGCAGGCCCGGGACTAGAGGTGCTTGTCGAGCAATTTGCTGATGACGTCTTTCGACGTCGTCCCCACCACCTGCTCCTGAATCTGCCCGGCTTTGAAAAGGAGGAGCGTGGGAATGCTGCGAATCCCATAACGACTGGTGACGGAGAGATTTTCATCCACATTCAACTTGCCGACTTTGGCGCGGCCAGCGTATTCCTCCGCAAGGGAGTCCACCGTAGGCGCCATCATGCGGCAGGGCGCGCACCAAGCTGCCCAGAAATCCACCAGCACCGGCTGATTGGACTTCAACACGTCTTGCTCAAAATTCTGCTCGGTAAATTCCAGCGTGTGACTGCCTGCCATTCTCAAAAACCTCCGCGGTTGGGGACATCTCCGGAACGTGATACTTCAGGCGAAGATCAAGTTCTGGCCTTTTGCAGGGTCTGATAAATTCTGGCGTACGCCTGGGCCGAGCTGGCCCAAGAAAAATCTTTCTTCATACCGTTCTGCATCACCCGCTGCCAGGTCTTGGGCACTGCGTAGACTTCCAAGGCCGTGCTGATGACGGCCAGCAAGGCTTGCGGCGTGTAATTCCGGAATTTGAATCCCGTGCCCGATTTGCCATCGAAGGCCTCGATGGTGTCGTCCAGCCCTCCGGTGGCCCGCACAATGGGCACGGTGCCGTACTTCAGGCTGTAAATCTGGTTGAGCCCGCAAGGTTCGTAGCGCGAGGGCATCAGGAACATGTCCGCGCCGGCTTCGATCTGGTGGGCCAGGGTGTTGTCGTAGGCGATTTTCACCAAGAACTTTTCAGGGTACTTCGCAGCCATGGTGCGGAACAGTTCCTCGTGCGGAGGCTCGCCCGTGCCCAGCGCCACGACGTAAAGGTCGAGCGCCGCCAGGTTCTCCGCGATGCTGGCGATCAGGTCAAACCCTTTTTGCGACGCGAAGCGCGAAACAATGCCAATGACCGGCCGCCGGAGCACCGGAGTCTGTGCGCCCATCTTCTCGAGCAGGGCCTTCTTGCAGGTTTCCTTGCCCGTCAGGTTCGCGGGCGTGTAGTTGGCAGCGATGAGCTTGTCGGTGGCGGGGTCCCAGGGTTCGTAGTCCACGCCGTTCACAATTCCTTGCAGACGGTCCGCACGCGAGCGGAGCACCCCTTCCAAGCCACAGCCGAACTCGGGGGTCTGGATCTCCTCCGCGTACTTGCGGCTCACGGTAGTAACAAAATCTGAAAAGATAATACCTCCCTTTAGGAGGTTCACCATCCCGTAATACTCCAGGCCGTCGATCGTGAACAGACCGGCGTGCAGCGAAATCTGCGGCAGCAGGTGTGGCGGGAAAAGGCCCTGGTAGCCCAGGTTGTGAATGGTGCACACGACGGAAGTGTTCCGAAAATAGCCATCTTCCTGATAGAGATTGCGCAGATAGACGGGTACCAGCGCCGTCTGCCAGTCGTGACAATGGATGATGTCGGGAGGGGTCGCGTTGCGCTTCAGGCATTCCAGCGCCGCCATCGAGAAGGCCGCAAAGCGGTGCGCGTTATCAGGGTAGTCTTCACCTTTCTGCTGATAAAGACCCTCGCGATCAAAATACTCCGGGCAATCGATGAAATAGGCTTGGACGTTGTTGGCGCGCCCGCCGTCCTGCACGGATGCAAACTTGAATCCGGAACCGAGCGGCAACGTCAGGCTCTGCGCATGCGGCACGCGGGGGCCGGGCTTGGTCATGCGATAGCGAGGCAGAATGACTTCCAGCTCGTGCCCAAGCGCGGCGAGCGCCTTGGGCAGCGCGCCCACGACGTCCGCCAACCCGCCCGTCTTGGAATGCGGAACACCTTCGGATGCGACGAAGACGACTTTCACGCCGCTTCTCCTTTCGGGGAGATGAACAGTCCAAACTTCGTTACGTTAGAGGATGCCCCCAGCAAAGTCAAGGACCCTGCGCTCGTGCTATGATGCGGCGCAGACAATGTGACGACGTCCGCCAAAATAGAACTGGCGCGTTGACAATGCGAGGTCGCCAACCTTCCGTGCGCTCGACCAAACGCCCCAAACTCGGCCAGCACTTTCTTCAAGACCCGCACTATCGAAAAAGGATTCTCAATGAACTCCACCTTCGCGCGGATGACGTGGTGATCGAAATCGGACCGGGACGCGGGGCAATGACCGGACTGCTGGTGGAGTGCGTGCGCAAGGTGGTCGCCATCGAAATTGATTCCTTACTCGCGCAGCGGCTGCAGGAGAAGTTTGCAAAGGAATCTCGCGTCGCGATACTTCACACGGATGTGCTCAGCGTGGATTTTGCGGAGCTGTGCCGGCAGCAAGGGGTCTCACAATGTTTGGTTTTTGGAAATCTGCCCTATTACATCACCTCGCCGATCCTGCATCACCTGTTCGCATATCGGGATTGCATCTGCGCCATGGGTCTGCTAGTGCAGCGTGAGGTCGGCGAGCGGCTGGCGGCCGCACCGGGAACCCGCGATTACGGATATCTGACCGTCTGCACCCAGCTTTACTTCCAGCCGCGCATCGTGCTCACAGTTCCGCCCGGAGCCTTTACACCCCCGCCAAGAGTCCATTCAGCGCTGGTGGCGTTCCAAGTGAGGACGAGGTTCCAGAATTGGACGCGGGAAGAAGGTGAGGAATTCCTGGAATTCGCGAAGCGCTGTTTTGCCCAAAAGCGGAAGACCCTGCTCAACAACCTGCAAGGCAGCTTTTCACGCGACCAAGTGGCGCGCGTGCTGGCTGAGGCAGGCAAACCCACGAACCTCCGTGCGGAACAACTCTCCGTGGAAGAACTCGCGGCACTCTTCGAACACCTCACTCTGAAGAAGCTCTGAGAAACAGACGACCCTCATGCCAAGACCGGAAGGCTCGCCAAAAAGAAACCCTTTGTTTGCCTAACGACCTTTGCGAATGTGCGTCTTTGGGAGAAACGGTTTTTGCCTTTCGGCCGATTCCTTCATAGCTTCCAAGGTCGAGGGGGACGGCGGGGCCGATTAATAAGTCGTCCCACCGCCGAATCGTCTGAAGATTGCGGCGATCTGGGGATTGTTCGGATCGAGTTCGTAAGCGAGGCGAATCTCCCCGAAACCCGCCTGAAGATTCCCTTCCAGACAAAGGAGCGTGCCCAGGTTTGCATGGGCCATGGCGAACTTGGGATCCAATCGAACGGCTTCGCGATATTCCGCCTCGGCGCCGGCGCGGTCTCCCTGCCCCGCGAGCAGCATGCCGAGCTGGTTGTGGGCGATAGCATCTCCGGGATCGAGTCGCACGGCTTCGCGGGTTTCGTCAAGCGCTGGGGGGAAATTCTGCTGCTGCGCCAGGATCATCCCATTCACGAGGTGCGGCATCGGTGTGTGGGGGTTCAGGTGTATGGCGTACTGCACTTCCGTGGTCGCACCATTCATGTCGCCTTTGCCAGCGAGGGCGAAGCCAAGGTTGGAATGGGCCACAACAGAGTCGGGCTGTAAGCGCAGCGCTTCGCGATACTCACCAATGGCACTGTCCAGATCTCCCTTGGCGGCGAGGGCGTTAGCGTAATCATTGTGCAGAAACCAGGTGTTCGGATCCAGGCGGAGCGCCTGGCGAAACTCGGTGATCGCGCCGTCCGTGTCTCTTTTCTCAATCAGGAGAACCTGGGCGCGCGCGTAGTGGTCGGGGGCGGAATCGGGGTCCATCGCAGCCGTCTGGCGCAACTCCGCGAGCGCACTGGGAACCTCATGCACGTTGTAAAGCGAGGCTGCCAGTATGTTTCGCGCTTGCAGGTCGTGGGGATTCAGGCGCAGGGCCTCTCGCAGCTCGGGGATAGCAGAGGCCGGATCACCACGCAGGCTAAGAGCCAGGCCAAGAGCGGCGTGGGCTTCCGCCGACCGCGGGTCTAGACGTGTCGCCATGCGATATTCGGCCTGAGCTTCATCCCACTCCTGCCGCTTGCACAAAACCCGGCCGAGACCGACATGCAACGTGCTGTTCTGCGGTTGGACTGCCAGCGCGGCGCGGTATTCCTGCTCGGCCTCGGGATAGGACTCCTGCTTCTCGAGTTCCAGCGCTCTGGCAAGATGCTGCTCGACCTGCAGGTCCGACGCCGGCCGTCGCACCGTGGTGGGTTGGGCCTTCGGCCGCCGTGCCTCGCGGAGGGCTTTGAGCAGGTCCTCTTTTCCTCCCGCTGCCCGCACCTTCCTGAGGTAATCCTCGGTGGGATCGAAATCGAGGCTGTTTTCTCCCACAATATCTGCCACACGCGAGCTGGGTATTTAGTTGTTCAGGAGATATAGAATATCGTTGCGCGTCAACGGTTTCTTCGCAGGGTGCGGAGATGCGGCGAACCCCAGGCTGGCTGCCATCAGAACGACTAAGGCCAGAGAAGCTTTCACGATTCGTACCTCCCAGACGCTGCGGATGACTCTGCCCTGCCGAGAGGATACGCCCGAACAACCCTCGACACAAGCTTACGAGACAGGTCGCTCCCGCAAGCCGCCTCGTAACTCGCGGCCTTGATGCAGGCCAAGCGCAGCAACATTCGGCAGCATTTTCGTGTTGCTTCCCACTACCCCCACCGTGCTAGTATGGAAATCCTTCAGGGCGAACAGCTCTTTCGGGTCAGGGCAAGCTGCGTCAATGATGTCGCGCAGAGGGTAGCGAAGTGTATCCTCGCAGAAGAGAGGCCAGTCTTGGCTGACTCGTAGCGCTCCCGGAAATTGCCGCAGGTGGGGACTGCTGTCGAGACGGAATACGGGCAGTCCGACAAATCATCGACGCGGATGGGATTCTGTTCCAAGTGTCTTGAATTTCGGCGCGGAGGTCGGGAATGAAACGCGTGTTCCGGACAGCAGGAATCACCCTGCTGGTCATTGCGGTGCTCCTGGTAGGAGCCATCACACTAACCGTCGGCTGGCGGCCTTTCCTCGGACCGCGGGCGCGACCGCTGACCAGCCGCACGTACGAGAAAACGCCTCAGCGGCTGGAGCGCGGGCGATACCTGGCCACCAGCTTGCTCGGCTGCATGGATTGCCACAGTCTGCGCGATTGGGCGCAGCACGACGCTCCGATCGTGAATGGAATGATGGGCGCGGGCGATATCTTCCCGGCAAAGGGCCTGCCCGGCAGGGTCGTGGCACCGAACCTCACGCCCGATCCTGAGGCCGGGGTCGGCACCTGGACGGATGACCAACTGGCGCGCGCCATTCGCGAAGGCATTGGGCGAGATGGTCGTGCACTGTTTCCGCTGATGCCGTACCCCAATTACCGCCGCCTTTCGGACGAGGACCTTGCCTCCGTCATCGTTTTCCTCCGCTCGCTCGCGCCGGTGTACCATCCGCTGCTCAAAACCGAGATTGTTTTTCCGGTGAAGTACCTGATTCGCAGCGTTCCCCAGCCGCTGACGGAGCCGGCGCCGCCGCCGGATCTTTCCAGCCCTGAAAAGCGCGGCGAGTTCCTGGCAACCGTCGGCGGATGCGGTGATTGCCATACGCCCCAGAGAAAAGGCGAGCCGATTCCGGGATTGGAGCTGGCCGGTGGCGAGGTTTTCGAAGGCCCGTGGGGACGCGCTGCCACCGCCAACCTTACGCCCGACCTCTCGGGCATTTCCTATTACGATGAGAGGTTCTTCGTGCACGTGATGCGCACGGGATTCGTCCAAGCCCGCGAGCTCAGCCCCATCATGCCTTGGTGGTCGTACCGCAACTTGACCGACGACGATTTGAAATCCATATTCGCCTACCTGCGTACCCTCAAGCCCGTCAAGCACCGCGTAGATAACCTCGCCCCACCCACACTCTGTAAGATCTGCGGAAACATGCACGGGCTGGGAAACCAGAACTAAAACGGGCCTGGTGCCCGGCTCACGCCCGCTTCCTTCCTGCGTGATGGGCACACCGGCTCCGTGTGTCCTTGGGGCCGCACGGTTCAAGATTGTGTGTTAGCATAGGCGGATACATAGGAGGATCGCATTCCATCTCTAAACCATAAACTGAAAGCCATTCCGCTGGGGGGTCTGGGCGAATTCGGGATGAACATGATGGCGTATGAGTTTGACGACCACGTGGTGATCGTCGACTGCGGCGTCATGTTTCCGGATGCCGAACTGCTGGGCGTGGACATCGTCATCCCGGACCTGGGCTACGTTCGCGAAAACCGCGACCGCGTGCGAGCCATCCTGCTGACTCATGCCCACGAGGATCACATCGGCGGCCTCCCCTATCTGCTGGAAGAAGTCGATGCGCCGGTTTATGGTACGCCGTTCACGCTGGCGCTGGCGCGCTCAAAGCTGGTGGAACACGATTTGGCCGAAAGCGCGGACTTGCGCGAAATGCACCCGCGCGAGCCATTCCAGGTGGGACCGTTCCGCGTGGAGTTCATCCACCTGACGCACAGCACCATTGAGTCCGGCGCGCTGGCGCTGACCACGCCGCTCGGCACGGTGATTCACACCGGCGATTTCAAATTCGACCCCACGCCCCCCGACCAGCAGGTGAGCGACCTGCACACGCTCGCCGACTACGGTCGACGCGGCGTGCTGGCGCTGTTCTCGGATTCGACGAACGTGGAGCGGCCGGGCCTGACGCCCTCAGAGCGCGCCGTGAGCGAGCGCCTTGCACACATCCTGTCGGAAGCCCGGGGGCGCGTGCTGATTTCCTGCTTTGCGACGTCGCTGCATCGCCTGCAAATCGTCGCCGACTTGGCTCATCGGCATGGCCGCAGGCTGTGCTTTGTGGGCCGGAGCATGTTTCAGAATTCCGAGATTGGCATGCAGATGGGCAGGCTGCAGGTGCCGCCGGGTCTGCTGGTGCCTCCGCAGGACCTTCGCAAGCTGCCCCCGAACCAGGTGGCGATCGTGCTCTCGGGCAGCCAGGGTGAACCGATGTCGGCGATGGCGCGCGTGGCGGTAGCGGGCCACCGCTGGGTGACGGTCGAACCCGGCGACGAAGTCGTGTTGAGCGCGCGCGTTATCCCAGGCAACGAGAAAGCCATTTTCCGCATGCTCGACCACCTCTACCGGCGCGGGGCGCACGTGCACTACCACGACGGCAGCCAACCGCCCGTGCACGTCTCCGGGCACGGCAGTGCGGAAGAATTGAAGCTGATGCTCAATCTCGTGCGGCCCAGATATTTCGTGCCCATGCACGGTGAGTACCGGCAACTTTGGCGGCACCTGGAGCTGGCCAAGGAACTGGCGGCGGTTTCGCAAGAAACCTTCCTGATCGAAACCGGCGACGTGCTGGAGTTCGACGAGCAGGGCGCGCGCCGCGCGGGCCGTGTGCCCGTGGGACGCATCTGCATCGATGGCGGCACGCTCGACGAAGTGGAAGAGGTTATCCTCAAGGAGCGCCGCCACATTTCCGCCGACGGCATCGTGATTCCCATCCTCGCCATCAACGAGCATACGGGCCTGCTTGAAACCCAGCCTGAAATCGTCTCGCGCGGGTTTGTGCCGCTCGAGGAGGCGCGCGAGTTGGTGGAAAGCGCGCGCCAAGTGATCTTGCGAACCATCGAGAAGTCAAACCTCGAAGAAGTGAGCGACTGGGGCGTGATCAAGGAGAAAATCCGCACCGCCCTGCGCCGGCACTTCGACCAGGAAACCGGCAAACGGCCCATGATTTTGCCGGTGATTCTGGAAGTGTAAACATACGACATTTTCGATTTTGAATTTTAGATTTTGGATTTTGGATTCGGCACCCGGACTCGCGGAGCTAAACCACCTGTGTGCCAGGGACGAGCGAATCTACTTGGGGTTTTAGATTAGAGGCCGGCGCATCCCGGTCTCGGAAGATGTCCTTTGGACGAACAAACATTTAAGAACAGAACTAAGCGATTTCCCTTAGAAGTCATCCGATTGGTTGAAGCACTCCCACGTAACAGAACCGCCGAAGTGATCGGACGGCAATTGCTGCGTGCGGGAACGTCAGTCGGGGCGAATTGTCGCGCGGCGTGCCGGGGGAAGTCGACTTCTGACGTCGTCGCCAAGCTCAGCATCGTCGAGGAAGAGGCGGACGAATCGATTTACTGGGTCGAGTTGCTTGCCGAAGCGGGCGTGGTAACACCGAATCGTATTGACGCCATGAAAAAGGAGGCAAATGAACTGGTCGCCATGACGGTGGCTTCTATCAAAACTCTGCGAACCTGCAGATAGCGTCCAGAAGTGATATCCGTGAATCCAAAGTCCAAAACCGAAAATCCAAAATCAGGAGCCTCATGCCAATCTACCAAGCGATCGTTCTTGCCATCGTTCAAGGCCTGACGGAATTCTTGCCGGTTTCGAGCACGGCGCACCTGGTGCTGTTCCCGTGGCTGCTGGGGTGGAAGGATCCCGGCTTCACGTTTGACATCGCGCTGCACGCAGGGACGCTCGTCGCGGTGGTTGGCTACTTCTGGCGCTATTGGCTCGAGATGCTCAAGCTGGTGTTGGGAATCGGCAGACGCAGCAGCGCAGACGCAGCGAGTGGCGTGACGGCCGCAGCGGGGCCCATCGCGCTGCTGGGCGAAAACCGCCAGCTCTTCTGGTACCTGGTCATCGCCACGATCCCGGCAGGGATTGCCGGGTGGTTGTTTGAGCACGCCGCGGAGGAGCAATTGCGCTCGCCGATCATCATCGGCTTCGCGCTGATCATCGTCGGCATGCTGATGTGGGCGGGCGAGCGCGCGGGCCGGCGCGAGCACGACCTGGGTCACGTGGGCCTGGTGGATTCGATCGTGGTCGGTGTGGCGCAGGCGTTTTCCGTGATCCCGGGCGTCTCGCGTTCGGGCTCGACCATGACGGCAGGCCTCTTCCGCGGCATGAAACGGGAGACCGCGGCGCGCTTTTCGTTTTTGCTTTCCACTCCCATCATCGCGGGCGCGGCTTTCAAGAAAGCGTTGGAACTTCGCCACTCCGGCCTGCCGGCGGAGATGCGCCTGCCGTTCCTAGTGGGCGTAGGGGTGGCGGCGGTGGTCGGATACCTGGTGATTGCCGTGTTGATCCGGTATCTCGAGCGGCGGACCTTTGCCGTTTTCGTTGTTTACCGGGTTATGCTGGGCGTGATAGTATTGGCGCTCGGATGGGGATTGCATCACTGAGCGCCGGGTTCGAGGGGTAAGGTGTCGGATGTCGTCGACAACCTCTTTCTGGCACCGCGCGCCTGGCACCGCACACCTGCTACTTCAGGCATCAGTTCGATAAAGCGAGGCAACCCATGGGAAGCCCATCCCCGGCGTCTCCCTCTAAATCCAAGGACGCAAGCTCCAAGAGCCCGAAAACCCCGCTGCTGGACTCGCGGCGGCTTTCCGAGCTGATCGGGCTGCTCACGGGTGTGGTCGGCTTGCTGATCTTTCTGAGCCTGGCGTCTTACCTGCCTGAAGATCCGTCCTTGAACACGGCGGTGGCGAGCGGCGCTCTGCCGCACAACTGGATCGGCCCCGTGGGCGCCTTCGTTGCGGACGCGCTGTTTCAAGGCTTCGGCTGGGTGGCTTACCTGATTCCGCTCGCCCTCCTGCTGATGGGCACGCGCTGGCTGATCGTACGGCCATTTACTGCGCCACGCACCAAGGCGCTGGGCACAGGGATGCTGCTGGTGTCGCTCGGCGCGCTTCTGGAGCTCTTTCCCTACACGCCGGTCATTCACGGGGCGCTGCGCGGCAGCGGGGTGCTGGGGTACCTCACGGCGGCGGGCTTGATCCACACCTTCAACCGCGTGGGAGCGTGGATTGTGGCCACGACGGTTTTTCTGACTTCTCTGTTTCTGGTCACGCGGTTTTCCTTCGGCGCGGCGGCGGGATTTCTGAAAAGCCACTGGAGGGGTGTAGTAGTTCCGCTCAACGCGCGCTGGAAAGCGTGGCAACAAGCTCGCGCCGCCAAAGCCGCCGAGCGCAGGCGGAAACAATTGGAGCGGCAACGCGTGATGGGCCAGTCGCCGATAGTGATTCAAAGAGCGGCCGCCCGGCAAGCCGCCCCGCCGCAGCCCGCAGTACAGCCGGGGGCGAACCCGGGCGGTGTTGCTTCCCCAGCCAAATCGGAATCCCATGAGAAGCCGGCTCCGGCGCCCGTGCTGCGTATGCCAAAGCCTTCTGCGGCCGCCGCGCCGCCCAGGATCGTGGGGCGCGGGGCGCATGGCTATAAGCTGCCGAGCGCCACGCTGCTGCGGCCTCCGGAAGATGCGGAAGGCATCGATGAAAACGAACTGAAGGAACGCGCCGTCCGATTGACTGACAAATTCAGGGAGTTCGGTGTTACGGGCAGCATCACGCAGATTCACCCCGGCCCGGTGGTGACAACCTACGAATTCAAGCCGGAAGCCGGCATCAAGTACAGCCGCATCACGAACCTGGTCGACGACCTGTGTCTCGCGATGAAGGCCGAGTCGATTCTGATCGATCGCATTCCCGGCAAATCCACGGTGGGCATCGAAGTGCCGAACCACCACCGCGAGATCATTCACCTGCGCGAACTGATCGAATCGAGCGAGTTTGCGACGTCGTCCTCAAAGCTCAGTCTCGGTTTGGGAAAAGACATCACGGGCAAGATCCGCATCAGCGATCTGACCCAAATGCCGCACCTGCTGATCGCGGGCTCAACGGGGGCCGGCAAGAGCGTGGCGATTAACTCGATGATTGTTTCCATTCTCTATAAGTCCACGCCGGATGAAGTCAAGCTCATCCTGATCGACCCGAAGCGCCTGGAGTTATGCCTGTACGATGGCATCCCCCACCTGCTCACGCCCATCGTCACCGAACCCAAGCAGGCCGCGAACGCCTTGCGCCGCGCGGTCATAGAGATGGATGAGCGGCTGAGAAAGCTGGCCGAGCACGGCGTACGCAACATCGAACAGTACAACAAGATGTTTGAGCCGGACTCAACCCTGAATCTTTTTGACACCCAGGGCGAGCAGCAGCACCCCCTGCCTTACATCGTGATCTTCATCGATGAACTCGCTGACCTGATGATGGTAGAGCCGCAAGGCGTGGAAGAATCCATCACGCGCCTGGCCCAGATGGCGCGCGCGGTGGGCATTCACCTGATCCTGGCCACACAGCGTCCGTCCGTGGATGTGATCACGGGTTTGATCAAGGCCAACATGCCGTCCCGAATCTCCTTCCGCGTCGCCTCGAAGGTGGACTCGCGCACCATCCTGGATGCCAATGGCGCCGAAGCCCTGCTGGGACGCGGCGACATGCTCTTTCTGCCGCCCGGCAGCGCCCGCCTGCAGCGCCTGCACGGGCCGCTGATCACGGAGCAAGAAATCGGGAGGGTCGTGGATTTGTGGAAGTCGCAGTCGCAGCCTCAGTATGACGAGGAGTTCCTGGAACCCCTTCGCGACAAGGATCAGGAAGACCTGCCGGAGGACGAGGAGGAATCCGCCGAACTTGATTCCGTCTATGAAGATGCTGTGCGCATCGTGGTGGAATCCGGCAAGGCCTCGACTTCCCTGCTGCAGCGCCGCCTGCGCCTGGGATACGGGCGCGCCGCGCGCCTCATCGACATGATGGAAAAGGACGGCATCGTCAGCACTCCTGACGGCTCGCGCCCGCGCGAAGTATTGAAGCGCCCCGACTGGCTGCATGAGGCGGATCAGTTCCTGCGCTGACCCTCCACTGAAGTCACGCACCCTGGCAGTGGTATGAAAGGACCGAAAAACCAAACTCGCGGGACCAACTCGAAGGCAGACCGCGCAATCTTCGAAGCGGGAAGGGGATTTGGCCAATGGCCAGCATGACTCAACCCCAACGGCGGCGATGGACAAGACTGCACCTCGCGTGCCGGATCATCGTCAGTGGGAAGGACGCTGAGGGAAGGGAGTTCACCGAGGAGACGGAAACTCTCAACGTCAACAAGTTTGGGGCGTCAATACGGACGTCCCGCTCGTACAGCCCGGGCCAGGTGATCACAGTCCGCACGAAAGACCGAGGCCATGTAGGCCAATTCCAGGTCGTGTGGGTCGGCGAGCCCGAAACGCCTCAGGCAGGGCGCATCGGGGTGGAATTTCTCGACGCGCGCCGGTTCTGGGGAGTTGAATTTCCACCGGAGGACTGGGGAGGGCTCTAGACTTCAGCTCCAGTTCCAGCGTGATCAGGCGCGGCAGCACATCTCGCTGGTGAGGGAGTGGGGCGAACGAAAAGCTGACTTCTTTCACGTATTCTTGACAGAAAATCGAATCCGCCTGAGAATGTTTGCACGGACCGGAGATAGCTTCGCGAGACCTTTCGCCTTTGCGCGAGCGCGATGCAAGGGGGTCCGGCTACCCAAATTGTTCGCGTGCCGCGGTAGCTCAGGTGGTAGAGCGCAGCCCTGAAAAGGCTGGCGTCGGCGGTTCAACTCCGTCCCGCGGCACCAAGTTTTCAAGCACTTACGGCCACTACGCACCCCCGATTGGTTCCATTTGGTTCCAAAATCCCAAGTGGGCTCGCCGTAGTCAGTCTCGAACTACAACAGCATAGCTCGAGTAAGATCACGTATTCCGGGCCAGTTCTGCCCCGCAGGAGGCCATCCCATGACGAAGTATGGCTGGAAACCGGGCGATCTCTGCGGGGGGCGCATAGTGCGCCTAATCGGCTTGTGCAGTACTGCACAAGCGCCGCTTCAGGTGTACGCCGATTTCGCGCCTCCATGAGTTATCCCTGCGACCATGAGTGGCAATTCGCCGCAGTGATCAGGGAGGCCGTGTGAGACCGGGTGTGAAAGACGTTTGGAGACTGGGCAACTTACTCCGCAGTTGTAAAGGAACACCTGGCGATTTCCCTCGGCTCATCCCGAACATTCATTGCACAGTTCCGCCAATCGACAGGCAGCAGTCAACCATGATGCTGGGTGAGTGGCTTCTCCGTGGTGGGATGGGGATTTCGCAACAGCTCTCCGAGCGGCAGCACGTTTCAGTATTCAAGTTACGCAACCAAGAGGATCGCTTCCGAGTGCGTCATCGCTCGGCCAGAACTTCGGATTGCCCCTGCGGATTCGTCGATAAAGACTAGGCGACAAGGCAGGAGCTATTTCCTCGAACGCTGGACCGTGAGGTCGGTGGGCCACTTGTCCGGTTTGCCGACTTGAACGAAGCCGCTGCCGCGGCGAACGCTTCGCGTGTCCGACGTTTTAGAACCCCCATACAACCCAAGGAGTAGTGTGGAGTCATAAGGAGGTCCTTATGAC
>JBEKAK010000002.1:0-137883 GCA_050018275.1 Terriglobia bacterium | reverse complement strand
CTCGCGGAACCTGCGGCGGTTTGTGGACCGGGGCATCATCCGCCTGGAGCGCCGCAGGGTAATCGTATTGGACATGGCAGAGCTGGAGGCGCAGGTCTCCGGCGCCAAGAGGGCCTCCGCCGGCTAGCCGGCTTGAAGTCGATCCTTGTGACCCGATCACCCGATCGTTTTCACTTTGCTGCGTTCCCCGGTCCACCCACGGGATAAAGCTTGGGCAGCCGCTGATCAACCGGCGGCAGTGCGGGAAAGGGGGCGTGCGGCTCCCTCTGATACCAATAGGCGACGGAGAAGTAGTTGTCCGAGCGGTGATTCGCGTGCCCGTGCTCGATGGTGGCGCGAATCGACTTCGTGAAGGGAATCGGCGAATCCAGGTGGAAGCGATAAACTGATGACCGGCTTCCCGCCAGTTCATCACCTTTGACGGGTGCGCCGAACAGCTCGTACGAGAACGGCTGATCGCCAAAATCCCATGCTCCCAGGAAATAGTCTTCGGAGCCCGTGCCCGTGATCGTGGGGAGCTTGTCGCCGTCAATGAAGAACATGTCGTCACCCTCTCCCCACCAGCCGTCCTGGTTTTGCAGCCCCGACATCGTCACACCCACGTAGTGCCCGCGTCCTGTGGCCTCCATCTAAACGTAGTTGTCCTCCCCCGTCAGGTCGGGTCTCCCGTTGACGAAGGGATCGCCATTGCTCTGCCATTGGTTTGTCCAGCCATGATTCGGCGTGGCCTGCCGATATTGCGCGTGGAAGTAAAGCGTATCGGCAGCAAGAGGGCCCGCGTATTTCCGGTAATCGATATTGAAATAGAATGAATTCACGGGAAGTTTGCCTTCGTTGGTCACCGTGATTTTCGCCATTTTCTGGAACGGCATCGGGAAAAACGAGTTCAGGGCCTTCGTGGAACCGACGGCAAGCGGCAAGGATTGATAGGTGAAATACTCGCCGAGGCCCAATCCGAAGAAATCGCCGATGGGCGTGGGTTCGTTGTCCCAGTACATGCGGAGCACCAGTTTTTTCAAATGCGCAGCCTCGGCGCTCGCGATCGTAAACCAGATGTGGGTGATGACGCCCGGGCCTGACTCCTCGAACACCGTGAATGTTTCGCCCGCCGCAATCTTGCGCATGTCGTCGTTCGCCCCGGTACGGTCCCAGCTCGAGACGCGTTTCAGGACGTAGTCGTGTGGCTTCGGCAGGTCGGCAAGCAGCCCGCTCAATTCCTGAGCGAGTGCAGCGGGAACGAGACAGAACCAGATAAGAAACAAGCCCAGCTTGCGCATGGAGACCTCCGGAGGCTTATCTAAGGAATGCCAGAAATCGGCGGGATTCTATCACACGCCGGCGCTCGCAATGCCTCCCAAAGTCCTGTGCGGAACGCCCAGGTCTCGACATCATGCCGCCACAGCGTTAAGCTGTCGTCCCAGTCAGTAAAACGGTTGAGGTCATCCCATGAGGCGCACAAATCCCCGTGAAGTCGGCAGTCCCACGAATGCGCTCGTGAAGGTTTTCCGGCGGGCGCTGGCCGAAGGCACCACGCGGCAGGGTTGGCTGGCTGTGGAGGGACCCTTTCTGGTGGAGGAAGCGCTGAAGGCGGCGCCCCACGTCAAAACTCACAGCGTCTTGATAGCGAGCGGCGCAGCGCAAAGGTTCTCCGCACTGCTCGGTCGCCTGCCCGGCGAGGCCGAAATCACGCAGGTCCCTGACCGCTTGTTCGAGCGCGTCGCGCAAACTCAGTCTCCGCAGGGAATCGCGGCCCTCGTGGAACTGCCCGTCCACAAGCTCGAACAAGTTGTGGCCGGACACGATGCCCTGCTGCTGGTAGCCTGTCGAATTCAAGATCCCGGCAACCTCGGCACGATGCTGCGCACCGCGCTGGCGTTTTCCGCGTCAGCCCTCCTCACCTTGAAGGAGACCGTGAGCCCGTTCAATCCCAAGGCGGTGCGCGCTTCGGCGGGAGCCGTCTTCCGGCTTCCACTCGTTTGCGACCTCGATCCGAATGAGGCCCTGACGTTCTTGAGCCATCGCGTCCGCATCGTGGCTGCGGATCGTCACAGCCCGTCAGCGCTTGCGAGCGCAGATCTGACGGGACCCCTCGCGATCCTCGTCGGGCGCGAAGCCAGCGGATTGCCCGAGGAGATTGCCCGGCACGCCAGCCAACTTCTGAGCATCCCGATCCGGGAGGAAGTGGATTCCGTGAACGCGGCCACGGCAGCCGGCATCTTTCTGTATGAGGCGACACGCCAGCGAGGGTTCAGATATTAAATGAAATTGCTCCCGGGTTTATCAATCCCCCGATGAGCCGATCGCTCGATGGCCCGATTTGACATGAGCCTTTTCGAAACAACCCCCACCGACCGCCCTTCCAGCGCCTCGCAGCGCGGTGCGAGTCCCTCGCCGCTGGCCGACCGCATGCGGCCTGAGACGATCGAAGAATTCGTGGGCCAGCTTCACATCTTGGGGCCGGCCAAACCGCTCCGTCGCCAGATCGAGCGCGATGAGCTGGGTTCCATGATCCTCTGGGGTCCACCGGGCTCCGGCAAGACCACACTCGCCACCATCGTCGCGCGCAAAACCCGCAGCGATTTCGTGCGCTTCAGCGCCGTCCTCGCGGGCATCAAAGAAATCAAGGAAGTGATGGCGGCAGCGGAAAAATCACGCCACTACGGTCGCCGCACTGTGTTGTTCATCGATGAAATCCATCGCTTCAACAAGGCGCAGCAGGATGCGTTTCTGCCCTACGTTGAGCGGGGCGACATCGTGCTGATCGGCGCCACCACGGAAAATCCCTCATTCGAAATCAACGCCGCCCTGCTTTCGCGTGCCAAGGTCTACATGCTCTCCGCCCTCTCGACTGACGAGGTGCTGGCGCTCCTCCGCCGCGCGCTCGGCAACGTGAAGCAGGGCCTCGGCTCCCAGCACATCGAGATCCCCGACGAGCTTCTGCGGCAAATTGCGGTGTTCGCGAACGGCGACGCGCGTGCGGCTTACAACACGCTCGAAACCGCCGTCGCGGCCGCTGCGCGCGACCCGGAGGGACGCATCACCATTACCGAAGCCCTGGTTGAGGACGCCATTCAGCGGAAAGTTCTGCTGTACGACAAAGCCGGCGAAGAACACTACAACCTGATTTCCGCCCTCCACAAGTCCGTCCGCAATTCCGACCCCGACGCCGCCCTCTACTGGCTGGGACGAATGCTCGAAGCAGGAGAAGATCCCCTTTACATCGCGCGCCGCCTGATTCGCGAGGCCTCGGAGGACATCGGCCTGGCCGACCCGAATGCTCTGGGCGTTACGGTCGCGGCCATGCAGGCGGTGCACTTCCTGGGAATGCCGGAAGGGAATTTGGCGCTCGCAGAGGCTGCGGTCTATCTTTCGCTCGCGCCCAAGTCAAATGCGCTCTATGTCGGCTATGGCGAAGTTGTGAACGACGCGCAGAAGACCATCGCCGAACCCGTGCCCTTCCATCTGCGCAACCCGGTGACCGGACTGATGGCGAATTTCGGTTACGGCAAAGGCTATCAGTACGCGCATAAGGCTGAAGACAAGCTCACCGACATGCAGTGCCTGCCCGACAACCTCAAGGACCGCCGCTACTACCGCCCCACCGACCAGGGCTTCGAAAAGAGGCTGAAAGAAAAACTCCAGGCCATCGAGGAGTGGAAGAAGAAATACGCGCGGGGCGGGTGAGAATTCAGTTCAGTCTCCAGCAGTTTTCCGTGGGGTGGATTGCGCCAGGTACTTCAAATCCCGTCGGTCACAAACCGCTTGGCGTGTTCTTTCAGAATGCATCGATCCATGATGACCGTGAGGCCGGCGACGCGGGCGCGTTCGGCCGCTTGCTCGTGAATCACCCCTTCTTGCATCCAGATCACTTTGGCTTGCTTGAGGATGGCGGCCTCCACCACTTCCGGAACGAATTCCGACCGGCGGAAGATCACGACCACATCGACAGGCTCGGGGACTTCGTCCAGTGACGCATAGCCCTTCTCGCCCAAGACCGATTCCTCATGCGGGTTCACGGGGATGATCCGGTACCCGTGGCTCTGCATGTAGGCTGCCACCCCGTGGCTCGGGCGTGCAGCCTTCGACGACAGGCCCACCACCGCCAGCGTCTTGCAGTGTTCGAGAATCTCCATGATTGCGTCCGACATCACCTGCAACCCTCGGCTCCCGCCCAGCAGTTTGCTGAAAAACGTCCCGGCAATGTCATCCTGAGCCCGCCTTGGCGGGCGAAAGATCTGCAGTTTCGTCTTACCAGCGAATTGCCAGACTCCTCGTCGTCCGGCGCGGCGGACGCGATACGCTTTAACTTTCAACCTTCAACTTTCGACTGCTTTTCACTCCCGCCTCACGCTCTGCAGGGCCACCCACCGCCCTGGGGGCCGAAGCAGGTAACTCCATTACAGCTTGCCCGCCTTCACCGGCGACGACAGCACGCGGCGCAGTACCTCCAGGAACTGCTCGTTTTCTTCGTGAATCCCCGCCGTCACGCGCAGGGAAGTCGGGAAGCCGTAAAGCTTCACGGGCCGCACGATCACACCTTCGTGCAGCAAGCGAATGAAGTCTTCCTCGCAATCCCGTCCGGTATCGACCAGCAGGAAATTCCCCGCCGACGGCGTGTACCGCACGCCCAGCAGCGTCAACTCTTCGGTCAGGAATTTCATCTCGCGGCGATTGCTCTCGACTGACCTCGCGATGTGCTCATGGTCATCCAGCGCCGCCATGCCCGCCACCTGGGCCAGGCTCGAGGCGTTAAACGGCGAGCGAATGCGGTGGAGGCACTCAATCAGTTCCGCATGTCCCATCCCGTACCCGAGCCGGATTCCCGCCAGGCCGTGCACCTTGGAAAAAGTCCGCAGCACCAGGATATTTTTCCCCGCCCGGACGTAGTCAATCGAATGGGAATAATCCGGGCGCTGCACATATTCAAAGTACGCCTCGTCCAGCACCACCAGAATGCGCGAGGGAATCGCCTCGAGGAATCGGTCGAGCTCCTCGGCGGTGAACATCGTACCCGTCGGGTTGTTGGGATTGCCGAGGTAAACCACTTTGGTGCGTGCCGTGATGGCGTGGGCAATCGCGGGAAGATCGAAGGTCAGGTCGCGCATCGGCACCTGCACCAGCCCTGCGCCCATGTCTTCAATGGCCAGTCGATACATGTAGAAAGCCGAAGCGGAAGTGATCGCTTCATCGGCGCTGCCGGAAAGAAACGTCTTCGCCACCAGCTCGATCAGGTCGGTCGAGCCGGCGCCCAGGATGACCTGGTCCATGGAAAGGCCCTGGATTTCCGCGAGTTTCTTCCGCAGGTAATATCCGCTTCCATCTGGATAGACATGAATGTGATCAAGATAGTTGCGGATGGCCTCCTGGGCTTTGGGTGAAGGTCCAAGCGGGTTTTCGTTCGACGCCAGCTTGATGGCCGTACGCCCCAGTTCGCGCTCGACTTCCTCGATAGGTTTGCCCGGCGGGTAGGGTCGAATGCGGCTCGACCAGGGTGGAAGCATATCGTAGATGGAAGATCGCGGCATGGATTGTGGGGTAGGGGCGGGCTCTCGGCACAAGAGGTTTAGCCCTCTCCTACCTTCCCCCCCTCCAGTTTTTTAACCGCTCAACTTCGGCACCCGTCAGATGGCGTAGCTGGCCAGGCCGCAAGCCGCGGTCGGTCAGGAACGCAATCCGAATGCGTCTTAACTTTACCACCGGCTGCCCGATGCGCTCAAACATCCGCCGGACCTGGTGGTAGCGGCCCTCGACGAGGGTGATTTCATACCAAGGTTTGTCGCGCCCTGCAAGGGGGCCGACTTGGCAGGGCGCTGTCCGTCGCCCGTCGAGCACTATCCCGCTTTCCAGTTTCGCGATCTCCCCGGCCTCTGGCCGGCCCTGCAGTTTCACGTGGTACGTTCTGGGCACGGCCGAGGCTGGCGACATCAGGAAGTTCGCGAGCGCGCCGTCGTTGGTCAGAATCATCAAGCCGGAGGAGTGGTAGTCCAGTCTGCCGACCGGGTAGACGCGTTGCTTGATTCCGTGTACCAGCGAGAGCACAGTGGGCCGGCGCTGTGGGTCGCTGACCGTCGAAACGTAACCGACAGGTTTGTTTAACAGCAGGTAGACGTGCGGCGTGGCGCGCCTCAGCAAACGGCCGTCCACACGGATGTGGTCGCGCTCGGGATCGGCCTTCGAGCCGAGCTGGGTAACGGTCTCGCTGTTGACGCTCACGCGGCCTTCCAGAACCATCTGTTCAGCCTTGCGACGCGAGGTAATACCGGCATCAGCAATGATTTTCTGAAGGCGCTGTTGCATAGGTGCGAGAGGCTACACTTTCGAGTCCGCGACCAGCGGGATATGTTCCTGTGACCCACGCCCTCCAGGGTCGCCCCTAGCCGGACGTGGGAAGTGTCTCCTCGGGGGGTGGCGCAGCGTTTTCTTCGCTCGGCGCGGCTGGCGCGGGAGCCGGCGGTTCGCCGGCGGGCGCTGCCGCTTCCGGATTCTCCCCAGGCGTCGTCTCCTGAGCAGCAGGCGGCGCGGGCTCGGGAGGCGACGACACGGCGGCTGCTTCACCCACCCCTCCACCGGCCTCCTCACTCGATACCGGTGCGGGTTCAGCTCCCGCCGCCGGTGCTTCGTCGGCGATCCACTCGGAGCCCAGCGCACGCTTCGCCAGCTCCTCGAATTCCTTTAGGCTGGGCAACTCGCCCACGTCCTTTAACCCGAAGTGCACAAGGAAATCCCGCGAGGTGCGATAGAGAATCGGCCGTCCCACCACGCTCTTCCGCCCCGCCGTCACCACCAGCTTCTTTTCCATCAGGGTGTGGATCACCCCGCCTGCATCCACGCCGCGAATCTCCTCGATTTCCGGCAGCGTCACCGGCTGCCGGTATGCGACCACCGCCAGCGTTTCGAGCGCGGGCTTCGAGAGCCGGATCGGCGGCTTCAAGCTCTTGACATATTTCCGCAGGATCTCGTGGTGCTCGGTTTTGGTGGAAAACTTGTAGCCATTCGCCACCTGCCGGATCTGAATCCCGTGCTGGTTCTGCTCGTAATCAGCGATCAGCTCGTCGAGCTTGGCCTTTACCCGATCCCGCTCCTCGCCGTCCAGGGTCTTCAGGATGGCATCGAGCGTGACCGGCTCCGGCGCCACGTAGATGATCCCTTCGATGAGGGCCTTCAGAATCTCGTCATTCAGCATAAAAGAAGTCTTCAGTTCTCTCGGGTCAGTTTTCAGTTGCTGGCTCATTGCCGTCAGGACTGGAAATCTCGTTCTACTGACGACTGACAACTGACCCCTGACGACTAACTCAAACTTTCCTCCAAACCTGCCGCGAATTCCTGGGCGGTTGTGGCCGCCAGGATTTCTTCGAACCTCCGGCTCTTCGCCACCGTGATAGGCGCGAACAAGTCCTTCTGCCGGAGCAGCACCGCGCGCAAGCGCACCAGTTCGAGCAGCGCCAGGAATAGGGCGATCAGCGCCTGTCGCCACAGATAGTCGCCGAACAAATCTGCGAGCGGAACCGGGCCTGACCTTGCGCGCAGCATCTGCTTCACGTGTTCAACCATCTGCGCCACCGTGACCTCTTCGCGCTTGATCTGTATCTGCGCCCGCTTCTTGGCGCGCTCCAGGATTTCGCGGAACACCGAAATCAGATCGAACACCGAAACCACCAGCCCCGGCTCGTCTTCCGCCTCCGCAAACTCCCCGATGCCTGATTGGGACCACATGGCGTCTTCCACCAGGCGCTTCGAGTTGAGCATCTCCGCAGCGTTCTTGAACTGCTCGTGCTCAAGGAGGCGGTGCACCAGCTCCGTGCGCGGATCTTCCTGCTCCTCGGCTGGAGCGGTCGGGTCGGGGGGCAGCAGCATGCGCGACTTGATGTGAATCAGTGTGGCAGCCATGAAGATAAACTCTCCCGCCATGTCGATATTCAGTTCCTCCAGCATATGTAGATAGTCAAGATATTGCTGTGTAATTCTCGCGATGGGAATGTCGTAGATATTGACCTGCTGCTTGCGGATCAAGTCGAGCAGCAGATCGAGCGGTCCCTCGTAGATCGCAAGCTTCACCGGCGGAGGGGGCGCCGTCAGGTGCGACACACGTTTGGGCGGTGGAGCGGGAGTTTCACCCAACTCTCCCGGTGCAGGTGTCTCCGGATTCGGGTCGCGCGGTTCGTCGATCATCTAGGTCAGCTTCACCGCGGCGCGCACTTCGGCCATGGTAACCTGCGCCACGCCGCGGGCTTTTGCAGTTCCCTCCTCAAGCACATCCCAGACTTTCTGCGGATTTTGCTCGTAAGGTTTCCGCCGCTCCTGAATCGGCGCGAGAAATGGATTCAGATGCGCGGCCGCAAGCTTCTTGCAATCCACACAGCCGATCTCCGCGGTGCGGCACTCACGGTTCACGCGATCGATCGCCTGCCGCGAGGAAAAGATCTTGTGCAGGTCGAACACCGGGCAAACGTCGGGATTCCCGGGGTCGTTGCGGCGCTTGCGCGCCGGGTCCGTCATGTACCCGGCGAGCTTCTTCGAAACCACTTCCGGCGCGTCGGTCAGGAAAATCGCGTTGTCGTAACTCTTCGACATCTTGCGGCCATCGGTGCCCGGCAGCCGGGGCGCAGTAGTGAGCAATGCCTCGGGTTCGGGAAAGACGGGCTTAACCTTCATGAGCCCCTCACCACTGTTCAGGTAATTGGCCCTGACGTCCAGTGGAACGGAGCAAAAGTGCTCCTGGATCACTCTTTTTTTATCCTTAGCGGTGCGCGGCGAGTCCGGTAGCAGTTGGAGGAGAATTTCATGCGGCATACCAACCTTCGTCGCAAGGGCACTCCATGCGGCATCGGGCAGATCCGCAAGCATCAGCGTCCCGAAGGCGTCGTTGAACCTTCGTGCCACTTCGCGCGTCAACTCCACGTGCGGAACCTGATCTTCACCCACGGGAACGTAGCGCGGTTTGTACATCAGGATGTCGGCAGCCTGCAGCAGAGGGTAGCCGAGGAATCCGTAGGTGTGCAGGTCGCGATCCTTGATGTTTTCGAGCTGCTCCTTGTAAGTGGGCACGCGCTCCAGCCAACTGAGCGGCGTCACCATAGAGAAGAGCAGGTGCAGTTCCGCGTGTTCCGGCAAGCGCGACTGGATGAAGAAGGTGGCCTTGGTGGGATCAAGTCCCGCCGCCAGCCAGTCTGCCACCATCTGCCAAGTGTTTTCCTTCAATTCGCTGGTGTCCGCGTATTCCGTCGTCAGCATGTGCCAGTCGGCGACGAAGTGAAAGCTGTCGTACTCTTCCTGCAGCTTCACCCAATTTTGCAGCGCGCCGACCAGATTGCCGAGATGGAGCCTGCCCGTGGGGCGCATGCCACTCAGAATGCGCGGACGTTGAGGAGTTGCTGGGTTCACAGGTTTCGCTTTTCCCTGAAGGTTTTCCAAGCCCCCGAACGGGTCTGGGCAGCTCGCATGCCGCCGAAATTTCGCTAATCTCGCATCGTAACATAGCTCCCGCCGAAACGCGAAGTCACGAGTTCCTACCATCGACGCGCGGTGACTCCGCCGGGGACCGGGTCTGGGAATCGGCGTTTACCCCTCGCCGAGACTCGTGAGATACTGACCGGCCTTTGAGGAAGCTGCCGGCTCACCCGGTGCGACGGAGAGGACAGCCAATCCCTATGGGCGACGCATGCGCTCCGGCTCAGGCGAACCATTCCTCCATGCCGCACTTGCGTCGTGAGCTTTCGCTTTGGGATTTGATTTTCTACGGCATCATCCTCATCATGCCGATCGCGGCCGTACCGCTCTTCGGCATCGCCCAGAAACTTTCCGACGGCCACTCCGTCACCACCATCCTCATCGCCATGGTGGCCATGATGCTCACCGCGTTCAGTTATGGGCGCATGGCCTCGCTGTATCCTTCCGCGGGCTCGGCGTACAACTACGTGGGCAGGGGACTGAATCCTCACCTGGGGTTTCTGGCCGGCTGGGCGATGTTCCTTGACTACCTGATCGTCCCGCTCATCTGCACGATCTACGGAAGTTTGACCGTGCAGCGCGTGGTCGAGCCGCTCATCCCGGGATTTCCTCACCGGCTGCTTTATATCCTCCTCGCTGCGTTCTTTGCCGGCGCCATGACTTTCCTGAACCTGCACGGGATTCGCGCCACCGCGCGCACCAACATCATCCTGCTCGTCATCATGTGCGGGGTAATCGGCGTTTTCATCGTGCTGGCGGTTCGGTTTCTGTTCCTGGGACAAGGCTGGAGTGGGCTTTTCTCTACCTTGCCGTTCTACAATCCCAAGACATTCAACCCCCGCGCTATCGCCACCGCGACCTCGCTCGCGGCGCTCACTTACATTGGTTTCGACGGCGTGACCACCTTGGCCGAAGACGTGAAGAACCCCCGGCGTAACGTGTTGCTGGCCACGGTGCTGGTTTGTCTTTTCACCGGCGTGTTCAGCGGCCTGCAGATTTACCTTGCCCAACGCGTCTGGCCCGACTGGCACGGCTTCCAAAACCTCGAGACCGCGTTCCTGGATGTCACCCGGCGCGTAGGCGGCGGGTTGCTGTTCCAGGCGATGGGCTTCACGCTGATCCTTGCGAACCTTGGCAGCGGGCTGACCGGCCAAGTGAGCGCGGCTCGGCTACTTTTCGGCATGGGCCGCGACAATGTCCTGCCCCGAAGGATCTTCGGCTACCTCGACCCGAAGCGGAGCAATCCCAGCTATAACCTATGGATTGTCGGCGTCCTGGCTTTCGGGGGCGCGCTCGTGCTGGACTACGAGCTGGCTGCCGAGTGCCTGAACTTCGGCGCCTTCATGGCCTTCATGGGTGTGAACCTGGCAACCCTGCGAGAGTTCTATTTCCACCGAAAAGCGGAGCGAAGACGTGATTTCCTGGGTGATTTCCTGGTCCCCGGGTTGGGCTTCGTCTTCTGTCTGGGAATCTGGCTCAGCCTTCCGCTGCCCGCCAAAATTGTGGGGGGATCGTGGTTCGCGGCAGGGCTCATCTACGACGCCATCAAGACCCGCGGCTTCCGCCGGCAGCCCGTCATGATCGATTTCAGCGAGTCGTAAGCCTGACCGCTTCACGCCGGACGATGGACTTATCGAATCCGCATGAATCCCTAAAGCCCCATCTGGTTGCGAACCCATTCGTAAAGCCGCTCAGCCTGCATTGCCAGACGGGCAGCCTCTTCGTAACTGAATAGGCGCTCTTCGTATTCGACCTCGTTCTTCTTGGCCAAAACAGCCCCCAGCCGGAGGTCAGCGCCGTCCTTCGCAGCAGTTTGGGAGCCAGAAGGGTTGTCCTGATGTCCGCGGCTAAAGCTGCTAGAATCCTTCCTGGGACCTCCGCAACACGGGCTGCCATAGGGGCAAGATAAAGCGCTCCGGGTCTCAGGAGCGTGAGCACGCTGAGGAGGAGTGAAATTGACTTTCCAGTTTCGACCGCAAGGGTACGGAAAACGGCTCGCCTTCTGCGCAGCCTGTTGCCTTGTTACCTCGATGCTGCTGGTTTCGCATCCGCGAGCGCAGGAAACCAAGCTTCCGCCGCCTCCCGCGACGCGGAAAGACAACGTCAAAGAAGTGATCCACGGCGTCGAGATTGTGGACCCCTACCGCTGGCTTGAAGACCAATCGAGCGCCGAGACGCGGGCGTGGATCGACGCGCAGAATAAACATTCCGACTCTCTGCTCGGGACCTGGGCAGGTCACGCAGCGCTGAAGCGGCGGCTCACCGAGTTGATCAAGATCGATATGATCAGCGTACCCAGGGAGCGCGGCGGCCGCTATTTCTATAAGCAGCGGCTCGCGAGTCAGGAACAGGGAATCCTTTACATGAGGAAGGGGGAGAGGTCCGCGGAAGTCCTGGTTGACCCCAACCCCCTCAGCCCGGATCAGAACGTTTCCGTGAGCCTGGAAGGCGTCTCGGACGACGGCACACTGGTGGCCTACGGCTTGCGCAACGGCGGTGAGGACGAGACCACCATCCACCTGATCAACGTCGACACGCGGCAGGAGCCCCCGGATCGTTTACCTCGCGGCCGGTACTTCACGATCTCCTGTCTGCCGGACAAGAGTGGTGTTTATTATTCCCGCCACGACGCGGATGGGCCGCACGCCTATTTCCACGCCATGGGAACGGACCCGGCGAAGGATACCATCATCTTCGGCAAGGGTTACGGGCAGGACAAGATCCTCCTCACCGGGCTCCCGGACGGCGGCCGCTACCTGATGATCACGGTTCTCCATGGATCGGCGGCCGATCAAACGGAGATTTACGTTCAGGACCTCTCGACGCACGGGCCCCTTCAGCCCATCGTCAACGATATTCCGGCCCGATTTTTCGGCGAGATCGGTGGAGATGTGCTCTTCCTTCGCACCAACTGGAAAGCTCCCAAAGGAAGAATCCTGGCCGTGGATTTGAAGAACCCGGGCCGCGACAATTGGCGCGAAGTTCTCCCAGAAGGCGAATCGGTCATCGATTCGTTTTCGCTTGCCGGAGGTCAACTGGTGGTCAGGTACACGGTCAATGCTCACTCGGAGCTGCGGGTTTTCGATGCGGCGGGCCATTTCTTGCGGGAGCTCGTGCTGCCTGCGGTGGGTACCGTAAGCGGCATCGAAAGTCGGTGGACGGGCAAGGAGATGTTCTTTGCCTTCGCCTCCTTCCACATCCCGCAAAGGATCTATCTCTACCTGGCGGAGAGCGGTGCGCAGTCCGTTTGGGCGCAGGTCAAGGTGCCGATTCAGACTGAAAACCTGGAGGTCCAACAGATCTGGTACACCTCCAGAGACCAGACGCGCATTCCCATGTTCCTTTTGTATCGCCGGGGACTAAAGCTCGATGGCAAGAATCCCGCGCTGCTCACGGGTTACGGGGGTTTCAATCTCAGTGAGACACCTGCCTTCTCGGCCGCCGCGGCCCTGTGGGCGGAGCAGGGCGGTGTCTTCGCCTTACCGAACCTTCGCGGCGGCGGCGAATTCGGCGAGACCTGGCATCAAGCGGGGATGCTCGACAAGAAACAGAATGTGTTCGACGATTTCATCGCTGCTGCCGAATGGCTGGTCGAGAATCACTATACCCAGCCTTCCAGGCTGGCCATCATGGGCTCCAGCAATGGGGGCCTGCTGGTCGGCGCAGCCCTGACGCAGCGACCGGACCTGTTCCGCGCCGTCGTCTGCCGGTATCCGCTGCTCGACATGCTTCGCTACGACAAGTTTCTTGTTGCCAGGTACTGGGTATCCGAATACGGATCTGCCGACAATCCCGCGCAGTTCAAAGTCCTCGAGGCTTACTCGCCTTACCAACACGTGAAGGCCGGGACGAAATACCCTGCGGTCCTGTTTGTTACCGGCGATGGCGACACGCGCGTTGCTCCCCTTCACGCACGCAAGATGACGGCGCTCGTGCAGGCGTCCACGGACTGGGAGCTGCCGGTTCTACTTCACTACGATACGGAGGCCGGACACTCGCAGGGCGTCTCGGTCACGAAAAGCATCGACGAGGTGAGTATCTGGGTGGGATTTCTTTTTTGGCAACTCGAGATACCGTTTAAGGCGCCAGGGTCGTAGCGTCTCTTGGCGAACGGGACCCCGCGAGGAGCGTACAACATGTCAGATCTTGCCGCTCTGCCCAATTTCGTGGCGGGTGCTGTGCTGCACGGGCAAGCGTGCAACGCCGGGGAATTCTCTGCTAAAGAGAAAGTTCTGGTTGACCCCTGGCCGGAAGAGTGCCGCGAGATTTCTGAGAGGATAGCCCTATGGCATGGATCAAAGTCGTCGAACCCGTGGAAGCCACGGGCGAGCTGAAGCAGGAATATGATGCCGCCGTCAAACGGGCCGGCAAAGTTTTCAACATCCTCAAGGTGCAGAGCCTGAATCCCGCCGCGCTGCAGGCTTCCATGCAGATGTATCGCACCACGATGTTTGGCCCTTCCGGCCTCTCGCGCGTGGAACGCGAAATGTTGGCGACTGTGGTTTCCTGGGCCAACCACTGCTTCTATTGAATCGAGGCTCACGGAGAGGATCTCCGTGCCGAATCGCACGACGAGAAACTGGCCGAGCACGTCAAGCACGACTACCGCCGCGCCAAGCTTACGCCTCGCCAGAAGGCCTTGTGCAAGTTTGCGGAGATGGTGACCCGTGCCCCGGCAGCTCTGCGCGCCCAGCACCTCGAGACGCTTCGGCTGCATGGTTTGAGCGACCGCGACATTCTCGACGCCGTCCAGGTCATCGCCTACTTCAACTACATCAATCGAGTCGCCGACGCCCTCGGCATCGACCCCGAACCCGAAATGCAAAAAGCCTACGAGCGCTGGCAGTCGGGGTCGGAGGAGGCCTGACTCATTAGGGAGGAGGAAGGCGGGCACGGTGGCTTCGCTGAGACGCACTGCCCCTCGCCGCAGCACTTCAGAAGGACGCCTGTTCGGCCGCGCGGCGCTGGAAGATTTCGATGTAGCAGTTGACGAGCGAGACGGCCGCGGGGGTGATGCCGGGGACGCGCGAAGCCTGGCCGAGGGTCAGCGGGCGCACTTTGGTGAGCTTCTCGACGACCTCCCGCGAGAGGCCGGAAACCTTGCGGTAGTCGAACCAATCCGGAATGCGTCGCGCTTCCGCGCGCTTCATCCGTTCCATCTGTCTTTCCTGCTGTTGGAGGTAGCCTTCGTACTTGAAGTCCGTCTCCACGCGGCGAGCTTCTTCGCGGGTTAATGGATCAGCCTGCCTAACACCCTCACCCGCAAGGGGGCGAGGGCTGTTGTCCCCACGGTCCGAACGCAGTCCCTCGCCGATCCACGCCATCAGATCATCGATCGAGAGTTCCGACCGTTTCACCAGTTGCGCGCCGGTCAAGGGCGACGGCCCGGTGAAACGCCCGCTGTCCATCAGTCCCAGTCTCGCGTAGATCTCGCGGCCCGCGCGCGAGTCGGGGTCCAAGCGGGTTTCCAGCAGGAATTTCGTGGCGGCGCAAATGCGCTGCTTCTTTTCGAGGAACGCTTCGTAGTCCTTTTGCTTGATCGTGCCCACCTGATAGGCGAGCGGCGTCAGGCGCTCGTCGGCGTTGTCGATGCGCAAGTGCAGGCGGAATTCCGCGCGCGAGGTGAACATGCGGTAAGGCTCGTCCACACCTTTGCTCACCAGATCGTCGATCAGGATTCCCGCATACCCCTGTGTGCGGTCGATGGTCACCGGCTCTTTGCCTTGGACGCGCAGCCCGGCATTGATTCCTGCCATGATGCCCTGACAACCCGCTTCCTCGTAGCCCGTCGTGCCGTTGATCTGTCCGGCGAGAAACAGGTTCCGGATCTTCTTGGTTTCGAGCCACGGAAAGAGCTCGGTCGGCTGCACCATGTCGTACTCGATGGCGTAGCCGGGCCGGATCATTTCCGCGCGCTCGAGGCCCGCGATGGACTTCACCATCGCCATCTGCACGTCGATGGGCATGGAGGTGGACATGCCGTTGACGTAAATCTCGTTGGTGTCCATACCCTCCGGTTCGAGGAAAAGCTGATGCTGCGGCTTGTCGGGAAACTTCACGATCTTGTCTTCGATGGAGGGGCAATAGCGCGGTCCGATGCCTTTGATCTGGCCGGAATAGAGCGGCGCGCGATGCACGTTCTCCCGAATCAGGCGGTGCGTCTCCGCGTTCGTGTAAGTGATCCAGCAGACTGTCTGTGGCTGGGTAATCGCCTTGGTGCGGAAACTGAAAGGCGTGGGAACCGGGTCGCCGGGTTGCGCTTGAAACTTCGCGAAGTCGATGGTGCGCGCATCGAGCCGCGGGGGCGTGCCGGTCTTGAGCCTGCCCACTTCGAAGCCCAGCCGGCGCAGCGCCTCGCCCAGCAGCACGGAAGGCGGCTCCCCGGAGCGCCCGGCCGGATACTGGTTTTCGCCGCAATGAATCAGCCCATTGAGAAAAGTTCCGGTGGTGACGATAACGGCTCCCGCCTCCACCGTTCGCCCGTCGCGCAGGCGAATGCCCCGCACGCGTGACGCTGGTCCCGCAGGCGCGGGACCGCCGGGGTCAGGGTTTGCCGACGCAGTCTCCGGACCTGCCAGCGAGACCCCGACAGGTCGGGGCAGGCTGCCGGCGCTACAGCCCTCAATCACCAGGTCGACGACCTCCGCCTGCTTGATGCGCAGGTTCGGCTCCGACTCGAGCACTTGGCGCATTTTCGCGCGATAGAGCTTCTTGTCGGCCTGCGCGCGGGGGGACCACACGGCGGGCCCGCGGCTGGTGTTGAGCAAACGGAACTGGATTCCTACCGCGTCGATCACTTCGCCCATCACCCCGCCCAGGGCGTCGATCTCGCGCACCAAGTGACCCTTGGCGATGCCTCCCACTGCGGGATTGCAGGACATTTGCGCAATGAGGTCAAGGTTGATGGTGTAGAGCGCGGCCCGGAGGCCCATGCGCGCCGCGGCCATCGCCGCTTCGCACCCGGCGTGCCCCGCACCCACCACCACCACGTCGTATTTTTCCGTAAAGCCAGACAACATGGTTGGGATTCCCGCCCCGTCGCTGAACTACAATTCTAGCAGTCTGGCGCCTGTTTGGCACGCTGTGTCGGTAGAGATGTCGCAGCGACGTGAAAAGATCCTGATCTAATACGACCGCATTTAGAGATGTTACGCCTGCGCACTGGCAATCGAGACCCCCTCACCTGCCCTCGTCCCTCGGGCACCCTCTCCCCCAAGGGGGCGAGGGCTGTGAACGTAGTTTGGGGCAAGCTGGGGGGAAGAGAGGACAACAGGAGCTGTGGATGATTGGGAGAGATCGGGATCGGTTAAAGGTCTTACACAAAGCGGAAAGGGGGCATCTGACGCAGCCGCAAGCGGGAGGGCAGTTGGGGCTGAACGAGCGCGCAGCGCATCCCAAAGGACCGACCTGCTCAGCAAGTCCGCGGTCTTCAGCCCGGCGCAACCTCAAGCGCCGTGCCCTGCTGTCGAGCACCGTAGGCGCGGGCGCCTCACGCACACACGGAACTCTGGCCTCCCTGTCCGCCTCATCGAGAGAGGCCACCACCCGCGCCTACCGCGCTTCAAGCTGTTGTGCTACGTCTAATCGGACCAGGCCAAATAGCCGGGAACGATAAAGTTGACGAGGGGCACGATCATCAAGATTCCCCACCAGTTCGGCTTGCCGCGCGCTTCCGCAATGGCCATCCAGACGATGATCCCGATCACGATGTTCACGAGAGGGATCAGGAGGAGGATGAACCACCAGAGCGGCTTCTTGGCGATGTTCAACATCAGGATGATGTTGGCGATGGGGATCCAGGCCAGCCAGGCGTTCTCCGTGTTGGTTTTCTTGGCGATGGTCTGAAGCGCCAGCGCGAAGTAGACATAAAACACCGCGAAGAACACCAGAAACACCAACATCATCACGCCTGCCACTGCGGCAGCAGTTCCTCTCTCCTCAAACTGCGCAAACGCCGGGACTGCCATCAGCAGGGCTAGGCTGGCGAGAATGGAAAAGCAAACAAGGATTGGGGCCGATCGATGCTTGGAAAGTGCACTCATTGCAATTCCTCCCTCTCAGTTTGGACCACGGTCAGACTCGCGTGGTTAGACGGGTATTCTCGTTTGGGATTTCCCGCTGGCCCGAAGTGCCTCCGGGTTTTCCCCTGTGCTTGCCGGTAGGGAAACCGCCGCGCTTTCTTGATCTGCACGGTCCACCGTGCAACCAGAAAAGCGCTTGACGTGTACACCTCGCAACTGGCGTTCTTGACCAGGGCTCTGACTAGACGGCTGTATACACCTGTTTCGTGAGTAAGGCAAGGGGTACAAAAACCTTGCCGGAGGTTCAGGGTCTAAAGCCAAGTGATGAGGCAGGCGCCGGCCGCAAGGCGGGCTAGGATCGCCGCGCGGGTTACGGGCTAGCGCGCCGGCTTGCACATCGCTTCGGCACTACGTTTTGAACTGTTCGTCGATCTCCACCTGGTAGCCGCTCGCGAGCCGATTGGTTTGGTTGGCCATTCCTACCACTGCCAGCAATTCTGCAAACATGGAATCCGTCATGCCGGCCTTGCGGGCCGCGGCGGTGTGTGAGGCGATGCAGTACGCGCACTGGTTGGTCACACTCACCGCCACGTAAATCATCTCCTTGGTGAGCGGGTCGAGTGCGCCCGCACGCATGATCTGCTTCACGCTTTCCCAGGTGCGGCGCAGCGTGGCAGGATCGTGGGCAATCGCCTTCCAGAAGTTGCTGACGCGGTCTGTCTGCCGCGTTGCCATGATGTCGTCATAAACGGCCCGAACCTCCGGACTGGCGTCTTTGTGTTCGATCAGGCCTAAGGTTGCCATGTCAACTCCCTATGATATTGCGGCGGTTTCACAGTTTCCGGCCAACGAAGAGGAAATGGTCCGACTGGCCGATGCCCTCCGGAGTCTGGCCGGTTTCTTCCACGAGATCCAACCACAGTTCCGCTTCCGACACCGGAAGGTCGCTGAAGATCTTCTGCCACGGCGTGGTGAATGACTCGACGCCCAGAAACACCACCTCTTCGAATTTGCCCTCGAACAAGGTTACGAACTCCGTGGCGGTGGTCAGATGCGCGAAGCCAATGGGAGGCGCGTGGTCAGGATCCAGGTTGCCGTCCCGCAGATATCGCTGGTGGAAGGCCACGCGCTCCGAAACGAGCGAGGGGGTCGTCCGAAACAGGTCGCGCAGGTACGACAGGCGGTTGATGCCCGCGGCGAAAAGCGTCCCTCCCCGTTTCAGGATTCGAGCCGACTCCTGCAGGCTGCGCTGCCGTTCTGCGAGCGAGCGCAAGTGGTAGAGCGGTCCCATCAAGAGCACCAGGTCAACGCTCCCGGAAGGCAACCCCTGGAGCCTCGCGCCGGAGGCGTGATGGCGGCCTGCAATGCGGCCTTCAAGGCCGGCCCGGCGCAGCTTTTCGACTGCCGCGTCGATCAGGCGCTCGGAGACGTCCACGAGGTGCAGACGACAGCCCAGACGGGCGAGAAACTCCGTGTAGTGGCCGCCGCCTACACCAACCTCAGCGGCAACGTCCCCTGTCTTTGCCACCCGCCTGAGCCAGCGCCGCGTGACCGCCTGTTCCACGGGACATTCTTGCGGCAGCCGCACGAGTTCCTCATCGAAAAACGCCTCGTTGTAGTGCCGCGCGACGTTTGACTCTTCTTCACTGAAGTGGCTCATTGTGACGTGAGTATACGCTGGGTTCGCGCGGAGTAGTAGCGCAGACCGCGCTTTTCAGAGGTCTGCAGCTCTGCCTGAACCAACCGTGGATCTACCTCGCGAAAGAAACACGAAGGCGGTGCCGCACGGGAAAGAAGTTGCTTGCCTGGACGGTTGTTGTAAAATCCGCCTTACCCAGGGGCTCGCTTTGACCCGAAGGCGGTCTGAATCTACCGCGGAGTCCCTCTGAAACTCGCGGGAGGTGACTCGTGTCTATGGGGCGTTACCTACTTGGGTTCTTATTGTTCGCCACTTCTCTGGGTTGGTCTGCGGAGCTTCCCGTCCCCAGCAGCGCGGAGTTTTGCGGCGACTGCCACCGCGCGATCGAAGAGGGCTGGAAGCAGTCGGCGCATTCCCAGGCCGTCGAAAGCCGACTCTTCCAGGATGCCATGAAGCTGGCGGAGAGGGATTATGGCGCATCGGCGCGCAAGACCTGCCTCAGTTGCCACTCACCGATTGCCGTACAGACCGGAGACCTGGCGCTGGTCCGCAAGGTGAGCTGGGAAGGTATCACCTGCGATTATTGCCATTCCATCCGGGATGTAACGCTTACCGGACCGAACCCCAAAGCCACAGTCGATTATTCGCTCGTCAAGAGCGGCCCCTGGAAGGATGTGAACTCGCCCGCGCACGGGACGGCTTACTCGGCCGTCCATACTTCTTCGCTGATCTGCGTTGTTTGCCATGAATACCGCAACTCGCTGGGGTTTCCGGTCCTGACCACTTACTCTGAGTGGAGCAAGAGCCCTTACCCCGGGAAGAATCAGAGTTGCCAGTCGTGCCACATGTACCAAGTGGAAGGAAGCGTGGTGGACCCGCGCGTCCAACGGACCGCCGAAGCCGGCATCAATCTCCATCAGATTCCCGGCAGCCACTCGATGCACCAGTTGGAGAAAGCTCTCCACGCGCAGCTTTCCGCCACACACGAGGGCGGCCGGCTCCAGGTCGTCGTGGAGGTCGCGAACCGGGGCGCGGGGCACTCCGTGCCCACGGGCTCTCCCATGCGGCAGCTCATCCTGGAACTCCATGCCGATCCGTATAACGGCGGACACTCGAGCGAGCGCCGCGTCTTCCGCCGCACCGTGGCCGACCAGAAAGGCGCGGTCATCGAGCGCGAGCCGCAGGCCTTCCTCAAGGGCGCGCAAGTGGTCTCCGATACGCGCATCGCCCCCGGCGAGACCCGAAAAGAGACTTTCACTTTCCAGGTGCCCCAGGGCACCCGCACCCAGGTGGAAGCAGACTTCTTCTATTACTATTCCCCTATGGCCACCACCGAGGCGCAACAGAAACTCAAGTTCCTGACCGTGCGCCGTTTGGTGGAGTAAGGCCCGCGGCGGAGATCCTCAGGGTCGTGGGCTGACGCAGAACGCAGTTCTGCGCGCCGTGAGGCGCAGGGGGATGGGGTCCGAAGGTTCGCAGAGCTCTCGCTCTGCGCCCGCCCGCGCGTTTGCTTCTTAGTTTTTTCCGCCGGAACGGGAAGGCAGATTCATCCATCAAATCAACTGTGGGTCTTGGGGAATTGAAAAGGCCCATTGACCAGGAGGCCTATGGAGGACACCACCGGACCTTCTTACACTCTCGCCGACACATGGCACCTCAATAACCGAGTCAACCTGCGGCTGCTTGACGCCCTCACCGACGAGCAACTCGGGGTGACTATCCAGCCGCGGGGAAAGACCGTGGCGAGTTATTTTGCGCATATTCACATGGCTCGATTCTATTCGCTTGAGCGCCGCGCGCGAGCTTTGACGAAGGGTCTCAAGAAAACTCCAACCGGATCCGCCACAAAAGCGACGCTGAGGCGGGCCTTGATTGATTCAGGTGAAGCGATGGGGGAGTTGTTCGCTGAGGCCGAGCGCACGGGGAAAATCAAGGGCGCGAAGCTCGGCCCGCTGGCTTTCCTCGGCTATGTGCTCGCCCATGAAGCCCATCATCGTGGCCAGATCATCCTGCATCTCAAGATCGCAAAGAAACCCCTCCCCCGTGCAATCGGTTACAGCCTGTGGTACTGGAACAACGTCTGAGAGGCGGGATTCAGGGTTTAGGAGTCAGGGGTGGCGGAGACATCGCGCAGCGATTTCTCCGCCACCGGCCTGCTACGCCACGGTGGGGACCTGTAGTTCTTCTGTCGGGGCCTTGCGCCCGGCCGCATCGATCGTGGCGATTTGATAAGTGTGAGCGGCCTTGTCACGGACGGCATCGGCAAATTCAAACGGCTGCTTGCTGGTCTGTGGCTTGTGGGCCACCTGGTTGACCTTCTGGTGGTCCCGCCAGATCTCGTAGTGTGCGATCGGCTCGTCACCGGCATAGGCCGTCTGCCACTTCAGATGGACCAGGCGTTTCCCTTCGCGCATTTCCTGCTCTACTTTGGCTTCTCGCGGAGGTGTCAGGTCCTGTTTCGGAAGTTGGAACCAGTTCGTCTTGCCATCCTTCACCGCGCTGGTCATTTTTTCGATGGCACGACGGTCGGCAGCGCTGAGCCCGTTGGGAGCGATTTGCGCCGCCGAGAGGTTTTGGTGCAGTTGGCACGCTTTGGAATCCTCAGCGATTTGCCCCGTGCCGATAATGGCCGTACCAATGCCTGGCGTCGACAAGCTGTATTCCACCAACTGCCGGCTGGGCAGCGCGTCGCTACCCACAATGCGGACTACGTGTTCAGGTTTGCGCGACCAGACGGCTTCCTTCGTGTACATGGCGCCGTCCGCAAACACCTTCATGGCGATGATACCCATGCCCTTTGCCGCCGCGATGGGAATGATGTTGTGCTGCATGTTGAAGTGCAAACGGTCGTTGGCGTTGATGGCCACCAGCATGCCGTCGAAGATGTTGCGCTCGTCCCGTTGAAGCATTTCAATCATCACCGGGGGTGAATGATGGCCGGAAAACCCCAGGTGGCGAATCAGCTTTTCTTCCTTGGGATTGAGTCCCGTGCGGTTGGTGCCGTCGCGATAATCCAGGAGTGCGGCCAGGGTCCCGATGTTTTCGGCGCCAGGATCCGGCTTGTCCAAGCCCTCGTAGACCGCCTCGACCTCCGCCAGGGTGGTCAGATTGTGGGAAAGAACCATATCCAGATAAGCGCCAGGAGGATAGGACCCCTTCCCGTCACCGAAGATTTGCGTCAGGGTCCGCTTCACGTCATCGATGGCGTGAGAGCCTGCCGGGCCGTCGGAAAAGCTCCTCACGTCTTCCTTCGTCGAGCCGCCTTTTCCCCAACGCAGCATCGTCTTGCTGGTCAGGAAGATCCCGCGCCGGCGGGATTCGTCGTACCCGGCTTCGCCAGGAATCAACTTGAGCTCGCGAAACGCTTTCCCGAAATTCGTCTGGCTGGGGCCGTACGCGTTGGAGGTATCGAAGTAGCTGATACCGAGGTCAAAGGCCTTCAGAATGATTTTGACTGGATCAACGTCTGCCGGAGTCCATTGCAGAGAGGCTTGCCCACCCAGGCCTAGCGTCGTCGCCTCAAAATGCATCCGGCCCATGTCGCGGCGCAGGGGCTTGGCCACGCTGATCTTGCCGAACCCCCAATAGGGTCCCAAAGCCAGCCCCGCCGAGGCCGCGCCAGCAGCCTGCATAAACCGGCGGCGGGAAATCTTGGGATGAGATGGAGTGTTCATCGTCGTCCTCCGCAGTAAAGTGAGGCTCCCTCCAGGCGATGCGACTTCCGTCGGGGGGGAAGAGCGCCTGTGGGCTCCATTTAACCCAGATTCGGGTGCAGATGCAAGCCCTCTTGCACGTCACCGACTTGGAGTCCAGCGTCGGGCCTGCCGGGCCGATGGGCGCGGCCAGCCATGGCGCAATGGTGGGGTTACAGGGAGCACCATCTGCGATCAAGAACTCAGAGCAATAAGCGCGCGCCGCGGCTACTCGCTCAATCCCACCGCAGGTTGAGCTGGTAAGTCGTCAGCAACTCGCGCATCTCCGAATCGGTCAGATTCCTTTCTTTTCCCTCTTGGCTGACAACGGTGAGACTCCTCATCTTGCGCAGGTCTTCCTCCCGGAAACGAATGGTGCCCGACGCGTCGGACTTTGGTGCGCGGATCGGTCCGCAGCCAGCCCCGCACCCGTCGAAGTTCATACAGGCAGTGAGGCGAGCGTGAGTGATGGGCTGATTCCCTACCGTTCGAAGGTGGAGGAGGTAGTCATGTTCGGGCAAAGTCCAGAGCCGTTTGACGGTGGTGACCGGGTCGCCGCCGATAATCATGTTCTCCCTCAGGGCGAATGCCGTCCCAGCCGGACCACCAGCTTCCTCATCGAAATACCCTCTCGTAAGGGCGACCGGTGCGTAAGTCGCGATGACGGAGATCTCTCCATCGGCGTTAGTCGTCAAGGCTCCCAGCGTTATTCCAACTGCTACTCCACAGTGATTCTCGCTCGATCCGTACGAAGAGAGGAGGACTCTAGCCCCTGCCAGAGGCTGTCCGTCAGGGTAAAGCAGGCAAATCTTACGTCGAGTGGGCAGCGGCAGGATGAGGTCACGATCAGCGAGGTGCCCCATTTGTCGCAGCGCAGTTGCCCAATCCTTGCCGCGCTTCTCTGCCGCCAAGGGGGCTGAAACATAGACGGTCGAAAAGGACTTCAAGTACTCTGGCCACCGATCAAACCAACCATAGGCGTCATCGGTCTCGACCGACTTGGGCGGTTCAGCTAGTTTCGCGGAAACCGCCAAAAGGAGCTTGTAATCGAAGCCCTGCTCCCAATGCGGCGGGAACTGGGCGGTCTCGCGGGCTTCGAGCTTGCCCTCACGAATCGTCGCAACCAGAATACCTTGGTCAAACCCCCAGCGGTTCGCAATCAGCCAGGCCTCGCCGCTCACGACCGGGTGCATGGAATCCCCAAAGAAGATCCGCGCCGGCTGGGCCATCCCGCGCAGCGGTCCAAACATGGCGAGCGACAGAACAAGAAAAGCCATCGGCTTCAGGGAGAGAGGATGTATCAACCCGGCGTGGGAGGGCGGGGCATCCATCGCGGCTTTCATGGTGTGCGGTCCTAGAACGGTCGAGAAAGCTGAGTAGCGCGCACGCTATACCGAAGCGTTACCAATGGGGCTGTATACACCCACCCGATTAACAAGGCAAGCCTCGCGCCTGCCGGGCTGCTCGGAGTCAGTCCCTAAGGGCATTTGAGCCGCAGCAGGCAGTGCTGGTTGTAATGCCAATCACGCTTCGATAGAATGTCCACCCATCCTTGCGCGCAGCAGGCAAGCGTGGGCCAACGACGAGTCGCGCTAACCTGCCTCCGGAGTCCTCGTGAGCGCGCTGTAGAGGGAGGAATCCTGCCATGAAGACCTTTTGTAAGCTGGTCCTCACCCTTATTCTATCTGTTTCACCCCTCAGCGGCGCCGGGCAGCCGGGGAACGGTGCGCGCGACTTGCTGCAGGCAGGCACGGGGAGCTATGGGTGTTCCGCGCAGGACGTTGCCCATTACGTCGCGCGTCGGGCGGCAGGGCCGATCACCATCGACGGCCGGCTGGACGAGCCCTCCTGGCAGATGGCCGAGAAGTCCCCGCGCTTTGTGGACATGGTAACGGGCGAGCCCGGCTTTTACGACACACGCGCGGCGGTGTTGTGGGACGACCAGAACCTTTACGTCGGGTTGTGGCTTGAAGAGCCGTACGTAGAAGCCCACCTGACCCGGAACGGCTCGCTGATTTTCCAGGAGAATGACGCCGAGGTCTTTATTGACGGCGGCGACGCCTACTCGGAGTTTGAGATCAACGCGCTCGGCACGACCTACCAGGTCTTCTTCATCTGGCGAGACGCCTACAGGAAAGGCGGCGTGTTCGACGTCCCTGAATTCGCTGTGCTGGGAAACCACGCGCTCACGTTTGGCGGCGACTACGATCGCACGGACAAGTCGTTCTGGACGGGAACGCATCCGCGCGGACTGCGCTGGGCGTTTTTGAACTGGGAGTTCCCGGGCTTGGAAAAAGCTGTACACGTCGAGGGCAAGCTCAACGACAGCTCCGCGCCCGACAAAGGCTGGACCCTGGAACTGGCTTTCCCGTGGAAAGGCATGAAGTGGCTGGCGGCAGGGCGTTCGTTGCCTCCGCGCGATGGAGACGTCTGGAGAATCTTCTTCGGCCGCTTCGAACTGCTCAGGCCCGGCGGCGTGGAACTGAATCCGCACCCGGCGTGGGTCATGAGCCGCCACACCGTCTACGACACCCACATTCCGGAGTGCTTCCCGTATATCCAGATGTCAAACAAAGCCATCGGGCAGTGACGCGGGCCACTCACTGCGCGCCCTACGGCCCTCCCTGGAAGCGCGTCCTCGGATCGGATGGCTACGATCTGAAACCACCCCAACCCCAGGCAGGCCACGCGGGGAACTTCCGACGCAATATGGCCATCCGCAAGCAAAAAGCCGCGGAGCTCGAGATCCGCGCCTGTCCCAAATTACGCCTTTAGGAACGAACAGCGGGTTTATCCCTTCTCGCATCTAACTGTCAGCGCCGGTTAGGGCAGCTCAGTTGCCGAAGCCGGAGCTGGAAGGGAGGGCAGCAGCCATGTCGCGTTTTTGGAAAGGCTCGGTAATTGCCCTTTTGGCGTTCTTAACGTTCGTGCCGGCGGCGTCCGCCCGCGAGGCTTTCTTCGGTGGCCCCCACGCCTTCGGCATCTATTATGGTCCAGGCTTCTACCCGGGCTTCTATGGTCCTGGCTGGTGGTACGGCTATGGGCCGTGGTGGGGGCCGGCTTACGTCTCAGGCCCGCCGGTTGGTGAAGTCAAGATCTTAACGAAGCATAAAGGTGACTCGATCTATATCGATGGTGGCTTTGCGGGCCGCACCGGCCAGCTCAAGAAGTTCCCGCTCCGAGCCGGCACCCACACCCTCGAGTTGCGTAAACCCGGCGGGCGTGCGTTCTATCAGGAACGCATCGCGGTGATCCCTGGCAGGACGCTCAAGATTCACACCGATTACCCAGGCCAACCTGGACAAGCTCCCTGAACGCACAGCCACGGTGCGTCACCCGCGCCGTTGTCCCGCCGGGGTGATTGCTGGGATGGGCAGAAGCGGGTAGTCTATTGGCCTGGAAGCATATGGCCAGAGGCTGGGAAAGCAAATCAGTTGAGTCGCAGATCGAATCCGCGTGGTCCGACCGGAGCAATCCTGCCAAGAAGCGCCTTAGCCTGGAAATGGCCGCGGCGGTGCGCAAGAAGGAATCTTTGCTGCTCGCTCGTACCCACCTGCAGCAACAAATCCAGGCCAGCCAGAATCCCCGCCACCGTGCGATGCTGGAAGGTGCGCTCGCCGATGTGGAGAAACAGCTCGCCGCCACGAACGCCCTCGGTCAATCCGTTGGCGGTCACTGAGTGCAATATCGCCGGCCCATTGCTGCACACGCCGGTCAGGGAGAGTTGAAGCTGGGGAAAGTTCTCAAGGGCTCTCCACAAATTTCAGCGCCGCGGAATTGATGCAGTAGCGGAGGTGGGTAGGCGGAGGACCGTCATCAAACACATGGCCGAGGTGCGCGTCGCACTTGGCACACTTGGCTTCCGTGCGTTTCATGCCGTGACTCAGGTCGGACTCCACCTGGACGTTCTGTTTCGCAATCGGCTCCCAGAAACTCGGCCAGCCGGTCCCGGAATCGAATTTCGTTTCGGAATTAAAGAGGGCATTGCCGCAACAGACGCAGCGGAAGATTCCTTTCTCGTGAAGGTTCCAGTATTGGCCGGCGAAGGCGCGCTCGGTGCCCTTGTGGCGCGTTACCTCAAATTGCTCCGGAGTGAGGACTTGCTTCCACTCGGCCTCAGTCTTGAGTACTTTTTCGGTCGTCACAATCCCCTCCCTTTTGCCGGAGTCGTCGAACTCCACCAGCTTGATGAACTGTGGAGAGAGTTTGGCGGGCGCGCGGCCCGCCGACTCCCCCAAAGCTGATCCGGAGCGGGCAGATACCTGCTGCGACCCGCCCAGCCAAACCCCTGCGCCCGCGAAGCCCAGGATTGCGGCAATGAACGACCGGCGGTCACACGTCTTCTGCTCAGACGGGCGGACCGCCTGGAGGTTCGGACACGTCATCCGCATCCTCCCTCAGGAAATCAGGTTCAGCCCCACTTAAGAGATGGAATTCGCACGCGGTTGGTTGCCGATTCTGTGGCGTCCCGCGAAGCCGACGGCCCTGAAGACTTGGTGGGTCTTCGCTTTTTATTTGCCAGGGAGGCCGCGTTTTTCCCACTGCCGCGGGCGGGAAGAAGGACTTTCACCTCAAATTGGGCGTGAGCCTTCCTTCGCGCCGAGGCAGGTCAACGCGGCCCGGAGCCGTCCAGCGGATAGACCAGACTCTTCGTGGCATCCCACGAGACGTAGACCTTCGCTTCGCGCGCTTCGCCGTCAGGCCGCGATTCACGGGAGGTACTGGAATCCCGCACCACGACACGCTGGCCATTGGAAATGCGCACTGCCCAACGGCGTCTTCCTCCCTCGTAGATAGACTCGACGAGTTCGCCCTTCATCACGTTAAGCGGGCGGCCATTCTCTCGGGGAGGATGGCGCGTCAAGCGCAGGCACTCGGGCCGCACGGCGAGCGTGGCGCGCGAACGCTGCGGGAGGTCGTCGGAGTTGCAGGCCCACAGAGAATGCCCGGCAGCGGTCTCGAAGCGCGTGCCTTCCGGAGTGTGCGCGATGCAGTTCACCTCGAAGAAATTCTCGACGCCCATGAACTCCGCCACGAAATGGGTAAGCGGACGTTCATAGATTTCTTCGCCCGTCCCCACTTGTTCGAGGCGGCCGCGGTTGATCACGGCGACGCGGTCCGACATCACCAAGGCTTCTTCCTGGTCGTGCGTGACGAAGATAAAAGTGATGCCCAGGCGCTCGCGCAGCCGTTTCAACTCCACCTGCATTTGTTGCCGCAGCTTTTGGTCGAGCGCGCCGAGCGGCTCGTCAAGAAGCAGGACGGCGGGCTCCAGAACCAGGGCGCGCGCCAGCGCCACGCGTTGTTTCTCGCCGCCGCTCAGTTGCTGAGGATAACGATCCTCCTTGCCCGGCAACTCCACCATCTCCAGGATGGCGCGCACGTGGCCGCGAATTTCCGCCTGGGGCAGCTTCTTCTGCTCCAGGCCGAAGGCAACGTTGCGGAAGACGGTCAAGTGCGGGAAAAGGGCGTAATGTTGAAAGACGGTGTTGACGTTGCGATGGTAGGGGGGGAGGGCGGATGCGTCGCGCGCATTGATCAGGACTTGCCCCACCTGAGGCAACTCGAACCCTGCCACCAAGCGCAGCAGCGTGGTCTTGCCACTCCCGCTCGGACCGAGAAGCGTCAGGAATTCGCCCCGCCGCACAGCGAGCGAAAAGTCTTCCAGCGCAACGTGCTCCCCATAGCGCTTACAGACGTTTCGAAGCTCGACGATGCATTCGGGCGAAGCGTCCAATTCTTAGACTTATCCCGACCTCCCGGATTCAATTTGGAACTGATGCTACCCCGAACTCGCCAGCTTGGCAAGTAGCGAAATTCAGAGGAGAGATGAAATTTGCCCATCCGTAAGACCGGCCCACCGCAGCCAGAAACTGCCAGCGAAAACTGCCACGCTGGAGGGACGCGGCCACCCACCGGCTGGGTCGACCGCTGTTCCGACACCCAACAAAATCTGAGCGCCGTCCAGCAGCACGGGTTGTGGTGCCGGTACGCCGCTACTTTCTCTTGCTGCTGTCAAAGGAGCGAATGTACCTCACCAGCGCCTGGATGTCCTCTTCCTTCAGCTTCCCGCCGAAGGCCGGCATGGGCGTGCCCTTCTTGCCGTTCTTGATGACCTCGGCAATCTCTTTGTCCGTCGCGGAGGCTTGCCACTTTGGATCCGTGAAATCAGGAGTCTTGATGGCAGCAAACCCCTTGCCGTCGGCGCCATGGCACATCGCGCACTTCTGCTGGAAGAGGGCGGCCCCATCCGAGACGGGCGCCGCCGGCAGCGCAGAACCGCAGATGAACAAGCCAACCCCAAGCCCAAGAACCCTGAATGCTGGTGATGCCAGGAATCGCATAAGGCTCCCTCAGATTCGATTTACCTTGAAGTCAAAAGCCCCGGAAAGCTTTCGCCTTCAGGCGAATTCGCGCCCGCCCTAAGCGCACGCGGGGGCCCACTGCGAATAGCCTTCCGTGAAGAGGTTAGCATGTTATAGAGGAGGCCGGTGAAAATCAAGAATCAACACACAGGGCGAGAGCCCCTTGGGCACCTCCATCCTGAGCGGTGGACAGGAGATTAGCTTGCCGGAGGACTGCCCGCGGGTTCGGTCCGACGCAAAGCCAGCGCGAACCCGGGCTTTCACTTGGGCGGGACGTAATTCGGCGGATGCTCAGCGCCTTCACCGAAGAAAAATTGCTCCATTTGTTGAGCGATGAAATCCTGCGCTTCCTTCGTCGAGGGCACCAGGCGATATTCGTTAATCAGCATCCTCAAGTGGTCAAGCCACAGTTTCCAAGCGTCTTGGGAAACATGATCATAAATGCGCTGGCCGAGTTCGCCGATCCAGGGCGGCTCGTCAAGCCCCGGAAGCTCCTTCTGCAGCTTCACACATTTCACCATTCGTTGTGCCATAGAAACGTCTCCCTTTGAAAGGCTCCCTCAGAATCAGCGCTTCGGAGTGCTCGGCAGCCGCCTAGAACGCGGAAACAGCAAGCGGCTTCCACTTCCCAGGCCATTATACAGGAAGTCCCAAGCGTCATGCGCCGCCCACAGGGCGAGGCCACACGCTCGCCAGCCTGAGGTGAAGATTCCGTAGCCAGTTTATTTCTTGCGCCGAATTTCCAGTTCCACTTCCTCGCCGTCATGCAGAGGAAGCGGCGCGAGCGGCTTGAGCACTCCCCTTTGGAAGATGGCGGCAGTGCGCAGAGGTGCAGCCGGGGCGGGGTTGGAAGCCCGTGGTGAGGCGGCGCGCGGGGCGGTTGCAGGCGGCGCGATGCCAGCTTCCGCATCGTCCAGGGCCTGATTTGCTAAGCGGTCGGCTTCGCGGTTGTGCTCGCGCAGGACGTGACGGATCGAAAAGGACTCCAGGCGAGCGATCATTGCCTGCGCCTTCTCGTGCAACGGCCTCAGGCCAGGGCTGCGGACTTTGTACCGCCCGGAAATTTGGCGGGCCATTAACTCCGAATCTGTTACGACGTTCAAACGGCGAAAGTGATGGTTCAGGGCGTAATCCAATGCCGCCAGCAGGCCCTGATATTCCGCAACGTTGTTGGTGGTTTCTCCCAGGAACTTCGCAAGAGCCGCGACGGGTGCGCCTTGAGCGCTTTCTATGACCACCCCATAGGCGGCCGGACCGGGATTTCCGCGTGCTGCGCCGTCGATGTGGGCCACGATTTCTGTCATTCGGGAAGGTGCGCTCGGGATGAGATTCCATCCTGAGACAGGGATTGAGTCGTTGCCAGTCTTAGCGTCAGGCGGTGCGAGGCAGCCTGCTCAGGCTGACGCCCCCGCGCCCTGCCCGTTGCGCTCCGTCTGCTCCGCGGGTGGCTCCACACAATAGATAATGCGGTTGCAGTTCTCGCAGGTCAGCAATGCGTCGTTGCTGCGGATTTCATTGTAGACCTGTGGCCGCAACCAGACGTTGCAGGCGGTGCAAAGACCGTCGCGCACTACCGCCAGCGCGATGCCGTTCCGGCCTGCGCGAATGCGTTCGTACAGGCTCAGTACCGATTCTTCGAGAGCGGCTTCGAGTTCCTTGCGGCGCCCCTGCAAGCGCTCGCCCTCATCCAGATCCGTCTGCCGCTCGCCCTGCAACCGTTTGATCTCGCCCGCTACGCGCGCTTTCTCACCCTCCAGCCGCGCGGCGGCTTCCTGGACATGCTGCTGGAGGTCTTCTGCCTCGATCATCTTCTCCAGGACCTGATCCTCGATCCCGCGGATGTTGGCCTCTTCGCCCCCGATCTCCTTCAGCATGGCGCGGTATTGCTCGTTGGTCTTGACCTGGTAGAGCTGATCTTTGTGCCTGGTGATTTTCTCCTGGATGACTTTGATGTCACCCTCTAGGTCCTTCCGCTCTTTCTGGTTGGCAGCCAGGCGTTTCTTGCGTTCTTCGTGAGCGTGAATGAAATCGTCCAGTTGGGACTGCAAGGTTTGAATCTGCGCAGGCAGGGAATCGATCAGCACCGTCAGCTCCGCCACCCTAAGGTCGACCTGCTGGAGCTCGATGACGGTCTTAAGATCGGGATGCACTTCCTCTCCTTGGTAGAGTGTCGTTCCCCCGCTGGGAAAGTCAGCACGCACTCAGCTTCGCGCCGGAACCGCCTCTCTTTAAGCATTCTTGCACATCCCAAGGCAGCGCGGCAAGAAAATGGGCAACGCGAAATGAACGGGGCAGCGCCCGCCGCGACGGGCGCTGCCCATCGGCTGCTGAATCCAAAAACCTTGATCGTGTATCCCGCTGCCAGCTCTGAAACTTCCCCCAGCAAGCCCTCAGGGTTTCACAAAGGTGACCGCGCCTTCCGACGCGGAAGAAACCAACGCGGCGTACTTGGAAAAAACGCCTCGTTTGTAACGCGGCTCGGGGGCGCGCCAGCCGGCAAGGCGCTTCCGGATGTCAGCCTCGGACAGTTCCACATCGAGCCGCCGCTTTTCGATGTCGAACACGATCGTGTCACCGTCGGCCAGGGCGGCGATAGGCCCGCCCCGCGCCGCTTCCGGCGCCACGTGACCCGCCATCAGGCCGTGCGTGCCGCCGCTGAAGCGGCCATCGGTCAACAAAGCCACCGATTCGCCGAGCCCTTCGCCCACGATTGCCCCGGTCACGCCCAGCATCTCGCGCATGCCCGGCCCGCCGCGCGGGCCCTCATAGCGAATCACCACGACATCTCCGGCCTTGATGCTCTTGCTGGTGACGGCGCGCATGGCGTCCTCTTCGCAATCAAACACCCGCGCCGGCCCGCGATGGTACGTGCGCGCGACGCCGGCCACTTTGATAACGCAGCCCTCGGGCGCCAGGTTGCCTTTCAAGATGACCAAGCCGCCGGTTTTCTTGACGGGATCCGAGACGGGCCTTACCACATCCTGGCCGGGCGTTTCGGTGGCGCGCGCCGCTTCCTCGGCAATCGTCTTGCCGCTGGGCGTCATCTGCGAACCATCGATCAAACCGGCCGCCAGCAGTTTCTTGGCGATCAGAGGAATCCCGCCCGCTCGGTGTACATCGACAGCCACGTAGCGCCCGCCGGGTTTCAGATCCGCGATGATGGGCGTGCGCGAACTGATGGCGTCAAAATCCTCAAGGGTTAGCGGGACGCCGGCTTCGCGCGCCATGGCCAGCAGGTGTAGCACGGCGTTGGTGGAGCCCCCGGTGGCCGCCACACTGGCGATGGCGTTTTTGAAAGCTTTGCGCGTCAGGATTTCGAGCGGTTTCACTCCGCGCTTCAGCAGGTCCATCACCATTTGCCCGCACTGGTAAGCGACTCTTTCTTTTTGGGGATCGAGAGCCGGGACGCTGTTCGCTCCCATGGGAGAAAGGCCGATGAACTCCATCACCGTGGACATGGTGTTAGCAGTGAACTGCCCGCCGCATGCGCCGGCCCCCGGACACGCTACGTCTTCCAGCCGCTTCAAATCCGCGTCCGACATGAGCCCGGCGGCATTTGCACCCACGCCTTCGTAAACATCGACAATCGTTACGTCGCGACCCTGGAAGCGCCCCGCGGCGATGGACCCGCCGTAAAGGAGAAGGCTCGGGACGTTCAATCGGATGAGCGCCAGGGCTCCGCCCGGAATCGTTTTGTCGCAGCCCACCAGCGCCACAATGGCGTCAAACATGTGGCCGCGTCCGACCAATTCGATGGAGTCGGCTACAACCTCGCGGCTGACGAGCGAGGCCTTCATGCCCTCAGTGCCCATGGTCACGCCGTCGGAAATGGCGATGGTGTTGAACTCCATGGGAGTGCCGCCAGCCGCGCGCACCCCCGCCTTCACCTTTGCCGCCAGTTCGCGCAAGTGGTAGTTGCACGGCATGGTCTCAATCCAGGTGTTGGCGATGCCGACGATCGGCCGGGCCAAGTCGGCGTCCGTGAACCCGATGGCCTTGAGCATGGAGCGCGCCCCGGCGCGGTCGCGGCCGTCCGTGATGATGTGACTGCGATGCTTAAGATTGACTGGCATGCTGGCCTCCTATAGGTGAATGCTGCCCCCGGTGAAAGCAGTCATATTCGCAGATTTGTGCGCCCCGAGCAAGACGGCCGTGCCCAGGCGTTGCGTCTGCGCGGGTGGCGCGAGTGGGCTGTCGAGGGTCGGACAGTATGTCTGCTTTGCCCGCAGAGACTGGAGGAGTGAAAACCGATGTTTCCGGGGACAAGGCTATGGATCTAGTTGAAGACAAATTGCGCTTTCTGGGAATGAAGCTAACAACGCGGACGATTCATCCTGTCGACATTGTGCATACTCAAGGGTGCAAGATTCTGCCAAAGCGCGTCAAAGGGCCCGCAATGGGCGTCCCCCAACAATCCAGTACCGCCTCGTCATTGACAACGCGGGGTGCCTATGCTAACTACAGACGGGGGAGCATCAGCAACCTTTATGGGCGCCGAAGAACTGCAATCCGCGTGGGAACTGCTCAAGGAAGCTTATCAGTACCAGATGGGCGGGGATTACGAAATGGCGGTCGAACTCTATAAGCGGTCGCTGGATCTTCACCCCACGGCGGAAGCCTTCACATTCCTGGGCTGGACTTACCGCTTCCAGGGCAAGATCGACGATGCCATCGCCGAGTGCAAGAAAGCCATCCAGCTCGACCCGGAGTTTGGAAATCCTTACAATGACATTGGCGCCTACCTAATCGAAAAAGGGGAATACGACGAGGCGGTTCCCTGGCTGGAACGCTCGCTTCAATCGCGGCGCTACGAGTCCTACCATTATCCGCATTACAATTTGGGGCGCGTGTATGTGGCGAAGGAATTGTACGGTAAGGCGCGCTACCACTTCGAACAAGCACTGAAACTCTCACCGGACTACACGCTGGCGAAGGAAGCCTTAGCCAAGGTCCGGTACAAGCTCCATTAGCAGGGTCACCCCTCCACGTCGGCCCTGTCGGGTTTTCACGTTCTGAAAAAACCGCTGTGCTATCATGACGCGGCAAGATGTTCGAGTAATCCCAAGCTGCATCATATCTGCAAGCATCCTTCTTTTATTCGGGGTTTCGAACCATGCCCAAAGCCGAACTGCAATACCTTGCCGATGAGCTTCAGAAGCTGCGGGAGCAGAAGCTCTATCAGCGGCTGCGCATCCTGGAGACCGAGCAGCTTCCCGTGGCGCGCTTCGACGGCCAGGAGGTCATCAATCTCTCCTCCAACAATTACTTGGGGTTGACCACTCACCCCAAGCTGCGGCAGCGCTCCCTGGAGGCCACGGAAAAGTGGGGAGTCGGCTCCGGCGCCGTAAGGACCATCGCCGGCACCATGTCGATCCACATGGCGCTGGAGGAGAAGATCGCGCGCTTCAAGCGCGTCGAGGCGTCCGTAGTGTTTCAATCGGGCTTTACGGCCAATGCCGGGACGGTCTCCGCCATTCTGGGTCGCGAGGATGTGATCATTTCCGATGAACTCAATCACGCCTCGATCATCGACGGCTGCCGGCTGTCGCGCGCCGAAATCAAGGTTTTCCCGCACAAGGACCTGGAGGCCTGCGAGAAGATCTTGCAGGACCTCGCCGGGCGGAAATGCCACAAGCTGCTGATCACGGATGGCGTATTTTCCATGGAGGGCGACATTGCTCCGCTGCCGCAGCTCGTGGAACTGGCAGAGAAGTACGGGTGCATTATGATGATCGACGACGCCCACGCTTCCGGCGTGCTCGGACGAAACGGGCGCGGCACGGTCGATCACTTCAACTTGCACGGTCGCGTGGACATCCAGGTTGGAACGCTCTCGAAGGCCATTGGAGCGCTGGGCGGCTACGTCTGCTCCACCCGCGACACCATTGAGTTTCTTTACCATCGCGCTCGGCCATTCCTGTTCTCCACTTCCCACCCCCCTGCGGTCGCCGCCACGTGCCTCGCCGCCTTTGAAGTCCTGGAAGAGGAGCCGCAATTGATCGAGCAGCTCTGGTCTAACACGCGATTCCTCAAAGAGGGACTGAAGAAACTGGGCTTCAATACCGGCCTGAGCGAAACACCCATCACCCCCGTCATCGTCGGTGACGCTGCACTGGCGCACGAATTCTCTCGTCAGCTTTTCGCGGCGGGGGTGTTTGCGCAGGGCATCGGTTTCCCGACCGTGCCCCAGGGCAAGGCACGCATCCGCACGATCGTAACCGCCACGCATACGCGTGAAGAATTAACGCGGGCGCTGGTGATTCTTGAAGAAGTCGGGAAGAAACTGAAGATTATCGACTAACCAAGCTTCGCCTCAGAAAGGTGATGCTAAGCCCGGACCTCGCCGAGCTCTACCAGGTGGAGACCCGCGCCTTGGTTCAGGCAGTCAAGCGGAATTTGGATCGGTTTCCTGAGGATTTCATGTTCCAGCTAAGGCCGGAAGAATTTGGGCTCTTGAAATCATAGATTGTGATTTCAAGTTGGGGCGGGGCTCGACGGGGAACCCCGCCGGGCAGGCTCGACACACGGCCATGACCTGCCCTCGCCCCCTTGGGGAAGAGGGTGTCCCGACTTGTCGTGACGGGTGAGGGGGGGGCCAGCTCTGCGCGGTCTGCCGGACTTATTGAAGACGCGACCATTGCGGGTGTTTAGGACTCGCGGAGGGCAGAAGAAAGTCGTTCGGTCCATCCCGAAGAGCACAAATGCGCTGGAAGGGGCCGGTTGGAAACAACCGGGTGTATACTCTCTAGTACCGGAAGGCGAAAACGTAAATTCCGGCTGATATGGCTGCGCCCGCCAAAACAGGTATCGAACCGCAGGTCCGACAATGGATCAGAAAGAACAAGAAAGAGAACAGTCGTCTCGAATTTAAGCAGCGAATTGACCTCAGCACTGCCGGGGCTAAAGCGGAATTCGTTCGCGACATGATCGCATTGGCCAACTCGGAGGGGGAATTTCCTCGAGACGATGGCTATCTCGTCGTGGGATTCAAGAACGGTAAGCGCTTCGATGTCCGAGGCGAGCACTATGACGGAGCCACGTTCGGTCAGATTCTTGACTCCTATGTCTTCCCACCCATCAGCATGTCGTATGAGGAGTTTAGCAATGGAAGTCGTGGCCGTGTTGGTGTGCTAATCGCAAAACCCAATCCAGATGTGCTTTACGTGGTGCGTAGAAAGCTCCATGACAACACGGGCAAAGCAGCGCTGTTACCAGGCCAGTGCTGGGGGAGGAAGGCTGATCGGAAGATTGAGCTTGACGGCGAGGCGATCCATGCACGATATCGAAAGATAACTGAACGACGGGTCGAGGACGCAACCGCCTCACTCAAAGGGAGAATCGCTAAACTGGAACAGGAGGGAGGGCCAGTACTTGAGGTCAAGCGGATTCGTTTCGAAATGGAGGGTATAGCCACTTCAGAATGGCCAGAACTGGAAAGGCAGATCTACAAGCTGCTGCCTTATGCGAGAGAATTCGCCCAGTCGGTTAAGCATGAGGTTCTCGACGCGGTCTTAGAGGCGACGGGCAGGACGCGGCAGGGTATGCCTGTCGACGTAGCTCAAGCTGTAGACTCTGTATTGTCTGAGGTGATGCCAGTCGGGCTGGGGGGGCTGCTCCACCCGTCCCGCAGGAAGATTTCTCGCGAAGACCAAAAGCTCCTAGAACGGATAGAGCATGCAACCTTCGAACTTATGTGGGACGCGTGCCGTTACTTGCGTGACCTCGAGGTTGTTCATGTGGGAGCAAAGCTCTACTGGGCTCTGATCAGGTTCGCTGCTTTGAACGGTCTCCAACGCCTTGAGGCAATATTCCTGGAGAACGCACGACGATGTCGCGACATCTGCAATGAAGTGAAGCGGGGATCCCCTTTCTTGGAGGCCCAGAACATTTTGGAAGAAGAGATTCGAGATGCACTTAACCCGCCCGACCGAGCCAAAGGCGGTTAGGAGGTAGCGGATGCATTTCCGTGACGGCTTCGACCGCGTAAGGCGCGAGCCCTTTCGCCATGATTTCCGAGCGCCCGCCGAATCCGAAACATGCCGACGAGCGCGTGCACGTGTCCCGCCGTTCAATGTCGGGAGGCACCACCGGGCGAATTAGATCATGTCATGTTATGCTGCAACGAGGGGGGCAACACAATGAGCTCGCCTGGTGTCGGGATCAGGGATAGGTCGCGCCTCTTGCGGCGGCTTTCATATTCGAAGTACCTGCTCAACGTTGCGGGGGGGAGCCTTTCTTCACCGTCGCACCTTACTGCGGCCGTCGGTTTGCTACAAATGCACGATAGTGTCGAGATCTTCCAGGTTGTGGTGCTGGACTGGATAGGTGTAAGCATAAGTTCGAACCGCAGCTTCTTGGATTTCTGGCCACTTGTCAAGAACAAGACCGGAAGCGAGCCGCCGTACAAAGGTGTACTTGAGGACCTCAATAGGATCCGTGTGCAGTTCAAGCATCACGCGATCCTCCCCAACCTGCAAGAACTACGTACGTTATGTGCGGTGGTTCCGTCCTTTTACTCAGAAGTGTGCGCCAACGTCCTCAACATGGACTTCGCCAGCATCAGTCTTGCTGACTTGCTCGAGGACGACGAAGTCAGAGGTCACATGAAGAAAGCTGAGGGCGCCATAGCCTCCGAGGACTACAAGACCGCGCTGGCCGAGGCCGCGACTGCATTCACGGTGCTCATCCAGGAAAAGGACACACAGCCAGCGCAGTACGTGGTCCACGGCCTGGAGCTTTTCCACAGGATGTCGCTCAGTATATCACCCAAGTGGGAGCGCCTCCCAGTGGACTTGTCTCGGGAGGTCGGCAAACTCTGCAAAGCTTTTGAGGCGCAGATAAATGACGTGAAGATAGTTGTCGAGATGCTCGCTTGGGGAGTTGACCTGCAAAAATACAGAAAGTTTCGCTACCTTACTCCGCGCGTTGCTAGAGCCGGGGGCGGAGAGGTGGAACTGTTATTCGAGCGGACGCACGCGATCCTTGTGAACGCTGACAGCGCCAACTTCTGTTTCCAGTTTGTGCTTGACACTGGCCTGCGGATTCAAGAACAAGCTTCTCGGATCCTGGATCCTGTAGCCTTCCACACGGTCAAGACGTCCCAAAGTCCCACACACCTCTACCAAATCGGGCCCAACAATTCTCTGCGGATTGCAGCCGAAATCCCCAAGGGTTGCGATGTCGAGGGCAGGGCGTGCGTTGCACCTTCGCTCGGCGACGCATGGGGAGTAACCTACAATGGTACGGAGGGCCTGATACGATTCTCTGATGCAACCCTGGTAGAGCAAAACGACGAGTAACGCGCCCAGCCAAATCGCCGCGCCCGGCCAGGTCGGAAGCCACCTCGTAATGGTCAAAGAAGGCGTCCGGGCAAATCTTTCCATACCTCAACACAGGGAACTTTCCGTGGGAACGCTTCGGGCGCGGGGTGACGTGGGCCCGCCGTCACCAACCCAGCCGCTGGAGTCCTTTGACCAGGTCGAAATGTTGGTCTCGGCTCAGTAAAGGAAGAGCATGTTGCCGGCAGAGCGCCGCGATCCAAGCGTCGTTACTCGGAATGGGAGTGCCCATTTCTTTGAGTTGAGTCCGAATCCTGGCATACCAGACGGCAGTTTCCTCGCTTACCTCAAGAACGCGGACCAGAGAAACCATCTCCTCCAGCCAGCGCTCATACTCGCGCCTATGCCGCGACTGGCCGATTCCAAAGCGATACTCGCCCAGGACGATGACCGGAATGGCAACCTGACGAGCGCGGGTGAACCTCTCGGTCGCTCCCGTTTCTGCCTCCGCAATCGCCGAGAGAGCGTTCGTGTCCAGGATCAAGCCCGATCCTCCAGTTCAATCCTCTCAAACTCCTTCTCAATCAAGCTGTTGATGCGGGCTGTCTCTCTGCGTAGGTGCCGCAGCTTTCCTGCCACTGCCATCCGCGCTTTGTCGCGACGCGGGGATTTAGCCTCCAGTTTCTCCACCACTGCTTCACTAACAAACTGGCGGAGCGGAATCCCGTGTTCGGCAGCCGTGGCCTTCGCGCGGCGGAAGATTGGGTCGGGGATTTCCAACGTCGTTTTCATGATCAAATGCTCCCATATTTATGGGAGTTGGTCAATGGGTTTTGTGCGGGTCGCCGGGCCCTCTCCACAACTTCACGTCCCCAGGACAGCGAGGCCGGCGCCACTTTTGCACAGGCCCTCAGGCCGCGGCTTCTTACGGCGTATCGGAGCCTACCCGCGCCAGGACGTACGGGCCTTCCGGAATGACGGCAATGCGCGCGTTTCTTTCCAGCGACGCCGCAAGTGCCCCGATAGCTTCTTGCGCGCTAGGAAAAACCTTCCCCCAAACATTTGACTCGAATTCGCGCGGCAGGCCCGGGACGTAATAGAGGACTTGCGTTCGGCTGGTGACCAGCGCGAGCTTTTCGAGTTGCCATTGGTCCACGGTCACCGGCGCGCCATCAATCTTCTTCATAAAATCGTGGACGGAGGAACCCTCGGCCAGCATGCGGCTGAACTCCGGCCCGCCCGCGCCTTCCTCACAGGCAGCGAGGAGCAGGATTCTCCCTCCGGGCTTCACAATGTGTGACGCGGCGGTGATGCCCTTGACGGCCTGGTAAAAGGTGAGGTCGAGCGGATAGCCGGCCGCCGTGGTGATCACGGCATCTACGGGTTGATCGAGTGTCTCGAGCATGACGCGCGCGACAAACTCCACCCCCTGCCGGTGGGCGGCGACGGGTTCGCCGGCAAAGACCGCAGCGATCGGGCGCCCGGGAGTGCCGCGGGCCAGTGCCACATCCACCAGAAAATCGTGGCGCGCCAAGTGCGCGATTTCCAGGAGTTCCTGGTGCAAGGGGTTCGCTTCGATCGAACCTTCCACCGCACGCGGGTCACGCATGAAGCGAGGACTGTGGAGAACCTTGATGGTTTCTTGAGCGGCCAGGCCGGGGGCGATGAGCTTCCGCCCACCGGAGAATCCCAGCATCAGGTGCGGCTCAATGAATCCCAGAGTCAGGTGGAGGTCCGCCGAGACGAAACGCGCGTCGAGATAAACAGGTGTTCCGGCTGCCGTTTTCCCCAGATCGCAATGCTCAGAAAGCTCGCGGGCGTGGTGATTCAGCACACGATAACGGGTGGCGATTTCCTCTCCGCAAATCTCGCGAATCTCCACGTCGCTGGCCGGCCGGTGAAGCCCCGTGGCAATCAGGATCGTGATGCCTGCCCGTGGAATGCCGGCCGCCTCAAGCCGGGCCAGCAGGGGAGGGAGCACGTGACGGTTGGGTGCCGGCCGGGTGATATCGCATACGGAGATGGCAGCCGAGCGCTTGCCGCGGGCCAACTCCACGAGCGGCGGGCAGGCAATGGGTGCATCCAGCGCTTTCTCGATGGCGGCGGGGGCATCTTCGAGCGGGACGGCCGACCGCGCTTCCAACAGGCGGTATTGAAAACCTTCCGGCAAGTCGAGGGTCAACCCGGTTCGTCCAAAAGCGAAGTTGACGAGCATGGCACCATTGTAACGCGAGGCTTGGTGATCCCCACGAAGAAAGGGTCTTGAATACACCAGCCTCCGCTGCAGTCGCCCCACTTCGGGATCGGGGTGTATAATCGCGTGCTCTCCTGACGTCGCCCACGCACGTTCCGGTGATGCAGGAGGCTGATTGCACCCATGGAGATGCTGATGCGCCGAATCGCCTGGATCCTGGCCAGCTTGATTCTTGTGGCCACCACGCTACCCCTGGTTCCGAAGGATGCGAAAACCGACCCGCGTTTGAAGGGAGCCTTTCGCAAGCCCGCGCAGAATGGCTGGACGTTCGTGCACCTTGAAGGGACTCCTTCCGAAATCGGATTCCAGCACGGATACTTGCTGGCCCGGGAGATTCGTGACGCGGAAAACGTTACAGTCCTCGAGCAGACTCGCGACAGCAAGAAGGACTGGAAGTTCTTCCGCACGGCCGCCCAGGACATGATGTGGCCACACATCGAGCAGGAGTATCGCGAGGAGATGCAAGGCATTGCCGAGGGCCTGAAAGCCAGGGGTGTGGGCTTGGACGTCTGGGATGTGGTCGCGCTCAATGCGATGCCCGAATGGGGCTACTACGTGAAGGAGTATGACCGGCAACACCATCTTTCCACTTCCGCTTCCCTGGTCGTGCCCGAGCATTGCAGTGCCTTCGTCGCCACCGGCAGTTACACGCAGGATGGAAAGGTCATCATCGCGCACAGCAATTGGACGAGTTACCTGGACGGCACACGCTGGACGATCATCTTCGACATCGCTCCCGCGCAGGGCCATCGCGTCCTGATGGACGGCTTCCCGGGCTTAATTCATAGCGGCGATGATTTTGGAATTAACTCCGCGGGGTTGATGATTACGGAGACCACCATCTCGCACTTTTCGGGCTACGACCCTAAGGGTATCCCCGAGTTCGTCCGCGCTCGGAAGGCCATGCAGTACGCCTCCTCGATTGACGATTTCGCGCGGATCATGAAGGAAGGTAACAACGGTGGATACGCCAACACCTGGCTGATGGCAGATCAGAAGACCAGTGAGATTGCCAGTCTCGAGCTGGGGCTCAAGAACGTGACGCTGCTGCGCAAGACGGACGGTTATTTTGTGGGTTCAAATTTCCCCGCCGACCCGAAGCTCGTGCAGGAGGAAACGGACTTCAACGTGCGGGACATGGGAGAAAGCGCCAACGCCCGGCACCTGCGATGGGAACAGTTAATGGCTGAGTACAAAGGAAAAATCGATGTGGCGGCAGCCCAACGCTTCCTGGCAGACCACTACGATACGATCGAGAACAAAGAGGAAGCGAACGAACGGACGCTGTGCGGCCACGTCGATCTCTCGCCGCGGGGCCTTCCACCGTGGGAGCCGCCTTACGGACCTGCGGGGGCGGTTCAGAATAAAGTCGCTGACGCGGCCATGGCCGGACGCATGTCCTTCTCGGCTGCCGCGGGCCACGCGTGCGGCATCAAGTTCAAAGTTGGCGAACATCTGCGCAAACATCCGGAGTTCTCCTGGGAAAAGCCCTTGCTACGAGACCTGGACGCTTATCCCTGGACGACTTTCTCCATTGCTCCTTGAGACAGGGAATCGGCTACTCGCCAATACCACGGCCTTCTTCCAAGAGGAATTCTCAGTGCACAGGTTCGGGGATGGCGGGGGAGTGGTCTGTAACGCGGGGAGACTGCATCATGCGATAGAGATGGTTCAGAGGAACGCGGCCTGGCCCGACCGGAAAAGCGTTGCGAATCGCTTCGGCAACAAACGCCTTGGCCAGCACGACGGCATCACGCAATTGGCGTCCCAGGGCGAGATTCGCCGCCACAGCAGAAGAGAAGGTGCAACCGGTGCCGTGGGTGTTGTCAGGCCTGATGCGGTCACCGACGAACGACTCCATCTCCGTCCCATCAAAAAAGACATCGATGGCCTTTTCGAGGTGGCCGCCGGTCACCACCACAGCGCGCGCGCCCATTTCAATCAGTTTGCGTGCCGCAGCCTTCATGCTCTCCAGATTGTCAACCGGCAGTTCGGTGAGGGCGCCCGCTTCAGCCAAGTTGGGCGTCACCACCGAAACGCGCGGGATCAGTTCCCGCCGGAGGAAGTCCAGTCCCGAAGCATCCAGGAGTTCAACGCCGCTGGAGGAGCGCACCACCGGGTCGAGCACCGCGGGAAGGGCGGGGTGGGAGTCTAGAACCTCTCGCACGACTTCGGCCGTCGCAGCGTTATGCAGCATGCCGATTTTGAGAGCTTTTACCCGGCCGTCGGCGAGAAGGGACTGGATAGTTTCTCTCAGAATCTGAGGCTCAACAGGATGGATCGCTGCCACTCCCAGGCTATTCTGAACGGTCAAAGCCGTAATGGCCGAGACCCCGTAGCAATTGTGCGCCGCGAAGGTTTTGAGGTCCGCAGCGATCCCTGCTCCCGCCGAGGGATCGAACCCGGCGACACTGAGAACCACCGGCCACGCTAGACTAAGTACTTGATTCATTTCCTTCGTCGCGTCCCCGAGCCTTGCGCAGAACTCTGATCGATTATAGGGGCACCTGCCTGGCTGTCAACAAAGAATTCGGCCCCCTCGCACGCCCGTGTTACAGGCGTGTTACGGGCGGTTGCCTTCCACGACCATCTCGGTGTCTGATCGGATTTCGAGTTTGGCCGGCTGCGCGGCGGGCGAAAGGGACCCCTGCTTCCCTTTCAAGCGCGCGCTGAGTGTTTGATGCAACGTCGAGTGATTCTGGAGCACCCGGCCGTCATCGAGCGCCACCAGAACACGCCCCTGTCCCTGGCCGCTGATCTGAATCTCGAGCTGCATCCCCATAGCTTCGAGCGTTGGGAGAGCCCCGGCTTGGCGCATGCTGTCCAGGGCAGGTGTGAGCGAGTTTTCGAAGCGATAGTCCACAATGCCAGCTTTCACCCCGTGATAACGTGTCTTGCCGGAATAGCGCATGGTGCTTTTCCCCTGCACCTGGAACGGGTAGTCCCCACGCGGCGGCGAGTCGAGTTTCTGCATCCACTCTTCACCCCGTTTCACGGGGTGGTCGGGATAAAGCGTCTGACCTCCCATTTGCTCCAGGAAGAGCCTCAGCATCTGGCGAAGCGGTTCTCGCAGCGGGGCATCAAGCTCCTGGAGAAACTTGTCGGCGCCTTCGAATCCCACCAGCCGACCATCCCGATCGTAGTGAACAGTCAGCGTCTGACCCGCCACGCGCTGGGTGAACTCCTGCTGCGCCTGCTTGGCGGAGTCGCGCAGGTTCTCGGGGAGCGCCGCGAGGTCCGTGTGAATTTCGAACTGATCGAAGCGGTGCTGAATATCGGCAGCGCCATCAGGATGCACGGCGGCGACCGTGACGGTATTTTGCTGGCGCATGGTCAAGTCCGTGGGGACGGGTGGGAGAAAACTCTTCAATCCCGGTGGGTCGGAATCGACTTGCGCGCGGGTGCGGACCTCGGTCGCATAGACCATCGTTTGGCCGGGGCGGTATTTGCGGACCAGTGCAACCTTTCCTCCCCAACCCCGCGCCGCGGGGGCGCTGACGAGCACCAACAGCACAAGGGTCACTCCACCACCGCACCCATGAAGGCGCCGAGGCTTCCGCAACGGCAAAGGGTGGGCCGGACCGACTCTGCCCAGGACGGCTTGCAGCAGCTCATCAAGAAGCAACATGCGCAGCATCCTTTTGGTATTGTTCCAGACACTCACGAGAGCAGAAGTGAAGCGTTTCCTTGCCCCGCGTGAGTCGGTGGGAAAGTTCCGTGGAAACAAACATGCCGCACACGGGGTCGCGCGCCGTCTCGCCACGCTGGGGACCCGCGGACTGGCGCGGTTGTGACCCACTACGCGAAGTCCGAACGTGAATTCCGGAAGAACTGAACACGGCACGAAGACTCCGACCCAACGCCCTTAAGAAGAGGACTGCGGTGACGAATTCAAAAACGTACAGAAGAAGACGTCCCATAATGGTCAGACGAGCTTTCGAGCCGGTGGGATGCCCTGAATTCAGCGCGGCACTGCAGCGCCCCCGGACGCGCGCGCGGCATCAAGTTTCTCTTTCAAACCTGCGAGGGCAGGGTGATTCGGATTCAGTTTGTGTAAGCGGTCCCACGCTTGCTGGGCCGCGGCGAGATCGTGAATGCCTTCCAGGTATACAACGATGGTATTGAGCAGGGTTGGTTCGTGTTTGGGGTCAATCTGGAGTGACTGGCGATATTCTCGCAACGCATCCTGCGGCCGCCCGGTGTAGAAAAACGCCGTACCCAAATCGGTACGGGCGTTAACGTTCTTCGGATCAAGCTCCAGCGCACGCTCGTACCACCCGATGGCCTGAGTGTATTGCTTTTGGTCATAGAGGAAATTGGCAAGTTTCAGGCGAAGGTCAGCGTCCTTCGGGTTCTGTGCCGCCACGTCCTCCATCTGCTTGATGATCGCGGCGTTGTCAATAGGAGGATGGCCTTCGGGGAGGACCTGCGGCATCGCCCCGCCGGTGGGCACGGAGTTTGCGCCGCCCGCAGACGTTTCAGGTGGCGTGCCGGTCTGCGCCGGCTTCTGGCGGGCGCTCCAGTTCATCTGAGCGTCCGTGATATATCCCGCCAGAAAACCAACAGCAAAGAAAATCAATGCCGTAGCAATCGTCTCTTTTTTCATCCGCCCTTCTCAAAAGGACCCATCGAAAGTCTAATGGACTCAGGGGGGACCGTCAAGGAGACTCGCCGCAGAACAGCCGTTTCGGAATTGGGACATAGGGAACTCGCAGGAAGTGCGCTGGGGATGGGATGGAGGGGCTCGGGGGCAGGGCGCCGGAGCCGGAGGGCCATTTTCGAGAGTGGTTTGGGTGTGCGCGGAGAGACCTCCGCCACCGCCCCTATCGGGCGATTCCGAAACGGCTGGGTGGTAGGGGCGCCCCTCGCGCGCGCCTGCGCGCAGGCACAAGGCCTGCCCCACGAAGCTCAATATGACATGTCGCGCGGAATGACGACTAAGGTCAAACGGTATACCGCTTCAAGAGCACGGCGGCGTTCGTCCCGCCGAAGCCGAAAGAATTGGAGAGCGCGTATTCGACCTCGGCCTGGCGCGCCTGGTTGGGGACATAATCGAGATCGCAATCCGGATCAGGATTATCGAGATTGATGGTAGGCGGCAACATCTGGTCGCGCAGGGCGAGCACGGTGATCCCGGCCTCGAGACCCCCGGCGCCGCCCAGCAAATGGCCGGTCATGGACTTGGTGGAACTCACCGCCAGCTTGCGGGCGTGGTCGCCGAAGACTTTCTTGATGGCCAGCGTTTCCAGGCGATCGTTGTAAGGCGTGGACGTGCCGTGGGCGTTGATGTAGCTGACTTGCTCGGGAAGAATCTCGCCGTCTGCGAGGGTTGCCTGCATGGCGCGCACGGCGCCGTCGGCAGTTTCATCGGGCTGGGTAATGTGGAAGGCGTCGCCCGACATGCCGTAGCCGACGACTTCGGCGAGGATCGGTGCGCCGCGCTTCAGCGCAAAGCCCAGTTCTTCCAGGATGAGGATGCCGGCGCCTTCGCCGATCACGAAGCCGTCGCGCTCCTTGTCGAACGGGCGGCTGGCTTTTTCGGGTTCTTGGTTGCGCGTCGAAAGCGCGCGCATGGCCGCAAATCCGCCCACGCCCATGGGCGTGATGGCCGCCTCGGTGCCGCCGCAGATCATCACGTCGGCAGCGCAGCGCTGAATGAGTTTGAAGGAATCGCCCACGGCGTGGGCGCTGGAAGAGCACGCGGTGCAGGTGGCCGAGTTCGGCCCCTTGGCGCCATGGCGGATGGAGACGTGGCCGGAAGCGAGGTTGACGATGGCCGCCGGAATGAAGAAAGGTGAAATCTTGCGCGGGCCACCCTGCATCAGTGCCGTATGCTCGCGTTCGATGACGTCGAATCCACCGATGCCAGAGCCTAGATAGACGCCTACGCGCTCGGCGATGTCAGGAGTGATCTGGAGCTGGGACTGCTGCACAGCCTCCGCCGCGGCGGCGAGGGCGAACTGAATGAAGAGACCCATCTTCTTCAGTTCTTTCTTTTCGATGAACAGCAGCGGGTCGAAGCCCTTGACTTCCGCCGCGATGCTCACGGAGAAGCCGGTGGTATCAAAATGCGTGATGGGCGCCACGCCGCTCTTGCCGGCCAGGAGATTCCGCCACGACTCCGCTGTGTCGAGGCCGACGGCGGTGAGCAATCCCACACCGGTCACGACGACTCTCCGCGTCAAGCTGTGCTCCTCCTGTGGAGACTTGCCCTACGGCAGTCAGTTCTTCGCGGGTTTCACGTGGGCTTGAATGTAGTCGATCGCGTCTTTGACGGTTGTGATCTTCTCCGCGTCCTCGTCCGGGATCTCGATCTCGAAGGCCTCTTCAAACGCCATCACTAGTTCCACGAGGTCGAGCGAATCGGCGCCGAGGTCGTCGACGAAGTGCGCGGTGGGCGTCACTTCGGACTCATCCACTCCGAGCTGTTCTACAATAATCTGTTTTACCTTTTCTTCGGGCGAAGCCATCAGTCCATCCTCCTCAAGTTACATGGGGGCGCCCATTCTAGCTTTGCTCTCGGTAAGCGTCAAGCGACGCGCAGCCGAGCCGGTCTCGCCCGCTATGCCATGTACATGCCGCCGTTAATATTGAGTACGTGACCCGTAATGTAGCTGGCTTCCGGCGAAGCCAGGAAAAGCACGCCGTGCGCCACCTCGCTGTCGTTTCCCATGCGGCCCATAGGAATCATGCTGAGCATCTTCTCCTTGATCTCGGGAGGAAGACCCTCCGTCATGGGCGTGTTGATGAAGCCCGGGGCGATGGCGTTCACCGTAATGTTGCGCTTGGCGACCTCCGCAGCCACGGCCTTGGTGAGACCGATAATTCCCGCCTTGGAAGCGATGTAGTTCGCCTGGCCCACGTTTCCGGCTTGCGCGACCACGGAGGCAATATTAATGATGCGCCCGTAACGCTGCCGGACCATGGTGGGCAGGACGGCGCGGATGCAGTAGAAGGCGCCATCCAGGTTGGTCTTGAGGACGGCTTCCCACTCGTCGGTTTTCATCCGCATCACCAGGTTGTCCTTGGTAATGCCCGCGTTGTTCACCAGGATATCGATCTTGCCCCAAGTGGCCACGGTCTGCTCCACCATCTCCTGGACGGCCTCGACATCGGTGACATCGACGCAAAGCTTCAGCACCTTGCGCCCCATGTCCTCGAGTTCCTTGATCGTGGAATCGAGCTTTTCGCAGCGGATGTTGGCCAGCCCGATGCTGGCGCCACGCTCGGCCAGAGCCATCACCGTGGCCCGGCCGATTCCCTGCGCCCCGCCCGTCACGATCGCCACGCGTCCTTCCAAGTTCAGCATATTCTTACCGACTCCTGTCTTCTCAGGCGGCGGGGTTCCCGATGCAAACCATCGGGACAGGTTCCACCCCGCCCTTCCGCCGCGGAACCCATTCTTCCTCAGCCTACTACGCCAACGCCGACGCCAGCCGCCCCAGGGCTTCGTTGAGCGTGGCGACGTCCTCGACGCGCAGGCACTCGGCGGCGCGATCGATCTGCCGAAGCAGTCCCGACAGCACTTTGCCCGGCCCGACTTCCACGAACATCTCCACGCCTTCCCTGCGCAGGCGGCGCATCGATTCCTCCCAGCGCACGGGAGCGGTTACTTGGCGCTTCAGCCCTTCGCGAACGACGGAAGCAGATGCGACCACCTGCGCGTCTACGTTGTTCACGAGCGGAGGGTGCGGGTCGGCCAAATCGATTGCATCCAAGTCAATGCTCAAGCGGTCCTGCGCGGGCTTCATCAGGGAACAGTGGAAAGGTGCGCTCACGTTGAGCATGATCGCGCGCTTGGCGCCACGGGATTTCGCCAGTTCGACAGCTCTCGCTACGGCTGCGGCGCTTCCGGCGATCACTACCTGGCCGGGCGAGTTCAAGTTCGCCGGAGAAACCGCTTCGCCTTGCGCGGCTGCGCGGCAGACCTCCTCGAGGGCGGCAGCGTCCAGGCCCAGGATCGCCGCCATGGCGCCCTGGCCCACCGGCAGAGCTTCCTGCATGTACTGGCCGCGCTTGCGAACCAACCGCACGGCGTCGGCCAAGTGCAAGGCGCCCGCTACCACCAGGGCCGAGTATTCACCCAGGCTGTGCCCCGCTACATAATCCGCCTGAAGGCCTTTCTCGCGCAAGACCCTCGCGGCGGCTACGGAAGCGGTGAGAATCGCGGGTTGGGCGTTGGCGGTGAGCTGAAGCTCTTCCGCGGAGCCGTCAAAGCAGAGCTTGGAGATCGCGGAACCCCCCGCGCCGTCCGCTTCCTCGAAAACGGCGCGCGCGCAGGCGAAGCTTTCCGCCAGTTCGCGGCCCATGCCGGGGTATTGAGAACCTTGACCGGGAAAGATGAAAGCAGTCTTCGCCAAGCTCACCTTCGAGTCTGTCCGTGGGCCGTTGTCAGTTGCCCGTTGCCACTGCAGCGGCTTCCCTATCGGCGCCGACAACGGACGGGTTTCCCTCACCAGCGCATCAGCACCGCTCCCCAGGTGACGCCCGCGCCGAAGGCGGACATCAGCACCAGATCTCCCTTTTTCAGGCGGCCGCTTTGCACGCATTCATCCAAGCAAATGGGGATCGAGGCCGAGGAGGTGTTGCCGACGCGGCTGATGTTGGAATAGAGCTTTTCGGGGCACACGCCCAGCCGCTCGCGAACCGCCTCCGTAATGCGCTGATTGGCCTGGTGCGGGATGAAGAGGTCGAGGTCATGGGCTGTGAGGCCGGCTTTCTTCAGCACCTGGCGCGACACGTCTTCCAGGCTGCGGACGGCCACCTTGAACAGCTCGTTGCCGCGCATCTTGATGTAGTGCCCGCCCTGCTCGACCGTCTGGCAGGAGGCGGGCAGGGCGGTGCCGCCGGCGGGAATAAAGAGGTGATCGGCGTACTGGCCTTCGGTGTGCAGCTCGTGCGCCAGGATTCCCGAGGGCGGCTCGACGGGCCCGAACACTGCCGCAGCTACGCCGTCTCCGAAAATGACGCACGTGGCGCGGTCCTTATAATCGAGATAACGCGAGAGTAGTTCGGCGCCGATGACCAGCACGTATTTCGCCGCGCCGGTGCGGATGAATTGCTCGGCCACGGTCATGCCGAAAAGAAACCCGGAACAAGCGGCGGCCAAGTCGAAGGCGCAGCAGCCGCGCGCGCCGAGCTCGCGCTGAATGAGCGAGGCGGTGGAAGGCAGCGGCATGTCCGGCGAAATGGTAGAACAGATGATCAGGTCGAGATCCGCAGCTTTGATCCCCGCTTTCGCCAGAGCCTTGCGCGAAGCCTGCACCGAGAGAGTGGAGGTGGTTTCGTGGGGAGCGGCCTGGCGACGCTCTTTGATGCCGGTGCGCTCGGTGATCCACTGGTCGGAGGTGTCCACTATCTTTTCGAGATCGAAGTTGGTGATGATTCTCTCCGGCAACGCCGAGCCCGTTCCTAACACGCCTGCTACACGCATAGAGACTCCTCAAGGTGACCGCACACTTGCGTTGACGGAGGGGACGCGGGACTATATCTGGAACCCTTGACTACCCTTTGGAATTCCCCAGGGAAGCACCCGCCAAGTCGCGTTCAATCTTCTCGTTCACTTTTCCGGCCGCGAATTCCGCCGCGACGCGGATGGCATTCTTGATGGCGTTGGCGTTCGATCCGCCGTGGCAGATGATGCACACGCCTTTCACACCCAGCAGGGGAGCCCCGCCGTACTCGGAATAATCCACCCGCTTCTTGAAATTCTGGAAGGCTTTTCGGGCCAGCACGTAACCAACCTTGGAGGAGAGCGTGCTGGAAAGGGCTTCCTTCAGGAGGCTGGAGACCGCTTCGACAAGTCCTTCGCTAATCTTCAGGGCCACGTTGCCGATAAAGCCGTCACAAACGACCACTTCCACGCGACCATTGTAAAGGTCGCAGCCTTCCACGTTGCCAACAAAATTCGCGGGAAGCTGCTTGAGCAGGGCCAGCGCCTCGCGCGTCAGATCATTCCCCTTATGCTCTTCCTGACCGATGGAGAGCAGGCCGATGCGCGGCCGCTCCACGCCAAAGATGGCGCGGTAATAGATTTCGCCCATCACTGCGAACTCGACCAGGTGGTGGGGTTTGCAGTCGACGTTGGCGCCCACGTCGAGTAGCACGGCGGTGGTGCCTTTCGACGTGGGGAAAACTTGCGCCAACGCGGGGCGGTCCACGCCTTCCAGCGCTCCCAAAACGATCTTGGCCGTGGTCATCACGGCGCCGGTGTTGCCGGCGCTGATCATGCCGTCGGCCTTGCCCTCGTGCACCAGTCGCGCCGCCACGCGCACGGAGGAGTCCCGCTTGGCGCGGAAGGCCTTCGTTGCCTTGTCCTCCATGGTGACCGCTTCGCTGGCGTGGACGATCTCGATAGGCAGGCGCTGGGCGTCGCGCCGGCTGAGCTCGCGGCTCAGCCGGTCTTGCGGCCCGACCAGCAGGACTTCTGCGTAGCCCTCCCGCGCAGCCTGGATCGCTCCCTCGACTTCCGGCCCGGGCGCCGCGTCAGTGCCCATGGCGTCAACGACGATGCGTCGCATGATGGTCAATTCAAACGGCGGAATAGAGCCGGCGCGAGAAGAGATGGTCGCGCCGGGTCGAACTCCCGAGGGCCATTGCCCCACACCTTAGGATGATTCCTCCACCAGGATCACTTCCCGGCCGCGGTAGTAGCCACAGTGCGGGCAGGCCTGGTGAGGTAGCTTCATTTCGTGACAGTGCGGGCACTCGGCCATCGATCGCGCCGTCAGATGATCGTGAGCCCGCCGGCGATTCCGCCGCGCTTTGGAATGTCGTCGCTTGGGATTCGGCATAGCTTTCCTTCTCTCTCGTCAAATACGGAAGTCCGCATGGGGATCAAGCCTTCCGGCCCGGCAGGCAATCACTTCCGGCTCCCGAGCTTCCGAGGGGATCGGCTCGGGTGGGTATCGCTCCTCTGAGCCACCCTGGGATCACTCTTCCTTAAGCGAAGCAAAAGGAGAATCTTCCTGCGGGGTTGAGCAGTTGCACGACACGAGATTCCGATTGGCCCCGCAGGCCGGGCACAAGCCCCGGCAGTCGGCCCGGCAAATCACCTTCATGGGCACGGAAAGAATCACCTGCTCCGTGGCCACGTCCGCCAGTTCGATCCCGTCCCCGGAGTAAAAGCCGATTTCCAGCTCGTCCTCGGAGATTTCGATCTCCTCTTCCTTGGCAATGCTCTTGACCGGCCGGTAGAAGAGATCGAAATCGTGCTCCACCGGGATCGCCACCGCACCCAAGCAGCGGTCGCAACTGGCTTCGAGGCGCGTCGCGAGATGCCCTCGGATGCGAATCTCAGCCCCCAAAAGCTCCGCCGTGACGCCAATCTTAAGCGGTGCCGCTTGCCGGAACTCGGCCCCGTGAAAATCGAGCGCGCCCAGAGCATAGTTCTCAGAGGCAATGACCCGGTGGAACTCAAGTTCTGCGAGGGTTATCCGCACCCCGGCCTCGTCGACGCAAAACCTTGATTATAGCTTGCATGGGGGGATTGTCAAGGAAGGCGAAGGGCGCATGCGGTACGCTCCCGGCCCTTCTTACGAATGGAAGTGGCTGAGGAGAAAAGAGATAGTCGGGAATCAGGTTATCCGGTCATTGGGCGATTGCCGAATGCTGCGCCAAGCGCTAGTCAAGATCGAAATCCCTCAGAGGGGGGCCGGTGGGCTGGTCTTTGGTCTTCTCGAACGCCTCTTTGAACTTGCGGTCGAGCAATTCCGATTTGACCTTCTCTTCGTCGGCGCTTTGGCGGAAGAGCGCTTCGCGGCGCGCGGCTTCCTTCTTGAGGAGCTGCGTGGCGTGGTCCAGGTCCGGAGCCTTTTCGTGCTTGGGCGGCGCCTGATGGTGCAGTACTTTACCGAGTTCGGCATCCACACTCAGCACCGCGCCACAGCACGGGCAAACCACTTCGAGTTTTCTGGGACCGCGTGCCGCTTGCGCCATGTTGTGACGATGCTACGCCCTGCGGGTGGGCCTGTCAATTCAGGCTCGGGTCCGTCCAAAAAGCGGGTCGAGCCGTACACGCGACTGACGGACTCATCGCCGCCACCGCGCTGCGCCACGGCCTCCGCGTCATGACCAGGAACACCGCCGCTTTTGAGCCCACCCGGGTTCTGCTCCTTAACCCGTGGGCAGGCTGAGCCTGCGCCGACTGCACCAATACCACGGCGCCGGTTACCCACGTGCCCGAGTTCTCATGTCGAGTGGGATCGCGCAGAAAGCGGACAATTTATCAGTGCGCACCCACCTCGCACGCAAGGGCATAGGGGTGCCCGCTTCCGCGGAAATGACGAGTATCCGGCACCCCTCTCGCACGCGGGACTGTCAAGCCGATCCCGCCGCGCGGGATCGGCGCTACAAAGGGGATGCGAAATCTGGACACTTGTGGAAAACCTCAATGTTCTAAGGCCTTTTCAAGAAGATGGCCTGTGGAAAAAGCAGTGGAACAAAATTGCCTTTTCTACGCCAGAGGTTTTGGCGCAGCTTTCGGCCCCAAGCCAGCCCTCAGATTTCAGATTCCACAAGCCCTCTCGAAAATAGATTTCACTGGCGCGCTGCGGGTAGCCCATTGAAAAGACAAGTGTTAGGGTGACTCCTCGCGGCGATTGCCCGGGGAATCACCCACTTTCATCTCAGTTGAGAGCGATAGCGCATGAATGATCGGCTGTGAGAAAAACCGAGAGTCTTTGCGCGCCGCGAAGAAGTGCACAATTCGCTAGACGTTGGCCTGCTGGAGAACCTACAGGGTATTCCAGGCTGTTTCCTTGCGGGGACTAAGACGAAAATACCGAAAACTTCGGGCGTTTGGTCATTCTATGTATGACTACATGTCATTTGCCGAACGCCACAATGACCGATTTGCGGACTCAGATAGGCGGTCGGAACCCGAATTGCCGGAATCTCTCCTGTCAACGGACCTTAGCGTGTTTTAACCCGAACCTATTCTTCCACCCGCGCGGGCAAGCGGTGGGAATGCCGAAACAGAAAGCTTGATTGAGCAGGCCACAGGGCCTTATCATTGTTGTCCAACGACGAAGCCCGGAAACCCCATGAGCATCAACATCGGTTTGGATATCGGCGCGGTCAGTTTGAAGCTGGCGGCCATTGGCGCGCCGGACGACGGCCCCCGCTTTCGCTCTCTCGCGGAGAGATCCGAAACCTTCTATGCCACCTCGTTCCCTGATGCGAGCCCCTATAGCGGCCGCCCGTTAGTGCTGTCGCGTTATCGCCGGCTGCAAGGGAGTCCGATCCAATCGACGTTCGACCTGCTGAAGGAGCTTTACGACTACGTGCCGGAGAAGAACGTGGAAGGCATTCGCGTGACGGGCTCCGGCAGCCAACTGATTGCTAAGGTCCTGGGCATCTACTTCGAGAATGAATTCCGGGCCATTGCCAAGGGGCTGCGGATGTTCTACCCGCAAGTCCGCACGGTGTTCGAAATGGGAGGAGAAACCTCCAAATACCTGCGCCTGGACCCGGCCATTACCGGCAAGCACCTGGGCATCGTCGATTACCAGACCAGCGGCGAATGCGCGGCCGGGACAGGTTCCTTTATCGACCAGCAAGCCTCGCGGCTGCTTTACATGATCGAGGAAGTCGGTCCGGCGGCCTGCGCGGCCAGTTGCGCGGCACGGATAGCCGGCCGCTGTTCGGTGTTCGCCAAGACCGACATGATTCACGCGCAGCAGAAGGGTTACTCCACCGATCAGATCCTGCGCGGCCTCTGCGACGCCGTCGCACGCAATTTCAAGTCGAGCATCGTGAAGGGGCGTGCCGTGGTTCCTCCCGTGGCGTTCATTGGCGGAGTGGCGATGAACCAGGGAGTCCGCAACGCCTTGCGCGAGGCCTTCAAGCTGAACGACTCCGACTTCCTCAGCCCCGAGCACTATGCGTGGCTGGGAGCAGTGGGCGCGGCGATGCTGGAAGCGGAGGAATTCCGCAAGCGGTCGTTCAAGCGGATTCACCAGTTGCGCCAGCACGAGGCCGCCAAGAAGGATTTCGCCTTTAGCGACGCGCTTTCCATGCAGAACGTCGTACTGCTGCGCGACCGCGCGAAATCCGTGGCGATGCCCCCTCCAGGCGAGCAGGTGGAGGCCTATCTCGGCATCGACATTGGCTCGGTCAGCACCAACCTGGTGGTGACCGACGAGAAAGGAAATCTGCTCAAGGAGATTTACCTCTTCACGGAAGGCCGTCCTATCGAAGTTGTGGCGCGCGGGCTGAAAGAGATCGAGGCGGAGCTCGCGGCCTCCCTGCGCATTGGCGGCGTGGGCACGACGGGTTCCGGCCGCGAGTTGATCGGCGAACTGGTGGGCGCAGACACCGTCAACGATGAGATCACCGCGCACAAGACCGGCGCCATGCACGTCTGCAAGGAAATGGGCATGGAGCCGGTGGACACCATTTTCGAAATCGGCGGGCAAGATTCCAAGTTCATCCGCATCGACAAGGGCGTGGTTGTCGATTTCACCATGAACGAAGCCTGCGCTGCCGGCACCGGATCGTTCCTTCAGGAGCAGGCGGAGAAGCTGGGGATCTCCATTAAGGAAGAATTCGCGCGGCTGGCGCTGGCGTCCGCCCACCCGGCACGGCTGGGCGAACGCTGCACGGTGTTCATGGAGCGCGACGTCACGGGGCTGATGCACAAAGGCGCTGAAGTGGGCGACCTGGCTGCGGGCTTGGCGTATTCGGTGGCGCTCAACTATCTGAACCGCGTGGTGCGCGGGCGAAAGATCGGCAAAGTGATCTTTTTCCAGGGCGGGACGGCTTACAACGACGCGGTCGCCGCGGCGTTCATGCAGATTCTCGGCAAGCCGATCATCGTGCCGCCGCACAACGGCGTGATCGGCGCCATCGGCATGGCGCTGATCGCCCGCGACCGCATGAAAGGCGCCGGGCAGCCCAGCCGTTTCCGCGGTTACGACTTGAACCGCGTGAACTTCACCTCACGCGAGTTCGTCTGCCACGCCTGCTCCAACTACTGCGACATGAAGGAATTCAACATCGAAGGGCAGCGCAGCTACTGGGGCGACAAGTGCTCGGACAAGTTCCGCAAGCGGGCGCGCACCGACCGCAAGCCGGTGATCGAAGATTTGATCGAGTGGCGCGACAAGCTGCTGGAAGAAACTTTGCTGCCGCCGAAGGGAGGCCGGCCGACGGTGGGGATTACGCGCTCGATGTATTACTACGACCGCTTCCCATTCTGGTGCGCGTATTTTCAGGAGCTGGGTTTCGACGTCATCGTCTCTTCACAGACCGACCGCAAGATTTCCATGGCGGGCGAGGAACTGGCCATCGCCCAGCCCTGCTTCCCGGTGAAGGTGGCGCACGGACACGTCCAGGACCTGCTCGAAAAAGGCGTCGACTACATTCTGATTCCCAACATGGTGAACGTGGAGGGGCCCCAGGGTCGAGTTGATTCCCACCTCTGCCCCTGGAACCAGACGCTGCCGTTCGTGGTCCGCGCGGTGCCCCAACTCGAGGCGGCCCGGGCCAAGTTTCTATCGCCCACCGTGCATTTCCGGTTAGGACGGAAGCACGTGGAAAAGGCGCTGGCGAAGTTCGCGCGCCACCTGGGCGTGACGCCGCGCGCCAACGCGCGGGCCGTGATGGCGGCGTATGCGGCCCAGGGCGCCTTCACGGACGCGGTGCTGGAAACGGGTGGGCAGGCGCTGGCCCGGCTGCAGGAGACCGGCGAGCCCGCTCTGGTCCTGGTGGGGCGGCCCTACAACCTCTACGACCGCAGCGTGAATTGCGACATCCCCCGCAAGCTGCGCGCGCTTTACGGGGTCAACGTGCTGCCCATGGACGCCCTGCCGCTCGAAATGGAGGACATCACCGAGGTCAACCCGAATATGTACTGGAACTCGGGGCGACGCATCCTGTCGGCAGCCCGCATCGCGCACCGCCACCGCAACCTGCACCTGGTCTATATCTCGAACTTCAAGTGTGGCCCCGACTCGTACATCAAATCGTTCCTGGACGACGCCGCGGGCAAGCCCTCGCTCATCCTGCAGTTCGACGGGCACTCGAACGACGCGGGCTTCATTACGCGCTGCGAAGCGTATCTCGATAGCAAAGGATTCTTGCGATGCCCCTCTTCGGTCACCGCCATGTCAGCCGCAAAATAAGCCCCGGCCATCCGCTGAGCGGGAAGACCGTCTATATCCCGACCATGGCCGAAGGCGGCCCGGAAGCCTTTGCGGCGGCGTTTCGCTGGCTGGGTGTAAAGGCGCAACCCACCCCGCCTTCCGACGAGCGCACGCGCGAGCTGGGGGGTAAATACACGACCGGCGACGAATGCTATCCCGCCAAGGTGACCGTGGGCGATTTCCTGCGCGTGATCGAGCAACCCGGCTTCGATGCGAAGCTCGCGGCTTTCTTCATGCCGACGGCGGATGGCCCGTGCCGCTTCGGCCAGTACGCACCTTTCCTGCGCAAGGTTCTGCGCGACGCGGGTTATGGCAACGTCCAAATCCTCTCGCCCAGCAGCCAGAACGGCTACGAGGACCTGGGCGACATCGCCAACCTTTTCCTGCGTGTGGGGTGGCGAGCGCTGGTCTGTGGCGATACGCTGCATCGCGCGCTGCTCAAGACCCGCCCGTACGAGACCGCCCCGGGCGCCGCCGACCGCGCCTTTCACGAGTCGGTGGAAGACGTGTGCAGAACCATTGAGACGAGCTGTGCCGACGCCGGGTGCCAACTCCACTCGCTGGTGGAAGCAATGACCCGCGCCCACGAGCGCTTCCAGCGCGTCCCGGCGCTCTACGATCGCGAGATTCCGCTGATCGGCGTCGTGGGAGAAATTTTCTGCCGGCTCAATACCTTCTCGAACGAGGACCTGATCCGCAAGCTGGAAGGCTACGGCGTGGAGGCTTGGCTGAGTCACATCGCCGAATGGGTCGAGTACGCCAACAACGAACAAAAACGCAAGCTGCGACTTATTGGACGGGAAATCTCGCTGGAGATGATGGGGACCTACGTGCGATCGCACATCCAGCACTCCGACGAGAAGGCCTTGATGGCGCCTTTCGAGGATGACTTTGTGGGCTATGAAGAGCCGCCCATTGAGGAGATCTTGGAGCTTGCTTGGCCTTACCTGCCGACCGGAGGAGCGCTGGGCGAGATGGTGCTGAGCGTGGGCAAGGCCGCCTACCTGGCCAAGCAGGGCGCGGACGGCATCATCGACATCAGCCCCTTCACTTGCATGAACGGCATCGTGAGCGAGGCCGTCTACCCGAAACTCAGCAAGGACTACGGGGGAATTCCCATCCGCAATTTCTACTTCGACGGCACGCAATCGGACCTCGACCGCGACCTGGGAATCTACCTGGAACTCGCCCGGTCGTACCGCGAGAAGAAACCCTTCCCGCGCCGCTACCCCGCCTATTTCGCGCAGCCGGTGGCCTGATCGGACGTCCCGCCTCACTGCAGGACGGAGCCCGGACGCGCGGACCTATTCCTTAGGTCTGCGGCTTTCCCGAGGTTGTCGATTGCGCGCCACAGACGTACTGAACTAGTCTACGCTACGTTGATAGCACCCACCCCACAAGCGGGGGGAGTTACCGAACAACTCTTTGACGGGCCAGGCGGTGGCGCCGGGGCTGTTCGAGGTGATGCTGGCGGCGGGGCAGAACCGGGTGGTGGCGCGAAGCGCCGGGCGAGAGGGGGTCAGACAGGTGCAGACATCCGGTCGAGATCCTAGCACCTGGCACCTGATACCCAGAACCTGACACCCGGCATTGCGGCTATCCCCCGCCTTTTCAACAATATAATGGCCTCATATTGACCTCACATGTGCAAGTTGTTTATTTTCTGTAAGTTATTGGCTTGGCGTGGGTTTGAGGCGTTTTTTCGTGATTTCGAGGCCTTGAATCATCCTATCTCTTGCATTTTCATCAATATATTGACCTAAACGATAAGCTGTTTATTTTCATCAATATATTGGCTATGTGGCACTTTGTCACTTCATGCCCCTTTGTTTTCAATAAGATCCTGGGAGCAACCTTCATTTTTAACATCTCTTTGGGTGCGCGCGCCCTGTTTGATCTTCATCAATAAACTGGTAATCTGCTGCCGCCCGCGTCTTCCCCGCCGGCGTGACCGCGCCCCCCGACCGCCGCCCGTTGGCCCGATTCGCGGCCAGCTTCTTCTCCGTCATTTCTGGTTCTTGGATTAGGGACACGGAAACCTCTCGTCATTTTCTCCCGGAAGGGCCTGCCGGAAGTGTAAGGCCATAGCAGGAACACGTTCAGCCTACTGCCTATCCCGGCTCGCCGGGACTCGCAAAAGGCGCTCGCTGCCTTTTGCCTACTGCCCGTGAGCGGGCGCTGGCCTCAGAAACTAGTCTACACACGATTATTATCTTTGTCAAGAATAAAGTGGCCTACACGATACAGCCTACAAATTAAGACGACACTTCGTGACGTTTTCCTACGGGTAGGAAACATCTTTTAGGGAGGGGTGTCTAGTTGTCCGAAACCCTTCCCGCGCCGCTACCCTGCCTATTTCGCGCAGCCAGTGGCCTGATCGGCCACCCGGCCCGCTGCAGCACGGCTTTCCAGGTCGCGCATTCCGATCTGCACGGGCAAAACACCCGAGGTACCGCCGCGGGTCAGTGCTTGGCCCGGTTGGGACATTGTTCTCCATCCATCAGAATGACAGTCATTCCCGCGCAAGCGGGAATCCAGCGTGGGCGCCACGCCTTAATCATATCGACCGTGGGTTCGTCAAAATGGGAAGAACCGACGGTCACGCGGGCGCTGACCGTGGCTGCCCGCCGACCTCAGCCTTGTTTGATGGTATTCTTTACGCGTGAAGGCTGGAAATGGATGCGCAGCTTAACCTGTAGCACGGTCTGACCCGCAGGACCGACCGTGACAACTTGCACGTCTGCTTCCCGGACTGCATCGATGAATGACAGGGCCAGCTGCTCGGGGGACCGGACCTTTCGGGTTGACAGAATCTCCGACAGGTCGAGCATCGGCCACTTGATTCCCCACTTGATATGCGCCTGCCTGAGCACTACCGTCCGAGGCAAGTCCGTCCCAGCGACATAGTTGTAGAAGGACGCCAAGCTAACGTTTAGCTGTTTTGCGGCCTCTTTTGCACCCAATCTTTCCTTCATCGCTGTAAACTCACGCGCGACCCGCACCATCAGGATCTTCTCGGCGTACGAATGTTTTCGGCCGTCAGTTTTCAACAGCGGCTCCTAAGCCTTCTAAAATAAGCAGTAGATATTCTATTGAAATAGAAAATCTATTCAAGTAGAATCTTACGGTAGAATAGTCTATCTACACGGCGGCGAGACCTATGCTACAGCAGACCTTCATTCATATCCGGGGCATAGGTAAACAGACCGAGCCAGAGCTCTGGGAGCACGGCATCCACAGTTGGGACGACGCGGACCGGCTTGTCGCAAGTAGCATTCAGACCCTGCTGAAAGATGGTAAACTACTCAAACTTCACAGGAGGCACCTGAAGTAGGGACGCGACTGTTGTATCATCCGTGTGTAACAACTGGGACGTTGCGGAATGCTGTTAAGGTTCGGGAGGCGAGAGGCCGATGGATGATGAAGGGAGGAAAGCATGATCAAGAGCACGAACCGGCAAGTTTTCTCTGAGAACCTGCGCATGGCCGTACTTGCGGACCAGGTTGCTTCTTCCTTGCGACAGATATCCAAGCGGAGACGGCTTGAAGATTGGGACCGCCGCGTGATTGGCGTGGCGGGGGAGTTCCTCACGGAAATGCGGCGGGGGAGAGACGCGACAAAGAGCATGAAGGTTGAGGAGTCTCTACAGGCCTCTCTCGCGTACGGACAGGCGATTCAGGCGATCCAGTTGAACCCCGCCAAATTCGCATCCTACGAATCCTTCGAAAAGCTCATTGCTTCCTTGGAGGAACAGTTGAAAGAAATCGGAGCGGCCCGAACCTTCGATATTGGGGAATTGTACGAGTTCTTTAGCGCCATTCGTGAGTTGGCGATGACAGGCGGTAGTCAAGAGTTCGAATCGGTGAACGTTAGGGGGGTGGAATAACGGATCCGTGCCTGAGTCCATCATTTCGGCCGAGCAGTACGCCAACATAGTATGGGAGCGGGTGGCGGCGCTGCGGCGTCTCCTCCACGATCTCACGAGGGGCGCCCCGCAATCCGCGCCTCATCGCTTTTTCCGGTTGCTTCGAATTCTAATTGACGCAATTGATAAGGTGTTTGCCCGCCGCTGCGAGGGCGTCGGACAAGTGCCAGTGCCTGAGGGAGAAGAGGGCGACCGAGTAGTGTTTGCCGCACGTTTAACCATGAAATTGCTCAATGACGTCCAAGAGCAATTGTTCCCGTTCCTTGAGAAAGTAGATAGCCCACATGTGCCCGTCGCAATGCTTCCCGCACTGCAGCGGCTTGCAGATCAATTCGAGTCGGATGTGGAACTCTACCTTTTTCCAACGTCCAAACACAACTTTGGATTCAGCGGATTTCGCAACCTAGATGACACCTTCCTCAAAGAGTTGGAGTTATACATTCCCGACGATCTAAGGGGAGAGATTCAAAAGCAGGCAACCGACGCCCATCTTCCCCGCTGGTTCATATTTCTCTCATTTCCTTATGTCGTGCATGATTCTGCCCTCCACATAACGCCGCTCCTCCACGAACTCGGCCATTTCGCGGATCTCCAACTGGGGATTTACAAAGACCTTCTTCCGATCGATGTGTCCAAAATTGAGGCAGCAAAGATTCTTGTGGATGAGATTTTACAGATGAGGCTTCGTCAGAGAGAAGAAAAAGCTGAGACCGGGAGCGACCGACGACCGGGTGGTGATACGAGAGTGGGGCAGGTGTTTCAAAGGGATGTGATAGAGCAGCAAGTGTTTGCCCAGTGCGCTGAGATTATTCGTTACTGGGTTCACGAGCTCATTTCCGACCTATTCGCTTTGAGGGCTGGTGGGCCCGCGTACTTCTATGCTTTTGTCGCTTTCGCGGCAAACCTTGGCCTGGAAGCAGAGGCAGGTACAACCCATCCTTCGCCCGAAATTAGAATTGACTTCATGCTCAAAGAGTTGAATGAATTGAGTTACTTTTCCGGGGACAGTCCTGAATCGATTCGATCCTCGCTGGAAGCCTGGAAAGGTTGGATTAAGACTCGAAAGTTGGACCCCGAAGGCGGCCCAGAGCGTGTCGCGTACTTCGCAATCAAGGACAACGCTGCAAAGCTAGCTGAGGCGGTTCGCAAGCACAGCGCCTCATTTTCATACGGAACAAATACCTTCAAGGAGAAGGTTCCCGCGATCAGGAGTGACCTGGAAGCAGGTATCCCGCCAATTGACCGGCCGGGCGTGCACGGGGGTGTGTTGGAACCGTGCGATTTCGCCGACATTCTAAACGGTGCCTGGAGCACATATAAGTTTTCGCCTGACAAGCTTGAGGGTTTGCTCGACTGTCCCGACGGGGAAAGGAAACTCCGCGCAACGTCTGTCCTCAACGACCTAGTCCTGAAGGCTATCGAAGCTGCCGAAATCCTCCGGGACTGCCAGAAATCACCAAGGGCAAAGGCATGAGCACACTCACCTGTGGTGCGATTCGAGATCGCCTGTTTAAGACCAAGGATCTGAAGGTTAAGCCTCTTCTTGACCCGGATAGCCAAATCGAAGACGGATCGATAAATCTCACCTTGGGAACACAATTCATAGTGGCCAAGAAATCCGAATATCCGTTGATCGACCCTCGTCTACTAGATATGGATGAGGTCATGAATTTCCAGGAGAGGATTACGCTAGCGTTTGGGCGGGCAATTGTGCTGCATCCTCACCAATTCGCGCTTGGCTCTACCTTTGAATTCCTCAAGCTGCCACCCGATCTTTCCGCCTTCGTTCTAAGTCGTTCGAGTTTTGGGCGAGCGGGCCTTCAGATTGCAACCGCCACTTATGTACATCCCAATTGGCAGGGTTGCCTTACCCTCGAACTTCAGAATCTGGGAGAAGTGCCCATCAAACTTTACTGCGGCAGCCCAATCTGCCAACTTGTGCTCCAGGAGGCCCAACCACCTTTAGAGCAGAAACCCATCAAGTCAATCCCGCTCGGGCCCGCATTCACTGACCTGAAGAATCAATCTTACTGGAAGAAATACTTAAATAACTTCTTCCGTTCCACGGCTGCAGAACCCTGAGAGATTTCCGGGGCGCCGCCCCGGCTATCTTCTTCTGGCCCCTGCGGGGCGCCATCGGAAGCGGTGCGCGCAGCCGGACGCTGAGGTTGAAACCGCGCCGTTAAAGCCCTCACCTACCGCTTCGCGGTCCCCCCTCTCGCCAGGGGACAGGGGCAGGCGATGGGTGGCGTTCGTAAACGCACGGTTTACACCGTGGGCTACTTTCTGCCGACGCTCCGCGGCTGGGCCAAACTCCACCCTGCGGGCGGGCAAAGCCCTCCACTACGCGAAATCCCGTACCGGCACCGGACCTCGAAGCGCGCCGGGACACTACGCAAAAACACGCGGACTTTGGGCACGACCCTGGCCCATGGCATAATCCGACAAGGTTGACCGGGCTGCTGCTATAATCAGCTCCATCACCTTGCTGGCGCGTGGCCGCGGGAGCACCGGGCTCGACCACCTGCCCGGAACGGAAACTACATGTCGGGAATTATCGGTTACATCGGAGGCAAGCGAGTCGTGCCCGTGCTGCTGGAGGGCCTGCAGCGGCTACAATACCGCGGGTACGACTCCGCCGGCCTGGCGGTGATGCACGAGGGCAAGCTCCTCATCCGCCGCTCTACCGGCAAACTTCGCAACCTGGAGGAAAAGATTCGCCTGGATCCCGTGGACGGCGCCTACGGCATCGGACACACACGCTGGGCCACGCACGGCGCCCCCACGGAGCAGAACGCGCACCCCCATTCCGATTGCCACGGCACGGTAATGGTGGTGCACAACGGCATCATCGAAAACTACCTGGAGCTGAAGAAGCAGCTTGAAGCTGAAGGGCATCGGTTCACGACCGAGGTCGATACGGAAGTGATTGCCCACCTGGTGGAGAAACACCTGGGGGGCAACAGCCCAGCGCGGCCTTCACCCAGTCTCGAGGACGCCGTGCGCGCGGCGGTGCGGCAGCTTACGGGAGTGTTCGCGCTGGCCATCATCTCCACCTGCGATCTGAACAAGATCGTGGCGGTGCGGCAGGGGCCGCCGGCGGTGATCGGCCTGGGCAAGGACGAGTACTTCGTGGCGAGCGACGTCCCCGCCATCCTCTATCACACCCGAGACCTGTTCTTTCTTGCGGACGGTGACGTGGCCGTGCTTACTCCCAACGGCGTGGCGCTGAGCGACTTCGACGGCCACCCCGTGAAGCGCCGCGTCCAGCACATTACCTGGGATCCGATCCTGACCGAGAAGGGCGGGTTCAAGCACTTTACGCTGAAAGAAATCTACGAGCAGCCGCGCGCGGTGCGGGACACGGCGCTGGGGAGAATCTCTCCCGAGTCCGGTCAGGTCTTCCTGGACGAGATGGAAATCAGCGAGGAGGATTTCCGGTCGTTCAAGGAGATCAAAATCGTCGCCGCCGGGACCTCGCGGCACGCGGGGCTGGCGGGAAAAGTCATGCTCGAGCGGCTGGCGCGCGTGCCGGTGGAAGTGGATTACGCCTCGGAATTCCGCTACCGCGACCCCCTGGTGGATCCGCAGACGCTCACGCTGCTGATCACGCAGTCGGGCGAGACGGCAGACACCATCGCCGGCCAGCGCGAAGCGAAGGCGAAGGGTTCGAAGACGCTGGCGATCTGCAACGTGCTGGGCAGCATGGTGCCGCGCGAAGCGCACGGCACCATTTACACCCACGCGGGCCCGGAGATGGGCGTCGGGCCAACCAAGACGGTCTCCGCACAGTTGACGGCGCTTTACCTGTTCGCGGTCTACCTGGCGCAAACCCGCAACCGCCTGCCCGCCGCCGACGCCAAGGCGCTCCTGGCCGCTTTGACCGCGCTGCCCAAGCAGCTCGAAAGTGTGTTGCAGAAGGACGAGGAGTTTGAAGACCTGGCGCGGCATTTCTACCGCTCCTCGGATTTTCTTTTCCTCGGCCGCGGCGTGCACTTTCCGGTGGCGCTGGAAGGCGCGATGAAGATGAAGAAGCTCTCCTACATCCACGCCGAAGCCTGCCCGGCCGGCGAGATGAAGCACGGGCCCATCGCGCTGATCGCCGACGGCCTGCCGGTGGTGGTAATCGCCACCTGCGATTGGAGCGCTGAGGATTCCCACCTGCGCTACGAGCGCACGATCTCGAACATCAAGGAGGCCAAGGCGCGCGGGGCCACCATCCTGGCGCTCGTGACCGAAGGCGATCGCGAGGTGCGCGACATGGCCGACCACTTGATCGTCCTGCCCCATACCAACGAGTTGCTCTCGTCGATCCTGGAAGTTGTGCCGCTGCAACTGCTGGCGTACCACATCGGCGTGCTGCGCGGCTGTGACGTGGACCAGCCGCGGAATCTGGCGAAGTCGGTAACCGTAGAATAGGCAACCCCGAATCGAGATCGCGTTTCTGCGAGGTTACGTCCTCAAAGGGGATTTGGCTTGGATCCTAAATGGTTACAGTGGGCTAAGACTCTTCAGTCCATCGCCCAGAATGGGCTGACCTTCGCCCAGGATCCTTACGACCGTGAGCGCTACACACAGCTTCAGAGGGTCGCGGTCGAGATCATGAGTGCGTACTCGGGTGCCAACTTTACGCAAGTCCTGGACTTGTTCCAGAGGGAACATGGCTACGCCACTCCCAAAGTCGACGTGCGAGCGGCCGTTTTTCGCAAGAACGAAATCCTAATGGTTCTCGAGCGGGAAGACGGCCGCTGGAGCCTGCCGGGTGGCTGGGCAGACGTGGGCGAGACTCCGGCCGAGGTGGCCGAAAGAGAGGTCCTGGAAGAATCCGGGTACAGAACGCGGGCGGTGAGGCTACTGGCGATTTACGATCGCGACCGGCATGGACACCCTCCGTCGCCCTTCCAGGTCTACAAGATCTTTTTGCAGTGCGACCTCCTGGACAAAAACCCAAAGCCAAATGCTGAATGCGGCGATGCAGCTTTCTTCCCAGAGGGGAAACTTCCTGAACTCTCCTTGACGCGCGTGACTCAGGCAGAAGTCGCGCGAATGTTTGAACACCTCCATGATCCCTTGTTGCCAGCGGACTTCGACTAGCCCACAACCGCTTCATCCGGACGCGGGCCTCGGCCCCCAGGACTTTTCTTCTCTCCCCTCCCGAGAATGGATATACTCCGCACGAGGGCTTATCACTTGAAGCTGGTTTACTCCGACCAATACGACTTGAACCTAGGGAATCACGTCTTCCCTTCGATCAAGTATCGCCTGATAAAGGAAGAAGTGTTGCGCGACCACGTCGCCGGTCCGGAGGATTTTGTCGAGCCCGCCGCGGCCGCAGACGAGGACGTGGCGCTCGTCCACGATCGCGAATACATCCGGAAGCTCCAGACCGGAAAGCTTTCGTACCTGGAAATCCTGCGCCTGGAAATTCCTTATTCTCCGGAACTGGTGCGCGCCGCCTGGCTCTGCGCGGGCGGGTCAATTCTGGCGGGACGCCTAGCGCTCCAAGACGCGGTCACCGTGAACATAGGAGGGGGCTTTCACCATGCCTACCCCGATCATGGCGAGGGCTTCTGCGTGCTGAACGATATCGCCATCGCCATTCGCCGCCTGCAGAAAGACCAGGCCATCGAGCGCGCCATGACCGTGGACTGCGACGTGCATCAGGGCAACGGCACCGCCGCCATCTTCGCCGGCGATCATTCCGTGTTTACTCTTTCAATCCACCAGGAAAACAACTATCCCTACCCCAAGCCTCCCAGCACGCTCGACATCAACCTGCGGGACCGTGCCGAAGATGCGGAATACCTGCGCGAGCTGGAAAAAGGCCTGGAGAGCGCGCTCGGTGAATTCCACCCCGACCTGATCTTCTACGTGGCGGGCGCAGACCCTTATCGAGATGATCAGCTCGGCGGGCTGAAGCTCTCGCTCGAAGGACTCGAACGCCGCGACCGGCTGGTGTTCGAGAAGGCTCGAGCGAAGAAGATCCCCGTCGCCGTCACGCTGGCAGGGGGTTACGCTCGCCGCGTGGAAGACACCATCCAAATCCACACCAACACGATTCGCGTGGCGAAGGAATTTGCGAAGTGACGCTCAGGGCTTCGGAAGCAGTCTGCCGAGATCCCGCCAGCTCACCAAAATGATGTGGTTTTCGTCCAGGGCCTTGCGGAATTCCGAACTCGTCAGCACGTTGAAATCGCGCTGTCGCCAGGCGCTTCCATAGTCCGGATGGTCAACGGTGACGGCCTGCATTTCGGCGTCATCGTACGCGAGGTGAACGATGAGCTCCGAAACGCCGGGGGGCAGAGTCTGCAGGATATGGCTGTAATAGCTCAACCACTCGTCCGTCTTGATAGGCGGAGCCGCCATGAACACGTGATCCAGGATCACGTCAGTGGGCTTGAGGGTTGCGTACATATCAGGTGGCGTGCCGGGAATCTTCAACATCAAAAATGGCAGGTGATACTCGTGCGCGACGTTAACGAGGACCGCCACCAAGGCAGGTTTGGTGAAAAGCGTCCCCATGTGTGAATCGAGATGGGTGGGACGGATTCCCATCTTCAGAGCGGTCTCCACCTGCGCCCGGACCTCCCGCTCCGCTTCCTCCGGCTTGATATGCCGCACGGCTTCTCCGGTATCGGAATAAAGATAGCCCTGAGGATCGAGCAGCGAGGCGACCTGGTCGCGTGGCGCGACAGGTCCCCACTTGTAGGTTTTCCATTCACTCGTCAAAGTCAGGTGCAAACCGAGGTCGGCGTCGGGGTGAGCCTTCGCGTAGTCCGCCACTTCCGTCAGCCACGGGCACGGAACCATGACGCTGGCGGACGACACGGCGCCCCGGTTCAAGGCTTCGAAGCTGGCCATGTCCTGCGAGTGCGCCAGCGCCAGGTCATCGGCGTGGATAATTAGCAGCTTGGCATCAGCGGGGTATCCAAGCCGCCGGGCAAGGTTCTGATTCTGCGCGCCTGCCGGGAAAGAGAAGGCCATGAGAAGACATGCTCCGACGAGACTGCGAGTGTACATGAGCGACCTCCGGTCTCTCAACAGGCACGAGGATGCCGGCTACTTGTGAATGTCCACCAGGAGAGAGTTCATGGAACCTGTGCGGTAGCCTTCCAGGTCCAGGGTGACGAACTTGAAGCCGAGCTCCTTGAAAATTTCGACGAACTTGCGGGCCATCGCGGGCTCGAGCGCGCGCGGCATCTCCTCAGAAGAAACCTCAATGCGGGCGAGCTCCTCGTGATAGCGCACGCGGAACTGGCGGAATCCGAGAGCGCGCAGGGCTGCTTCGCCTTTCTCGACGACTGCCAGACGCTCGGGTGTCACCTCAATTCCGTAAGCAATCCGCGAGGAGAGACACGCGGACGCCGGGCGATCCCACACCGGCAGGTCCACGCGGCGCGAGAGTTCGCGGATGTCAGCCTTGGTGAGTCCCGCGTCCAGGAGCGGCGTTAGGACTTTGTGCTCGCGCGCCGCCTGCTGGCCGGGGCGCCAATCGCCCAGGTCGTCAGCGTTGATGCCATAGGCCACGGCGGCAAGCCCCCGCTGGCCGGCCAGTTCGTCGAGTTTCGCGAAGAGTTCATCCTTGCAGAAGTAACAGCGGTCCGCTTGGTTGGCGCGGTAGCTCGGATTCGCGAGCTCATCGGTCGAGATAAACTCGTGCGGAAACTTGCAGCGTGCTACGCATTTCTCGGCTTCGGCACGGTCGCGCGCGGAGTAGCTGGCGCTCAACGCCGTCACCGCGAGCATGCGTTCACCGAGCGCCTGGTGCGCCGCGTAGGCGAGGTAAGCCGAATCCACCCCGCCCGAGTAGGCGACGATCAATGAAGGCAACTGCCCCAGGTGCTCTGCTAATCGCTGTTGTTTTGTTTCCAGTTCGCCCATATCGACAACGGCGCTTTCTAGAATAGCGCGAGTGCGCCCAACTCTCAACCCGCCCCCAAATAAAAGGGCACGGCGAACCGTGCCCTGCTGAATCCGGAGTTGTGCGTGCTTATTGAATCAGCGTGCCTTGCGTGGGCCCATTGCCGTTGGTTTCGCTTTTGATCAGGCAAGCCGCCGCGACCTGATCGCCGTCTTCGAGGCTAATCAGCCGGACGCCCTGCGCAGAGCGGCCGCTCTCGCGAATCCCGCTGGAATCCAGCCGCGTGATCTTGCCCTGCTGGGAGATGATCATCACTTCGGACTCTTCGCTGACGCTCAGCACGCCCACGACTTTGCCGTTGCGCTCCGCGGTCTTGACGTTGATGACGCCCTTGCCGGCCCGCGACTGCAAGCGGTACTCCGTGATGGCGGTGCGTTTGCCGTAGCCCTTTTCCGTGACCGACAGGATTAACTCCTTTTCGCCCACGATTTCCATGCCCACAATATAGTCGCCCTTTTCGAGATCCATGGCATAAACGCCGTAGGCGGCCCGGCCCATGTCGCGCACGTCGGATTCGGGGAAGCGGATGGCCATGCCTTCGTGGGAAGCGAGGAAGATGGTGTCGTGCCCGGAAGTGAGCTTTACGCCGATGAGCTCGTCGCCTTCTTCAATCTTCATGGCGATAATGCCGCGCGAGTTGGGATTGGAGAACTCGGCCAAACGGGTCTTCTTGATGATGCCCTGCCGCGTGACCATGGTGAGGTAGCCTTCCGCGGCCAGCTTCTCGCCCCCCACGGTGACGTCCTTCAGCTCCTCGGGCAGCTCCTTCACGGCCACCACCGCTGCGACCTTCTCCTCCTTCGAGAGGTTAACCAGATTCAAAATATGCTTGCCCTTGCCTGCGGCGCCGACATCCGGGATTTCGTACACCTTCAGCCAGTAGAGCTTTCCGGCGTTGGTAAACACCAGGATGTAGCTGTGCGTGGAGGCGATGAAGAGGTTCTCGACAAAATCCTCTTCGCGCGTGCGCATGCCGAGCCGGCCCTTGCCGCCGCGCGCCTGCTGGCGATAGGTGCTGAGCGGCGTGCGCTTGGTGTAGCCGGAATGCGAGACGGTAATGACGACGTCCTGAACGGCGATCAGATCTTCCAGCCTGATCTCATCCTGCTCCTCGATGATCTCCGTGCGTCGCGCGTCGCCGTACACTTTCTGGATTTCCTTCAGCTCGTTGACGATGACTTTCTTCAGCGCCTTCTCGCTCGCCAGGATCTCCTGATACTCCGCGATCTTTTTCTGCAGCTCGTCGTACTCCTGCTGGATCTTCTCGCGCTCGAGAGCGGTCAAGCGCTGCAACTGCATCTCCAGGATGGCCTGCGCCTGGCGCTCCGTGAACTCGAACCGCGTCATCAATCCCGTGCGCGCTTCCGGGGGAGTTTTCGAGGCTCGAATCAGCTTGATGATGGCGTCGAGGTGCGAAAGCGCCTTGAGAAATCCTTCCAAGATGTGCGCGCGCTCCTGCGCCTTGCGCAGGTCGTACTCGGTGCGCCGCCGGACCACGGTGACGCGGTGGTCGATGAAGAGTTGCAGGGCGTCAACCAGCGGGAGCGTGCGCGGCTGGCCGTTGACGATGGCCAGCATGATCATCCCGAACGTCTCCTGCAGTTGCGTGTGCTTGTAGAGATTGTTCAGGATCACTTCCGGCTGCTCGCCGCGCTTCAGCTCGACGACGATGCGCATCCCGTCGCGGTCCGATTCATCGCGCATGTCGGAGATGCCCTCGATTTTCTTGTCCTGCACCAGCTCCGCGATGCGCTCAATGACCCTGGATTTGTTCACCTGGAAAGGAATCTCGGTGATGACGATCTGCACCTTCTCTTTGGTGGGACGCTCGATGGCCGCCTTGGCCCGCATCGTGAACTGGCCGCGGCCCGTTCGGTAGGCGTCTTTGATCCCGCTCTTGCCGTAAATGTAAGCGCCGGTGGGGAAGTCCGGTCCGGGAACCAGCGCTAGCACCTCGTCGAGCGTGGCGTTCGGTTTGGTCAGCAGCAGGACCGTGGCCTCAATGATCTCCGTGAGGTTGTGCGGGGGAATCTTGGTGGCCATGCCCACCGCGATCCCGTCCGAGCCGTTGATGAGGAGATTGGGAACGCGCGTGGGCAACACCGTGGGCTCTTGCGTGGACTCGTCGAAGTTGGGGATGAAATCCACGGTGTCTTTCTCAATGTCCGCCAGCAACTCTTCCGCAAGACGTGAGAGGCGACACTCGGTGTATCGGTAGGCCGCTGCGGGATCACCATCGACGGAACCGAAATTCCCCTGGCCGTCGATGAGCGGGTAGCGCATGTTGAAGTCCTGCGCCATGCGCACCAGCGTGTCATAAACCGCGGCATCACCGTGCGGGTGATATTTCTTGATGACCTCGCCCACCACGCCCGCGCACTTGATGTAACGCTTGTCGGAGGTGTTGCCCTCCTTGTACATCGCGTACAGAATGCGGCGGTGGACGGGCTTCAAACCGTCGCGCACGTCGGGCAGCGCCCGGCCGATGATGACACTCATCGCATAGTCGAGATACGACTTGCGCATCTCGTCTTCGATGTTGACGGGCACTTCCCGCGCCGGCTTGATCAGCGCTTGATCACCCATGGGCACAGTTCCTCGCTATGGTCCTGTAACTTTCTATTGTTGACCGCGTGCAGTCGGCTCCATCAATACCGCGCTTGTCGAAGAGACCCCTCACCCGCCCCCGACCCGCCGGGGCACCCTCTCCCCAAGGGAGAGGGCTGTATGCGCCATGAAACAGGCAGGATCAAATATCCAGGTTCTTCACGTCCAGGGCGTTGTCTTCGATAAACTGGCGGCGGGGCTCGACGACGTCACCCATTAATACGGTAAAGATGGAGTCGGCTTCCACCTGATCCTCGACTCGCACCTGCAACATCGTGCGCTGATCCGCGTCCATGGTGGTTTCCCACAACTGTGTGGGATTCATTTCGCCCAGACCCTTGAAGCGCTGCACGGTGAAAGATTTTTTGCCCACCGACATGACGTGTTCCACCAGTTCCTTGCGATCTTCGATCGTCACCTTGTTGCCATTGGAGGAAATCGTGAACGGAGGCCGGTCATACACGTGTACGCGCTTGTGCAGATCGAACAGGCGCCGGTACTCAGGGCTGGTGAGCAAATCCCAATCGATGATGCGTTCGGGCTGCGTCTCGCTCTGGATAACCAGGAAGTAGATGTTGTGCTCCTCGTCCAGCTTGATGGTGGTCTTGAAGCCTTCCGCACGCAGATCCTTCGCTACCTTTTCCATTTTCGCCTGGTTTTCGAGCTCGACTTTCTTGGAGAGTTCGGCGCGCAGCAAGGCGTCGATGGGGCGCCCGTCGCCAATGCGTTTCTCCAACTTGCTGTACAGCTCGATGTATTCGCCGAAGGCCATCAGGAAATTAGTGAGCTCGCCGCCCTCGAGTCTCAACTTCTTGCTGCCCTCTCCGAATTCCACAGCGTGATCTTCCGTGGCGCGGCGCAACACTTCCCGCCGGAACTCCTTCTCGTCGTGAATGTACTGGGTTTTCTTGCCCTTCTTAATCAAGTACAGCGGCGGCTGCGCGATGTAGACATGGCCGCGCTCGACGAGCTCCGGCATCTGGCGGTAGAAGAACGTGAGCAGGAGCGTGCGGATGTGCGACCCGTCAACGTCGGCGTCTGTCATGATAATGACCTTGGAATAGCGCAGCTTGGAAACATCGAAATCTTCTTTGCCGATCCCGGTTCCGAGGGCAGTGATCAAGGCGCGAATTTCTTCGTGCGCGAGCATCTTGTCGAAGCGCGCCTTCTCCACGTTCAGGATTTTTCCGCGCAGCGGCAGGATAGCCTGGTAACGCCGGTCGCGCCCCTGCTTGGCGGAGCCGCCGGCGGAGTCGCCCTCCACCAGGAACAGTTCGCAGCGCTCGGGGTCTTTCTCCTGGCAATCAGCCAGCTTGCCGGGAAGCCCCCCGGAATCGAGCGCGCCCTTGCGGCGCGTCAACTCCCGTGCTTTGCGCGCGGCCTCACGGGCGCGAGCGGCGTCGATGGCCTTGGCGCAGATTTTGCGGCCCACCGTGAGGGTCTTCTCAAAATGCTCCATCAGCTTCTCGTAGACGAAGCTGGCCACAGTGCTCTGGATGTCGCTGTTGAGTTTCCCCTTGGTTTGACCTTCAAACTGCGGCTGCGGCAACTTCACGCTGACCACCGCGACCAGGCCTTCGCGAACGTCCTCGCCCTGGAGGTTCTCCTTCACGTCCTTGAAGAGGCCCTGGTTCTGACCAAATTGATTAATCGCGCGCGTCAGCGCGGAGCGGAAACCGGAGAGATGAGTGCCGCCATCCACGGTGTTGATGTTGTTCGCAAACGAGAAAACGTTTTCCGCGTAGCCGTCGTTGTACTGGAGCGCGAACTCCATGTGGATGTCGTCGCGGTCGGTTTCGGCATAGATGGGCGTGGCGTGGAGCACGTCTTTGTTCTTGTTGAGGTGCTTGACGAACTCCGTGATGCCGCCGTTGTAGTGAAACTCACTCTGCTTGTTGGTGCGCTCGTCCTTAAGGCGGATGGTCAGGCCTTTGTTGAGGAACGAGAGTTCGCGCAGGCGCTGGGAGAGCGTGTCGAAGTTGAATTCGATCGAGTCAAAGATCTTGGCGTCGGGGAGGAAGGTGACCTTCGTGCCCCGGCGCTCGGTCTTGCCAGCTCTCTTGAGTGGAGCGAGCGGCTTGCCCCTCTCGTACGACTGCTCCCAGGTGTAGCCCTCGCGCCAAATTTCCAGGTCAAGAGACTCGGAAAGGGCGTTCACGACCGAGACGCCTACGCCGTGCAACCCGCCGGAGACTTTGTAGCTTTTGGTGTCGAACTTGCCGCCTGAGTGCAGGACGGTCATGACCACTTCGGCGGCGGAGCGGCCCTCCTCTTTGTGCATGTCCACAGGGATGCCGCGTCCGTTGTCGGTCACGGTCACAGAGTTGTCGGAATGAACGATCACCTCCACGCGGTCGCAGAAACCCGCCAGAGCCTCGTCCACAGAGTTGTCCACCACCTCCCACACGAGATGGTGCAATCCCATGGCGCCCGTCGAGCCAATGTACATCGCGGGCCGCTTGCGCACCGCCTCCAAATCGCCCAGCACCTTGATGCTTGTAGCGTCGTAGGCCTGCGCTCCGCTTGGTTCTGCCGCCCTCTGCTTGCTCACGTGGCTCGACAACCTCCTGACTGATGCGCTCTTATGCGAAAAGGCCGACAGAGAACAGGATTCCCTGCCGGCCGCCTGCCATTCGACCAAAAGGAGAATCGTAGGGTAGCTTCAGCAGGACCATTCCTTCTCGCCCAACATCGTTGGCCGCCTCGCGGGCCCCTGTTCCTGGGGGCGTTGTCTGCGTTAGATGCGCATGGGCATAACAACGTAGCGGTAGCGATAAGCGCCCTGCTCGGCGGGCCGAAGTTGCCCCGCGCTCTGCTCGTCCTTCAACTCTATCCGGATCTTGCCACCTTCCCCAAGCACACTCATGAAATCGAGTAGGTACTGGTAATTGAAGCCGATCTGCAAAGATTCTTGGTCGTATGTGGCGTCGAGGACTTCATGCGCCTCCCCATACTCGCCACTGGAGGAGAATATCTCCACCCGGTCTTTCTCAACTTGCATGCGGATAGCGTGCGAGCGCTCGTCGGCAAGCAGAGCGACCCGGCGGACTGCGGCTGCGGTCTGCTCCTTGTCTAACTCCACAACCCGGGTGTTCTCCCGCGGCAGCACGGCTTCATAGTTTGGAAACTGCCCCGTCAGCATGCGTGATATCAGAACCCGGCTTCCAATCTGGAAAAAGAGATGGCTCTCGTCCTTCGAGAGCTCCACGGGGGTTTCTTCCTCAGCCTCCGAAAGCAAACGAAGGAGTTCCGCCATCGCCTTCTTTGGTATGAGAACACGCAACTCACTCTTCAGTCCCTGCACCTGGACATCACGCTCAACCAGCGCCAAGCGGTGACCATCTGTTGCCACCATGCTAACGCTTTCAGGCTTCATAAGCAGCAGCGCGCCGTTCAAGGTGTAGCGTGATTCCTCGCTTGAGATCGCAAAGATAGTCTTTTGCATCATCGCGCTGCAAACCCCCGCCGGAAGTGCGGCGACGGGTTTGGGGATAGTCGGCAGCACAGGGAAGTTATCTCTCGCCATTCCCACAAGTTTGAAGGATGAACGCGCACACGTGACCTGCACCCAGTGGTTTTCGAGAAGCTTAAAGCGGACCTCCGCGTCAGGCAGAGAGCGGACAATGTCAAACAACCGCTTCGCGGGGATCGTCCCCGACCCTCCATTAGTCACCTTGGCTGGACACCCACAGCGAATCCCAAGGTCAAGATCGGTAGCACTAATGCGGAGGGTCGACTCCTCAACCTCGAAAAGTAAGTTGGAAAGAATAGGAATGGTCGTCTTTCTTTCGACGACCCCTTGCGTTAAGGTTAGTTCCTTGAGGAGATCGGCCTTACTGGTAGAGAATTCCATAGAGATTTTCCCTCAAGAGCAAGTATTTAGTAGTAGTGCTGTGTATTTGTGGAAAATCGGTGAAACTCCAAGGTAGCCACCGCTTAGATGTCCTGCCGGTGTGAATCGCCTCCCGTGAGTTGAGGATTACCAAGGAGTTTTGGCCTCGTCACTGAGATTCACAAATTTCCCACACAAGTAAGACTTGAATGACACGCCAACTTCAATTCAGGCTATCACGTAGCTTGTTGAGAAGCCTGTTCAAATCCCGGTCAATTTCGCGCATCCCTGCAATTTTGTTGATTGAGTGGAGGACCGTCGTGTGGTGTTTTCCCCCAAACTCTCGGCCAATCTGCGGCAGCGATGCCGGGGTCAGTTGCTTTGCAAGGAACATAGCAATCTGCCGGGGGTAAGCAACCGTGCGGCTGTTATCCTTTGCCTTCAGTTGCGGTAAGCTGAGGCCGAATTCCCGGCATACGGCTCGCTGGATATTCTCAATCGAGACCCGCCGGTCCTCCAGGTCAACTAGGTTCTTGAGGACCTGCTGCGCCATCGCCAAGGAGATGGTGGCGCCTGTCAGAGAAGAATACGCGATCAAGCGGGTCAAGGCTCCCTCGAGATCGCGGACGCTGGACTTAATCTTGCGTGCGACAAAATCGCTAACGTCGTCGGGCAAAATCACACCCTGCCCCTCACTCTTCTTTGCCAGGATAGCCCGTTTCGTCTCGAGGTCTGGAGCCTGCAAATCGGCCGTCAAGCCCCAGGCGAAACGCGAGCGGAGTCGCTCTTCCAGGCCAGTGATCTCTTTGGGTGGGCAGTCACTCGAGATTACCACCTGCTTCTGCGCTTCATACAACGTGTTAAAGGTGTGAAAAAACTCCTCCTGGGTCCGCTCTTTGCCCCCGATAAACTCAATATCATCCATCAGCAGCACGTCCACGTTTCGATACCTATCGCGGAACGAGACCATCCGGTCGTAGCGCAGAGAGTTGATCACTTCATTCGTAAAATGCTCCGAAGAGACATAAGCCAGGCGCATCTCTTTCCACTTGCTCTTGATCGTGTGGCCGACAGCTTGCATCAAGTGCGTCTTTCCCAGTCCCACGCCGCCATAAAGAAACAACGGGTTGTAAGCCTTGGCAGGCGTTTCCGCCACGGCCTGCGCCGCCGCATGCGCAAACTGGTTACAGCTCCCGACCACAAAGGTATCGAAGGTGTAGCGCGGATTCAGTTGGTGGTCGACAGATTCAAAGTCGAGCTTCGCCTGGAGCGCTTTGCTGTCTCCGGCCTCGACGGCCTTCTTCTCCGCGCTTTCCTCCACGACGTAGTGGACCTTCTGAAAGTCTAAGTGGAGGTGCTCGAGCGCCTCGCCGATCAGTCCCCCGTAGTGCTCCTGAATCCAGTCCTGGAATTCGCGGTTGGGGACGCGCACCACCAGCGCCCCGCGGTCGGCGTGGCTGAAGCGGGTCGGGCGAAGCCAAGTCTGGTAGCTCTGGGTGTTCACCTTGGCTTTCAAATAGCTCAGAATTTCCTGCCAAGCGTTCATGGCGGTTTCAGAGGGAAAGCAACCTGTCAGCCCCATCCGGTAGGAGCACTGTTGATCCGAGACTAACTCCTTCTGCGAGCTTGAAAGGACTGGCGTCACTAAGGCGCCTCAAACTGCGCTAGCTGTCCACGGTTTTTTCCCATATTTTAAGTATTGAGACAGTTCCCAGCCGGCCCCGTAACCCGCTGGAAATGATTCGTTTCACTTCCCTAATATAGCACGAATCCGGGTGAGTGCAAAACACTCCGCAGCCTTGAAAATAGCGCCTCCGAGGGCCGCACACGACCTTCCAGAACGCGGCAGCGCAGGCCTTACAGAAAGGGCTCAACCAGTTCCTGGAGCGGAACACGACCCGTAACAATCAAAGCTGGCGAGGCCGCCTCACCATCCCCTTTTTCAGACTAAACCCACCCTGACCGCCAGCCGCGTTTCAACCCAGCAGCCGCGCGACTTCATCCCGCTTGGGAACACGCAAAGGCTTCGCTTGGCCGTTCTCGATTACCAGGATGCCTTTGCTCTTGGGGCGGACCTCCCCGATCACTGCCGCGGGAATTCCGCGTCGTGCATAAGCCCGCAGGAGATGCGGAACCGACTTGGGGCTGGCGACGATCAGCAAAGCGCCTGAGGCGATCAGAGCCAGGGGATCGAACCGCAGCGCTTGGCTGAAGGCACGGGTCTCAGCCAGGACCGGGATTTTTTCTTTCCACACACGCAACCCCACGCGGCCCGCTCGGGCGATCTCGTCGAGAGCCGCGAGCAGCCCGCCCTCGGTCGGGTCATGCAGGGCGTGGATTTCGCCCCAGCGCGTCGCAAGGCGCGCGTCGTGGACCACGCTGATGCCCGGGTCATAGAGCCATCGCTTCGCCCTGCTGACCACGCCGCGGCCAATTATTCTCTCCAGCTCCTCGCCTTTGGCCCGTGCCAGAATCGCGGTGCCTTCGATCGCCAGGCCGCGCGTCAGGATCACCAAGTCGCCGGGCCGCTGGTTCTCTTTGCGAATGAGCTTCGACTTTTCCACTTCTCCCAGCATCTGGCCCACGACGATGGGCCGCCCGAGGCCAGTGGTGATCTCCGTGTGGCCTCCACAAAGCGTGATGCCGAGCGCCCGACAGGCCTGCAGCGTGTCCTGGAAGATGCGGCGTGCCATGGCGCGGGTGGCGCGGCCTTCTGGAAGGAGCAGCGTAGCCAGGTACCAGCGCGGTCGCGCGCCGAGCGTCGCGAGGTCGTTGGCGTTGATGTTGACGGCGTACCAGCCGATGCGCTCTTCGGTAAAGGTGATGGGGTCGGTCTTGGCGACGAGATATTTTGCCCCGAAGTCAATCACCGCGGCGTCTTCCCCGTAGCGCGGGCCGATCACGACGCGCGACGACGCACGCGGGCGGCACTCACGGAGGAGAGCCTGGAGTACGGTCGGCGGCAACTTGCCCACCGGCAAGGTCGAGCGGTTGCGCATCGCCCCGCGAGTATAGCTCCTGTGAACGTGTCCGGCCATTTTTCTGTGCGTCCTTCCGCAACCCAAACTGGCGCTTGCAAAGCGGCGACGTCTGGGCATAATCTCCCTTGAGTTTCCCGCGATGCATAGAGTCCTGGGAGTGATACCAGTGCGACTGGAGTCCACGCGGCTGCCGCGCAAGCCGCTGCGGTTGATCTGTGGCCGGCCGCTGATTGCCTGGGTGTACGAGCAGGCGCGGCAGGCGGCGAGTCTCGATCATCTGCTGGTGGCAACCGACTCCCCGGAGATCGAATCCTATTGCCGGGAGCAAGCGATTCCCGTGATGATGACCTCCCGCGCCCACCGCTCCGGGACGGACCGTGTGGTGGAAGTTATGACTCGCGAGCCTGCCGAGCTCTACGTGAACATTCAGGGGGACGAGCCGATGATCACTCCGGACCACCTGGAGCGCCTGCTGCGCCCCTTCCGCGAGACGCCCGAGACGCAGGTTTCGACCCTCAAAGTTGCGATCGACGCGGAAAGCGCGCGCGATCCGAATAATGTGAAAGTGGTGACGGACGCCGCCGGCCGGGCGCTCTATTTTTCCCGCGCCCAGATTCCCCACGACCGCGACGGCAGCGGACGCGGGCGATATTTCAAGCACCTGGGCATCTATGCCTTTACGGCGGCAGCGCTCGGGAAATTCCACGGCCTGCCGCCTTCCCCGCTCGAACAACTCGAGAAGCTGGAGCAACTGCGCTTCCTCGAGAACGGCATTGCCATCGCGGTCGTGGAAACGCCCCACGACACCATCGGCGTGGACACGGAGGAAGACTTGCAGAGGGTTGAGGCGTACTTCCGTCGGCTGCAGCAAGAGCCTGGAAGGTAACACGCTATGCGCATCAAAAAAGCCACCAAGAAATACGAAGTGTGGCTGGCCAAGCACACGGTGATCGTTCAGGCCGACCTGGCGCTGAAGCACACGCGCATGGCCGAGGATCCGTTCCCCTTCCTGCGCGCCACATTCTACCGCTGGGCGCAGGTGTGGCCCGAGGCCTGCCCGGACCTCGCGCGAGCGCCGCGGGTGTTGGCCGTGGGCGATCTGCACGTGGAGAATTTCGGCACCTGGCGCGATCAGGAAGGCCGGCTGATCTGGGGCGTGAATGATTTCGATGAAGCTTACCCAATGGCATACACCAACGACCTGGTTCGGCTCGCCGCCAGCGCGCACTTGGCCATCGCCGCGAACCACCTGACCCTCAAGGGCGAGGACGTGTGTGGTGCCCTCCTGGCGGGATATCGCGAAGGGCTCGAGTCCGGCGGCAGGCCTTTCGTGCTGGAGGAGATTCATAGGTGGCTGCGCGAGGCAGCGACCGGCGAGCTGCGCGATCCCGTTCATTTCTGGGGGAAGATGAACGCACTTGCTTCCGTGCGCGGCGAAGTCCCCAAGAGTGCGCGCAAGGCGCTGGAGGATCTCTTGCCCGCACCGGGACTCGTCTATCACGTCGCGCACCGCGTAGCAGGGCTGGGCAGCCTGGGCCGCGAGCGCTACGTCGCGCTGGCGGACTGGGGTGGAGGCCGCGTGGCGCGCGAGGCCAAGGCGCTGCTTCCTTCCGCGTGCGTCTGGGCGGGTGATGACAAAGGCTCGAAGAAGATCCTCTACGAGGAGATCACCACCCGCGCGGCACGCGTTCTCGACCCCTTCGTCCATTTGCGCGGGCGTTGGATTGTGCGTCGCCTCGCTCCGCACTGCTCGCGCATTGAGATCTCGGCGCTTCCCAAGAAGCGTGACGAAGATCGCTTGCTGCACGCCATGGGTTTTGAGACAGCCAACATTCATTTGGGGAGTAAGCAGGCCGTCAGGGAGGTGCGTCGCGACCTCGCGAGGCGCAGGCCCGGGTGGCTTCATGAGGCTGCCCGCAAGATGGCGGAGGCGGTGAGGAAGGAATGGGAGGAATGGCGGAAGGGCTAACGAGGCTTCGCACCAGCCCGGCCGCACGCGGCGGATCTTATTCTTTCTCCGACCAGGTATTTGCAGCCCTCTGGCCCCATGCGCGCGGAGTAGGCACTCTTGCCGGGAATATCGAAGCGCTCGCCAGGCTTGTAAGTACGGGATTGCCCGTCGGCGGTGACGGTCATCTCGCCTGCCAAAATGATATGGGCGGTGACCTCCGGATGCCGATGCGCCGGGTAATACACGTCCGGGCCGTCTTCCCAGACGTAAACGTCGTTGAACCCCTCCTCGTGCAGTTGCTTCCTCCAATGTTGTTCGTCCATCATGCGGAATCTCCTTGAGCGTTCCTCAAAAGGTCGGTAATGCAGGATTGCAGCCGGGGCGATGCTGGCCCGCGCCATGACGCGAGCCCCAGTCACCGCCGCCGGAACGCCCCGTCGCGGGAGGCCACGGCCGCGGCACCCTGGCGTCGCGCTGATACGATCACTCCAGGGCGCCGACGGACTTGAGGTATCCCTCGATCATCTTGGTGAACGCGCGGACCCTGGACGGGAGTTCCTGGGCGGCGAAGACTGCGCACTGTTTGATCTCTTCGACACCGCCGAGCAGGGCCGTAATCGCGTTGAGAGCTTCTTCGAGCGGGTACACAACCCCCACCAGTCGCGAGGGGTTGAAGTGGACAGCATTTTTCAGCTCGCGCTCGATCTTGTCCGCCGTCGTCAACACGCCGCGCTGCTTATCGCAGAAGGTGTCCCAGCCGGGGCCCGACTCGGGAAATCCCTGCTCGGCATGTTGGTGACCATAATACTCGAGCTCACACCCCAGCCACTCGAGTTCCTGCGCGAGTTGCAGCAGCGGCGGTTCCGGCATCCGCAGTTATTGTAATACACTGCGCGAGTGTTAGAGATTGAAAAGGCCGCGGATCTGCGACCTCGAGCGGCCAAAGTTGACGTGGTTTTGCCAAAAGCTAATGACAAGCCCCAGCAGGCTGCTGAAAAATGCCAGTCACGTGTCATTCTGATCCCGCCTTGCGGGAGAAGAATCCCAGCAGTTCTTATGACCTGGCAAATGCGGGGATCCTTCGTCGTCCCGATAAGATCGGGGCTCCTCAGGATGACATCCTTGGGGATTTGTCAGCAGGCTTCCAGGAGGTGAACGTGGAGTATCGCACTCTTCCCAAGACCGGACTCAAGGTATCACGCCTCTCCTTCGGGACGATGACTTTCGGCGCGCAAACCGACCCAGCCACCGCGCAACGCATGGTGGAATGCTACCTCGACGCGGGCATCAACTTCTTTGACACGGCAAATGTTTACAACCGGGGCGCGGCGGAAACGATCCTGGGCAAGGCGCTCAAGGGCCGCCGCGACAAGGTCGTCCTGGCCTCGAAGGTGCGCGGCAAGATGGGCGACGCGCCTGACGACGAGGGCCTGTCGCGAGCCGCCCTGCGCAAGGCCCTTGACGCAAGCCTGGAGCGCCTGGGGACCGATTACCTCGATCTCTATTACCTGCATCAGCCCGACTATGCTGTACCGGTCGAGGAAACGCTGGACACCATGCAGGAGCTGGTGCGGGCGGGCAAGGTGCGCTTCCCGGCCGTTTCGAACTATGCCGCGTGGCAGGTGTGCGAAATTCTGTGGATTTGCGAAAAGCGCGCCTACCAGCCCTATTTCATTTCGCAGCCCATGTACAACTTGCTGGCGCGCGGCATCGAGGAGGAATACCTGCCGTTCTGCCAGCGCTCCGGCGTCGCGGTCGTTCCCTACAATCCGCTCGCGGGTGGGCTGCTGACCGGCAAACACTCACGTGAGAGCGCGCCGCTTCCCGGAACGCGCTTCGTCAACAAAATGTATCAGGATCGCTACTGGCACGAGGACGACTTCGCCGCCGTGGAAGAGTTGCGCACGATCGCGCGGGAGGCGGGCAAAACCCTCGTCGAACTCGCGCTCCAGTGGCTGCTTGCGCAACCCTTGGTCGATTCCATCATCCTGGGTGCTTCGCGGGCGGAACAGCTCGAGGAGAACCTGAAGGCCGCAGAAGGCGCCCGGCTGGAGGCATCCTTTCTATCGCGCTGCGATCTAGTTTGGAAGCGTCTGCGAGGCATCGCGCCGAAATATAACCGCTAGGCTGTAGCCCATAGGGGGGACCCACTTGTCCCGATCTGGGGCTCTTCCACAGGTCTGTCATTCTGAGGGAGCGCAGCGACCGAAGAATCCCGGCATTAAATGAGAGAAGGTCTTCTTCCGCAGCAAGCGAAATGCAGAGATCCTTCGCTTCGCTCAGGATGACAGGAAGCCGCAGCGCGAACCCATGGGGTTGGGTCCGCAAATCTTCACCACGAGCACAACGTCCAATCGATGGGTCCAACATACCCCGTGAACCCGGACGCCTGGGTCCGCGCTACACCGCTCTCTTGTGGCGTCGTTATTTTTCACCCCTCCAGTTTCGCCACGCGCTTCTCCGCGTCCCAAATCACGCGCTTCTTCTTGATGTAGGAAATATTGGCCATGTGGCACGCCACCGCGGTGCCCAGGCCGAACTCCACATTCTCGACGGGCTGCTGGCGCGATTTGACGCACTCAAAGAAGTTGCGGATGTGGTCTTCGGTCCCTTCTTCCTTCTGCGGGAAGCTCTCCTTCGGTCTTTGCGGTTGCTGGCGCGCCGTGCCGACATCGGCGAGCGGGTCGTCCTTGTGCTCGGCGAGGAATTTCTCCTTGGTGTCTTTCGGCCAGCTCTCCAGCGGGTACGAGTAGTCTTCCACGGGATTGTAAGGTACGAAATTGGCCGACCACTCCGTGAGCTCGACTGTTCCCTTGTCGCCGTAAAAACGCACAATCTCGCCCGAGTCCCAGTTGGAAGCGAGGTTCGCCAGCACCACGACCTGGAACTTGCCGTAATCGTAAATGGTGTTGTGAATGTCGGGCACATCGCGGTCGCCGGTCCACTTGTAGATGCCGCCCGTGGCCATGGCAGTTCGCGGGAACTGCACGCCCAGCACGTAGTGGACGCGTGAGAGCAGGTGGACGTACTCATCGCCGGCGATGCCCGTTCCGTAGTCCCACCAGTTGCGGAACTGGAAGAAGCGCGGCGCGTCAAAGGGGCGCGGCGTGGCGTTACCGAGGAACCGCTCCCAATCGACGGTCTGCGGCGAGGCATCCGGAGGCACGGGATAGCGCCACGCGCCGATGGCGTTGGGCCGGAAGATCGAGGCCTGAATCATGTACACGTTCCCAATCTGGCCGCTCTCGACCAGCTCCTTCGCTTTGCGCGTGGAGCTCATGCTGAGGCTCTGGCTGCCCACCTGTACGAGCCGCTTCGTTTCCTTCGAGACGTCCTCCACCTGCACGGCTTGCGGAATGGTGTGGGTCATGGGCTTCTCGCAATAGACGTCTTTCCCGGCGCGCATGGCGGCGATGGCGATGGGCGCGTGCCAGTGGTCGGACGTGGCAATGAACACCGCGTCGATATCTTTGCGGTCCAGAATGTCTCGATACTCGCGCGTGGTGGGAGTGTTGGCCTGAATTTCCTGCGCGCGGCGGAAGTGGCCGTCGTAGAGGTCACACACCGCGGCCACGTTGCCTCCCACCGTTAGGATGGACTGCATCAGTTCGAGGCCGCGAATGCCTGCGCCAATCACGGCCACCGTAACTTTCTCGTTGGGCGACGCCACGCGCCCAATCGCCGGAGCCCCCAAGCCCAAGCCGGCGGCTGCGGCGCCTGCCGCGGCGCGCCCGATAAACTCTCGGCGGGAAATCTCATGTTTGGACATGATTCCTCCTTGCGGACAACTCAGAATGTCGAGCGGATTCTAGCACATCGGCTTGCGGGTGGAGCGGGGATTGGCACTGGCTCGCGGATTCCCGTGAGGGTGGGGGTCACGCCGAAGGGGAGTGGATTTAGGCTGCGCCAGAGTCACCAAGCATCGTGCCGGCTCGCCCCCAGCGTGCTTCCTACGTCCAGTGGTACTCAAGCTCTTTCGCTGGGGGGGATTTCATGAGCAACTCCACCTTGAGGGTCAGGGGGATTGCCACACCAAGTGGCAGCAGGGCGTCCATAGCGAGAACCGTGGCGAGAAAGACTTGACAGGGGGGAAGCAAATACCTTACGGTAAGCGCTTACAATTTATGCCGTATTCTTCCCTCCTGCGCTCCACCACGCTCTCGGAGATGGTTTTCGGCCCGCCGCTCGGATCGCCTTGGCGGCTCCTCCCCGAACCGAACTGGCCAAACACCCTCCTACTCGGTGGAGGCGGGAAACCCTAAAGCGAGGCCTCACATGTCCAAAGACAAGTTCGCGCTGGGAATTGACTATGGAACGGAATCCGGCCGCGTCGTGGTAATTCGTGTGCGCGATGGCAAGCTTATGGCGTCGGCGGTGATCCCCTACCCGGACGGGGTCATCGACGAGCGGCTGCCCGGCGGCCCCAAGCTTGAACCCGACTGGGCGCTCCAGAATCCCCTTGATTACTTGTACGTGCTCGAGAAAGGTGTGCCCAAAGCGCTGAAGGAAGCGAAGGTGAAAGCCGAGGACGTGATCGGCTTGGGCACGGACTTCACCGCCTCGAGCCCCATGCCCACCAAGGCCGACGGCACGCCGCTCTGCGCCGTGCCGCAATACCGCAAGCACCCGCACGCCTATGTCAAGTTGTGGAAACACCACGCCGCACAGGCGGAAGCGAACCGCATCAACGAAGTCGGCCGCGAGCGCAACGAGGAATTCATCCGCATCTACGGCGGCAAGTACTCCTCCGAATGGTTCTTCTCCAAACTCTTGCAGGTACTGGACGAAGCTCCCGATGTTTACGACGCCATGGACCGCTTCATCGAGGCCGCGGACTGGATCGTGTGGCAAATGACCGGCGAAGAGAAGCGCAACACCTGCACGGCCGGCTACAAGGCCATGTGGGTGAAAGGCCGCGGATTCCCCTCGCGGGATTTCTACCGCGCGCTTCATCCGCGCCTGGAGAACGTTATCGCAGACAAGGTGGGTGAGAAGTTCCATCCGCTGGGCGCAAAGGCCGGCGGACTCACCGCACTCTGGGCGAAAAAAACTGGGCTCCGCGAAGGCACACCGGTTTCGATCGGCAATGTGGATGCCCACGTGGCCGTACCGGCTTGCACGGTGACACAGCCGGGGTCGCTGGTGATGATCATGGGCACGTCGATCTGCCACATGCTGCTCGGCAAGGAGCGGCAGATGGTGGAGGGCATGTGCGGCACCGTCGAGGACGGCATCGTGCCAGGTCTGTGGGGTTACGAAGCGGGGCAATCCGCGGTCGGAGACATCTTCGCTTGGTTCTTCGAGCACGGCGTGCCGGATTACATTCATCGTGACGCGCGCAAGATGAAAGCGCCGTTCCAGGTGGCGCTCGAAAAGCGCGCCGCCGTGCTCAAGCCCGGCCAGTCGGGTTTGGTGGCCCTCGACTGGTGGAACGGCAACCGCTCGATCCTGGTGGACGTCGACCTGACCGGCGTGCTCCTCGGCATGACGCTCGCCACGCGCGCGGAGGAAATCTACCGCGCGCTCATCGAGGCCACGGCCTTCGGCACACGCACCATCGTCGAGGCATTTGAGTCGAAGGGCATCGCCGTCCACGAACTCGTGGCGTGCGGCGGCTTGCCGGAGAAGAACCGGCTCTTGATGCAGATTTACGCGGACGTCACGGGGCGCGAGATCAAGCTGGCCGATCCGCTCCAGACCTGCTCGGCGCTGGGCTCGGCGATGCACGGCGCCGTGGCGGCGGGACACCCCGCCGGTGGTTACGATTCCATCTTTGAAGCCGCCCAGCACATGGCGCGTGTGCAGAAGCTGACCTTCAAGCCTCGCGCGGAGAACCACGCGATATACGACCAGCTTTTTACGGAATACCACACGCTGCATGATTACTTCGGACGCGGCGCGAACGACGTCATGAAGCGGCTGAAGGCGCTGAAGCGGGAAATGGCGGCACACTAAGCAGTCAGCACTCGGCGGTCAGCCATCAGCTACAAGCACGACCGTCGGGTTTAGCTGGACGCTGAATGAGGAACGCTGAGAGCTAATTGCTGAGAGCTTCTTTCCATGCCCACACACGAACAACTCCGGCACGAAGTCTGGTACGCCAACCTCGGTGTCTGGCGCGGCGGCCTGGTCACCATGCACAGCGGCAACGCCAGCGGCATCGACCGCAAGCGCGGCTGGGTCGTGATCAAGCCGAGTGGCATGGACTACGATCGCATGCGGCCTGCGGACATGGTGGTGACGGACCTGGAGGGCCGCAAGCTCAAGGGGAAGTGGAACCCCTCCGTGGACCTGCCCGATCATCTTTACATCTACAAGCACTGCCCGGAAGTGGGCGGCGTCATTCACACCCATTCCAATTACGCCACCAGCCTCGCACTGCTGGGCTTGCCGATTCCCGCCTATCTGACGGCCATCGCCGATGAGTTCGGCGAGGAGATTCCTTGCGCGCCCTACGTTGATAACCAGGCCGACCATATCGGCCAGGCGATCGTCCAGTACAGAAAGCGGGCGCCGGCGATTCTGATGGGCCATCATGGCGTCTTTACCTGGGGGCCGACGCCCCGCGCGGCGCTGAAAGCCGCGGTGATGCTCGAAGACGTTGCCAAGACCGTTCACCTTGCCCTGCTCCTCGGCAAACCCACTCCCCTGCCGCCCGAGGAAGTGAAGAAGTGGTGGGATCGCTACCACACCACGTATGGCCAGCCGGGCAAGAAAGGTTAGCGCGGAGGTTGTTGACAAGGGGCTTTACGCGCCTCGTGCAAATGGCTTAGGATTGTGCCGACCTTTTCAGGTCAGCAATTGCAGGCGGGTAGAGAAAACGCAGACCGTGAGGATCTTTCGATCGGATCGATGCTGCACTATTGAGGACATGTCATGAACTTATCCCTCTCGTTTCCCTTGGCCATGCTGTGGTTCGCTGCCCCGGATTCCGCCGGGACCGCCCAGCGACTTATTCTCCTGCACCCGGTGGACCTGGCGATCATCGTCATCTACTTCGCCATGGTCCTGGGGATTGGCTTCTACCTGAAACGCTATACGAAAAGTGGCGAGGGCTTTTTCCTGGCGGGCCGGGAAATGACGGCCTGGGTGGCAGGTCTGAGTTTCATTTCCGCCAACCTGGGAGCGCTGGAGCTGATGGGTTGGGCGGCGGCGAGCTATCAGTACGGCATCCTGGCGGCGCATTGGTACTGGATTGGTGCGATCCCGGCCATCCTGTTCCTGGGCCTCGTCATGATGCCGTTCTATTACATTTCCAAGACCCACTCCGTCCCGGGCTACCTGCAGCTCCGGTACGGGGAATCAGCCCGCGGCCTCGCCGCGGTGATGTTTTCCTTCATGACCGTGTTGATGGCCGGCATCGACATGTACGCGATGGCCCTGGTCATGAAGGTGGTCCTGGGCTGGAACATGCACTTCAGCATCTGGGTCTCTGCACTCACCGTAGCGATCTACGTGGCGCTGGGAGGTTTGTTCTCTGCCATCTTCAACGAGGTTTTGCAATTCTTCCTGATCTGGTTCGGCGCGCTGCTGATTCCCATTCTGGGTCTGATCGAGACGGGCGGCTGGTCCGGGCTGGTGGCCCGTATTCACCAGAACTTCCCGCAAGGAGATTACACGCACCTCTGGCGCACCATGGGCAGCTTTGCTGATAACCCCATGGGGATTCACTGGACCGGAATCGTCTTCGGCCTGGGCTGGGTCATCTCCGTCGGCTACTGGACCACGGATTTCCTGGTCGTGCAGCGCGTGATCGCCTCCAAGGACATCCGGGCGGCGAAACTGGCGCCCATCATCGGCTCTTATTTCAAGATGGCCGTGCCCTTCATCGTTATCCTGCCGGGCTTGCTGGCGCTGGCAGTGCTGCCCTTCAAGCTGGTTCCGGCAAACGCCGTCGGTCCGGGGCAGCATGGCTTCAATGAGGTCCTCCCCCTGATGCTGGCCCGGTACTGTGGGCCTGGATTGCTGGGCCTGGGCATCACGGCGCTCATCGCCGGGTTCATGTCGGGGATGGCGGGGAACGTCAGCGCCTTTGCGACGGTCTGGACTTATGACCTCTATCGGCCGTTCATGCGCAAGGGCGCTTCGGACAGCCATTACGTTACGGTGGGACGCACGTGCACCATTCTCGGCATGCTGGTCTCGATCGGCACCGCCTACCTGGCGATGCAGTTCAGTAGCATCATGGACTACGTCCAGGCGCTGTTCAGCATTTTCATTGCGCCGCTCTTCGGCACCGTGCTGCTCGGCATGTTGTGGAAGCGCGTGACACCCAAGGGTGGCTTCTGGGGGCTGCTCGCAGGCAGCGCTTCTTCGGTGACAATGTTTCTGCTGGTGAAATTTGATCACAGCATGCTTGCTTACATCGCACTCTCAAGCCAGGCCAAGGATATGGCCGAGAATATGTATCGCGCCCTGTGGTCGTGGCTGATTTGCGTGATCGTTACCGTAGCCGTTACCGCCTTCACGAAACCGAGACCCGTCGAGGAGTTGACGGGCTTGGTCTATGGCTGCACCGAGCTGCCCAGCGAAGGGCACTTGCCGCTTTGGAAACGCCCCGTTTTCTGGGCAGGTGTATCGCTGGTCCTCTTCTTGGTGTTGCAGTGGATTTTCTGGTAGAGAGTTCAGTTTTGGGATTCTGCTTTTCGGTTCGCTGGTCGCGGACGGCTGATTGCAGACTGCCGAAAGCTTGTAGCCGCTTGTGAGGTCTCAATGAGCGAAGAGCATCGCATTATTCCCGTGTGGTTTTTCGTCGGCGTGATCTTGCTGATTTACGGAATACTAATCCTGGCAACGGGGATCTACGAGTTCCGCACCCCACCGCCAACCGTTCTCGCGAACCTGCATCCCGCTTTGTGGTGGGGCGTATTGCTCACCATCCTCGGCGGCATCTTCGTTTACATACACATGCCGAGGAAGCCCTGAGCTTCGGCTAAGGCGCGCGCCCTCGCGCTTGCGCGCCATGCGCGCAACGCCGGGCGGTCTGCCCCGAACTTCTCACCACGCTCTGCTGCCTTTCCTCCGACGAGAAACGGTAGAGCGTGGTGGGAAATCCGGGCTAAAGCCCCGCGTCCCCCCTCCGTGGTGAAAAATTCAGGCTAAACCTCCGGGATTCCCAGGTCTTTCGACCCCAGCGGCGACATCTTAGACTGCGGCGCGTATTCCTCCAGCAAGTCGAGAGCAATGCGCGCGCGGTGCAGGCGCTCGCGGCCCATGTTGACCGCCAAGTCCTCGATGTGGCGCCCGGAGGGATAGATATCCGGCGCGTTGCGCAGCCCGAATTTGAAATAGACCGGCGCGGCCACTTGAAGGATTTTGGGCATCTCGTAGTAGCGAACGAAGCCGCCGAAGTTGTCCGGCACTTCAATGTAGAGATCAATGGGGATGTCCACGGCCTGGCGAATGGCGCCGAGCTGTGCAGGGCTCAAGTCGGTGGGAATATTGAGCGTCGAGACGCCACACTGCTCAAAGAGTTTCGCCGTGGCGGGATTGGCGGCGGGCAGGGTGACGGAACTCTTGATGACCAGGTGTTTCGGCAACTCACCTTTCTGCTTCATTTGGTGCAGCACCCAGATGAGGCCGAGGTCGGCAGGAAGGATGCTGCGGATGCCGAGGTCGCAGGCGCGGCGGACGTCTTCGATGGCGTAGACGAGTTGATCCGCGCCACGATGCTGCAGGCCGATCACTTTACCCGCCGCGGAGGCCGTTTGTGCGCCGGTCTCAAATGTGGCGCGCGGGCCGACGAAAAGACAAACCTCGATGCCTTCCTCACGCCCCATATGCGCCATCTCACGAATCTCGTCTCGCGTCAGCAGCATCACGCCGCTTCCCTGGCTGATGCGGTGAATCGGCACCTTGTAAGCCTTGGCCTCCTCCAGGACGGCGCGGAACACGCGCGGCCCTTCGACGCTCGGAATCTCCAGGCGATACTGGCCGCCGTCTTTGAAGCGCTTGGAACTGGGCTTCAAGGCATGGTTGTCTTCCGTGGGCAGCTTGAGCTTGGCGAGGAATTGTTGTGTCTTTTTCATGAGTGACTCCTGGTTGGCGTTGGTCCGTTGTCCGTAGTCAGTCGTCCGTTGTTAAGTAGTGGCTTCGTCCAGTCGTTGCAACGGACCACGGACCAATGACAATGGACTACTGTGTATACTTCAAATAAACCGTGCGCGTCTCGGTGTAGAAATCGAGCGCGGCGGGTCCCTGCTCGCGCATGCCAAAGCTTGATTCCTTCGTGCCGCCGAAGGGAAGCTGGTATTCGACGCCCGCTGTCGGTAGGTTAACCGTGATGAGCCCGGCTTCGATCCTGTTGATAAACTCGTGAACACGCGTGAGGTCGCGCGAGACGATAGAAGCCGAGAGGCCAAAACGCACGCCATTGGCCAGGCGCATCGCGTCGTCGAAATCGTTTGCCGCCATCAAGCCCAGCACCGGCCCGAAGACTTCCTCCTGCGCGATGCGCATCTCGGGCGTCACGCCGGCGAAGATTGTCGGCTCAATGAAGTAACCCAAATCGTAGATTCCCCCCGTCAAGCGCTTCCCGCCACAGGCCAGCTTGGCGCCCTCGTTCTTCGCGATTTCGATGTATTTCAGGTCGGTCTCAAGTTGGGCGGCATCCACGGCGGGGCCAATCTCGACGCCGGGCTCAAGGCCGTTGCCGACTTTGAGCTTGCGGGTCTTGGCGACGAGTTTTTCGAGCAAGGGCTCATAAACGGCTTTCTCAATAATGGCGCGGCTGCACGCCGTGCACTTTTGGCCCGTGGAGAAAAAGGCCCCGTTCACCAGCACATCGGCGGCGTAATCCAGGTCCGCGTCTTTCAGGACCACGGTTGGGTTCTTGCCGCCCATTTCGAGTTGGACGCGCACTCTGCGCCGCGTGACTTTTTCGTAAAGCGCGTTGCCGACCTCGCACGAACCGGTGAAGGAAACGGCGCGAACGGCCGGGTGTTCGACTAGAGCGTTGCCGACGGCGCTGCCTGCGCCGGTCACGTAATTCACGACCCCGGCAGGAATTCCCGCCTCGTGGAGCGCCTCCACGATTCGGTAAGCGCTCAGCGGCGCCAGCGACGCCGGCTTCATCACCACGGTGTTCCCGGCCGCGAGCGCCGGGGCCATTTTCCAGGCGGGAATGGCGCTGGGGAAATTCCAGGGAGCGATGAGCGCCACCACTCCCAGCGGCTTGCGCAGCGTGTAGCAAAAGACCTTCTCTCGCTCCGAAGGAATCTGGTAGCTGAATTGCCGCGCGCCCTCACCACCGAAGTAGCGCAGAATGTTGATGGCGCGCTTGACCTCGCCTTTGGCTTCGGGCAGCGTCTTACCCTCCTCGCGGGTCATCTCTTCGCTGACCCTTTGAAGGCGGCTCTCCAGGAGTTCCGCAGCCTTGAAGAGAAATTCCCCGCGTCGCGGGGCGGGCGCCGCCGCCCAGGCGGGCTGCGCTTTTGCCGCCGCCTCGCACGCCGCCTGCGCGTCTTCCGTGCCGGAAGCCTGGAAGTGCCCGAGGGTTTCGGCGGTGTTGGCTGGATTAGTATTCGGGAAAGTCTTTCCGGACTTGCATTCCACCCATTGGCCTGCAACGTAATTGCGATAGACTTCCGTCATTAAATCACTCCTTGTGATCAGCGATTCCAACAAAAGGGACCCGGGAACAACACGCGCGCGAAGTTCACTCGGACTGATATCGCATCAGGCGCCGCATCTCTGTCTCCGCGCGGTTCATGGGATGCGCGTCCGCTTGCGCCCGGAGTTCCTTGAAGACGGGGTAGCCCGCGGCCTGTTCGCGGCGCCACTCTCGATCAAACCGGCCGTCGCGAATTCCGGCGAGAGCGCTTTCCATGAAGGCACGCATCTGCTTCGCAAAGGGAACCGCGCGCGCTCGCGAGAGCGTTCCGTACTGGCTGGTCTGAGAGTGCAACCGCATCTGTTTGAAGAACCCGACGCGAGCCATTTCCCGGAATATTTCCGCAGCCTCCTCCGACCCGTACATCTCCAGAGCCACCATTTCCGGCGGGAAGCCGTCTTCGGCCAGGATTTCATACGCCATCATCATGGTCCGGCAGAGGAGGGGCCACAGGGCCTGCTCCTGGAAAAGGTCGAGTTCGGTTTCCTGCGCGAACGTCGTCTTGAAGGCGCCCGCGCGGGTGGCGCCAATGCCCCGAGCCCAGGCAAGCGCCGTCTCGAGCGCGTGACCGGAGGCGTCCTGCGCCACCGCGATGTAGGCGGGCGCGCCACTGCCGCGCGCGAATGCCTCGCGCACCATGGTGCCAATCATCCGCGGGGCCACCATGATGACATCTACGTCCGCCGGGGGCACGATCAAGCCGAAGCGGATGTTGTACCCATGCGCGAAATCCAAAGTCTGCCCCTCGCGGAGGCGAGCGCTCAGGACGTCGGCGTAGACTTCGCGTTGAACTTCGTCGGGGATCAGCAGAGCCAGGACGTCAGCGCGCTCGGCGACCTCTGCGACGGAGCGGACCGCGAAGCCGTCTCTTTCAGCTTGGCTTGCCGTCTCGTCGCGAAGGCCCCCGATCATGACCTCGAGTCCCGAGTCGCGCAGGTTCAGCGCCTGGGCACGTCCCTGATTCCCGTAACCGATGATTCCCAGCGTCCTGTGACGAAGCACTTCGAGGCTGGCGTCCGGATCGTAGTAAGCTTCCATGCGTTTGTTGACGCCTTTCGTAGAGTTGGCTCGCGTGCGAGGAAATCCATTATCGACGCGCGGGGGAAGGGTGTCAATCAAACGGGGCATTTCGGCAGAACGGGATCATCAGCCACGCAGCCGCCTTTTGTAAGAGGCCCGCTTCCCATCGGCGTTTTGTTTAGAAGCCGTGGCCGCGAAGGGCCTGGCAAGCAGGTTCGCTAGGCGCGCGGAGCCAGTTCGCGAAGCGTCCCGAGCAATCGGTTTACTTCCTCCGCCGTGTTGTAGTGCACGAGGCCAATCCGCAGCATCCCGCCGCTCGGCTCGACGCCCAGCCGTTCGGTGAGGTTCAACGCATAGTAGTTGCCATCCCACGTGAAGATGCCGCGTTCGCCGAGACACGCTGCCAGCTCGCGCGGCGACCGGCCGGCGATGCGCACGGCCACGGTGGGAACGCGCTGGGCGAAGCGCGCGGGGTCCGTGATGCCGTAGAAGGTGAGCCCGGGAATTTCGAGTAGCGCGGGGACCAGTTGCGCGAGCAGGCTGCGCTCGTACGCGCCAATGGCGTCGTAGGCCGCGAGAAGCGCGGCGCGGCGGCCCTTAGCTTCAGGTCTGTGACGTCGCCCAAGCTGCGCCAGGTATTCCACGGCGGCGGTGACTCCGGCCAAACCCTCGTGGTTCTGCGTTCCGGTCTCCCAGCGGTCGGGGAGGGTGTCGGCCGCCGGGCGCACCTTGTAGGGACGCAGGCGCGTCAGGTGCTCGCGTTTCCCGTAAAGTGCCCCCGCGTGAGGGCCGAAGAACTTGTACGGGGAACAGACCAGAAAATCGCAGTCCAAGCTGCGCACATCGATGGGGCCGTGGGGCGCGTAGTGGACCGCATCGATGTACGCCATCGCCCCAGCGGCGTGTGCGCAGCGCACAACTTCCCGCACGTCGTTAATCGTCCCCACCGCGTTCGAAGCGTAGCCCACGGCCACTAGGCGCGTGCGGGGCGTCACCTTGCGCCGCAAGTCGTCCATATCGAGCGTGCAGTCTGCGGGGTTGATGTCCACAAAGCGGATAGCGCAGCCGCGTTCTTCCAGCGCCGTCCAGGGAGAGACATTCCCGTCGTGGTCGAGTCGCGTCACCACGATCTCATCCCCCTGCCCGAGCTCCCGGCTGAGGGCGCGGCTCAGTGCAAAGGTCAGCGTGGTCATGTTGGGTCCAAAAACCATCTCCTCGGGATCGCAGCCCACGAGGTCCGCCATGGCCGCGTGCGCCGCGGAGAGAACCTGCTCGGTTCTGTGGCTCGTGGCAAACGCTCCGTGCGTGTTGGCATTCGAGGAAGCCAGGTACGCGCTCATCGCGTCAATGACGCGGTGCGGCACTTGCGTGCCTCCCGGGCCGTCGAAAAACGCCGCCGGGTAGCCGTTCACTTTTATCCCCAGCGCGGGAAATTGTGGCCTTACCCAATGGATGTCAAACGTCGTCATGGGTGACTCCTGTGGAGACGCTCATCATGCGCACGGAACGCGGAAGGATCAAGCGGAAAACACACGCCACCCTCAGCGGCGGCAAAGTTGCGTGGGTATGTGGCGGTGGGTATCGGGAGGTCTTCGTCTGAACAGACTTGCTTCTCGTTCCGGAGTCCTCGCCGCTCTGGGGCAGACGATGTCCCCGACGCGTCATGGGCGGGTGAAGAGGCGCAGGACCGGATCACGCCGCGAACAAAACTTCTGTGACGGCACTAATTTCCTTCACCACGCCCTTCGGAGACGCGCACGAGGTCGATCTCGGTCCTGTCGCCCTTACTCTTGAGCGCCACGACTTTCTGTTGCTTCTCGTGCTTAATTTCGAAGACGGTTTTCCCCTCTTCGTCTTTCTCCCGGTATTTGGTCACCTGATCGCCCAGGCGTTCTTGGTAGAACGCTCGGACTTTCTCGTAGGAATCGGGTGTCTCGAACTTCCCGACGAGGATGCGGACTTTTGCTTCGTCCGCGATACCGATACTCACGGTTGCGGAGTCATTGTCTTTCACACGGGTTGCGCCGGGATAAATCGGCAACCCCAGGCTGGCTTCATTCACTTCGCGATGGACCTCGAACGAGCCGATAGGCGTTTTGATCGAGACCTCTTGCTTACCGCCGCCGGCCTGCTCGACTTGCACGTGGACGTTCCTGGAAACGATGTGCGCCGCGGTCCAGATGGCGACGCCGGCGACCACGACGATCAGCGCCAGAAACAGCAGGACAATGAGGACGATAGTGCTGCCGCTTCGAGGTGGCTGCGGCGGCATGGGGGGACGTGGGGGTTGAGGACTTGTGGCCATGGCACACTTCTCCTTTTTCTCTAGCTGATACTAATTACGTCCTCCGGCCCTGCAAAGTTCCATCCCCCGCGGCGGGCCCGCCCCTCCGCGGCCCGATAGCGCAGGAAAACATTAAACCCTTAATACAAGGGCCGCAGAACTTGAGCTACATAAGTTGTGCGCAACCCGCCGGGTTAGGTATGTGTCGGCATGGAGTCAAGCACGGGAGGGATTACGCGTGGGGGCAAGGATATCAATCTCGCCCGAAGTTCGCGTTCGCACGACCCTATACCCGACCAACTCTTCAGGACAATCCCCTGATTTGCATTTGAGATAGAAGTGTCCGTCCTTCTCCTCTAACTCATTTCTCACACTAGGATCAGGCGGGCACTCTCGCACCGAAAAGACAGGTTTTCTCTGGAAGTCTCGTCGCACATACCGCAGGCCTGCGAGGTAGTCCACATACGCTTGGAGATTCGATAGTCCTGGGTCGGCGATTTCTTTCAGAGCGCTCGTAAGTAGGTCCGCGTCTACCATGAGCGAGTCCTTCTCCCTGGAGCGAGAAGCTATCCGAGAAGCAAGTTCATCGATCTGATCCCAACGAAGCAGAACTAATTTTGCGAGCTGCGCGTCTGGCGGCAATTCCTCGTCCCCCGGCCAGGGCTTCTCCTCGGTCCCGGACCGGCGGTTCCTGCTCAATTCCGAAATCTCATCCAGCTTGGCCGCGACTTGTTCTGGCGTTACATTGATCGAAACATTCCGGACATCGATCTTACCGAGGCGCTCTTTGAGTCGCTCGACCTTCTTTTCGAATGAGGGCGGTGGGACGGACACGACTAAGTCGAACCTTTCGCTGCGAATGATAGCCGCGTCGAAATAACTGATGTGGTTCGTGGCTACGAAATAGATGATGCGCCTCTGCTTCCAAAGCTCTGCCAGTTTCGGCAGCATGCTGGTCGTAAGGAACCTTCCGAAGGCATCTGGAGATCCTTCCCGCTCGCGGACAAGCTCGTCAGGCTCGTCAAATAGTACGACGGCGTGATCCAACTCCATGAGAAGTGCGAAAATACGGTCGGCCGCGCGCTGAATCGCGTTAATGCCTTCCGCTACGAAGTGGCTCGAATAGAGCTCGACATATTTCCACCCTAGTGCGGCCGCAACACACCTTGCGAGCGTGGTCTTGCTCGTTCCGGGAGGTCCGAATAAAATTGCGGAGCGCGCTTGCCATTCTTGGATGGGCTGATCGTCCGGTTCCGGCTCTGTCAGACTTGGGTCCCGGCCCAGGAGGGGATTAATGAAAAGCGTGACCAGCTCCTCTACAACAGAGCTGGGCTTTCCGGGTGCCGACCATGTGTCGCCGCGCTGTGCAAGCACTCCAATTGAGTATTGGGATTTTGAGAGCGGCAGGGCCGGAAGCGAACGCAGCGCATCGCGACGCGCTAGCACCCCGAGAAGGCGACGGTAGGCCTGAAGAAACGAGAATACGGTGGCTGTTGCCCACCCCTCCGGCTCAGATTCCGCAGGTCTATGGCCGGAGGACCACCCCACAGCGTCAGGTTCTTCCCCGAGCCGGACCTGCGTCATCTCCGCGTATTCCCTGAGTTTTTGCAGTCTGTCTACGAAGCCGCGCATCACATCCTGAAGGAACTCCTCTTTCTCAAGCTTTCCCAAGACTGCCTTTAGAAGATATGTGAAACTCTCGTACACGTAGCAGTACGCGTTCCCCACGTCGCTGTACACGAACAGGGGCGCATAATGACGCCAAGAGCCGATGTTTTGTTGGGTGCTCCCGAGGGCTTCAAAACCTTTGCGGATAAGGGTCTGTGCACGGAGGTTTGAGGAAAGGTCGCCCTCGAACTCGATGAAGGTAGTCAGCGCCCATGTTAGCTGGTCTGAGTCTAGCGTGGCGCTCTCAGCCCAGTGTAACCCCATTTCCTCAGCCAACTTGGCCCGCGCCCAAAGGCGCATCCCCTGTTTTTGAGATTCGAGATCCGAGCCAAGTGCCTCCCGGGCCTGGTCCGGGAATCGAGCGCTTACAATGCGGTGGACCACAAGAGCCCAGTACGTATGGTAAGCATTCTCGGGGTACCACTTTGGGTCGTTCTTCTTCTTGTTCTTCTTGAGATTCTTCTCGCCAATTCCGAAGCGATCAGTTGCGGCGAGTTGCTTATAGACAGACTTAACTAGGTTGGCATGTTTAGAAGTCCATTCGTTTTTTGCGTTGAGGAAAAGCGGAAGCGCCCGGCTCGCACAGTAGACCGGGGCTGAGCCTTCCGAGAGCCACTTTTTTCGTTTGAATGCCTCCGCGTAGAAGGATGTCGTCAACTGTTCAATTGCCTTCTCTTCTTCAGGGGCATGCACACTCTTACCAATAATCCCCAGCATGCCTTTTTGCTGGAATATCTGGTGACAGTCCTGCAAGGATTCAATGCAGGTTGCGGTGTTCGTCAGATGATGAAGCTTGGTCTCGCTAGGTTCGTCAATGGGCTCATTGCAGGTCAGCTTGAAGCTGGGTCCTTCAGCGTACTTGAATGCGGAAAGACTAGGGATGTGTCTGCGGCATAGCTCTCGAAACCTCCGGCGCTCTTCGGCCAGCTTCTTGAAGTCCATACTCGATCACTGGGGGCGAACGAACTTTTCGATGTTGATCCGCTCCTTGCCGCGCACGGCAGAACTGAGGTCCATCCCAAGGATGTTCGCCATGTGGATCACGTAGAGGAAAACATCAGCAAGTTCATGCGCCTCGTTGGTTTGATCGGTCGAGCCATGCCGAACCAGACTCTCACGCCTTCGTATGGCGCGTGCCAGCTCGCCAACCTCCTCGACCATCAGTAGCAGACAGTCACGTGCGTTTTCCCGTTCGTAACCCCGCTGGCTTGCTACACGCTTGTAGTATTTCTGGAAGGCAACGAGATTGGGTGCAGGCACGGACAGCTTCTGGGTTTGAATCAGACGTAAAGCATCCGCCGGCGAGGCGACGGTAATCACAAAGTTCCGCAGGGTTGTATCGGAAAGCTGCGTTTCGCAAAATACAGGGATGCCCTGGGCGTGAGCAAATCCAACCTCAAGAGCTGCGCTGAGGCCCGTGTAGCCCTCAGGAGCGTAAAGCCAAACGAAAGCTGCCTGTTGAATGGCTTCCAAGTGCCTCAGCTCAATTTGTTCCGGAGTCCCCGTTTCCTCTCCTTTCATGAAGACGAATCCGTTCGCCTCACGAGAAGGATCAACCCGACTAGGTGAAAGAACGGTGCAACCAAGATCTCTGAGCTGTTCGTATACCCGCCGCAGTCCTTCAGTGTCGCGGCGATACGAACCCGACAGCACCACTTCGCATTGGAGCAGTCGATCAGGACCAGTCGCTGCGGCGTCGTTGACCAACACCATTGTCTCGACGGAGCTCGGCACCTCAATCTTGCCTAGGCCCAATGCCTCTCCGCCTGGGAACAGCCAGGTCTGCGCGCCGTTCGATCGTCGCTTCTTGGGCATGGAGACAGCCTGTTTCGGGCGGCGATTATAGGATGTTCCGTCGGCGGGGGGAAGCCCAAAAACAGCATCGGTTGTGGATACGCTGTGCATAAACCTGTGGAAATCAGCCCGTAAGCGGCTGGTACCGCAACCTTTCCACAAGAATTCCTAGGGCCATTCTACCTCGGGGCATCACGAGATTCCACCTGTTACACAGCATACTACCCATCGCATGTGGGTGCCTTGTTTTGATGTCTTAAGCCAACCCAGCGAGGCCGAGTCTGCGGCTGCTCAGCCCTCGGCAGGTGAGTTCCCTGACAACAAGGCGCCACGCCGGTGCGTTTTCGGCCGGCCGGCAGCCCGCAGGCGACGCACCCTCCCTACGACATGCCACCTACCACCTACGGCTGGTGGCGATCCCGCCATGCGGGGCGCCGCTACGGAATTCTTCGGCTACCGGTAGCCAAAATCGTATTGTGCCCTCTTGACATTTCACCGGCGCTTATTGCTACACTAAAGCAGGGGCTACGTGTCAGGGGCTCGGGACATCAAGGGCAGGTCCTGGGTCCGAAGTCCGAGGTGCGAAGTGCAGGGGACAGGTGACGGCGAAGAAACACGAACAAGGCCGGGGTACGAAGTCGAAGCCTGCGGCGCTCGACGCAATACTCCGGACGCCGGACGTCGGACTTTCTTCCGAGTGGACCCCCGCTGGAGCTTGCCCCGATCGCATCGGGGCGGGGGTGACATTTCTCGCGGCGGTGACTCCGCAGAGCCTGCGGGCGTACCTGCTCAGAATGAACTTCTATCTGGAAATGTTCATGAAGAATAAGGTGCTTAGCGATGAAGCGCGGGGTTTTTCCATCACCTGGGTTCAAAACCAACCTGTTGAAACGCAAGCATTTAGTCGGATTGAGGTTCGGCTGGGCTCGCAGAAGCAAAAAGATGTTAAAAATGAAGGTCGATCCGGATATATCTATGAAAACAAAGGATGGAGAAAATCCCCGGCAGGTCGATCCGGATATGTTGGTGAAAACAAGCTAGTTAATGGGTTAACGAAAGGATGTTGATGGAAACACAGGAGTTAGGATTCAGGGGTCTGGAGTTAGGAGTCGGGACTCAGGAGTCAGGACTCAGGACTCAGGAAACAGACGGACTCCGGGTTTAGTGACGTTTCGCGCAATACCTTTTTGACTTCTACTCTGCTCAGGGCTACCATGGCTTTCCAAGGAGTGCCGGCTCCCTATGATCGGAAAGACGCTGGCACATTACGAGATTGAAGACCGTTTAGGCGAAGGCGGCTCGGGCGTAGTCTATCGCGGGCGGGACCTGCGCCTGGAACGGCTGGTGGCGATCAAGGTCCTGGCTGACCAGCTTCGCGACGACGAGCTGGCCTGGGCGCGCCTGCTGCGCGAAGCGCGCCTGGCTTCCCACCTGAACCATCCGCATATCGGCGCCATCTACGATCTGGGTGAAGAAGACGAGCGCGCTTACATCGCCATGGAATACATCGAGGGCCTGCCGCTCTCGGACCTGATCCCCGAGGGCGGCCTGCCGCTCGAGCAGGTGCGGCGCTACGGCGCGCAGATCGCGGATGCGCTGGCTTACGCCCACGAGCGAGGGGTCATTCACGGAGATCTGAAGGGTTCTAACATCCTCGTTACTTCCGAAGGCAATATCAAGTTGCTGGACTTTGGCCTGGGCCGGCGCATTCCCCGCAGGGGCAGGGCGGAGGTCACGAGCTCGCGCCTGCCGCTGGCGGAGGCCGGCGCGACGGCGGGAACGCTGCCCTATCTCGCCCCGGAAGTCTTGCGCGGCAACGCCACCAGCCCGCAGAGCGACGCCTGGGCGCTGGGCGTGCTGCTCTACCAAATGGCGACCGGCGAGTTGCCCTTCCAGGGCGCGACCGCCTTCGAGCTATGCTTGGAGATCATGGTCGGCACACCGCCCAGGCTGGCGCAGGTGGCGGAACCGCTGCAGTCCATCCTGCGGCGTTGCCTGGAGAAAGACCCCGCGGCGCGTTGCGCCCAAGTGTGCGAGGTGATGACCGCGCTGGCGAGTGGTGTGCCCCTGGCTGAGCCCCTCGCGCCGCCCCCGACCGCTTCTGCGGCGGTGACGCCCACGACGGCTAGCGGGCAGCCGGCCAGGGCCGCCGCGCCCCGCGGCCGCCGCCCATGGCTCGTGGCGGGCGGAGCGGCCGCGCTCGTGGTGGTGCTGGCCGCCGTCTTGGCGTGGCACGGGGTTTTCTCGCATCACTTCCCTGCGAGGAGCCCGGAGTCCGAGGTTCACAAAGCCTTCGCCACAGGCAACCCCGAGGTGAAGGTTTGGGTCAACACCCGCTCCAGGACTTACCACTGCCCCGGCACGACTTGGTATGGGAACACCCAGGAAGGCGAGTACATGACGCAGAAGGAGGCCCAGGACAAAGGCTACCGCCCCGCCGCCGACCGTGCGTGCCTGTGATGCGAGGGAGTGTCATCCGGCATCGCCGGGCCGCCTCCCGCAGCGCCGGAAATTCCTGAGGCGAGGAGTTGGGAAGAGTTGCAGCGGCAGACCCGCCGGGGGCGGTCTCCAGATCCGGCAATCCCCGCTTTGAGACCAAACAATCCATTCCATAGATAGTACGGTAACGTGTAATATCCTTAACTATAACAGCCTTCTGCGGGCAGAGAAGTTTGGAGGGTGCGATGGGATCGGGGGTGAAAAGGGGGCCGCGCCAGACCTGCTGTCGTTCGAACTTCTTGGGTCAAAACTCCGGAGCGACGACCACAAGGAACATTGTCGCTCCGTTCAAGGGGCGTTTGGGCCCGACAAGTTGGAACGGCGCTAGTTGCCCACCGCGTTGTCAGTCGAGGCGGCCTGGGTCGTGGCGTTTCCGCGAATCACGCTGCTTTGGTCGGCGAAGTAGTACATGTCGCCAGTCCGGCCAACGGCAGAAGGATCGCCATTCAGGTTGTATCCATACCACTGGTTGCTGGGAGGATCATAGTGCGAGGGGTTGTAGAAGAAGCTGTAACCACTCTTATAGCCACTCGCCAAGATTTCGTCAAGCAGGCCGGCTGCGGTGGATGACACTCCCTGACCGGTAGCGGGAGGGCCCAACGCTGAGAGAGTCGTCGAGAACCCAGGGCCAAAAGTCGTGGAGTAACTCACCTCAGCGGTGGTAACCATGCGCATACTCTGAAGGGCCGAGGCTTGATTGGCGGCGATGCGACTGCGCACAAAGTTGGGGATAGCGATGGCAGCGATGATCAAGATAATAGCGACGACAATCAGCAGCTCAATAAGTGAGAAACCCCGGTGGTCACGACGCATGGCCTGTTGTCCTCCCCCCGACGAGCGCACCCTGGAACAGCGCAGGTGCCAAGGGCATCGAACCCGTGCTGACGGACGAGATGCACGTCAGATACCAACCCGCAATCTCTGCTGCGTACCTGGGAGTCTGAAAATAGAGAGGTTGTGCACCTCTGCTGCTCATATCTTGCCACATCTGGACACAGAGTGGAATAGCCGCTGACAAAAATTGTCGGAGGGGCAGGCTTCTTGAAGTGTCAACCATGACAGAAAGACCGTCTCGTTCCAACCTAGCCCAGCGTGATGCCCGGGAGGCAGCCTGTCGAGGGGTGGTTGCGAATCCAATCTCGACCACCCGTGTGGGGCGCGCCCCGGCCCGTGGTTGGCTGAGTAAGGCGCTACTGGGGAATTTCCACCTCTGCCCCGCGATACTCCGCAGAGAGGTAGGCGCTGTAAAGCACCGCAATCGTATCGCGCGCGAGTTCGCCGCCGGAAAGCGGGGGGTGGTTGGCCGCGATGCTCTCCATGAAATCCTGGAACTCGTGGGGGTAACCGTGCTGCCAGTCTTCATCCGGCGCCGGATGGTTCCAGCCCTGCTTGGTGCCGATCTTTTCCGTCACATAGACGTCCTTCAAGATATCCTCGCGCGGGTTGTAAGTTTCGAGCGCATTCACCGGATTCAGATTGCAGCGCGTGCGATGATTGTTCGCGAAAACTTCCAGCCAGTTGTGCACACCCCCCAGGACAAGCTCCGAGGAAAAGACGTCGGCGACCGTGCCGTCGGCAAACGTGATATGCACCTGGCAGTAGTCTTCGATGTCGTGGTACGTGGTGCGCAGGAATCCCGCGTCGCGAAAGGTCCCGAGCCGGGTGATTTCGTGCGTGCGCGCGGAGACGGCCGCCGGGCGTATGGCCTTGCGGTCACGTGCTTCGCCTTCCACACGCTTCAGGTGGAGCGCCGCCGTCAGTGGGTGGCAGCCTTTGCCCACCAGCGACCCGCCACCGGAAAATTCCCAGATGCCGTAGTACGGCGAGTGCGAGCCGCTGTGCGATTCATCTCCGATAATCCACAGAATCTGCCCGCCGCTCTTCGCCAGGATCTCCCGCTCCTTGGCAATCGCCGGCGCATACACCCAGTTCTCGGCATAGCAGAGCTGCGTTCCTGCGGCGTCTGCCGCGCCCAGGATGCGGTCGCAGCTCGCCAGCGCTTCGCGCAGCATCACTTCCTTGCTGAAGGTGTTCCCGCGGAAATCCTCCGTCCCCGGCCCGTAATAGCCCGTGAACGGCTTCTCGATGATCACGTGCTTGCCGCGCTGGAAGGCTCGAACTGCCAGGGGCTCATGCGTCGAGCCTGGCGTGCAGAGGTCCACGACATCCACTGCGTCGCACAACTCGTCAAAGGAGGCGAAGGGTTTCACGCCGCGCTCACGCGCGAAGGCTTGGCGCGACTCTGCGGATTTCGCCGTCACGCCCACGACTTCCACCGGGACGCCGTAGACGCGCCGATACCCTTCCCAATGAAATCGCGCCGCAAACCGCGCCCCCACGATTCCGATTCTGATTGCTTCTGCCATCAGAGACCTCTCGTTGGTTCTTGCCACTTGGGGCGCCAGTCCAGTGACCGCCTGACGAAGTCCCGAGCGCATTCCGCCGAGGCGACGCCCTGGTTGGCTGCGGATGCTTCCGTGAGGCACCTAACCAAGCGGGCACGGGACCAGCCCGAGTTTACCTTGACGCCGCCGGAAAGAGGGAGGATTCTATCACCTCGCTCCTATCACGGAGCGAATGCATTGGCACGAAAAGGACGTTGAGGAGAAGAACCTCATGGAGACGAACTCGCGTCGGCAGTTTCTCAAGACGTCGGCCGTCCTGGCCGCAGGCGCGGCCGCGCTGGCCTGGAAGGGGAATCTCGGGTCGGCCACCGAGCCGCGTTTGACGTTCCCCACCCAACCCGGCGAGCGCCTTGCCGTGGCTTCCTGGCCGTTCCGCATGTTCATCGAAGCTCCCACCAACAAGTGGGCCCGCGATCCCAAGCTGCCCGGAATGGATCTGACGGATTTTCCCGCCATGGTGGTGAAGCGTTTTGGCGTTCACAACATCGAGCCGCTGGACCAGCACTTCTATTCGACTGACGCGGCTTACCTCAGAAAGCTCCGCGCGGCCGTGGAAAAGGCGGGTTGCCACGTGGTGGATCTCCCCTGTGATGTGCACGCCAGCTTCTACGATACCGACCCCACCAAGCGCCAAGTGGCGGTTGAGAACGGCAAGAAATGGGTGAACATCGCGCTGGAGCTCGGCTCGCCCAGCATTCGCGCTCACATCGACGGTCCCCCTAAGCTCACCCCGGACGTTGATCGCACGGCAGAGAGCCTGAAGCAACTCGCCGAGTACGGCGCCGCGAAGAATGTCATCGTCGCGCTCGAGAACGACGACAACCGCACCGAGGACCCCTTCTTCATCGTCAAGGTCCTTGAAAAGGTGAACAACCCTTACCTGCGCGCTTTGCCGGATTTCTGCAATTCCATGATGACCCACGACCAGGAATTCAACGATCGCGCCATGGAAGCCCTGTTCAAGCACGCTTACAGCATTGCCCACGTGAAGGATTCGGAAGGCGACGACGCAGGAAAATTCCACACCGTGGATGTGGCGAAGTGTTTCGAGATCGCCAAGGCGCAAGGCTACCACGGGTACTTCTCCATGGAATGGGAAGGCAACGGCGAGCCCTACGCTGGCACGCAGCGCCTCATCGATGAAACCCTGAAGTACCTCAGCTAACTCGCCTCAGCCCGGATCATTCATGAGAGGCGGGCCGCCAACTCCTAATCCCCAGCCTCCTCCAAGGGGAAAGCGTGGTCCCGCCCTGCGGGATCGGGTGAGGGGTCAAGCCGCTCATCCCGCCACGGCAGGTCGTCGGCAACCGTGGGCTTTTTCATATCAAAGGCTCCTCGCCTGGCTGTCATTCCCGCGAAAGCGGGAATCCAGGAGGGCGGAGTGGACCCCCGCTTGCGCGGGGGTGACCCGGCAGAGCATACGGGCCTACGGTCAATCCGAAAAACGGACTGTGCGAGGCTCCGCTCCCCTCTTCTCTCCGGCGCCGACCCGCCACACTTCCCCTGAATTCTGGAAGTGTCAAGAACGGGGCTCTAGGAGTATGATATTTAGTGTGAGGTAACATCCTGAGGAATGCTGCCGCGGCGCAAACCGCGGCGGGCGGCTCGGGTGAAAGAAGGAAACGTGGTTGAAGAAAGGCTGAAGTTAGCGGTTTTTATCGACTTTGACAACATTCAGATCGGCGTCAAGGACACGCTGGGGAAAGACTTTGACGTCTCGATCGTCCTGGAGGCGCTGAAAGAGCGCGGTGAGGTGGTGAGCAAGATTGCCTACGGCGACTGGCCGCGCGCCGGCGAATACAGCCGCCTGATGACCCAACACGCCGTGCAGATGGTGCAGCGCAGCGTGACACCGCGTGGCGACAAGAACGGCGCGGACATTAATCTGGCGCTCGACGCGCTGGAAATGGCTTTCACGCGGGACCACATCAACACCTTCGTGATCGTCGGCGGCGACAGCGACTTCATCGCCCTGGTCGAGAAGCTGAAGCAGTATGGCAAGCGGGTGTTTGTGGTCGGCGGACGCCAGTTCACGAGCGGCATTCTGCAGCGGAACTGCCACGAGTTTATTTCCTATGAGAACCTGCTCAAGACCGGCGGCGACGGCTCGCGCACCGCGCGCTCGCAGCGGGCAGCAGCAAAAAGCGCGGAAAGCCGCCCGCTTTCCAAGGCGATGCCGAATATCCGCCGGGTGCTGGAGATTCTGGCCGAACGCGAAGTTGCCCCTCAACTCGGCCTGTTGAAAAGCACCCTGCTGCAACTCGACCCCACGTTCAGCGAGCGGGACTTCGGCGCCGGCTCCTTTCTGGAATTCATTCAGAAACTTCGCAAGGCGGGACTGGTGGAGATGCGCCGCACGGAGCGCGGCTATCTGGTCGAAGCCCTGGACATCGAGGGAGCCCGGGAAGTCTCCCCTGAGCCCGTGGAGGCGGCGGAACCCGAGCCGGCGGTAGAAGCTCCAGCCAGAAAGGCTCGGACTGTCTCGAGCACGCCACCCGCGACTACGACCGCGAGCCTGGAAGATTCGCTGGCCCTGTTGCGGCAGGCTCTGCCCGGCCATTTTGAAAAGACGCCGAACCGCCCGCTCTACCTGCGCCAGATTCGGCAGGTTTTGCGCGCGGCCGGCGGCTCCATCGACGAGCGGTCAGGTTTTCGCGGCCTGCTCGATCTTCTCCACCAGGCACAGCGCGAAGGCTGGCTGCGCCTGCATCGTGATCGCAAGGGTGTGTGGCGGATCTTCCCACCCGCCGCTCCTACGTCGGCTCCCACCGCCCCGACACAGGCGGGCGAGGCGTCGCAAGGTCGCGAACCGGAACTCCTGCTCGTCGAGACCGACGTCAACTGGGAGGCCGCAGAGCAAGCCGAGGAAATAGCGGAACGAGAAGAGCCCCCGGTCCCCGCCGTGGCCGAGGAAGCTGTTCCCGCAGAGACCGCTCCGCAGCGCAAGCCACGCAGGACGCGCGCCGCCAAAGCGGGGACGAAGAGCGGAACGCGAAGGGCTTCTGCACGCCGCAAAACGAAAGAACCGGCAGAGCCCTGAACCCGTTGCGCGGTCGATAGCGCGCCTCTTAGGGCTCGCCCAGTTCCAGCACCGCGATGGTGTCAAAGCCGTCGCGGGCGCTCGGCGGAATTTGCAGGACCAAGCCGCCAGCAGTCTCGGCGATTTCCGCGCGGCTTCCATCTTTCAAAAAGTGTGCGGACTTCACTTTGCCCGGTAGCGCCGGCAGCGCCAGCGAAGAATCCTGCCAATCCAGGATGTGAACGTAAACCTTGTTTCCCCGCTGCGTCGTCACGCCCCAAGGCCGCGGCGCGAGGGGCCCGCCGCGCGTGCCGTAGACTGACTCGCCATAGCGCGCCAGCCACTGTCCCATCTCGCGAAGGCGCGTCACGAATTCCGGCTGAATCTTCCCGTTAGGCATCGGTCCGACGTTCAAGAGGAAGTTTGCGTTGTAGCCCGCGGCCCGCACCAGGTATTGAATGAGCTGACGCGTGCTCTTGTAGTGGGAATCCGCGATATTGAAGCCCCAGGAATTGTTCATGGTCTCGCAGGTCTCGAGGGGCAATTGATTGCTGATCACCGCGGTCTGATTGAATCCCGCAGTGTTCTGCCCGGGAAGGTCCTTCTCGAACATCTGGAAATCCTCGCCCGGGAAAGGCGCGTGATGGTGGTTCGAGCCGATAAGCGCCTGCGGTTGCAGGTCGTGAATCAGTTTGTAGGTCGTCGCCAGCCGCCAGTCGGCGTCGGGCTTGTCCCACATGCCGTCGAACCAGATGCCGCCGATCTCTCCGTAGTTCGTCAGCAACTCGCGGAGCTGACCATCCATGTAATCCAGGTACTTGGTCCAATCACCACTCTCGGGCCGCCCCGTCTCGTGCCCGGTCCGGCCACGCGGATAGTAATTCGGATTGTGCCAGTCGAGTTGCGAGTGGTAGAAGAACAGCTTGATGCCCTGCCGGGGGCATTCGTCCGCCAGCATCTTCAGCACATCTTTCTTGTAAGGCGTGCGATCCGCGATGTTCCAGTCGGATTGCTTCGTCGCAAACATCGCAAAGCCGTCGTGATGCTTGCTGGTGATGGTGATGTACTTGATCCCCGCCGCCTTGGCGAGCGCCACCCACTCGGCGGGGTCAAATTCCGTGGGGTTGAAGAAGGCCGGTAGCTTCTCGTACTCCTCGAGGGTAATGCCCCGGTTGTTCATCACCCATTCGCCGTCACTCAGCACGCTGTACGCACCCCAGTGAATGAACAACCCGAACTTCGCGTCCTCGAACCAGCGCCGCGCCTCGAGGTTGGCGGCACTGGGCTCATAGGTCGCCTGCGCCCGCGCGGTTTGCGACAGCGTCGCCACGCCGAACGCCAGCAAAAACGCGGTTGAGAATCTCATCTTGAGACTGCGAGTCCCTGGGTACATGTCGAATTCTCCTTCATATGGATTTCCCAGCATCCTTCCACGGCCCGAAGGCAGCACACGCGAACTCGCCAGGACGGGCTCTTCCCGAAGCCACGCGTTTTCTCGCCCCTCGTCGGGACTAGGCAGGTTGAGCCGGGCAGCCACTCGGGCTCAGATCACCAGCATGCCAGCGCCATGGATTTTACTGCTTTTGAGGCTTTGTAGAGCGCGATTCGCCTCGGCGAGGTGAAGGGTTTCAGCTTCTGTGCGCGCGGGGATCTCCACGGCGAGACGGAGCAGGGTCCGGGCATCCTCGCGCGTGCTGTTTGCCACGCTGTGGACAATGCGCTCGTGCTAGAGGAGTTGATTATCCGCCGCTTGCTTCCCTGCGAACCTTCGGGGAATAATGGGCCGATGAGCTCAGCGCTCAAGCTGAACCCCGAACAACTGAAAGCCGTCGAGCATGGTGAAGGCCCGCTGCTGATCATTGCCGGGCCCGGCAGCGGCAAGACGCGCGTCATCACGCAACGGATCGTTCACCTGCTGGCGGGGTCAGGAGGCGGCGCAGAAGATCCGCTGTCGCTGATAGATTTCAAGAGCGCGGAACTGCGCAATGGGGAATTCTCCGGCGGGACGATTCGGCCGGAGAACATCCTGGCGCTGACCTTTACGGACAGGGCTGCGGTGGAAATGCAGCGCCGCGTGCGTGACGCCCTGCCGGAGCTTGACTCCCCTCCGGACATTTCGACTTTCCACGCGTTTTGCTACGAGGTGCTGCGGAAGCGGCACTTCGAGCGCACGCTGCTCGACAAAGTGGATGTGTGGATCTTCCTCCGCAGGCGGATGGAAAAACTCGAACTCGATTTCTACCAGAAGCTCGCCGAGCCGGGCGCCTTCCTCCATTCGCTTAACGATTTCTTTTCCCGATGCCAGGATGAGTTGATCGAGCCCACGGATTTCGAGCGTTACGCCGACGCGCTGGAACAGGAGTTCCTCGCCCTGGCGCCTTCTTTGGATGCTGCCGAGCGCACGCTGCGGCAGCAGGAGATTCAGAAAAAGCAGGAACTCGCGCGGGTCTTCCGCAACAGCCGGAAGCTGATCGCGGAAGCCGGCTGCTCGAGCCTGGGCAGCTTGATTCCGGAGACGGTTCGCCTTTTCGATCGCGAGCCCGAGGCGCGGGAATACTATCGCCAGCGCTGTCGCTACGTGCTGGTGGATGAATTCCAGGACACGAATTACGCGCAGGTCGAGCTGCTGAAGCGGCTTGTCAAGGCTCCTTACAACATCACCGCGGTCGGCGACGACGATCAAGCCATCTACCGTTTTCGGGGCGCGTCGCACGGCGCTTTCAAGATGTTTGACGAAGCCTTCCCCGGCCACGAGACGGTTTTTCTCGACACTAATTACCGCTCGACAAAACGCATCCTGCGCGCGGCGGACATCGTGATCGCGAAAAACGATCGCTACGAGGCGAAGCCGAAACTCCACACGAGCCAGGGTGCCGGCTCCCCCGTTTACCTCCTGCAATCTCCCGACTACTTGAGCGAGGCCGTGTGGATTGCGGAGGAGGTCACGCGTCTCGCCAAGCGCGGCACGGCGCCAGGGGAAATCGCCGTACTCTATCGCGCGCATGCTTATCGCGATCTGCAGGTGGAGCAATTTCGCCGGCGGAAGATCCCTTTTGCCATCCGTGGCCTCTCGATCCTTTCCACGATCATCCTGCGCGACCTGCTGGCGTATCTGAACATCATCCATTCGCCGCACGACAACGTCAGCCTGACGCGGGTGCTGCTTGCGCCACGGTGGAGCTTCCCGGAGGAACTGGCGCTGGAAGTCCGCCAGCAAGCCTCGCGCGACCGCTGCTCGCTCTACGACGTTCTGGAGTCGTGGGAGGCGTCTGCGGCCGCGAACCCCCTGGAGCAGACCGGCTGGCCGGAACTGAAGCGCCTACTCCGAGAGCTGCGCAAGTACGCCGAGCACGCACCTGTGACGGCGCTGCTCCATCGGCTGATCGGCCGGCTGGAGCTGACCTTCCTGCCTCAGGATCCCGACGGCGCGTACGTCGAGGCTTTCCGGAAATTCCTGGAGGAATGGGAAGGCAAAAGCGACTCGTGGAAGCTGCTGGAATTCAGGGAATACTTCCAATACTTCCTCGAGGCCGGCGGTTCGATTGAAGCGCCCGAACCAGCGAACGCCGCGGACGCCGTGCAGATGATGACCGTGCACGCCGCCAAGGGCCTGGAATTTCCCGTGGTGTTCATCCTCAGTGTCGCGCCGCGGCGCTTTCCGCACAGCGAGCAGAAACCGGTCATCGAATTCCCTGAGGCATTGCGTAAAGGCCCGCAGCCACCCGCCGACATTCACGAGCAGGAAGAGCGGCGGCTGTTTTATGTGGCGCTGACACGCGCCAAGGAGCGGCTGTATGTATCGAGCGTGACGAAGCCGGGCAAGAAAACCTCAGCTTTCATTGACGATCTACTGTCGAACCCCGCCGTGGCGGCTCGCGACCTGGAGCGCATTCAGGTTCCCGAGGCCCCGGTGGAAGCGGCCGAGGCGCCACGTGCGCAGCCTGCACCGCGCGGGCGTCCCGCCGCAAGCAAGTTGCAGGGCAGCTTGTTCGGCGATGAGCCGAGCGCGCCCGGAGTTTATCCGCCCATCGCCGCGTGGGCGAGCCGCACGCCGCCCATCGTGGCGGAACAGAAACTTCGGCTCAGCGCCTCGGCCATCGTAACGTATGAAGACTGCCCACAGAAATTCAAGTTCAGCCACTACCTGAAGATTCCGACGGGACCGCAGCCGGCGCTGACCTTCGGCAACATTATGCACCAGTGCGTGCGCCGGTACTTCGAGCTGCGCAGGCAGGGCCCGGTGAAATTCGAACAACTGCAGGCGCACTTCGAGCAAATCTGGAAAAGTGCGGGCTTTCAGGATCAATACCAGGAGCAGGCATACAAAAGGGCGGGGCTCGAGCAACTGCGCATTTTCGTGAAGAACCACGAAACCAGCACGACGCTTCCACTCGGCATGGAGGTGCACTTCGCGCTCGACTTGGGCGACGTGGTGCTGGAAGGGCGCATCGACCAGATCAATCCACTTCCAGATCGCGCCGTGGAACTGGTGGATTACAAGACGGGTCGGCCGCCTTCGCAGAAGGACGCTGACAAAAGCCTGCAGCTCTCCGTGTACGCACTGGCCGCACGCGACCAGATGCAACTGAATCCGGCGAGGCTCACGTTCTACAGCCTGACCCATAACGAGGCGGTCTGCAGCGTGCGGACGCCCAAGGATCTGGATGCGGTGATCGGAGAGACCCGCGAAGTGGCCGCGCAAATCCGGCAACAACTGTTTCCACCCAGACCCGGCTTTGTGTGCAGGTATTGTGACTACGTGATGATCTGCCCGGCGCACGAAGAAACCTTCTAGCGAGATTTCAGTTATCATCTGGTCTCGGAGAACCGAGGTGATCCCCATGAACTCGATCCTGCTGCTCGCGCTGGGCGTCGCTCTGGGCGCTGTGATCGGCTGGTTGCTGGCGGCGGTCCGCACCAGGTCGGAACTGGTCAAATCTCAGGTTGATGCCGAAGGCCGCGTGAGGGCGGCGGAAAGCACGCTCCAGGAAGTACGCGCGCAAGTGGGCGCGCTCCAAACGTCGCTCGACGGCCGCGAGAGGGAACTGGGCGCACTGCAGCAGAAGCTCCGTGAAGAAAGCGAGCAGAAGGTCAAGGCGCAAACGGAACTCGAACAAGTCAGGAGCGCGCTCGCGGATTCGAATGAATTGCGGGAGCGCCTGAAGACCGAAGGTGAATTACGCGTTGCGGCGGAAACTAAGCTGCGCGAGGCACAGGTGAGTCTGGAAGAGCAGAAGAAATTGCTGGAGGAGGCGAAGAAGAACCTGACTGATACCTTTCAGGCGCTTTCCGCCGAAGCGCTGAAGAGCAACAACCAAGCCTTCATCGCGCTGGCGCGCAGCACATTTGAAACCTTGCAGGCGCAAGCCAAGGGCGATTTGGAGACGCGGCAGGAAGCCATCGATGCGCTGGTGCAGCCGCTGAAAGAGGCCCTCACGCGCTACGAGCGGCAAATTCAGGAGATGGAGCAGACGCGGCAGAAAGCGTACGGCACGCTCGACGAGCAGCTCCGTTCGCTGCAGCAAACCAATCAAGAGCTTCGCAAGGAGACCGACAATCTGGTGCACGCGCTGCGCATGCCGCTCACGACGCGCGGCCGCTGGGGCGAGCTCACCTTGCGGCGCGTAGCGGAGCTGGCAGGCATGTCAGAGCATTGCGATTTCACCGAGCAGGAGACGCTGACATCGGAATCGGGCCGGCAGCGCCCGGACATGGTAGTGCACTTGCCGGGGGGGCGGCGCATCGCGGTGGACGCCAAAGTTCCACTGCAGGCGTTCATCGACGCGGTGAACGCCACCGAGGAGAAGGAACGCACCGACGCGCTGGCGCGCCACAGCCGGCTGGTGCGCGACCACATGAACCAGCTCGCCGCGCGCAGCTACTGGGAACAACTCGACCCGGCGCCGGAACTGGTGGTGTTGTTTCTGCCGGGAGAGTCTTTCTTCAGCGCCGCCCTGGAGCAGGACCGCACGCTGATCGAAGACGGCATGGAAAAGAAGGTGGTGCTGGCAACGCCCACCACCCTTATTGCTCTGCTGCGCGCGGTGGCTTATGGATGGCGACAGGAGAAGATCGCGGAGAACGCACAGGCGATCAGCGATCTCGGCAAAGACCTCTACGACCGCATCCGCACGTTCCTGGGCCACTTCAAGACTATGGGCGGATCGCTCGAGCGGGCAGTGGACTCTTACAACAAGGCCGTGGGTTCAATGGAGAGCCGCGTGTTGCCGTCGGCGCGGAAGTTCAAGGAACTGGGCGCGGCAACGGGCGAGGAAATTCCGGAACTTGAACCAGTGGATGAAGCGCCGCGTGCGCTGGCGGCACCGGAGAGAGAATTGAAGGAGTGAATTCGCTTGCGCGCTGATCGTGCAGTCTTGGGGAAAGCTTGTCGCATGCCAGGGCGCCAAGCCGCACAGAACGAGGGGAAAGGCTGGGTGATCGCGACTTCTGGCGCCGCGTGCGCAACGAAACGGGTGGACGACTCAGGGCACTCGATGGAATGCGGGGGAATGGAATCCTGCGATGCGGGCGAAAGATCAGAACGCGCCCGAAAAAACTTCGGGGGTGCATCGCTGCACCCCCGAAGGTTCCTTTCCGATTTCCGAAAGAGGCTTACCTCTTCTTCTTGGCTTTCTTTTTCGCTGCCATTCTATTCTCCTCACTTCCTGAATTTTCCCGCCAGCGTTGCTGGCGGAGCGCGTATACAATCATCATGTATAGATTCACCGAATTATCTTGTCAAGAGGAAAGTGATTGGTGACGGCGAAAAAGTGAGGCGCGAGAAAATTGTAGGGATGACCGCGTGCGAGGCCGCAAAGGACGTTCGCGCGGGGCGGAGGGCGGAGAAAGGCGTCGCAAGGCACGACGCGCGCGGGTCCGGAGGCGGATTCGCGGCTCTTCTACACGGTCCCAAGGTAACGTGCGTTGCAAGGTCGGGGACTAGGACGGCGGTCTGCAAGGCGCGATCGACGAGCAGGGCCTGACGCGAATCCTTCCGATCGCATCCAACGAAGAGGGGATGAGCGCCCCAAGGATGAAGATGCACACCCCAAACAAATCACCAGGACGTCGACCGTTCACTAGGCGATACATCACCTGCTCACTCTGCACTCTGTTGTCGGCCGCATCTCTCGCCAGCGCGCAGGAGAAGCAACAACTTCCTGCCCCCGGCGAGACGCTGAAAGTCACCACGGCAGTCGTCAACGTTTACGCGGTCGTGAAGCAGAAGAACGGGCGGTTGGTTCCCGACCTCAACAAAGACGCCTTCCTCCTCGAAGAGGACAAGCAGCCGCAGGTCATCCGTTATTTTGCCCGCGAGACCGACACACCGCTGACTATGGGCATCCTGGTGGACACCAGTCCCAGCCAGGGGCGCGTGCTCGAGGTAGAGAAAGAGGAGGCTAAGGCGTTTCTTCGGCAAATCCTGCGCCCCAAGGATCTCGCCTTTGTGCTTCACTTCGATGTGCAGGTGGAACTCCTGCAGGATTTCACGGCGGACCTCCGCCTGCTCGACAAGGCAATCGATGAGAACGTGATCAATGGCGGTGGGGTCGGCCCCACACCGGGACCTTTTCCCACCAGCGACACGGGCGGGGCGACGCACCTTTACGACGCAGTTTACCTGTCGTCGCGTGAACTGCTCAAGAACGAAATCGGTCGCAAAGTTCTCATCCTGCTCACGGACGGCGAAGACCAGGGCAGCAAGATTAAACTGGAGCAGGCGCTCGAGGCGGCGCAGCAATCTGACATCATCATTTATTCCGTCGCCATCATCGACCGCTCGTTCTACTACAGGCAGATGGGGGGATTCAGCGGGGACTCGGTGCTGAGGAAGCTTTCCGAGGATACCGGCGGCCGGGTAATTGAAGTCAATCGCGCCAAGGACGCCAGCGCTGCTTTCCAGCAGATCGCCGACGAACTTCGCACGCAGTATCTGCTCGGCTATACGCCCGCCAACACCAAACTGGACGGAACCTATCGGAAAATCCAGGTCAAGGTCCGACAGGGCGATTACAAAGTCCAGGCCCGCCGCGGATATTATGCACCGGAAGGATAGTGAATTAGGGTATACTGAGCTGGTGGCAAGGAACGGGCAAAGTCCCGGACGCGCCGGGAGCCGGCGACGCCACTACTGCGAGGGTGCGAAGTAACCCGTCTTGGCGCGGACGCGCAGGCTCTTTTCCAGAGGCTGAATCGAGATGTTGCGGAAGGTTCCGTCGTGTGCGGAGTTGGTGGAGACGTAAGCCAGGCTGTACTGGCTGCGCAGCTCGCGCGCGATCTCCTGGAAATTCACCGCCAGTTCGCTCGCTTCAAAGGGAAAGAAAGCGCGCCCGCCGGTTTCTTCCGCCAACCGCCGCAGCACCTTATCCCCGCGAGCCTCCGTGCCGCTGCGGTTTGTGCTGATCGTGAAGATCGTCACTTCCGCACGCTGTGCCATCGCCAACGCTTCCTCGCGCGTGTGCTCGCTCTGGTTGTCCTGGCCGTCGCTGATGACGATCATCACCCGGCGCAGGTAAGGCTCCGGTGGGGGGAAGAAGAGCATTTTCTCTTTGCAAGAGAAGAACAACGCATCGTAAAGACTGGTGACGCCACCGGCTTGCAGGTCGCGAATGGCATTGGCGAGTTTCTCCGTGTTGTCGGTGTAGTCCTGAATCAGTTGTGGCTCCACGTCGAACCCCACCACGAACGCCATGTCCTTGCCCCTACGGATCGTCGTGTTGAGGAAATCGATGGCGGCTTCCTGCTCAAAGCGCAGCCGGTCGCGGATGCTGTTGCTGGTGTCGATCAGGATGGCGATGCGCAGGGGCAGGTCTGATTCGCGGCTGAAATAGCGGATCGTTTGCGGCTTGCTGTCTTCGAAGACATTGAAGTCGTCCTTGGTCATATGGATGACCAGGCGATTCTTCCTGTCGGTCACGGTCATCAGCACGTTGACCAGCTCGACGCGAACCCGGATGGTCTGAGAACCGGAGGGTGGTTGCGGCGCGGCCGGAGGCGCGCTAGGCTTGGCGTCTTGCGCCACCAGCCACCCCGCAAGGGCGCAGAGCAAAACCACAATCGCGAGAACCCTCTTTATCATGGGATGACTCCGCCTCGAGCCAAGAATTATAGGCGGCGCTCGGAGAACCGTCAATGAGCACCGAGGAGCTCGGTCAGACGGACGCGGGCTGAGAGTTGAACTCCTCTCCGCCTCGTTTCTTATAGCTGCGGCGCCACCGCACACCTGCTCAGTTGGAGGCTGCGTCGGGGGCAGCCGGTGGCCCCTCCACACGCCTTTTGCCGAGCAGCCGATTCTCGAGCCGGCGCAGCCAACCTGGGTGCGCCGCGACCTCGCCGCGTTCGAACTTGTAGTCGACGCAGGTGGCGGCTTCCAGCCCCATGCGTACCAGGGCCTCGATGTCAAGCCCGGACTCCGCCCCGTCGAGTTCCTGGGGGCGCGCGAAAATCGCGGGAGCGCGTGGTAGGAAGCGCGGACAGCAATCTTCGAACGGCTCGCAAGAAATCTTGTAGGTGCCAATCTGCCGCGCCAGCCGGAGGATTTCCGATTTGTCGTCGCCGGCGAGCGGCCGATAGACGGGCAGGTCAAGCCCACGATCGATGGCCGTGAGGTTGTGCAGTGTTTGTGAGGCCACCTGCGAGACGCTGTCGCCCGTGACGAGGCCCAGGGCGCGCTCGGCGCGCGCAATCTCCCGCGCGATGCGCGCCATCATGCGGCGATAGAGCAACACGCGGTAGCTCTCGTGCGCGCCGGCCACGATCTGCCGCTGCACGGCGTCGAAAGGAATCAGATACAGGCGCGACGTGAACTGATAGGGCGTGAGCGTGCGGACTAGGTCTTCCGCCACGCCGCGCGAAGAATTGCACGACGGGGAGGGGTTGCCGAAGAAATGCACGAAGGTGACGTGGCACCCGCGTCGCATCATCTTATACGCCGCCACGGCGGAATCGAACCCGCCGGAAAGCAGCGCCACCAGACGCCCGCTGGTGACAGCGGGCAGGCCGCCCGCGCCCTCCACACGGTCGGCGTAAAGGAACGCCCTCCCCGGAACGATCTCAACGTGACAGGTCACCTCGGGCTCGTCGAGCTTGACGCGCACGCTTGCGTCGCGGGCGCGCAGATGTTCCAGCACGACGCGGCCCAGCTCGCGCTCCAGCTCCATGGAGTTCATGCCGTAGGCCGAGTCCGCGATCTTGGCGCGCACGGCGAAATTGCGAGGGTTTTTCTCCGCCATCATCTCGCACGCCGCCGGGCCGAGCGCGACGAGCGGGCTGGGCACTTCGCGGGCCAGGGCAATGTAGGCGAGACCGAAAACCCGACGCAGGCGCTCGACTATCCGGGGAAGGGAGGCTTCGTCGCCGGGCGTGAGGACGAGACGCTCGGAGATGCTCTCAAGTGACTCGACGGGCAGGTCGGCCACACTCTGCCGGATGGCGGCGCGCAGCCGGCTGAGAAAGTAATTCTTGTTTCCGCCTTTCAGCCAGATTTCGTGATAGTGAAGGATGAGGACTTGCTTCATGCGACGGCGTCTCGATCCGAGGCCGCGAAGATTGGCTAAGCCCGCGGGTGCTCCGAGCAGAACTTAGAATATCGGTTTTCGCCGGAGGCCGCAAGCAAAGGCACGAGGAGCGGGGTCGGAGAAAACTGGAGGTTGACCGCGCGGCGGTCGCCAGAAAGGCGTCCGGCAGGGCCTGGACGCTCGCTACTTGACACATCTTCCCTGGGCCAGTACGATGCCAGGCAACCAAGGTTTCTCTCCGGGACTAACCTTCGAGATGAGGTGCACTATGGCCGCAGTCAGCTCACGTCGTATCGCGTTGGGTACGCTGGTGGGAGGAGCAGTTTGGGGAATCTGGAGCACGGTCGTCAATATGGTGATCCTAGCCCCGAAATACGCATTCGCGCAAAAGACGGGATTAGTTTTGGCCCAGCCGCGCTATCCGCTCTTTGTGGTTTACTGGTTCATTACGCTATTCGTGCTGACCTACATTCTCACCTGGGTGTACGTGTCGGTACGCAGCACACTGGGAGCTGGGCCCGTCACCGCACTGCGGGTGGGATTCCTGGTGGGCTTCGTGAGCGGTTTCCCCATCAGCCTGTCGCTGGCAACGTGGGCGCCGTTCAGCCGCGCCATCCCGCTCTGGTGGATGCTCGACCTCTGGGTGGGCTCGATGCTGGCCACGCTGGTTTCGGCTTGGCTCTATAAAGAGACGTAGCACCAACTCCTCGCGTTACAACCATGCTGCGACTGCCGCGCGCGATGACTACGTGCAGCCGGCGGACGAGCGCGACGTACGTCCCGCTCCAGGATTTGGTGGGGCAGCATCCCTTACCCGAAGGTGGACGGGCGGGGTCACTCCGTCAGGGAAAACTCCAGCTTGTTGCCGGATTGATCAATGCGGTCCAGCCGCACGCGCACGCGTTCGCCGAGGTGGAGAGCGCGGTGGGTGCGCTGGCCGATGATGGCGCGTTGGCGCTCGCGGTAGACGTAGTAGTCGTCGCCGAGGGTGGCGAGAGAAACAAAACCTTCCACGAACAGGTCGGTCAGCTCCACGAAGAATCCGTACTTGGTCAGGCTGATGATGAGGGCGTCGAACTCATCCCCGACGTGCTGCGCCATGAAGGAGACTTTCTTCCATTCGATGAGCTCGCGCTCGGCGTCAGCGGCACGACGTTCGGCCTCCGACGTCGCCACGCCAAGGGCGTGGAGTTCCTGCGGAACCACGAATGCGCCGCCCGGGATGGTGTGGCCGGTGACGGGCGCTCCACGGCTGGTCGAAACCGTGGTGGCGCGCCTGTCCATTGCTGCGCGACCACGGGGAGGCTGCAGGGGAGCATCCTGGCGGGCCCCCGCCGCGGTGCGGACTCGTTGGTCTGCAGCGCTCTCGACAACGCGGGCGCTGCCACCTTCCCTCTCGAGTGCGGCCTTCAGAATCCGATGCACGATGAGGTCGGGATAGCGGCGGATCGGTGAAGTAAAGTGGGTGTAGGTTTGCGCCGCGAGCGCGAAATGGCCGACGTTCTTTTCCGAGTAGCGCGCTTGTTTCAGCGATCGCAGCATCAAAAAGGAAAGGATGCGCTCTTCGGGTTTTCCCTCCAGGCGCTGGGTCAGCCGCTGATAGTGACGCGGGCTGATCTCCAATTCCTTGACGTCCAACCGCTCGAGGAAGCGCGGATAGCGGTCGCGCTCGTCGCGTTTGCTCGTGCGCAGACGCTGCGCAGCAGGCAGTTCCACGCCCAGTGAGTAGCCGAACGTCGCGGCGATCTCTTCAAACTCCAAAACCTTTCTCGGGTCCGGCTTCTCGTGGATGCGATAGAGCGAAGGAATTCCCCGGCGCTCAAGATAAGCGGCCACGGCTTCGTTGGCGGCGAGCATGAATTCTTCAATGACGCGGTGTGCGATGTTCCGTTCCGAGCGCGTGACGCCCACCATGCGGCCGAACGCGTCGAACTCAATGAGCGGCTCGGGCAAGTCGAAGTCAATGGAGCCGCGCTCCTCGCGCCGCCGGTTGAGAATCAGCGCGAGTTCCTCCATGAGTTTGAAATTCTGGATGAGCGCCGCATAGCGTTGGCAGGCGGTGGGCTCGCCCACCAGGATATCGCGCACCGCCGTGTAGGTCATGCGCTCGGCGCTGCGGATGATTCCCGGCCTGAGTTCGAATTCGACGATGCGCCCCTCGGGGTCGATTTCCAACAGCGCTGACATCACCAATCGGTCGACGTGCGGGTTCAGGCTACAAATGCCGTTCGAGAGGTCGAGCGGCAGCATAGGCACGGCACGGTCGGGGAAATACACGGAAGTGCCGCGCAGGCGCGCCTCGCGGTCGAGCGCCGAGCCGGGCCGCACGTAGTGCGCCACGTCCGCGATGTGAACGTGCAGAAGATAATTCCCCCACGGGAGGCGCTCCGCGTGAACGGCGTCGTCAAAATCCTTGGCGGTCTCGCCGTCGATGGTGACGATAGGCAGGCCGCGAAAATCGCGGCGGCCTGCGCGGTCGTGCTCGGGGATGTATTGCGGCGTGGCGCTTGCCTCCGCCAACACCTCCGCGGGAAAGCGATGCGGCAAGTGGAATTTGCGGATGACGATTTCAACGTCCACGCCGAATTCGTGGCGCCGGCCGAGAATTTCTATGACGCAGCCGCGCGGCAACTCGGCGGGACGTGGAAAGCTGGTGAGCTCGACATCCACGATCAGGCCTTCCAGGTCACGCGCCGTGCGGCGGGCTTTCGTTTCCGGCCCCGTAACTTTGCCTTCCGACTCGCCCCCAAATTGCCGGTCGCGAGTGCGGGGCTTCACTCCTATCGGACCCTCGCCGTCAAGTCCCTCGCCGCGCGGCCACTCCTGCCCGCGCGGAATGACGATCTCGAACGGGATGCGGTGATCAAAGGGGAGAACGTAGTTGTATCGCGCGCCGCAATGGAACTGGCCCACCACGGTCTTCTGCGCGCGCTCGGTGACACGCAGGATGCGGCCTTCCACACGCCCGTCAGGCTTGGCGCGAAGTCCCTGGACTTCCACGCGGTCGCCGTGCATGGCCGAGCCCATGCCGTCGGAGGAGATGTAGATGTCGAGGTCGGTGCCGGCCAGGGGCGCGTCGGGCACTACAAACCCATAGCCATCGCGATGGCCGATCAGGCGGCCGCTCACGACATTCATCCCGCGCACCCGCGCGGGCGGCACGCCGCCGGGGGGAGCAGGCGCAGGATTCTCCGTAGCGGCGGGACGGTCCTTGTGCGCCAGTGCGAAGTGGTTCTTCTTCAGGTAAACGATACGGCGATGGCGGGAGAGATCTTTCAACGCGCTCTTGAGCTCGCGCGCCTGACTCGACCGCAAGCCGAGCTCGACAACCAGCTCGCGAAGCCGAAACGTCTTACGGGGATCGCGCTCGAAGATTTTGAGAATCTCTTGCTGTGATGGGAATTCGCGCATTGAGGTGCTCGACTTATAATACCATCCGCTGCCAGGCCGCGCGACTTCGAGCGGCTCGGGTCAAATCGCTTGCCCCCGACTGGTGCCGACGTGAAAGCGGGAGTTCACGTCGGCGACGCTGTTACTCGGGTCTGACTCCCTCGCAGAATCCGACTGCGGAGATCTGAGATGGACGACCGCGTGCTTTCCCTGCTTTGTGACCCCGCCACGCACGAGCGGCTTGAAATACTCCGCGAGCCCTCCCCCCATGGGGGCGAGCAAGTCCTCCTGGTGAACCCCCGCTCCGGGCGGAGGTTTCCTATCTGCGAGGGCATTCCCTGCTTCCTGGATCCTTCCGAGGTTTCGGGGCTTAACTGGAAGTATCAAAAGTTCTATGACCGAATTGCCCCCGGATATGACGCTGCCGCGAAGGTCTATAGCTTCTTCGCCGGGCAGAGTCTGCTTCGAATGCGCCAGGGTTTCTTGGAGGAGATCGAGGTCAAGGAAACCGGGCGCGTCCTGGAAGTGTCGGTGGGCACGGGGCTGAATATTCCCTTTCTTCCCCAGACGGTGGAATTCTACGGACTCGACATCTCCTGGGGCATGCTTCGAAAATGCCGAAGGAACCTTAAGAGCTGGAGGCGCGAAGCCCACCTTTCCCTCGGTGCCGCCGAAGAGCTACCCTTCCAGGACGAGGTGTTCGACGTGGTCTTTCACTTTGGAGGAATCAACTTCTTCACTGACAGATCGCGGGCGATCAGCGAGATGATCCGCGTGGCCAAGCCCGGCACAAAGATCGTCATTTCCGACGAGACTGAAAAACACGTCAAAAGTCAGTACGAGAAGGTGCCGCTTGCCGGGAAATACTTTCAAAACCGAAAGGAGACGGTCCGAGCGCCGATTGAGCTGGTGCTAGCCTCTATGCTCGATGTGCGGCTGAAAGAATTCCGTGCGGGGAGGATCTACTGCCTGACTTTCCGCAAACCGGAAGTTGAAAACCAGCCGGTGCCGAGACCGGTGCTGAAGGTGGGACTTGGGGCGTGCTTGCTTTCTGGGGGTTGGGCCGGCGCGGTGACGTCCGGCGATTTCAGGCGGATAGACGTATGCTACCCCACCTGCTCCCGATATCCCCGGCACCGCAGGAATTCCACGAACACGCTCACCCCCCCGAGGCGTCACCGCCCGCCGCGCCCCCCGCAGGGCTACTTTCTCCTTATCCCCATGCACAGCGTTTTCTCGTTGCGCTGTGCCTCTCCGGCGATTGTGTCTAACCGACTTAAAGTCAATGGATTAGAATGGGATAATGCTCCCCACATTCGTTTTCGGGTGTCAAGCTCCCCACGAAACCTGCCGATAATAAGACTGAATTAGTGTTGGTTTGTAGTCAGTCGTGCGTTAGACGACCGCCGCCATGAAAGCTATCGAATGTCAGTCCGGCGGGACTCAAGGAAGGAGTGATTATGGACGAGGGATTCGGCAGGCCTGTAGAAATCCTCTTGGTAGAGGACAACCCGGGGGATGTGCGGCTGACGATCGAGGCTCTCCGCGACGCCAAAGTCAGCAACCATTTGACCGTGGCGCCGGATGGAGTGGAAGCAATGGCCATGCTGTGCGGCACGCCCCCGCACAGAGAAGCGGGTCATTTTGATCTGATTTTGCTGGACCTCAACCTCCCCAAGAAGAACGGACGCGAAGTATTGGCAGACCTCAAGAGCGACCCTGAACTCAAACGTATCCCGGTGGTCATCCTCACAACCTCCGAGGCCGATGAGGATATCCTCAAGACCTATGACCTTCACGCCAACTGTTATGTCGCCAAACCGGTGGGGTTCGAGCAGTTTATGCAGGTGGTCAGGTCGACAGAACATTTCTGGCTCTCCGTGGTGACGCTACCAGGAAGGACAAGCAATGTTTATCAGTTCGATCCGAACGCTGCTGATTGAGGATAACCCGGCCGACGCCCGAGTGATCCGCGAGGCGCTGGCCGAAGTTCCGGACGCGGCGTTCGAAGTTGAGTGGGCTGAGGGGCTGGCCAAGGGCCTGGAAAGACTGGAGGGGGAGGCCGTGGACCTGGTGTTGTTGGATCTTCACCTGCCGGAGAGCCGGGGCTTAGCCACCTTTACGACCACGCAAGCGTGCGCACCTGACGTCCCCATCATTGTGTGGACGGGGTTGGATGATCGCGAACTGGCCCTGAAGGCCGTCCGGGACGGAGCCCAGGATTATTTGGTAAAAGGACAAGTCGAGGGCCCATCCCTGGTGCGTTCGATGCAGAACGCGGTGGTGAGGCATCGCATGCAGCGGGAGACGGATGGCCACACCTCGAAAGACGAACTTACCGGTCTTTATAACCGCCGGGGCTTTCTCGCGCTGGGCGAACAACTCTTGCGGCTTGCCGATCTGGCCAAGCGCACATTGACCTTGGTTTATGCTGACGTCGACGGGCTGGAAAAGATCAACCAAGCTTTTGGGCGCGAGAAAGGGGATGCCGCGTTGCGAGACATTGCCGAGGCGCTTCGCGCCGCATTTCCCAAATCCGACCTCCTGGCTCGGATAGGCGGGGACGAATTCGCCTCGATGTGCTCTGGCTTTTGTGGCCGCCGCATGGGGGAAGCCAAGGCCATGTTCGAGCAAGCCCTGCGAACCCGCTACAGCCCGGGAGAGCGGCCGTATGCCTTGGCGGTGAGCTGGGGAGTTTCCGGCTACGATCCGACCGCCCCCTGCTCGATGGCCACGTTGATCAAGCGCGCCGAGGCACAAGCACGCGCTGATTCCCGAAGGCCTGTGGGGTGAGGAGAAGCCATCTCCAGCCCTGCTTCTCGCGGCTCGCCTCGCCCGCGCTGCCGGTGCGGTGGTTCCTTCTCAACCGCTTCCTCGCACCAGGGGTGGTACAGAGGGTATCAACTCATGTATGGGTCTTTGATGAAGAGGGCGCGGGTCGGCTTCGGGGCGGCACTGCTCATTCTCACCTTTATCAGTGTGACCTCTTATCGTGCTGCTGGTGACTCGATCGCGGCTGCACGCTGGGTGGCCCAAACCCATGAAACCGTCGGAATGCTGGCAGCCTTCCGGTCAGACCTACTGGATGCCGAAAGCGCCGTTCGCGGTTACGTCATTTCTGGGGATCAAAGGTTTCTGCAACCCTACGAAGTGTCACGCCGGAAGATTTGGCTGGATCTCTTCCATCTGCGCCAGATGATGGCCGGTAGCCAGCCTCTGCAAAAACAGCTCGACGAGCTGGAGGCCCTAGTCACGACGCGACTCCGTCTACTCGAAGGAAGCATCCATCTGGTCAAGGTCGAAGGTCCCAGGCATCCCGACCTTGTCGTGCAGGCGGACAAAGGCAGGGAAGTAATGGAACAGGCTCAGAACCTGATTGCCGTGTTGCGAGCCGTCGAGAACGACAGTCTGCCCCAGGGGACCGACCATGCGGCCACCGCTGCCCGCCGGGTAAAAGGCATCATTGTCTTCGTGAATGCGCTGGCTATTGGGCTGGCGGCTGTGGCCATGCTCAGTATCCGCCGGGAAGTCGCCGCCCGCACGCGCGCCGAGCACGAAATCAGTGAGCTCAACATGAGCCTGGAGCAGCGGGTCCGGGACCGTTCTGCAGAGGTGGAAGCATCCCGAGCAGTTCTGGAACAAAAGGCTCAGGAATTGACACGCTCCAACACCGAGCTGCAACAGTTCGCCTATGTTGCTTCGCATGATCTGCAAGAGCCCCTCCGCACGGTGGCCAGCTTCGCGCAGCTCCTCCAGAAACGTTATCGGGGCAAGCTCGACGCCAGTGCCGACGATTTCATCCACTACATCGTCGATGGCGCCACACGCATGCAGGGCCTCATTATTGACCTGTTGGCCTATTCGCGGGTGGGGAGGTTTGGCAAGGAGTTTGTGCCGACCGACTGTACGAAGGTCTTCGAGCAGTCGCTCAGCAATCTGCAGGCGGCCGTGGCGGAAAGCGGCGCCGTGGTGACTCATGACCGCTTGCCCACCGTCCAGGCCGACGGCACACAACTCGTCCAGTTGTTCCAAAACCTGATCGGCAACAGCATCAAGTTCCGCGACACTCAAACACCGCGCGTTCACGTTGCTGCGGAGCGGAAGGCATCGGAATGGGTCTTTTCGGTGAAGGACAACGGCAAGGGGATCGACCCCCAATACGCCGGCCGGATCTTCGAGGTCTTTCAGCGTTTGCACACCCGCACCGAATACCCCGGCAGCGGGATCGGCTTGGCCATCAGCAAGAAGATCGTGGAACGGCACGGAGGACGGATCTGGGTCGAGTCCCAACTCAACCAGGGGGCGACGTTCTTCTTCACTCTACCGGCATGACACGCCCGCCACTTCTCGTCAGGGTTGATCTTGCGGAGTACCTTTTCCTTCAACTAATTACGTCGGGCGAACTGCCTTATTCATGCGGGGAAGCGCGGGAGCCGGTTCCATCACGATGTTGCCCGCCTCGCGACGAAGCATAGCAGATCGGTGGGTGGCGTGCGACACGCCCTCGCCGTGATCCGTAAACACGAAAGATGGGTTCCTTACGAAGGATGGTGCCGAAGAGAGGACTCGAACCTCCACGCCCTGACGGGCACTACACCCTGAATGTAGCGCGTCTGCCAATTCCGCCACTTCGGCACGTGGAATTCCTGCTTAACTTGGGCAACTGGGCGCTTACGGGATCCAGGATCGCCTCAGCCACTATTTTTCATCTTGCCATTCGGGCAGACGCCTGTCAAGCAGGGCGCGGCATCCGCACGATGCCGAAATCCCTCTGTTTCTGAGATTGTAAACAGGGCTCCCGTCCGCCGGACCGGCCCCTGAGCTCGCTCGCGCCACCCGACGTTGGCTTGGCTCTCGACCCCTGCACGCTGGGAAATTTGTCGCCGGCAGCCCTAGTCGGCAGTAAACTTGCCCTGGTCACTCCGGCGTGGGAGGCTGAGGGCCGGGCGAATGCGTTATCACGGCCATCCCTGTCTCAGAAATCTCTGCCAAAAGAGGTTATCGTGAATCGCCTCATTCTCTTTAAGCAACAACTCTCGGTTGTTGCCGTCCTTTGCATCGCACTCGGTGTGAGCGCACCCGGCCTGCCAGTGGGAGCACCGGCGTGGCAATCCACGGGCATCGTGGATACGAGCGCCAGTCTTTACGCCAAGCTGCATCCTGTCCCCATCCGCGCCGTGAGCATGGGTGAGGGTTTCTGGGCGGCACGCATGCGGACGAACGTCGAGAAGAGTATTCCCAGCATGTTGCAGCTTTTGGAAGAGCACGGTGAGGTGGATAACTACCTTCGCCTTGCCGGCCGCTCCTCCGCGCCGCGCCGCGGGAGGGTCTCCACGGACGCCGACATTTATAAGTGGATAGAAGCGGCCGCGTTCGCGCTTCAGTCCGGCGATCGCCCCGAGCTTCGCGCCACGGTCAACAAGTTGATTGAAGACGTGCTGGCCGCGCAGGAGCCCTCCGGCTACCTGAACACCTATTACGTCGAAGATCACGCCCCGCTGCGTTTTGCCGAGATGTACCGGAGTCACGAGCTCTACTGTCTCGGGCATCTGCTGCAGGCGGCGATCGCTTACTATCGGGCCACGGGTGACCGTCGCCTGCTCGAGGGCGGCATCAAATACGTAAACTTTCTCCTCGATACTTTCGGTCCCCAGAAGCGCCCCGGATTGACCGGGCATCCGGAATTCGAGATGGCGCTAGTGGAGCTCTATCGCACCACCGGCGACCGCCGCTACCTCGACTTCGCCCACTATTTCCTGACCGGCGACGGCGGGCGGCTGGGTTTGACCGACGCGCAAATCACCTATCTCTTCAGCGGCATCCCGTTCACGTCGCGCCCCGAGTTCGTCGGTCACGCCGTGCGTGCTCTCTACGCCTCCAGCGGCGCCACGGACTACTTCCTCGAGACCGGGGACCCCGCTTACCGTCAAACCCTGGACCGGCTCTGGCAGGACCTGGTCGACCGCAAGATGTACATCACGGGTGGAGTAGGGTCGCAGTCGGAACATGAATCGTTCGGACCGGCCTACGATTTGCCCAACGCTCGCGCCTACGCCGAAACCTGCGCGGCCATCGCCAGCTTCATGTGGAATTGGCGCCTGCTGGCCGCCAGTGCCCAGGTGCGCTATGCGGACGTCATGGAGCGCGCTCTATACAATGGGATCAACTCCGGCATGTCACTCTCGGGCACGCTTTATTGCTACACCAACCCCCTGGAATCGAACGGAGACAGGGAATTCCGCAATCCTTGGTACGACACCCCCTGCTGCCTTTCAAATATCGAGCGCACTTTCGCCGCGCTGCCCGGCTATTTTTACAGCACCAGCCCCGCGGGTGTTTACGTGCATTTCTTCCACGCCTCTACGCTTGACTGGCACCTGGAAAACGGAACCGGTCTGAAACTGAGCCAAGAGACGAATTACCCCTGGGGTGACGCCGTCACGCTGAAGTTGAACCCCGCCGTGCCCTCCACGTTCAGCGTCTTTGTGCGGATACCCGGTTGGTCACGCGAGACGAAGGTTTCCGTCGATGGCCAGCCGCTCGCGCGGCTGGCCAAGCCGGGCGAGTACTTGGAAATCCACCGCGAATGGAAACCCGGCGACGTAGTGCGTGTGCAATTCGACATGACGCCGCGGCTCACCGTGGCCAATCCTCGCGTACGCGATGATGTGGGCAAGGTGGCGGCCGAGCGCGGGCCGCTGGTCTATTGCCTTGAGCAGGTGGATCTGGGCGCAGAGACTTCGGTCTTTGACGTGGATCTTCTCCAGGAAGGTCCCGACGCCGGCAAGGCGTTCCGTTCGGAGTACGACGCCGATCTGCTGGGAGGGATTGTCATCCTGCGTCATCCCGGAGTTGTTTTGCGGAAGCCGTCTTCGCAAGAACCTTTGTACAGTACTTTTGAAATGGGGGATCGGGCGTCCGCGGAGAAGATCGACCTGACCCTCATTCCGTACTATGCGTGGGGAAATCGCGGGCGCGGCCCGATGGAAGTGTGGGTGCCGGTTGCCGGCTCCGCGGGCGGCGCGGCCGGGCGCACCGGCAGCCGCTGAGCGTACCTTTCTGCTTACCGGAAGATCCAGCGGATCAGCAGGCCGAGCGCGGCGAGGAATTTCACGCCGTCCAGTGCGGTGAACGACCCGTGCAGCGCCCAGAAGCGCGGCATGACGGACGGAGGAGGATTGCGCGGAACGAAGTCAATGCTCCGTCCGAGCGAGATAATCAACGGTGTGATCACGAACGTCAAGATCACCGACAAGGCCAGCATGGTTGCGGCTGCGCCCATGCCCACCGCATCGCGCGGCGTCTGCTGCCAGAGCAACAGAAACAAAATCACTCCCAGTGCGATCTGCAGCGCGCCGTAGCCCCAGAAGAGGGTGCGATTGATTTCGGAAGCCAGATAGCGCAGCACGACGCGTGTCGAGCCTTCGCCTAAGGGCTTGGTGGCCTCCAGGAATTGCGGGTTCGCCCGCCTGAACACGCGATCGACGGTTGCGAAGCTCTTGGTCGCCGCAAACCACATGCACAGCGTGGACACCAGCCACGCGCTCAGAATCGCCACTGCCAACACCTGCGTCCGTCCCATCAGATTCTCCGCCCGGAAGGCTTGATTCTACCGCTTTCGCTCGGGTAAGCTTGCGCCCGCATTATAGCGCAAGGCTTCGGGAACCTTGCCTTGCTGGCGCGAGGTCATCGCGCCGCGTGCGGAGCCTCCACGAAGTCCGCACCTTCTAAACCCCACAGGTGTCACATGCCCAGCGAATACGATGTGGTCATCATCGGCGCCGGCCACAACGGCTTGGTCACGGCAGGTTATCTCGCGCGTGCGGGCTTGCGCACGCTGGTGCTGGAATGCCGTCGCGTGGTGGGCGGCGCGTGCGTGACGGAAGAAGTTTTTCCCGGTTACAAATTCTCCACGACCTCTTATCTCTGCAGCCTGATGCAGGAGAAAGTCACCAAGGACCTGGGGCTTGAAAAGTTCGGCTTCGCGGTCTATCCCAAAAACCCTGCCTTCTTCAGCCCTTTTCCCGACGGCCGCTACCTGATCCTGTGGTCCGACACCGGGAAGACCTGCGACGAGATCCGCAAGTTTTCCGCGCGCGACGCCGAGCAGTACCCGCATTATGAGGAGTACCTTGATCGCCTGGTGCGCTTCATCGAGCCGCTGCTGCTTGAAACACCGCCGGACATCGCGCCACGCGGCTTCGACGACTGGCAGAAGCTGGCGGGCTTGGGCCGCCGCGTCATAAGGATGCCCGCCGAAGAACTGGTCGGCCACCTGCGCATCCTTTCGCAAAGCGTAGAGGATTTTCTCGACCCGTGGTTCGAATCGGAGCACCTCAAGGTGGTGCTCGCCACCGATGGCGTGATCGGCACCAAAGGCGGCCCCTATACGCCCGGCACGGCTTACGTGCTCTTCCATCATTGCATGGGCGGGGTGGGCGGCAAGCGCGGCCTGTGGGGATTCGTGCGCGGCGGCATGGGCGGCCTCACGCAGGCGATGGCCGCGTCGGCCGAATCCGCTGGGGCCGAGATTCGCACCGGCGCGCGTGTTGTGCGCATCCTCACGAAGGATAGCCGCGCGCACGGCGTTGCGCTGGCAAGCGGGGAAGAAATTCGCGCCCGCGTCGTCGCCTCGAACGCCGATCCCAAAGTCACTTTCCTGAAGCTCCTCGAGGAGCGCGAGCTTCCCGGGGATTTCTTGGCCGCGATTCGCGCTCTCAAGATCGAAGGCGTCTCGATGAAAATCAACTTGGCGCTCGACGGCCTGCCGGACTTCACCTGCCTGCCCGGCACGGCCGTCGCGCCGCATCATAAGACCACCATTCACATCTGCCCCACGCTCGAGTACATCGAGCGCGCCTACGACGATTCCAAGTACGGCCGCCCGAGCGCACGGCCCATGCTCGAGATCACCATCCCCACGACCTACGACTCGACGCTCGCACCCGAGGGCAAACACGTAATGAACGTCTTCCTGCAGTACACGCCTTACGCGCTTTCGCCCGAGGTGGCTCCGAGCTGGCACGCCATCAAGGAAAGCTACGCTGACCGGGTGATGGAGATGATCGAAGAGTACGCTCCGGGCTTCAAAAGCCGCGTACTGCATCGCCACGTGCTGTCGCCGCTGGATCTCGAAGAGGAGTACGGCATGACGGGCGGCAACATCTTCCACGGCGAGATGAGCGTGGACCAGCTCTACTTCCTGCGCCCCGCGCCCGGCTGGGCCAAGTACCGCACGCCGATTCGAGGACTTTACCTCTGCGGCTCAGGCACGCACCCGGGCGGCGGCGTGATGGGCGCGCCCGGCCACAACGCCGCGCGCGAAATCCGGAAGGATTGGAAGAAGCTCAAGCGCGGGTGAACCGCTGCGAAACGCTAGCTCGTCCGCGAACTGTCGTCCGTGGCCGCCACGGCCACCAGGAACCCCTGCCAAATCAGAACCTTGGCGCGTCGTTGCGCGGGATGATACCCTTAGCGGAGGTTTCTCGATACCGGCCGGTAGCCGGAACTCCAGAGCTTGCCCGGGGCGGCTCACGGCGCAGGACTTCGCTCGTCTAAACTCTGAGACGGTCATTTACGTATAACCGATAAGAAACGAGTTTGAAAGGAGAAGGCCTTTATGAAGTCTCACCGCTTGCTCCCCCTGGGAATTCTGACGCTCGCTGCCATGGTTTTGTGCCTCGGCGCGCCCGCCCGCGCCGCGGATGGGCATTTCGAGCGCACCTTACAGGTCTCTGGCCCCGTGGAGCTCGATGTCCAGACGGGCTCCGGAACCATCGACGTGCACACGGGCGACAGCGCGACCGTACGCGTCGCCGGCACCATCCGGGCCGCGGGCAGCTGGCACGACGGCGCCGACGCGGAAAAGAAAGTCCGCTACCTCGAAGCCAACCCACCCATCGAGCAGCACGGCAACATCATCAAGATCGGTCGCATTGAAGACGAGGATTTGCAGCGCGACATCTCCATCAGCTACGAGCTCGTGGTTCCCGGCGAGACGCGCTTGCGCTCGAACTCCGGCTCCGGCGAACAAAATGTGAGCGGTCTGCGCGGGCCGGTGGAAGCATCCTCGGGCTCCGGCAACCTCCGTCTGACCAATATCGGAGACATGGTCAGAGCCTCGACCGGGTCCGGGCACATTTCCGTCGATGGGGTGAAGGGAACCGTACGCGCCACGACCGGCAGCGGCGAAATCCTTGCCACGGGCGTGGCGGGCAGCCTACATGCCTCGACGGGCAGCGGCAGCATCACACTTCGCCAGACTGCGCCGGGCGACGTGGAGGTCAACACTGGCTCCGGCACGCTGCAACTCGAGGGTGTTCACGGCGCCGTGCACGCCCAGACCGCGAGTGGCAACATCCTCGTGGAAGGTGAAGGGCAAGGCTCCTGGCGGCTCTCGACGGCTTCCGGCAGTGTCACCGTGCGCCTGCCCGGCCAGCAGGGATTCACCCTCCACGCCCACACGGTCTCCGGCAGCATTCACACCGCACGCGAGATGACCGTGCAGGGCACCTTCGGCAGGCATGAGCTCGAGGGCAAGGTCGGCAACGGCGGCTTCCTGCTGGACGTGAGCACTGTCTCGGGGAACATCCGGGTCGAGTAGCGGGTCTGGCCCCGCCAGGATGGCCGTGTTACGGCGCGTTCCTGCCGCGCCGCCGAGACCATGGCGTCGCGGAAGAACTGGCGATGTCAAGTCGCCGCAACATCCCTTCGTCATTCCCGCGAAAAGCTTGCCCTGAGCTTGCCGAAGGGCGGGAATCCAATGCGGTCGCCACGGCGGAAGAAGCGCAAGGCTGTCGGGCGAGTCGTACGCTACATATCATTCAAGCCGCCCTCACTTTGCTGCAATGGGTTTGATGAGTTTTCCGCCCTGCCACACGCCCACGAGCTTTTGCGTCGCGGTTATATCAACGAGGGGGTTCCCATCGAGCAGCAGGAGGTCCGCGCGCCGGCCAGGCTCGATGGTGCCAAAATCACCCTGCAGGAACTCGGCGGCGTTGTGCGTGGCGCACACGATGGCTTGCGTCGGCGTGAGCCCAGCCTCCACCAGCAACTGTAATTCCCGATGCTCAAAATAGCCGAGGAAGCGCCCGGGCGGCCCGGCGTCCGTGCCGAAGCCGATGCGCACGCCCGCCTCGGCCAGCGTCCTCAGGTTTTTCTGCGCCATTTCCAGGCTGGCGCGGTTTTTCGCCATATCCGGGTCCCGGGCGAAATGGTCGCGAAACGCTGCACTCTGAAGTTTTTCCAGCACGCCCGGCAGCAATCCCGCCTGGAAGAAAGCGTCGCCGAGCCAGGCGGGGCCGGCAGCGTACACGAACGTCGATTCATCGCGTACCAGCGTCGCGACGTAGATCGCGTTGCGAGCCTTCATCGCCTCAATCAGGTCTCGGTCCACAGGCTGATCGCGCACGCTGTGGGCGAGCGCATCCACGCCCGCCGCGACCAGGCCCTTGGCGTCGGCCAGGTAGTAAACATGCGCCAGCACACGCAAATGGTGAAGGTGAGCCTCATCGATGATGGCGCCGTAAATCTCCGGCGGCATCTTGGGCATGCGGCCGTAACCGTCATCCACCCACATCTTGACGAAGTCGGGATGGTGCGCGGCCAACTCACGCACCTGGGCGCGGGCTTCCTCGGGAGTCTCGGGCCGATAGACGTCCCAGCTCATGCCCGACCCTGCCGGAAAACCACCCTTCGCACCGAAGCCCCGTCCTGCCGTGTAGAAGCGCGAGCCCGCGAACTTCCCGGCGCGCTCCTCGTCGCGCAGGGGATAGATCAGGTCGCGGTCCGTGCCCATCACCGCCACCGTTCCGATGCCGTAGGCGAGCAGGCGCGAAAGCTGCGCGCGAAGGTTCTCCTCGCTGTAAGCGTCCGGCGCAGGGTCCAGGCCGTTGAGCGTCTGCCCCAGGTGCGTGTGCAGGTCCACGAGCGCGGGCATTAAGGTTTTGCCGGTCACGTCAACCATCCGCGCGCCCGGCGGAACCAGCACCGCAGCCTCCTTCGTCACGGCATGAATTCTGCCCTCGGCGTCGAGCATCAGGGCGCTTTCAATCGTCAGGCGGCCCGCTCCGTCCGTAGCTTGCTTCCCCACGATCTGAATTCTGTCCCCGGCGATGAGCACCACGCCATCTTCGATCGGCGCGCGGCCTGTGCCGTCGATGACGCGCGCGCCCACGAATGCCACCTTCTCCGGATTCGCTTGCGCCCCCGCCAAAACCGGCAGAAGCATCAGCGCCAAAAGGGTCTTCACAAGTCGATGCATGTCTAGTCCTCGCCCGGCGTAGCCGGAACCAAGCGTCGTCACCCCTCGACGGTCAAAAGTCGAAAGTTCAACCCGCTGCAAAAGTCCTCAAATCTGTATCAATACAGGACCCAATCGAGGTACCCAAAAACACTCTGCCAGAAAAGGCCAGAATCCACCGACAAGAATACTAAGGGGAATTGCTGAGAAGCTTTGAGATTAGCACTCAATCGGGTCTTGAAAAAGCGTTTTGGCTTTTCACCCTGCGCGTAGCGACAATCCCCATGGCAGTAATCGACGGGTGAAAGTGAGGACGGGTTCCCTCGACTTTTCACCATCGACCCTCGACTGTTCTCCGGAGGTTGCCCCTCCCGAGCTCTTCAAAGAAAGATCGCCGCAGCCCTGCCATGGTGATTCGAGCGCGCACGTGGCATAATACGCCCATCATTCGTCATCCCTGTTCCCAGCAAGGAGGTCCTGCATGAAGCGCTGGGCGGTTCTGGTCGTCGTTGTTTACTTCCTCATCCTCGTTGCCCTGACTTTGCCGATGATCCTCGCTGCCTTCTATCCGGCGGCGAAGGTGCATGACTCGATCGAGGTGTTTTCCGAGTGGATGTACTGGGCCGGCTTGGGTGTGATGATTGTGGGGCAGGTGGTCATGTTGTTGGTCCCAGTTAACTTGGCGCTGCAACGACCCACGACCCGCCGGTCCGTGCTCTGGCCGGTCCTTGCTTCCGGACTGATGGTGGGCGTGCTCGGCGCGGGGGCGGGGGCTTCCGTCCTCGAATTCATCCGGCGAGACAAAGCCCTGGACTTGGTGGGCTGCGGAGCGCCTCTGCTCGCGGTGATCGTGCCCGTGTGGGCGGTGTGGAGCATAGTCTTCTACCGGACAGGGCGCGGGGCCGCGGCGATGGACGTCATCAGCAGGCAGTGCCGCTACCTCCTAAGGGGGAGCGTCCTGGAACTGCTCGTCGCCGTACCCACCCACATCGTGGCCCGCGCTCGGAATTACTGCTGCGCGGGTTTCTTGACCTTCTTGGGGATAGCTTTCGGCGTGTCCGTGATGCTCTTTTCCTTCGGGCCGAGCGTGTTCTTCCTTTTCGTCCAACGTTGGAAGAGGCTGCAGCCCCAACCAGGGCGGGAAGCCAATTGAACCTTTCGCCAGCAGCCCACGCGCAGGTTGCAGGGGCGGACCCGAGCCTGAATTGACAGGCCCACCCGCAGGGCGTAGCATCGTTACAACATGGCTCAAGCGGCACGCGGTCCCAGAAAACTCGAAGTGGTTTGCCCGTGCTGTGGCGCGCTGCTGAGTGTGGACGCCGAACTCGGTAAAGTACTGCACCATCAGGCGCCGCCCAAGCACGAGAAGGCTCCGGACCTGGACCACGCCGCGCAACTCCTCAAGAAGGAAGCCGCGCGCCGCGAAGCGCTCTTCCGCCAAAGCGCCGACGAAGAGAAGGTCAAATCGGAATTGCTCGACCGCAAGTTCAAAGAGGCGCTGGAGAAGACCAAGGACCAACCCATCGACCGCCCGCTGAGAGATATCGACTTGGATTAAAACGCAAGCCGGTACGTGCGATGTCGTTCCGAGTGCACCCGCATCGCGTCGGCCCTAGCTTCGCAATTCGGATTCTCTTCTTCGCGGCGCGGCAAAGACCCGCGCCGCTGGAGAAGCCGCCCGCCATTAAGATCGGCGGGCCGGACCGCGGGCCCTGCGCTACAAGGGTCGCAACGGCAAATCCGCACTCCGGATTCTACGTGGATTCGCAGGGGTGGGAAACGGAAAAGCCTACGGCACAGAATCCGTGCCGTGGCTACGCGCTGTCAGGTGAGTTGGTCTTTTGAATGTCCCCTCTGGGAGTGTTCGTTGATGTGGTCCGCGATTTCCCGCGGCCGGTCGATTTGGGAAATTGTCAGCCTGCTCGTCTCGCCCGCTGTCTCAATCGAAAGATCGCCCAATCCGAAAATCCTTTGGCCGAGCCGCTGATGCACCGTCACATCCTGCACTCGCGAGATCAGGATGGTGCGCGTGGTCCTGCTCAGAAGGCCCGTTTCGTACCGCAGTCTGTCATCGAGGATCGTCATCTTGGTCAGGCGGTTGCGGAGATGGCGTTGCAGCGGCCAGAGCAGAAGGAGCGCGGGCAACCAAGGAATCCAGGGTTGCCAAGGCGACGGAATCCAGGGCGGCCATTGCATGCGCATCGTCGCAACGGCCAAAGCCACCACGATCAGAAACACGACCGTGTAGCCCATGTATATGAATTTCATAGTCGGACGAATGATCATTTCGGACATGTTCCCCTCCTTTGACCGGCGCGCGCTATTGTACCGCGAGGCGGCGGCGCCAGGGTGAAAAGAGGGAACTAGATTTGTATGCCGTGGGTTCATGATGGTGGGGCGCCGCGCGGCGCCTGTAGCGCCGGTGTCCTCACCGGCGACGCAGTCCGGAGGTGATAGCTTTGCTCGTCACTTGTCACGGTTGTTCCGGGGTGAAGGGAACCGCCGTGCGCGCCTTTAGTCCCGAAACATATCGCGATGCGATATATCCGCGGAGCCTGAAAACCTGAAGAACCCACGGTCAGGAAAACCCCTGACCGTGGCTACCGCTTCTGCCGCTGGGGGTGGTAAACTTCTGTTAGGCGAACAGGCTGAACTTTTCTGCTCGCCCTGCTGTTGCGCCGTTGTACGGTAGTCAACATGCACTTCGGGGGCTGATGTGGCGGGCCGAAAACCTACTGCAATTCTATTACGGGGATACGAGTCGAAGGACCTCGATTACAAAGGTCCTGGGGAGTGGGACGAAGGTGAGAAGAAGGCCTGTTGCGAGCTCGTCAAAGACGTTCTCGGGATGGCCAATACGAAGGGTGGCTTCGTGGTTATCGGGGTCTCGGAAGGCCCAGGTGGTTTCTCTTGGGACGGGCTGACGCCAGAGCAGGCGCGAACATGGGACACAACACGTTTCAACCGATTTCTTCAGAACTATTCTGACCCGCCTATCAACGCGCTGTTGCGGAAAGTCTCCTACGAAAGCAAAGCATTCGTGATCATAGAGGTTCCCCAATTTTCCGACACGCCGCATATCTGCCAGAAGGAATTTCGCGGCGTGCTGACCGCGCGGACATTGTACGTCCGCACAGACAACAACGAGACCGCTCCCATTCGGTCCTCTGCTGATTTCCGTGCAGTTGTGGAGCAGGCCACTAGAAACCGGAGCGATGCGTTGCTCACTGCCGTTCGGTCGATCCTGGTAGGTGGCGTTCGACCACAGTCCCCTACAAAACCTTTTGCGCGGGACCAGTTCATGAGGCAGCGTTCCGACGCAGTTGCGAAGTTCGAAGCGCAGAACCCGTATAAGGACAAGGCATACACGGGTTTCAGGGAAGCATGCTTCTTCCCGGAGCAGTTCGAGGAGGCTTGGTTGAGGCTTGACCAACTGCGCGACGCTGCAGAGCGCGCCCACGTCGATTTCACGGGGTGGCCATTTCTCTTCATTCATCGCAACAGGCCAGAGGTCACGTATGCAGTCCAGAATGGCCTTGAAACGCTGGTCGCCACACGAGACTTCGCGGGGAATGACATGTTGGACTTCTGGCGCTTTCAACAGTCTGGTTTCTTTTATCAGCGCAGGCTTATGTGGGAGGACACCCGGAAAGACCGTGCAGGGGCGCGATTGAGTGTCGCCGATTTTGGCGCTACCGCTGCATATGCTGGCGAAGCCGTTTATTGCTTGACACGCCTTTACGACGGTCTGCTCGGGGACGACGAAGAAGTCTCGTTTGTAACGCGGCTTTGGGGAACACAGGACCGGCGACTGACGAGCCTGGACGGGCGCAGAGCTCCACTCTGGGCATCCTACGTGTGCCGCATCCCTGACATCGAAGTGGAGGAGAGACACTCAATGGCAGACTGGCGTGCAGGTATGGTTGACCACGCTGTCAGCTTGGCCAAAGAGGTATTTCTACGTTTTAACTGGGAACGCCCGAATCTTGAAGCTGCTCGGCAGATAATTCAGAAGATGTTTGAAAGGACGCTGTAGGTGAAGAGAATTGGCCTCTCGGTCGGGCCGACCCCGGTAGCTCCCTCAGGCCGAGGCCCGAGGGAGCCAGCCAACCTCGACCCTCCCAAACGAGGTCTTCTTCGTAGGGTGCCGGGGAGTTGCGTGTTCGCCCCCGCCCGTGGCGGTTTGCGTCTCGATTCGGACTGTTAACAATACAATACTGCCTCACAAACAGCAACTATATGACAAGTTTCATCGCGTGGGTCGGAGTGGATCAAAGGGGTGTCGCATCAACCTATTTCGCCAGCGACAGCCGGATCACTTGGGCCGGGTCGGGGGCGTGGGACAACGGAAGGAAGCTTTTTGTGGCACACCAGTACCCGCACCTGCTCGGATATTGTGGGGACGTGCTGTTTCCAACCCAGACCCTCAGCCAGATCGTCGAATTGATTGACCACGGCTTATTGGCTGATACTGAAGGGGACGTGGATTCCGGTCTCGAGCGAATAATGGGAATCTTATCACGCGCACTTAAAACCTACCCCGAGTCAATGAACCATGCTTTTCAAATAGCGTACGGTACTCGGCAAGGCCAGGGGATGGGGTCCCGGTTCCACCTGCGGCTGATATCGGGTGGCGCTGGGCATAAGCTAAGACCCGACGTAATTGATCTGCCCGCGAAATCGGGGGCGGTGAAAGTCTTGGGCAGCGGACAAGAAACCATCACAACCCATCTAGCTCAATGGGAATCGAGCGAGGTCAAGGAGACAAGCCGCGCTGTCTTTTCGGCCTTTTCAGATGCGTTGAGGGAGGGCGCAGATCCCGCTTCCGGAGGGCCACCTCAATTGATAGGACTCTATCGCATTGGAGGAGGCAAAACCTTTGGAGTGGTATGGAATGGTCGGCGGTACTTTTACGGCACCGAGGTGCGGAGTCTGCCGTCGATGGAAACCGTCAAGTGGCATAACGACCTATTCGAGATCTGCGACCCGCTTACTCTTAAGCGGAAACCCGGCGCACAGCCGCAGCCTCGGCCAGCATCACTCCGAGAGAATCCTCGCTAGCGGGTAGGCTCTCTACCCAGCCACAGCGGAGTCTGGCCTTCGCCACGTTCGGCCTCCCCGCAACCCGTCGCCTTCGACCCAGAGAGTCTCTAACGCGAAGTCAAGATAGAAGCTACGGCATGAAGTTCATGCTGTGGGCTCGTGATCGAGGGCCAAAAGAAACCCCCGCGGGTACCAACTCCCTGCCGCGGCTAGCCTGCTTTTCTCACCAAGTTTTCCGAGAATCGCTTCGGAGTGCTGATCGTCGATGCTGGCCTGGGTTTTGGGCTGCACGGTGGGGCGGTTGGACCTTTTGGGGGTGTGCACAGGCTTCGCG
>JBEKAK010000001.1:0-141758 GCA_050018275.1 Terriglobia bacterium | reverse complement strand
CCCTTGGCCGAGAACTTCCAGTTCTCGCATGAGGGTGTACCTCCTTCGTAGAGTTTTGCCACTCCCGAAAAAGTACACCCTCTTTCCCTTTCCAAAACCCAATTTACACAAAAGAAGTTACGCTACCGCGTCGCGAGGGTGCACGACAGGAAAGTGAGTAGGGGAATTCACGCCGTCCTCTTTTGGGATCGGCGTTCCCAGAAGTCTTCAAAGTGGCCGCTGAGTTTATAGCAGCGCAAGGTGATGATGGCGTTAGAGCCGCGCTGGGTCCAATGCGTGTCCGGGCGCTTCAGACGCGACCCAATGACCACCTTACAGGCGGCCTCCAGGACACCCGAGGAGGTGCAGAGGTGTTGGGCGTGGAAGTCGGGGTAACGCATCCGCGGCCGGTTCCGCCCCAGATACTGAAGGCAATTTCGGGCCTCGGGGGAGCGCGCCGCTTGACGGGCCAGAGCCTGCGTAAGGCTCCGTCAGCGCACGCTTCGCCGCCAAAGGAACCCGCCATGCCGGTGAGTATCAACCTCCCCGGGCAACTCGCGTGATTTCGCCGGTAGGCGGAACACCCCGCAAATCGGTGCCTCCCCTGCCACCGTGCGTGACGCTCACGCGGCGAGGGTCTTCACGACCAAGCCCGCCCCAAGGACCGTGATCTTTGTCAGTGCCAACGTATCCCCCTGGGTAGCGCTATGCAACGCGGCGGCATTGTACTCGAGACGGCAAGATACTCCTCATAATCGGGTGATGGGGATTCGGTTGAGGGCTGTCGCTTGTTAACGGTTGGCGGCGAGATATCAATTCTCATTTGCCGGCATTCAAATGCGGGCCGGGAGAACCGGTTATTTTTTCTGGTCAGGTGGCGCAGAAAGCGAGACTGGTTTCCTCTCCTCTTTTGTCTCGACATTAAAGAGCTTGAAATCCGAATAGCGATGCCAGTTGCGATAAATTCGGCCTCTCCAGTCCACCGTGACACTGACTTCCTCCGGGAGCCACAACGCACTGGCAACCCCCTTGAAGGGACCTCCTTGTACTGAATTTCTGTGGTCTGTCTCCGCAATCTGACTTTGGGCTGCGGAGCCAGAAGATCAGTACGAAGGCGGACGATCTGAAAGGTTGTGGGGTCGATCCACGCCAATCCCTGGATCAGAATCGACGTAGAGCCCTCATCGGTCTTGAACCGTTCGGTCCTCTGAGCCGTTTGGGGATCTTGAGCAAAGGCAATGACGTACAGGTCTTTTCCGTCAAGGGATTGACGGCCCAAGTAACGGAAGCTCGCGCCGTTCTGATAGGCAGGATGAAAGAACAGGGAAATAGAGGCGAAACCCGCCGTGAGCATTAGGCCCTTATCCAACCCGCCAAGCGCCCTACTTTTGCCCTGCGCCGTAGCGCGATGTTCCTCAATCCCCACGCCCCACTTATCGGGCTGGGCGAGGAGCAGGTACTGGAAGTCCTGATCGAGCGAACTTGCGACCTTCCCGTTCTTGCCGAGCAGCTCCTGGTGGACCCGCTCGAGCGACACGGTGTTCGGGAAGTTCTCAAAGAACGATTCGACCCCCTCGCCCACTTTCTTAAGAACAACCTTGAGCTCATCCTGGTCTGAGGCCATGCGTATCCCTTTTATCTCTGGCATGGCCTTTATTAGATCCTGAGGCGATTCGGTAAGCATCGACTTCACCTTGGTATAGCGGCCATAGTCCCGGCGATCCAGCACCTGGAGGTACAGCGTACGAGCCTCGGAGGGAAGATTCTTCACGTTGCGGCCGGCAGTGTATTGATCCATCTCGCGTCCGGCCTCGTCAATGTCACCTTCCTCCAGCAGAGCGCGAACCCGCAGAAGCCGCGCTTCATCCCCGGCCCCGGCGCGGAGCGCTTTCTCCAGATACTGGTCGGCGGCTTCCCAATACTTCCGCGCGATCAGAACGCGCCCCAATTCCTGAAGCGCCAGAGCATTGTCAGGATCGCTCTCTAGAGCCTTCTGAAAGAAGCCCGCCGATATGCTGGTCTCGCCCCGCCATGCCTCCAGCGCGCCCGCAATCAATGCCGGTTCAGGTCGTTTCGAGGTGGCGGCATCGTTGAGTTTCCCAGCTTCGTCCAGGTGCCGGCTGGCGCTTGTCCAGCTTCCGGCTTCGAACAGCGCCAGGGTCAGAAGCAGGCGGCACTCCACGCAACTTGGCGCCAGCTCGACACCTTTGGACAGCAGCGGAACTGCGCGCACCGCGTTGTGGCGGTCAATCAGCTCCTCACAGCCGCGGAGGAAATCCTTTTCCTTGCGGCCGACTTCCGCTCCAGTACCCTTCGCGGCATCCTGCCGGAGCCGCGGCGCCAGCGTGCCCACCAGCGTCGCCATGGGAAGCTGGTCCGGATTTTGAGTCAATTCTCGCAAAACAAGTTCGGTGCCACTTGTCCTGTCGGCGACCCCGAATTCGGCCGTCTCATGTGCTTCGGCGTAACCGGACTTTGAAGCGACCAGCTTGACAGTGAAGCGCTTGCGTGTGCTCGCATCGAGGGTGAATTCGGTCTGGAACTCACCTTGGAGGTTTGTTTTCAGCGCTCGCACGGAACCGATACCGACACCGACACCAACGTCGACTCGAACTGTGACCCCTCCAAGCGGGTTTCCTCTCATGTCACTTGTGCGGCCGAAAATGACCCAGTTATCTGTCTGCAGGGTGCGCAGCGCGCCCTCCAGTCTCCCGTGCCCTCCCCCACCCGGGGCCTGTGCCCAGGCTGCGAGGGGAAAAAGAATCAACAAGAAGAGGCCCTTTCTAACGCTCACTGAAGTACCTCCCCCTCTGCACACACGTGCGGACCGGCGAAACGACTACCCTTGCTCCGGAGGATATCACCGCCGGAACGGCGATGCAAAACGGCTGCTTTACGATGCACAGGGCGGAGCGCTCCACATCACCGGGGGACTCTTCCTGCCCGTCCCCGATGGCAGCGAGATCCTCAACGACCCCAGCGTGAGCGACGGATAGCGCCGAACCTCGGAAGAGCTGGCCCGTAAACTTGAAGACCCCAAACTACAGGCTTCAATGTTAATCTTGCACCTCAATCTCCTAGTGCCTCGCGAGCGAAGGCCCGCACGCGAACCGGAGTGACGCCATGGAACTAATCTACGAGTCGACATCGGCACTGGTGGAAGCGATTCGCTCGCGGAAAGTCTCCTCAGAAGAAATCGTCCAGGCCTGCATCAACCGAATGGAAGATGTGAACGCAAAGCTGAATGCCGTGGTTCAACTGCCGGCCGAACTCGTGCTCCAGCAGGCCCGCGACGCAGACCAAGCTTTGGCTCGCGGGGAAATCAAGGGCCCGCTGCACGGCGTGCCTTTCACTCTGAAAGATGCCATCGAAACCAAAGGAATTATCTGCACAGGTGGAACGGAAGGCCGGTCGCACTACGTCCCCAACGAAGACGCGGTCGTGGTGAAGCGGTTACGAGAGGCCGGAGCCATCTTGCTAGGCAAGACCAATTGCCCAGAATTAGGCTGGGCGTGGGAGTCCGACAATCTGATTTACGGCCGCACGAATAACCCGTATGACTTGGAACTCTCACCCGGCGGCAGCAGTGGGGGTGAATCAGCCCTGATCGCTGCGGGGGGTTCGCCCTTCGGATTGGGTAGCGATGCCGGCGGAAGCGTGCGCTTCCCGGCACATTGCACGGGCATCGCGAGCATTAAACCCACCTCAGGACGAGTTCCACGCACCGGGCACTTCCCCGGACCGGGGGGAATACTCGACGCGCTCTGGCAGATCGGGCCGCTCGCGAGATTCGTGGAAGACCTGGCCTTGGTGCTTCCGGTGATTTCCGGCGTCGATTGGCGAGATGCCGCCATCGTGCCCATGCCACTCGGGGATTCCCGCGCCATCGATCCGCGCCGCCTGCGAGTCGCGTTCCACACTGACAACGGAATTGTCACGCCCTCCGGGGAGATCGCCGAGGTCGTAAAGAAAGCTGCGGCGGCTTTGGCGCGAGAAGGAATCCCCGTCGAAGAAGTGCGGCCTCGCGCGATCGAGCAAACTTACGAAATCTACTTTAGCCTCTTTACCGCCGACGGAGGTGCGGGCGTCGAATCACTGTTGAAGATGGCGGGCACGACCCGGGTCCACCCGCTCATGCGGCGCGTGCTGGAATTGCAGCGTCAGGGTGCAAAGTCGGCCGGCGAGTTTGCCGCGCTGGTCGGTCAGTGGGACACGTTCCGGCGCGAGATGCTCTCCTTCATGTCCAACTACGATGCCATACTCTGCCCGGTGTGCTCATTCGCGGGAATGGTTCACGGCTCGACGTACGATCGGCTCTCCTGTTTCAGTTACACGATGACTTCGAACCTTACAGGCTGGCCCGCAGCAGTGGTTCGTGGTGGGACGACCCAGCAGGGCTTGCCCATTGGCGTCCAGATCATCGCGCGACCCTGGCGCGAAGACGTGGCACTCGCCGTCGCGCAGCTCTTACAAGACACGCTCGGTGGCTGGCAACGGCCTCCGATCTGACGTGCAAACACACCCCTGCGACTCTCAAAGAAGCGTTGAAGACGACCTCTGTCGGTGGCACAGCATGCAGGGGGTGAATGGAACTTTCTGAGGCAAGGCCTCTGCCGGACGGTCGATTCAATTGAAGCTCACGGGTCGAGCCCCTGGCGAGGCCGAAGGGCTCGCCCCCTGCGGAATTTGTAGGGAACCACCGCGTGTTTCTTCTTACGCTTGCCGGGCGGTTCCGCTCGCAGCGTCCCACACCATTCTCTTGCCGGAAAGATACGAGAGGTTCACCATGTGGCCCGCCGCCGCAGCGCGGTGACCCACTTCGGCGTTCTCACTGCACTCTTTGCGCGAGCGGACGCAGTCCAGGAATTCCAGCATGTGCAGCACCGTAGCGTCAGTGCCCTGATCTTTGTAGGTGACCGTTCCCTCCAGGCGGATCGGCGGGTTGGCTTCTTCGCGGTGGTTGTCCATATTCATGAACTCTTCCTGGAGGCTCTTCGGCCAGGAATCGATCGAGTACGAATATCCTTCTCGAGGGTTTTCCGCGGCCACGCTGAAGCTGTTTCCGAGGAGCGTGAGCGAGCCTTTCGTCCCCAGGAACATCATGCCTTGCTCGGGGGTACTCGCGTTGTTGAGGGTTGACCCCATGTTAACGTTGAACTCTTCCGGATACTCAAAGAGTGCATCCAGGGTGTCGGGCACTTCGCGGCCGTCCTTGCGATTGAGGATTCCGCCCGCCGCCGTCACGCGTGACGGCATCTTCGCGTCCATGATGAAGTGGATCGAGGTGATCAAATGGACAAACAGGTCGGTTGAAATGCCTCCGGAATAGTCCCAGTACTTGCGATACCGGAACACGCGTTCCGGGTCAAAGGCATGCTTGGGGGCACTGCCCAGCCACTCCTGCCAGTTGAAGTTCACGTCGTTCTTCAGGTCAGGCGGAATGGGATAGTTCCAGGCTCCCGTGGAGCTGTTGCGGTTGTACGAGGCAACGATCTTGGTGACCTTTCCGAGTTCGCTGGAGGCCACAATCTCCCGGGCCTTCTTCTGCAGCGCCGAGGAGCGTCCTTGGCTGCCCGCTTGCACGACGCGGTTGTAGCGCCGGGCAGCCTCAATCATCTTGGGGCCGTCCTCAATGCGATACGTCATCGGCTTTTCGATGTAAACATCTTTCCCTGCCGAGAGCGCGTCCAAAACCATCTGCAGATGCCAGTGATCGGGCGGCGCGAGCACGACTGCGTCGACGTCCTTGCGCTCAAGCAGGGCTCTATACTGCGCAAAATGGGTTTCGATCTTGCCCTCGGTGCGTTCCTTGGCGCGTGTCAGATGCCCCTGGTAGCAGTCGCTGACGGCTACCAGATTGGCTTGCCCGGTCTGTTTTGCCGCCTCCAGCAAAATGTTCCCGCGAATGCCGAATCCGATGAAACCGACATTCACGCGGTCGTTCGGGCCTGCCGGTGGGGGCAAGGGCGTTGCCTCCAGGGGAACCCACTTCCCGTTGAGCAGCAATCCCAAGCCCGCTGCTCCCATGGCGCTCCGGCGCACAAACTCGCGTCTGGAAAATGTAGACATTGGATATTTCCTCCGTGCTGATCTATGAAAATCGCAGCTTCCGGCTACAAGGCCTACCTGGTCTAGCCGAGCTTTAACTCATAACGCTCCCTCAGCCTATAGGTCAACAGGAAATCTTTAGGTGATTTCCCCTAGGACGCCGGATTTCATATCGGAAATCTCTCCCAGTCTGATATTCTCTAGGAGGTTGCTGAAAAACGATTCGGGCATGTCATCCTGAGCGAAGCGAAGGATCGGCTTTTTCGGCCCCTCAATAACTTACGAGATTCTTCGTTGCCTACGGCTCCTCAGAATGACGGAGAGGGCGAGTTTTTCAGCAACCTCCTAGACGCTGACCTTGCAAAGGTGTGGATTTATGGCAGACGAAATGAAGCCCGGCGCTCACATGCCCCCACTTGCCTACCGAAATCTCCGCTTCCTGGAAAGTGCCGACGCGCGCGCGCTGCGGATTGTTTCCGAGTACTTTGACCCGCTGGCTCGCATGCGCAGAGCCGGTATCCAGAACACCGTGGTCTTCTTCGGATCAGCGCGCATTCAGCCTCGCGACGTGGCCACGCAGAGGTTGCGAGAACTGGAACTCCGAAGCAAGGAAGGCTCCGCCCCGGCGCCTCTCGCTGACCTCAAGCGAGCCCGCATGGACGTCCACATGTCGCGCTATTACGAAGATGCCCGCGAGTTAGCACGCTTGATCACCAGATGGGCTATGACCCTCCACAACAGTCCGCGGTTTCTCGTGGTCTGTTCGGGAGGAGGTCCCGGCATTATGGAGGCTGCGAACCGCGGCGCGAGCGAAGCGGGCGGAAAATCCATCGGACTCAACATCGAGCTGCCGATGGAGCAAAAACCCAACCCTTATATCTCCCCGGACCTTAGCATGCTGTTCCGCTACTTCTTCATGCGGAAACTTTGGTTTGCGCAGCCAGCCCAAGGGCTGATCGTCTTTCCCGGCGGTCTAGGAACGATGGACGAAATGTGGGAGTTTCTCACCTTGATCCAGACTCACAAGATAGGCCATCGGGTGACGATCCTGCTTTACGGCTCGAAGTTCTGGAAGCGCGCCATCAACTTCGACTGGCTGCTCGAGGCAGGGACTATCGACAAAGCCGATTTGAAATTGATTCGCTTTGTTGATTCTCCCCAGCAGGCCTTTGAAATCCTGAAGGATGAACTGGGACGTCGCCTCGGCGTGCGGGCCCACCTCAAGCATCCCTTCGTTTAGCTTTTGAAGCGTTATAATTCGACGAGGGGCTGGGCTGATGGCATGGGCTCCCGCAGTTCGTCATCGGAGGTTTTATGCAATTCTTCAAAGAAAGCATGCTCGAACTCATTATCCAGACTTCCACGAACCTTCCCCCGGACGTGCGCCAAGCCATGGCGTGGGCGCTGCGAACGGAGAATCCCCAATCGCAGTCCGGAAAAGCGCTGGCCATCATCGGCGAGAATATCGACATGGCCCATCAAGACGAGGGCGCCATTTGCCAGGATACGGGCATGCTCACCTTCGAGATCAAGACGCCCGTGGGGGTCAACCAGATTGCGATGAGGAAGCAAACCCTCGAAGCGGTCGCGGAGGCCACCAAGCGCGGCAAGTTGCGGCCGAATTCCGTCGATTCCATTACCGGCAAGAACAGTGGCGACAATCTGGGCCCCGGCACGCCGATCTTCCATTTCGAGCAATGGGAGAAGCCGGAGGTGGAGGTGCGTCTCATCCTCAAAGGTGGTGGCTGCGAGAACAAGAATATCCAGTATTCCCTGCCTTGTCAGCTCGAGCATTTGGGTCGCGCCGATCGGGGTCTTGAGGGCGTCAGGAAATGCCTGCTCCACGCCGTGTGGCAGGCGCAAGGTCAGGGCTGTGCTCCGGGTGCAATCGGCGTGTGCATCGGCAGCGACCGTGCGGGCGGTTATCATCTCGCCAAGCTGCAACTTTTCCGCTCCCTCGACGATACGAACCCCGATCCGGTGCTGGCCAAACTCGAGCAGGAGATCATGGAACAAGCCAATAAGCTGGGTGTTGGGGCCATGGGCTTTGGTGGCTCGACCTCGCTGATCGGATGCAAGATCATCGCAGCGAACCGGCTTCCCGCCAGCTTTTTCGTCAGCGTGGCCTACGACTGCTGGGCCTTCCGGCGGCTGGGAGTTCTGCTCGACGCCGAAAGCGGCGCCATCACCAAGTGGCTGTATCGCGACCCCAGCCGGCCCGTCGAACGCCTGGTCACCACGGGCACGGGTTTCCAACTGACGGGTCGCGAGGTGCGGCTTGAGCCGCCACTCAGCGAAGAAAAAGTGCGCGCGCTCAAGGTCGGCGATGTTGTGTTGATCAACGGCCCCATGGTCACCGGCCGCGACGCCGCCCATGATTACCTGCTGCGCCACGACGCCCCCTGCAATATGCAGGGCGCAATCCTCTATCACTGCGGCCCGGTGATGCTCAAGGAAGGCGACCAGTGGCGAACCCTGGCCGCTGGCCCTACCACCAGCATTCGTGAAGAACCCTACGAAGCCGACATCATTCGCCGTTTTGGGGTACGGGCGGTGATGGGCAAAGGTGGGATGGGGGAGAAGACTCGCGCCGCGCTGAAGGAATACGGCGCGGTGTATCTCCACGCCGTCGGCGGGGCCGCGCAGTTTTACGCTCGCTGCCTACCCAAGGTTCGTGGGGTGTATTTGCTCGAGGAACTCGGTATTCCCGAAGCCATGTGGGTCTTTGAAGCTCGCAACTTTCCCGCCATCGTGACCATGGACTCGCACGGCAGTTCCCTCCACGCGGAAGTCGCCGCAACGACTGGGATCGAACTCGCGAAGATCGCGGCAAAATAACGGCGGCGCTGAAGCCCGACCCTTCGATGCGAATGATCAATCCTTACGCGACCAGGGGGTGAGTCGAGGGATCCACCGAGGCACTGCCTGGCAGTATTCTTGGTAGGGACCACCGAACTTCTTTGTTAGCGTGGGCTCTTCATAAAACACCACGAACAAGTGAAAGCAGATGCCGAGCAGGAGCGCATAACCCAGAAGCCGCGTAGAACTGAAGAGCAGCGCCTCGCCCAGGATCACTAACTCAACTCCCACGTACATCGGGTTTCGCACGAAGCGGTAAAGCCCGCTTACCACCACGGATTTCGGTGGATCAATCGGGGCCGGGGTTCCGCGCCCCACAACTGCAAAGTCCCATGCACACCACAAAAGGATCAACGCACCCAACACGCACGGCACGATCGCCAGCCAGTTCACCCAGCCTGCTGGCCGAGGCACGTCCTTCGCCAGCAGCAGATAGGGAACCAACAGGATCACGGATCCCGGCACGAGGACTGTAAACACGACAGTCTTGAGAATCGGCCCAGTAGAACGCGAGGACATAGGGAACCTTCGACGAAACCCATCCCTGGTCGGTTCGATGCGGGGGAAGCCCACAAGCTGCACGCGGTTCGAGGCAAGCCACAAACCCAGAACCCGGCCTACTAAGGGAATACGCGGCAAAAGCCAGGCGAGTCTTCCGGCCAGTGCTTTGGCCGGAATTCATCGAGCTCACTGCGCGCGCGTCGCGACAGATTTGCGCTCCGCAAGCGTGGGCTTAGGCGTGGGCGGCCGGGCCGGTGTAAGCACGGCTTGAAAGCTGGAATTGATGTCGATGGGAACGGGGGTGAGGCTTGCGATTTGTTTCTCCCGAACCGTGACCTTCAGTAGCAGGCCATGGTGCGTGATGGGGTTTTTCTGGTCGAAAACGAAGTTCCCGAGGCTGTAAGCAATCCAGCGATCATGGTAGGTCTCGAGCGGCTGAACAACGTGCGGATGGCTGCCCACAACCAGATCCGCGCCCGCATCGATCATCTGGTGAGCAAGTTCCACCTGATCGCGCGTCGGCTTCGGAGCGTACTCTACACCCCAATGCGGGCATACGATGATGAGGTCCGCCAACGGCCGGGCAAAGCGGATATCGGCCAGCACCTGCGGCGGATCAAGCCACGCCACACCCGGTCGATCGACTCCCGCCTCCGCTTCTTTCGGGTTGATTTGCACGTAGGCGAGGAAGGCCACGCGCAGGCCGTCCACGTTCACCACCACAGGGTAGTGCGCCGCCAGGGCGTTCTGGCCCGCGCCCACGGGGCGGATGCCCGCGGCACGTAACCGCTGCAGGCTATCCAGCAGCGCCTGCGGGCCCCAGTCGTAAGCGTGATTGTTGGCCTGTGAGGCCACCTCGAATCCCACGGCTTTCAGCCCTTCGAGGACGCGGGGGTCTGCACGGAAAGAAAAAAGGTGATGCAGATCGCGGCCGCGGTCGGAAACCGGACACTCGAGGTTGCAGAATCGCAAGTCAGCGTCGCGCAACGTGTCGAGGGTCTCCTCGAAAGGAAGCGTCCAGTCATCCTGGGCCTCCATGTGCGCGTACACGCCGCGCGCGAGCATCACGTCGCCGACGAAGAGCAGGGTGCGCTCGCGCTTCTCCGGTGCGGCCACAGGGGGAGGCGCCTGCCACGGTGAGACATCCTGCGGGGGCGTGAGCGGGTTCAAAACACACCAACCCCCCAGCGCCATAGCAGCGAGAAAACCCATGCGCAGCCAGCGATTCATGCCATTCATCCGCGGGTTCAAACTCATCGGTGTGGCGGCCTCCAGAAGAGGAAAGCTCCGAAGCGTTTTCACATCCTCCCGCCGCGGCCCATCTCTATTTTAGATTCTCGGGGATCAGGAATTCCACCAGCACCAAGTCATGCCACTCGCCACCTAACTTTCCATGCTTCGCGTGCACGCCCACTTCCTTCCAGCCGGTTATCTGGCAGAGTTTTCGCGCGCCCTCGTTGACGGCCATAATGCGCCCGACGATCTTGTAGAAGCCTTTCTCGCGAGCGACGTTCTGCATGGCCTTCATCAGCTCTTGCGCCACGCCGTGGCCGCGCAGGCTGCGTTCAATGTAGATAGAGAGCTCCGCGATGCCGTCGTAGCAGTGACGCGGGCTGTATGGGTACAGGGCTGCCCAGCCCATAAGCGTGTGTTTGACCTCTGCGACCAGCACCGGGTACTTGTCAGGCCGCGCGGCGAGCCACAGATAACGCTCTTCGGGCGTTACGTAGGCATTTTCGAAGGTTGCCGCGCGGTCCTGAACGCCCTGGTTGTAAATGCGCGCGATTTCCTTTGCGTCGTCAATTCGCGCCACACGAATCTTCAGAGGACCACTCCACTCCGTCATGAAAACCCACCTTGGACGAGGATGACCGCAGAAGGCGATTCTAACCTGGCGCTTCGGGGAGCGCAATGAGCGATGAAGGATGTACGCGGGTTGAGTTTATGGGGGACTGCGGGTTAATGTGCTGCCGTGCACCTCGACCTGTCGCAGCGTTGCCAGAGTGGCGGCGACCGCCTTCGGGGTCGCGAACTGCGGCCCCAGTGCGCAGCCCTCTCCGTGGCCGGCGTGACCCGCTGACGTCACAACGGCTTGACAAATAATTCCCAGAGCGATAATCTAAAGGCGAACAAAAGGCGAAGCTTATGCAAAAGCCTCCCGCCGGCACAATTCTTGTGGGCCCTGCTGGTTGGTCCTATGCCGACTGGGAAGGAATCGTCTATCCACGCAGTAAACCGCGAGGCTTCCACGAAGCTGCTTACCTGGCGCAATATTTCGACACCATTGAAATCAACACGTCCTTCTACAATCCCCCGCGCGCGGAGATCGCCCAGGCTTGGGTGGAAAGGGTTCAGCACAATCCGTCGTTTAGGTTTACGGCCAAACTCTGGAAACGTTTCACGCACGAACGCAACGCCAATCTCCAGGATGAGAAGGCCTTCAAGAAGGGACTCGAACCGCTGCTGGCCTCCGGCCGGCTGGGTGCGCTGCTCCTGCAGTTTCCGTGGTCGTTCAAGAACACGCGCGAGAATCATGAGTACATGAGCGGGCTGTTCATGCAGTTCATGGAATACCCGCTGGTCGTCGAGGTGCGGCATAGCTCGTGGAACCAAGCACAGATTCTTGAGGGGCTGCGGGGACTGGGCGTGGGCTTCTGCAACATCGACCAGCCGGTCATCGGCAACTCTCTCGCGCCGAGCGACCACGTCACCATGCCCGTCGGCTATGTGCGGCTGCACGGGCGCAACTACGAACACTGGTTCACTTCCAACGACAATCCCGAAGAGCGGTACAACTACCTCTACAGCCTGGAGGAGCTCAAACCCTGGGCCGAGCGTATCGCCAACATCGCGCGCAGCGCCGACGTCACCTTCGTCATCACCAACAATCATTTTCAGGGAAAGGCCATCGTGAACGCCCTGCAACTGATCAGCATTCTCCGCGGCCAGCCCGTGCGAGTGCCGGAAAACCTGCGTGAGCGCTATCCGGAACTTGTCGAAATCACCCTGCCGGGAACTGGCCCTTCCGAACCCAAACAGGGCGACTTGCTTTTCGAAGCCTCTCCTGCTGAGAAGAATAATTGACAGTAGGAAAGTGCCGCTGCTAGCATGAAAAGGACTCGCGTAGCAGCCGGGAACCTGCTGAGTCCGCGAATCGTCCAGGAGACTCGCCCAGGAAAGAAGCAGTCCGCTCGCGCGCGAATGTCGATGAAGAAGCGACCAGCCGCGTCCCCGTCGTCTAGCCCGGCCTAGGACATCGCCCTTTCACGGCGGTAACGCGGGTTCAAATCCCGCCGGGGACGCCAAACTTAAAGCCACCCAATCACCCACCTGTTGGGCTTGCCTTGTAGACGCGAAACGCAACATTAAAAAACCGGCGCGCAGTCGGCTGCCCCTGAGGCACCAGGAACGGTGCTGGATTCAGCTTGCTGAGAAGAGAAGCGCACGCTGCAGCCGCGTCACGCAGTCCCCCGTCGTCAAGGCCTGCGAACAAGGACCCGGGCGCGCGGGGGAATTCTACCGGGGCAAACGGTACGCTGACGCCGAGGCCGAGCTTCGCGCGGCGGTTCGCCTGACCCCTCAGGACGCGGAGTTACACGACGACCTCGGGGCGGCGCTTGGGGTCAAGCGCGATTGGGATGGCGAGATCGCACAGGAGCGCGAGGCATTGCGCCTGAACCCCAACAACGAATTGGCGCACGTCAATCTCGGGGTGGCGAGATCGCCGAAGCGCGCGAGGTCCTGCGCCTAAACCCCAATAATGGCTTGGCGCACTTCGGCATCGGAATCGCACCGGAGGTGAAAGGCGACCGGCAGGGTGCGCAGGAGGAATTTCGCGCGGCCTACGAACTCAACCCTCAAAACCCTGACTACCGGAAGGCCTACGAGCGCCTCGTATACAAGACGAGCCACTAACTTGGGATTGGTCTTGTTTGTGGCCACTTCCTTGGCTCTCTGTCCGAGCGCCTTCGCGCTCTCCGCGTACTCCTTGAGGATTCCAACCTTTGAAACGCGGACGCGGTGATGGCTAATTCAGGTACGAAGTGATTCGACCCTTGCCGGATACTCTCACAAGGTGCGCCTTGACCATCGCGAACAGAACTCGACCAGCGTTACAACGATACAACCAAACCCCGAGACCCGTGCCGAAGGTATTTGTGATGAGATCCGTTGTTCCGGAATCGCGTGTCGGAAGGTATGCCTGAAGAACTTCGATCGTCAGGCTGACTGTGAACCCCAAAATGATTGTGACCAGTGCCGGCCTCCTGATCAGTCCTGTCGACGACAAGTAGGCGCACAAGAACAAACCGAGAGGTATGAAACCGGTAATGTTGATGAGGACATCCTTCAAATAACCCCAGGTAGGGGAGAATTCCTTCCAGAATGGCTCCAGAAGAGTCCGGTGCACAACCAGATATCGTTCCGGAATATACAGATCAATTCCCGCCGGGACATGGTTCTGGATGACGCTACCCGTGCGCTTATCAAACAGATAAAGTGCCACGGCGCGCTCATTTTCGGTTATGTCCGGCCGCCCCCTCTTCGTCCATGTCTCATAGTGGTGAAACACCTGTGCCGGAGTGAGCTCCTGGTTGTAAAAGGCAAGCCCCCGCAACAGACCTGACCAGCTTTCATGTGTTAGGGGCGAGTTGGCGATTACGAGTTTGCCAGCAAAATCCTTGGCGGAGAGTGGAAATTGGGGAGCCCTGCTGGCCAGAGCACCATCGATATAGACTAACGTTTGCCCTCCGCCCGACGTGACCGTTATGAACATCTGTTTTCCCCGACGGAAAACACCGTCAACGTAGAGGCTGGCGGTTCGGGTTCGATGGCCCTCGTCCCGAATGTCACTTCGCAGGGCAAGGTCAGTAATCGATTGGTGCAGCGAGAACTGCCGAGGGTCTCCAGGAGCGTAGAATGCGAGGAGAGTGGCGCTGTCATCGGTAAGGCCAGGCTCCAACCATATCTCAAGGCTGCAGGGTGGCTCGTCTTGCGAACTCATCATCTCGACCATGCCGGAACTTAGTACCGTACCGTGTTTACCGAAACGAAGGCCATCCTTGTCGCTTGACCAGCTCACCTCATTCTTGGGCGCATGAAAGGGCCAAAGTCCTGCCACTAAGGTGCCGCATAAAATGCACAGGCAAATTACACCCAAAGTCTTCGCTAATCTCGTCCTGCTGGTTGCTTCGCTGATCATCTGTTGGAGTCCTTCGGTGAGGAGTCGGTTTGGCCGACAAAGTAGTGACCCATTCCTCCTTGATGGCCGGGCTCGCGCTGTGGCGGTCTTAGCCAGAATTTCCTTTTTGAACTCCTGGTCGCGTAAATTATACCCCCCGCTGCTATGGTATTCCTTCCCTGCTTTCGAATCTCTTAGGGGCTATGTAGTCTCTAACGATATAGCGGGTCAGCTCCTCGAACTCGGGCCAACCTTCCCCTTCTTTGATTCTGGTTACTGCAAATAGCCCCGCTCTGATCCGTTCCAACTCCCCCAAAATGCTCGTTGCCCACTCGACTTGATTGTTCACGGCAAGCGTCAGAATGGCGACGATCCTCCAAAGGAAGAGGACTACTACCGCAAACGCTCCAACCATCAGAAGTTCTTGTACCATCCCACTCCCTCCTTTTGCCGAGATTGTACCGCCCTGGCACTCGGGCAGCCCGAGTTTCTCTCATTCCATCAGAGTGTCGCGATAAGCAGCCCGCTAACGCGTTTGCCGCCACGCGCACGCACGCGGGCGGGTCAACCTATACCCAAACCTGCCAGTGGAATCGTGAGGGTTGCGGTGACGAACCGGTGACGAACGATGCGGAATCGGTGTCCACGGGCGTCCATTGCTGACAGTGAGCAGCGGGTCTTTTGGTTACCCAACCCCATGATTGTGTTATGGAAGCCATACACTGTCTATTATTGACATTATCCAGTTTCAGGACATTCACGGCGGTAACGCGGGTTCAAATCCCGCCGGGGACGCCAGACTTAAAGCCACCCAATCACCCACCTATTGGGCTTGCCCTGTAGACACGAAACGCAGCATCAAAAACCCGGCGCGCAGTCGGCTGCCCCTGAGGCGCCAGAAACGGCTCCGGGTGCAACTGGTTTGGACAAGAGACGCGGCGTGGCTGCACTCTTCTGGGCAAGCCCGTATGGCGCGGATCCTACGGTCTCAGGTGGGGGGCAATCAATTCCAACAATTTCCTGGCGTTGAGGATGTTCGTGGATTTCCAGAATCGGAAAGGGTGGCGTGTGTCGCCACTGAAGTGGGGACGGTCCCGCATGCGGGACGGCCGCGATGGCTGTGCAAGCGCCTGCTGGCTATGGAATGGAAGAGATGACATGCACCGACCCGGAGCAAGCCGCAGCGGGCAAACGAGCTGCCTGTGAGCTGCGGCTGTTCAGTCGGATCCGTGCTGCCGCCAGTTCCGCGCGCGTGCTAGGCATCGCGGCAGCGTTCTCGGTGGCGTCGGGAGGCTTACCAAGTGAGGCCTCCCGAAGGAGGCGGCCACGCCCCAAGCACTTGCCTGAGTAGTACGACCTGCCCCGCGTGGTAGCTGTTGTGCGACGCGCTGGTGTGAAGCATTTCAAGCGGGCTCTTTGTTCCACCCTTCGCGAACAGATCCGCCTGGCGAGAGCGTCGCGTCAGGTCTTCAAGTCCGTTCCGGAAACGTCGGACAGTCCGCTCCCATTCCTCCCGGCTTGCGGGACCGGTGTCGCCGGGCCAACTTCCAGACGCGTGCTTCGGAATGGGAGGCCTCTTCCCGTCGAGCCAATTCGCAACCCACTCCTGCCAGTACAGCATGTGGTTCAGCAGTTGATAGACGGAGTGTGGCGCACTCTCAGGTCGCATGCCCGCGAGCTTCCAATTCAGCGCCGCGAAAACCATCTTTGTCTCGGCATGTGCACCTGTTCCCAAGAGCGCGTGTCCCACCGCCTTGTCGAGGGTCTTGCGATCGTCACCCACGAGATTTCTCCTTTCGTTCGCTGCAACTCAGGCGTCGTTCGCGATGCCTAACAGCGGGGATAAGCTGCGAGGCTGCGGTCTGGACGGGCCTCGTCAGCTTCATCCCCTTGTTAGGCACCCTCCGCGCTCGCGTCCCTTGGCAAGGTCTTGCGTTTCTCGAAGTGAAGCTTGAGGTTCTGGAGGGAATTCTCAAGGCGTTGACGCCACCCCGGCCGCATGAAGAGAGAGTCCAGCAGGGCACCCACCACCGGTACGGGGAGGCTGTACTCCAGCACATAAGTAAGGCGTGTCGCGTTGCCCTTTGCCTCGAACACCCATTGGGTCGTGTGCGGCGGGCCTTTAATGACTACACCCCTCCAGCCGACGTTCTCCACGAAGTCGTGGATCTCCGTCTCAAAGTTGAGAGTCACGCCCGCCACCCAGGCCTTGTATGCGTATCGTGCGCCATTGCCTCGCGTCAACTCGCTCGTCGGCCTGAAACTGGAGACACCCTCCCACCAGTCCTCCCATCGCCGCCAGTCCGAGGCGAATGCGAACACTTCTGCAACCGGCGCGTTGATATCAACGCTTGCCTCAACCCGCGTCATACAGCCCCCTCAGCCCCCCTCCTCCAACCACTCGGGTGCCTAACGACTCGGGCGCTCAGGCGCGGCGCTTCCGCTTCGGCGGCGCCGTCGGCTGCAAGCGCCGGTTAGACGGCACCCGTACAGTCGGGTCGGTTCTCATCGAGCTCCGTGCCGGGCAAGCACGTCCTCGGCGTCAATCCGGTCCGTCTGTTTACCTCACCGGGGAATCTGCCTCTCCGGAGACGTGGGCGGTGCGTCGGGGGTGAAGATTTCGCGCGACACCTTCCATGATCCGTCACCCTGCTTGCGCCAGATCACCAGGTAGTGGCTGCGCCACGCCGCCGGGGGCTGGCCGGGAGCGGTCAGGGTCATCGATGTCGTGCCGCGTTCGTAAGCCATGTCGCCTCGTCCCTCGAGTTCCAGCGTCTCCAGGCGGTAGTCGGAGAACGGCGGGAAGCTCGCCAGAAACACCTGAATGGCGGCTCTGCCGCGGATGGGAGCCTGGTTCGGCGCGAGCATGACCGCGCCTTCTTCATAGTACGAGGCGGAAGCTCTGTCGTTTCTTGGGCGCGCCTGCGCGTTTTTCACGAAGTTCCCCAGGTTTCGGCGAATCGCGGCTCGGTCCGCCTCCGACAGGCCGGCCGGTTCCGGCTCGGTCTGGCATGCAGCGCCGAGTCCCGCGCAGATGAGTGCGATCGCGGTCGCGAGTCTACTGCTCATCGCCATCGCCTCCTGTCGACTTTCCCAAGGGAGATGTGCTCACCCAGTTCCTTACGCCGTCTAAAAATGATGAGATTGATCCGCATAATACCCGGAACACTGATTTCTGACCCTTATAACATGCCGTTGAACCCCGATCCCCAAGAAGAGGAGTAATCACAGGGGAGACTTTTTAACATTGGGGTCGGGGCTGGATCGGCGCATGATGCTGCGACAATCCCCTCAGGCTCTACCCTGTACGTCTTTTGGTACTTGTTATCTTGGCGTCTTATGCGGACCAGCATAACGCCTTCTTCATTTCACAGCCCGTCCAGCGGGGGCTGGCCAGGGAAAAGCCCCAACGGCAATCGACGATCTGCGGGTTTACCACCCCCTGGCCCTGTACCATATGGTGCAGGGCTGCCCCCTGCTAAGACAAGAGGGGAGATTGTTCATGACGCCGGGCCTCCCGAAGATATTGAGGCTCCGATACCGATGGCTCAATTAGACTGCTATCTAACTTGCGAGTCAAGCCCGCCGCATTCTTGCTATCCCCAGTTTTGCCGTGGAATCCAAAGGTTCGCGAAAGGGCACCCCGCCGGGCGGGAACCTGCGGGATGCCGCAACGTCGTTCCATCCTCGATCGTGGTGGTCTCGCGCAGGGCTGGTCAAACGAGAGCCGGTTCAGGGTAGAATGTTGAAGCCAACCGGGCTCCGGCTGACGGAGTCCGCTTGTCCCGAGGATCATCATGGCTTACTCAATACGTTTCCGCATTCTAATTGGATGTGCGCTGCTGATATCGCTCGCAGTCCTGGCCGCCCCGAGTGCCCAGCTTTATGGGGACGGCCAGCCCACTCTCGAACAAGTCCCGCAAGGCTTCCGCGCGGGAGCCGGCCAACCCGCTCCGCCGCTCGGGCTGATCGCGCCACTGGTCCGCGTCCCACAACCTTCATCCAGCACGACGGGCGGGAATCGGTTGGCAGCGCAGTCTTTGGTTCGAACGGCGAATTCGCCAGTCTCCAATGCGGACGCCACCCCGGCCGGCGCGACGTATCGACTCAAGAAGTACGTATCCACCGATCCGGCCTTTCTGCTCTACAAGCCCGAAAACTGGATCGTTACCCCAGAGAATTCGGCCAGCGCCCTGCGAATTTCGGTGGCCGATCCCGCAGGCACTTCGCGCGTGGAAGTTTACTTCGCAGATAACCACCAGACCCGCTTCAACTCGCTTACGCTGCTGGCATCCGAGAGCCGAAAGCTCAAGTCCCACTACCCAAATCTGGTCTTATCTGAGGTTCAGGCCTGCAAGGATCAAGCTGTCTCCTGCGCGGTGGCCACGGTGGCCCACACGGTGAACCAGGTGGCGGTGAAGGGCCGCTTATTCTGCCATGCCGATGGGAACCAGGCTGCGATCCGCAGTTATCGCGCCCCGGCATCCGACCTGCGCGCACAGAGGCCGCTGCTGCTGGATATCCTGACGAACATTCACATTTTGAAGTCCCAAGGCTCGGGGGGAAGGGGACAGTCTCCGGCGCCGCTTGCAGTGCAACTCGCGCCGCGTCGTGCGCAGGATCGTTCGCTGACGCTCAGCATTCCGTCTGACTGGAATTTCCAGAGGCAAGGTGGAAGGGCCATCGCCGTGGCTCCAGGTGGGGGAGCAGGTTTTATCTTCACCACCTTCGAGGTTCTGCCGCCCCGCAACTACGGTGTGCCGGTTGCCCCCAATGTCATTCTTTCTGCCTATTCGCCACCCGCGCATTTCATCAACAAGATCTTCGAGAAGTTCGGGAACCACGACATCCGGGTGCTCCATGCCGACCCGGATGTGCAGACGGCGGCACAGTGTCTCCAGCAGATTGGGCGCCGGTGTGAGGCGGCGGACATCCAGATAAGCTGGGTGTCGCCGAAGGGGGCCTCCTGCCTCGGTAGCTTCAAGGTCATGAACGCTCTTCCCAGCATCATGGGGCAATGGTTCAGCATCGTGGCAGGAATCTGGGGGCCTGCCAACGACCTCGCGAGATACCAGCCCATGCTGGAACAGGTTGCCGCGTCGTTCTCCATCAACGATCGTTACGCAAAGGGGTACATCGAGCAGGATTTGGCCCATCTGCGCCAGTTGCAGGAGCAGACGCGACAGAGCATGCAGAGCCTGTACCAGGCCATCGACGATAACCAAGCCGCCTGGGAGCGTCGCCAGGCCATCAAGGACAATAGCCAGTCGAAATGGGATGACTACCGCCGTGGCAACAGTTACTGGATCTCCGACCTGGAGGGTGGAAAGGTGTACGAGACCGACCCTTGGGGGACGCGCGACACAACCACTCGGGATCGCTTCGAAGGAGCGCCCTACGACTACATTCATTTCGAGGGCGAGAATCCGCGCCACCCCTCGGAGAACATGCGCGAAATCAGCAGCTACGAATTGCAGCATATGACGGCGGGACCGCGCTAGTCCCGTGACCGCCTCACGAAGTCCCAAGCTCGCTCTGCCCAGGCGACACGCAAGAGCAACTCTAACTTGGTGGCGTGTAAATTCTTCCTGACGATTGCGCACCAGCTCGCAACCAGCCCTCCGGTAATAGATTGATTTACAAGGACTTATCCGGGGTTGCTGCAGAAGGAAACTCTGGCAACACAGATGCCTCTGCAGAGGCTGGAAGGCAATCGTGAGGCGTGCAGGCCACCGAGATCAGGTCCAGGCTTTCGGTCAGGATGAGTGAGTCGGCTGTTTGACCAGAGTGCCAAGCGAAGCAACGACCTCGCGAAAGTCAAGCTCCACCACGCGCGCCAGCACAGCTTACAAGCTGCGCTGGACCCCCAGCAACTGCGGCTGCCCTTGACACGGGGGCAGCCGCAGCCCCCCTTCGACTCTGGCGACCACGCCGACAACCTAAGCCCATGCAACGAGACTTGGCAAGAACCTTTGCGATCCTCAGTCCGTAGGGCGGCGCCGGTCGCGGCGGCTGAAGGTCTGCCAATCCTGATGGCGGGCCGAAGGTCCTCGGATCTTGGTGGCGGGCGACCTTGGGTGTGCTGCGGGGTGCTCCTTTTTTGGGGCGGTGGCCCGCGGGCGGACCCCAGGGTGCTGCGCGCCAAAAGACGGCGCAGGGATGCAAGGTTCCAGGCAGAATCCCCTCAGCCTGAGGGTGTTTCCTTCGGAGGGAGCCGTGAATCTGAGGGCAAATTGGTGAGCCGGCTGGGACTCGAACCCAGAACCCCTGCCTTAAAAGGGCAGTGCTCTACCATTGAGCTACCGGCCCGGCTATTCGTCACGTGCGGGCTTCTGCACCGCAACATGTCAGCTCAAACTGACTCTCGCGCCTCAAGACAACCATGCGGAGTCTATCGTTACAAAGCTACATCACCCCGCCCCTTTTCGTAAACCCCAAAAAGTGCGTGAGGAGGAAGTTTAGAGCTCGTCCCCACCCCTTCGTGCGAATTCTTGCAGGAGCCGAGTTGGGCTACCCGAGGCGGAGGGTTCCTTCCGTCAACGCCGCAGGGTCGTGCCCTGCTGGCTCAGGCGATCAACTTTTCGAGGTAAGCTTTTTCCTTCTTGATGTCTTCAAGCTGCTTGGGTCCGGAAATCTCCCGCTCGATGGTGAGCGCCCCCGTGTATCCCAGTTCCTTCAGGCGCGGGATCAATTTGGGGAAATCCGCTTTGCCCTGCCCGATGGGTACCTCTTCGCCGAGTTTCTTGGGATCGGTCGGAAAGAGTCCATCCTTGGCGTGGACGCCGCGCACCAGTTTTCCCAGCAGATCGAGCGCATCCAGAGGATTGCCCTTGGCGTAAAGAATCAGGTTGGCAGTATCCAGGTTCACGAACTGGTTGTCGAGGCCCGCGTCCGTGATGGCGCGGAGCATGGTGATGGGCGTTTCCTGCCCAGTCTCGTAGAGCATCATCTGGCCATTGCCCTTGAGGTGAGTTGCCACTTGGCGGAGTGCCTCCACCACTCCCGGATATTCGGGGTCGTTGGGATTTTCAGGAATGAACCCATAGTGCGTGTGGAAGGCGGGAATGCCCAACCGCTTGGCGAAATCGGAGGCGCGTCGGAAGTTGTCGATGCGCTGCTGGCGATACTTTTTCGGTACCACTCCGATGGTCAGGGGGCCTTCGTAGAAATCATACTCATTAGGCGGGCCGCCCGAGGAATTAATGGCCGTGACCTCGATCCCGTACTTTTCGATGGCGTCCTTGAGGGCCGTGTACACCCGATCCGAGAAGTCGTCGGTGGAAGCTTGACACGTTGGGATGCCCAGATCGTGGACAAGCTTGAGGGCCTTGTCGGCGTCCTCTTGGACGCTGACGATTAATCCCAGGCGCATCCGCTGCCCGGCAGGCGCGGCCGGCATACCCGCCATGAGTCCCGCTGCACCAGCGGCCGCAGAAACTTGCAGAAAGCGACGACGACTAAAGTCTTCCATTGACTGCCCCCTTTTTGCAGAAACGCTGTGCGGCTTCGCACTGCACGCACCGATCCTGCTTCAACACATTGACAACCTTTTGCGCTAGAGCATAGTATCCAATTCTCGGCTGAATTTCTCGCCGAGAATTGCCAAATCTTGTGGACGACTCGCCGGGGACGTTGCGGACAATTCTGGAGGCCGCGCGGATTGTGGCCTTCACGGGAGCGGGCATCTCCGCCGAAAGCGGGATTCCGACGTTTCGCGGACCGAACGGACTCTGGCGGAGTTTTTCACCTGAGAAGCTCGCGTCCCCGGAAGCCTTCGCCCACGATCCTGGGTTGGTCTGGGAATGGTACGACTGGCGGCGACAGATCATCCACAAAGCGCAGCCGAATCCCGGGCATCGAGCCCTGGCGGAGATGGAACGGCGAGCGCGGGGACGCTTCACTCTCGTGACCCAGAACGTGGACGGGCTTCACGACCGCGCCGGCAGCCGCAACATCGTGAAGTTGCACGGGGACATCTGGCAGGTGCGGTGCACCGGGTGTGCTACACAAGAACAGAATGAGCAGGTGCCGATGGACCCGCTGCCCCCGCGCTGCCGGTGTGGAGCGCTGCTGCGTCCAGCCGTCGTCTGGTTTGGTGAAGCCCTTCCGGAAGATGCGTGGGGACGAGCCTTGGAGGCCGCCGCGCAGGCGCAGGTTTTTCTGGTTATCGGGACCTCTGCAACCGTCTACCCTGCCGCCGGACTCGTGGAGGTTGCGCGCAAATCCGGCGCCCGGGTGGCGGTTGTGAACCCTGATCCAACTCCCGCCGATCAGCTCGCGGAATGGGTACTCCGCGGTGCGGCCGGAGACATTCTACCGAGGTTACTATGAGACAAGCCTACCTGGATTGCTCTTCGGGCATTAGCGGCGACATGTTTCTGGCGGCGTTGATCGACGCGGGCGCACCGGTCGATCGGCTGTTCGCCGAGCTGAAGAAGCTCCCCTTGGGTTTCTACGAACTCAAACGAACCCGCGCGGTACGCGGCGGGCTGGTCGGCACGCGCCTGGAAATCCGGGTGCCGGCCGAGCAGCCGCACCGCACCCTTGCTGATATCCAGAATCTGCTGGAGAAGGCGTCGCTGCCTGAGAAGGCAGCGGGCCAGGCTCTGAAGGTTTTCAACCGTCTGGCGGAGGTGGAAGGAAGACTGCACAACATTCCACCCGGGGAAGTTCACTTCCACGAGGTCGGCGCGGTCGATGCCATCATTGATATCGTTGGAACGTGCCTGGGCCTGGAATTGCTGGAGGTTTCTGACCTCGTCTGCTCGCCCTTGAACGTCGGGAGCGGGCGAGTCGAGGCGGCGCACGGTACCTTGCCTGTGCCCGCTCCCGCCACGGCGGAGTTGTTGAAGGACATTCCGGTTTACGCTTCGGGCGTGGAAGGCGAGTTGGTCACGCCGACGGGAGCCGCACTGGTCTCCACCCTGGCTTCCGCATTCGGTCCCCTGCCGCCCATGAAAGTGGGGTGGATCGGTTATGGCGCGGGGGAGAAAGATTTCCCGGACCACCCCAACCTGGCACGCATTTTCATCGGCGAGCGGGTGGAGGCCATCGAAGGCCGGCCCGGCACCCCCGGAGACGAGATTGTTTCCATCATCGAGGCCAATGTCGATGATATGAGTCCGCAACTTTACGGATACTTCCTGGAGCAGGCGCTGGCCGCGGGTGCGCTGGATGTCACGTGTAGCTCGACGCAGATGAAGAAGAATCGGCCCGGGCTGACGATCAGTATTCTCTGCGAGCCGGACCGCAGCGACGCGCTCTCCGAGCTTCTCTTCGAACAGACCACGACCATCGGAGTAAGAATTCACGAGGCGCGGCGGAAAGTGCTGGAGCGCGAGCAGGTGACGGTGGAAACACCCTACGGTTCGGTCAAGGTGAAAGTTGCGCGGCGCGAGGGGAAGGTTGTTAACGTGGCGCCCGAATTCGACGACTGCCAGCGCCTGGCTGCGGAGAAATCTGTGCCGCTCAAGCAGGTGATGGTGGCCGCCCAGGCCGCTTACCTGCGCGAGAGTGAGAAGGCGACGGGCGCATGAAGAAGTTCTTCATCACCACACCCATCTACTATCCCAACGCCCGGCCGCACGTGGGGAACTCCTACACCACCATGGTGTGCGACGCCATTGCGCGCTTTAAGCGTCAGTGCGGATACGACGTTGCCTTCCTGACGGGAACTGACGAGCACGGCGAAAAGCTCGAACGCGCCGCTCAGACGGCAGGTCTCTCACCGCAGGAGTTCGTTGCAGCCAAGCGGCCGGTCTTCCATAACCTGTGGAAAACGCTCAACATCAGCCTGACACATTTCATTTACACGGATCGCCCTGACCACACCACGTCCGTGCAGCGTATGCTGACACGCGCTCGCGACGCGGGTTATGTGTATAAGAAGCAGTATGAGGGCAGATATTGCATTCACGATGAACGCTATGTCTCGGACAGCACCGAACCGGTCAACTGCGACGTGTGCGGCAGACCCGCGGAGCTGATCTCCGAGGAGAATTACTTCTTCAAGCTGTCTGCTTTTGCGGACCGGTTGCTCAAACATTACGAAAAACACCCGGAGTTCGTCCAGCCGGATTTTCGCCGCAACGAAGTGGTGAGTTTCGTCAAGAGCGGGTTACGCGACATTTCCGTGAGCCGCAGGAGAATCAAGTGGGGTATTCCCTGGCCGGATGATCCCGAGCAGGTTTTTTACGTGTGGTACGACGCGCTCACCAGCTATTTGACCGGCATTGGGTTTGCCGAGGGTGAGAACGGGAGCGCGGAATTCCAGAAATACTGGCCCGCCGATGTCCACATGGTGGGCAAAGACATCATCCGCTTCCATGCAGTTTATTGGCCGGCATTTTTGATGGCGGCGAACCTGCCCTTGCCGAAGACCATCTTTGCCCACGGCTTCCTCACCTTTGGCGGGGACAAGATGAGCAAGTCGAAAGGCAACGTGGTTTACTGCGAGCCGATCGTGGAAGCGCTGGGCGCGGATGCTCTCCGGTACTACCTGCTGCGCGACATCCCCTTTGGGCAGGACTCAAGCTTCTCTTACGAGGGGTTGATCCAACGGCACAACTCGGATCTCGCCAACGATCTGGGGAATCTGGCGAATCGCACGCTCACAATGTTGAAAAATGATTATGCTGGCGAAGTTCCCTCACCGATACAGGGAAGCGGTGTTTACAATGCTCTAGCCCAAGGGCTTGACCTCATGTCACAGGAGGAGCAGATCGGCGCTCTAGCAACAGAGGCTAAATCGAAGTTCCAGGCAGCCTTCGAGAACAACGATTTTTCACGCGCACTGGACTCTGCTTGGATTTTCATTTCAAAGATTAACAAGTATTTGGTTGAGGAGCAGCCTTGGTCGAAAACTAGGAAACTGAACCACGGAGCGGGCCAAAGAGTTACGGTCGATCCTGAGCACCTTCAGACGGTCCTTTATACAGCAACCGCTGCGCTTCGTTTCCTCGCGGTGCTCCTTTATCCGGTGATACCACACGCCTGCGAGAAGCTTTGGAGGCAGCTGGGCCAGCAGGGCGCCGTTGAGGATCAAGATCTTTCGAGCCTGAGATTCAAGGATCTTATGCCCGGCACCAAGGTCGGCAAGCCCGACCCCATCTTTCCCCGTCTCGACAAGGCGGCGACGCTCGCCAAACTAGAAGAACTCGCCGAGGCCGACCGCAATCGCGACAAACCCAAGGAGGTATTGAAATCCGTGCAAACAGAGAAAAAACCTGAAGCGCCACCCTCGCCCACACCCGAATCCCGAGTCCCCAGGCCCCACTCCCCGGCCCCCAGTCCCGCTCCGGCAACTGAGTCGTCGAAAATCTCGATTGAAGATTTCGCCAAGGTCGAGATGCGCACAGGCGAAATCAAAGCCGCAGAGCGCGTCCCCGGCGCCACGAAGCTGCTGAAGCTGCAAGTGGACATTGGCAGCGAGATCCGGCAAGTGGTGGCGGGCATCGCAGAGCATTACGACCCGGAGAAACTGATCGGCATGAAAGTGGTGGTCGTGGTGAACCTCCAGCCCCGGAAGCTCCGCGGGGTGGAATCAAACGGCATGATTGTGGCGGCCTCGATTGGCGAAGAGGGCCGCCCCGTGCTGGTCACTTTCAAAGAAGACGTCCCCAATGGGGCCAGGTTGAAGTAATCGGGAGATTTTGTGATTGAGTGATTTAACGATTTAGTGATTAAATGCAAGCAGCCTCTTGGACTTCCATCGCGCAATCACTCAATCACTCAATGATTCAGTGACCCAATTCCTTCTTGATTCCCACGCGCACTTGGACGATCCCGCTTTTGACCCCGACCGCGAGGCGGTCATCGAGCGGGCCCGGGCGGCGGGGCTTCGGTACCTGCTCGTGGCGGGCGGGGGCACCGGTCCTGATCATCTGGACTCGCCGCTGGCCATCGCCGAGCGTTACGACTGGGTTTACGCCTCTGTGGGTGTTCACCCGCACGAAGCCCGGCATTACACGGACTCGCACACCGAGAGAATCGTCAAACTCGCGCAGCATCCCAAAGTGGTCGCGGTGGGTGAGATCGGGCTGGATTATTACCATGACCACTCACCGCGCGACGTCCAGAGGCAGGTCTTGATTCGACAGATGGAACTGGCTCGCGGGCTCAGACTTCCTATCATCATCCATTGCCGGGACGCCTGGGCGGACCTTGGCGAGACGACCCAGGCCTACTGGAAGCCGGCGGGTTTAGGTGGGATCCTCCACTGTTTTACGGGAAGCCGCGAGGATGCCCACAGGTTTCTGGACTGGGGTTTCCTGATTTCCTTCGCGGGGAATCTGACGTTCAACAAGGCCGTGAGTCTGCGGGAAGTTGCTCGCGAGATTCCTTTGGATCGCCTGCTTACCGAAACGGATTGCCCTTATTTGGCGCCGGCGCCGTATCGCGGCAAGCGCAATGAGCCTGCCTACGTGCGCGGAGTCGCCCAGGAGCTCGCCAGGCTTCGCAATCTGACCGAGGAAGAGATCGGGCATCAGGTAATTCAGAATTTCGAGAAGTTCTTGCCAAGGGGGCAGGTTCGGGCTTGACCTGCAAGTGCCGGCGGCCCTCCGCAGGGCAAACCTTCAAATTGTTGGACTGTTTCCAGGCGGCGTGTCTGCCCATTTTTCCAGAGTGAGTTGCAGGCGCTCGATTTCAGATTCCAAAGCCCCCAGGGCTTCGGGAACCTTGTCGAGATCACCCTGGCCTGCGATCTTCTCAAGGTGGAAGGCTGCCTCGATGGCAGGTTTCGCGGCGAAGTTTCCCAGCGAATCTTTTAGTTGGTGCGCGGCGCGCTCCAGGTCGTACCTTTGAGTTTTCTCGGCCGCCTGGTGTATTGCCTCCATCTGCTGCGGGAGGTCGTCGAGAAACAAGCGCGCTAACTCACCCATGAGTTGGCGGTCTCCTTCCAGGTTCGCCCACGCAGCCTGCCAATCGATGCAATCGTCCAGGGGCGTGAACGGCGCCGGTGCCGGCCCGGCAGTCCGGCCGAGCCGGTCGACGGCCCGGATGGGGCCGGTTTACCGTCAGCCCGAATCGGAATCGCTCCCAGGCTTGGCTAGTTCTGGGCCTGGAGGTCAGTCGGCTTAGCCACCGAGAAGCTGCCTATGGCCGAGGCGTCATCCTCAAACGTCTCGAAGACCGTATACAGCTTGGTGATCTTCATAAGATCATGCACGCGCTTGGCGAGGTTCAATAGCTTCATCTCGCCTCCGGCGGTGGTGACGGTCGTGTACGCGGCTACCAGTTCACCGATGCCGGAGCTGTCGATGTAGGTAACGTCGGCCATGTTCAGAAGGATCCGCCTGGAACCGCCTTCCGCCAGTTCCCGCATCTTCTTGCGCAGGGCGCTGGTGCCTTCGCCCAACGTCAGCCTTCCGCTGGCGTCGACGATGATCACATCACCCTTTTCGTGGGTTGTCAGTTTCACACTCATTGAATTATTCTCCTTTTCCTGTTGTCCTCTCGCTTCTGAGCGAGTCGCAGGTGCTTCAATATTCGCACCTGAGTCCCCTGCGCCCTGCAATTGCTACTTTCGAGCTCATCCACGAACGCGCGGGCGATCAACAGACCGCGGCCGGACCCAAGCTCGAGATTTTCGTCTTCCCGAGGGTCTGGTCCTCGCTGCTCTTCAAAGCCGTTTCCCTCGTCGTCAATCTTCACGACCAGACTCTTGGAGTTCCTCCACACCTGGAAGTGGACCTTCTTCGTCGGCTCAAAACGGTTGCAGCGCGACCGCGTTCACCATGCATTCGTGAACGGCGAGACTGATCCGACGCCGCTCAGCCTTGCCGAAACCAACTTCTCGCGCCGCCTCCCCAATTACGGCCTCCGCCTGCTCGACGCTGTCGAGCTTCGAGTTCAGGGCCGGGTCAGCGTGTTTACCGAGGTCCTCCGCGCCCTCCGGCTCAGGACTTATTCGGCATTGCGGTGGCATGAGCGCCTCCGGTTGCCCCAAAGATCTTTCGAGTGGGTCATTAGTCGGAATCTGCCCAGATGCGTTCCTCCACTCGTACCTCCTGATCGCGCAGCGTGTCATACTTCAGGTAGTTCTTGAGGGTCTTCGCAATCTGTTCGGAGTCCCGCCAGACGCGGTCGGCGTAATCGCGGTAAGCCTCCGTCCACAAACGGTCCCTGTTTTCATTGAAGTACTCGATCGCGCTCTCGGTGTTCGCGGCAGTCGCCTGGAGCAGCGGCAGGGCCTTGTCAACGGCCGGCTGTTCCCACGGCGGCAGCGACTCGCGCTCCGCCATCAGGCTGGTGATCTCCTGGCCCATCCGGTTGACTTCGCCCTTCAAAGCCGTCAGTTTGGCGAGATGCGAGTCCGGACTAGACTTCGAGTTGGCGATCATTCTCAACTGGTCGGCCTCATCCGCCACCGCAGCGGCGGACGCCTGGACCTGCTTTAGAGCGGAAACGGGTTCTGGCGGTCGGGCACGAACCGGACTTAACCACGATGGCCGTCCGGCTCAGCGGGGCCGGCCATCACGCCAAGCTGGCCTTCAAGAAGGGCGGTTGCTGCCTGATCACCTTTGGGGAATTCCCGCCGAAGTCCCTCGGTCAACTGGTCTGGTGGCTCACCCCGCGCCTGCTGCGCAAACTGGGTTAGCCCGAACCTCGTCCCGTGGCATTGCCCCAAGAATCGCTGGTCGTCTGTTCAAGCGATCTTCAGTATGGCGGCGGTGATGTCGTCGTGCTGCGGGGCGCCCGCAACAAACGTGTCCAACGCCTCGAAGATAAGGCCCAGCAGGGTCTCGGCCGACTCCTTGCGGTGCCGGGCACACACCTTGACCAGCTGTTCCATACTGAATTCCTCCTGCTTCGCGTTGTGGGCGTCGGTCAAGCCGTCCGTGGCGAACAACACGGCGTCGCCAGGAGACAGTTGGGCCGTGAACACCTCATAACGCGAACCGTCAAACATGGCAGTGGGTAATCCAGCCCCGTCCAATTGGAAGCAGTCCGTGGCGGTGATGTGCAGGGGTGGAGGCAGACCGGAGCTGGCGTACCGGATCTCTCCCGACGACGCATCGAACACCGCGTACTGCACAGCGCAATAGTGTCCTGGGAAAACCCGTATGCGTAGGCGCTGGTTGAGCAGTTCCAGGAGGGCAGGCGGCGACACCCCCGACTTGTGGAATCCACGCAAGGTGCCAGCCACCAGCGCGCCATAAAGAGCCGCCGGCAACCCTTTCCCCGCCACATCGCCCAGGTAGAACACCAGCTGCTGCTTATCGAGCCAGAAGAAATCCAAGAAATCTCCGCCGACCATGGCTGCCGGACGGAACCGAAAGGCCAGTTCGGCTGGCCGCCCCTGGAGCGGCCCCGCCGGCACCATACAACGCTGCACGCCGCGTGCTGCCTGCATTTCGTGGACGTGAATGTCCCAAACCGGCTGTGTACTCATAGCCACTTTCTACCCACCGCGGAAAGTCTTACCTCTGTCTGACGCCTGTCCAAATGCAGGCGATGGACAGTATCCACCCGAGTCCCATCCATATCATCCCTATCGGTAATCCAAGGTCAAAGGTTTAAGCCGGAATTAGTTTTTTGGCCTCCCGGCGGTTGTGGGTATACGCCCGTTTGCCTCCAGTCGAGACCTCCGGGCAGGGTTCTTCTCCCAGACGGTCCCACCGGCTCCCAGCCGCCCTTTTCCGGGTCCTGAAAGCCTGTCGCCTCCGCATCCAAAACCAGCTTTTTCAGGCAACTCTCCATTCCTGGAGGATAGCGGAATCGTTTTCTTGGGTGCCGCAGCCTCGGGTATCCCGACGGAAGCGGCAGTCCATTGATCCGCCACAGCATACTGGCAAACAGCCGCCGCGTCAGATGACTCTCCGCCAACAACAACCAATAATAGCGGGCGTGTTTCACCAGCCAGCCGCCCGTCTTCACCAGCCGCTGCTGGAGACTCGTCAGAGACCAGTTCCCGATCCTCTGCGGCAAAACCAGCCGCCGCCAAAGGTTGCCGAGATTATAGGCAATGATGGTCAGCCACAGCCGAACCTTGTTCGAACGGATGCGGTGGCAACTGAGCCGAGTCATCTTCACTGCCTGCTTGCCTTCTTTGATCCACTGCTCGGCAGTGCCCCGCTTACTGCAAAACCGCACCACCGCCCGACTCGGCAGAGTCAAGTTTGTCACGATGAACCCTACTTGCGGGTACAGCTTCCCGGGATGATGCTCTACCTTCGCCACCACCCGTCGGGCCGTCTTCCAACCAGCCGCCTGGTAGAGAAAGCCCTTGTACTCCACCAATGGCTTGCGGCTGGGCCTGCCCACCGGACGCGGCACCGGTTCGGCAATATCCCGTTCCAGGTTGTCGTTGGAAGGAATGCGGACGGCGTACTTTACGCCCGGCTCCTCCAACGCTTCGTAAATCTCCGGCTTGGCAAAGGCCGCGTCGGCCCGAAACGCAACTTCCTTCCCCGTCCGCTGCGGGCACTCGATCTCCGGCAACCGAAGTTCTTCCCAGTCCTCGGCACTGTGAACGTTGCCGGTTCGCAGCTTGGCCGCCAGACAATCACCCTCGCGGTTGAACAGCAACAGCGGGTGATAGCAGGTGGACTCGAAGTGTCCATTGTAGGCGCTCTGGTCCTACTCCCCGTAGACTGGAATCTCGGTCGAATCCATGTCTAACACGGTTCGGGTCGGCGAATCCAACGCTTCTGCTTTGCCGATCAGTTCCCGGTTGAGCCGTGCGAGCCCCGAGAAGTTCCCCTCCTCCGCCAGCATCTCCGTCTCGAAGGTCTGTAACCGGGATGTCAAAGCCGCTCCTCGATCCCAAATCTTCTGCGACCCGATCAGCCGCAACGCCGGGTCCTGAGAGAGCCGTTCCGCATCGTTCACATCTTCGTAACCAGCCAAGCGACTGTAAACCGATTGCCGCAGCAGATCCGCAAAAGAAAACCGCGCATTGTTTGCCCGAGGGTCGGTCAGGTTTTGTTCGATGAGTTCACCGAAACCCAGCCGTTCGTCCAATTCCCGCACCAGAAGCAGCCCTCCATTGGAAGTCACCTGCGATCCCTGAAAAGCGACCCGCAGAAACCGGTCAAAAGACAGTTGAAATCCCTGTTTTTCGCCCTCACCCATTGGGTGGTGCCCTCCCGGAGTCAATGAAGATGCTGGAACCAGCATCAATATTGACGTTGGAGTTTAGCAGCAGGTTGCCGCTTCATTTTCAAAATGGAAATGCGGGAGAAATCGAGTTGCCCGTTGCCGGGAGGGATGCGAGCTACCGAACCCGGGTCGAGAAGTCGACCGCGGACCCCCACCTTTTCGACCAGCACTGGGGGCGAGGCTCGAGAGATTGCCGGTTTGTCCGGGTCAACGATGGCAACGCCCCTAATAGTTGGGAAGCGGAGTCTGCCGTCTCTGGTCTTCCATCCTGCCGGTTGATAACCCCCGTTGCGTTCTTTACTCTTCATGCCGTCAAATGGGCCGTAAACCACCGCGGTAAGGGCGTCGATCTTGCGGGTGGCGAAATCATCCCTGAGACACGTCAGGCCGCCGTGCTCCGACCCAATCCAGAGACTGCCTTCGTGATCCACGAGCAGCGCCAAGATGTCGTCACTCTTGATCTCCCGGGTGTTCACTTTGTCAAAGACCGTGAATCGCACACCGTCAAAACGGACCACTCCAAGTCCCGTTGCCAGCCAGATGTAACCCTCGCGGTCCTGGACGATCGCTTTGACGCTGTTCTGGGGAAGCCCTTGTTCGGTCTGCCAAACCTCGTGCGTATACTGAGAGATGGTCTTGGAGGGGTCTAGGCGTGCATGCCCTCTGCTTGTTACGAGTGAGACTGTCGCTGCCAGTTGCGCGAGTGCTCGAATGGCCCGTTTGCGCCTCATCTCGTTCCTAACCATTGCGTTAACACCCGGTGGAGACACTATTCATACAATCTATCGGCAGTTGTCGGGCTGCACATGAGAGCAGTATAAGGGCGATCGCAGCCGGCTTTGGGGTACACCAGGGCCGGGCGAAGCATTTTCGTCTGCACCAAGAGGCGGGCAAATTGCGCTCACAACCGGACGAGGGCATGGCAGCGGGTCTTGGGCGGCAACGCTTGAGCTCGCCGAATGCTCAGTCTGCACACGACGGGCGCGACGTGCGTGCCCAGGTCGCCCTGCCGATGGGACAATCGATCGGGGATGAACAGCCCCTGACCCGCCGACCCGAGTGTCTTCGAGCAACACGGGCTTGTCAGCCGGAGACCGCCGCGAAGATTCCTGTTTCAACTCGGCCGGGGGGATCACTTCACGCTTCCCTTCATGGGTATTTTATGGGAGTATCTAAAATTCCTGTATCGTCCGCAGGTCTGTCTATCACAATCGAGTCGGCTCAGCTCACGGACGGGGCGACGGAGAATTGACGCTTGGCGTCCATCAAGAATCTGACTATCAGGGAAGTCTTCGAGTTGGTCCGGCCCGAGCTCCAACGGGTTGAGGAGGAATTCGGCCTGCAGGCCGCCTCGGGGGTTCGCCCGATTACGGAGATCGGGCAGTACCTCCAGGAAGGCGGGGGAAAGCGGCTGCGTCCTGCTCTGGTTCTGTTGTCCTCGAAGTTGTGTGGGTACGAGGGTCTGTCTTCCATCCGCCTGGGCGCAGTTGTGGAGATGATTCATACTGCAACCCTCGTCCACGACGACGTGATCGATCAAGCCGACACCCGGCGCGGACGCCCCTCCACGAATTCCCGTTGGGGAAATCACATGAGCGTGCTGGGGGGCGATTGGCTTTACATGCAAGCCTTCCACATCGCCCTGGCCGAGCGAAATTTCCGAATTCTGGATGTCCTGGTTCGGCTCACGCAAGTCATGGTGGAAGGCGAGCTGCTCCAACTGACTTGCCTGCGGAAACTCACGGTTACAGAAGAGGAATATCTGGAACTGGCCTACCGCAAGACGGCTTGCCTGTTTTCGGCCTGCCTGCGAGTGGGCGCGCTGCTCGGTGGCAAGACTGAAAGCGAAGAGACACAACTGGGCCTTTACGGCATCAACCTGGGCTTGGCTTTCCAACTGATCGACGACGTACTGGACTTCACCTCGTCGGAGGAGGTTCTGGGCAAGCCCATTGGCAATGATCTGCGGGAAGGGAAGCTGACGTTGCCCCTGATCCTTCTCCTGCAACGGTGCACACCGGAGGAGGCGCGCAAGGTCTCTCGGGCGCTGGAGGAGGGCGGGTTTCATTCCGTGCGGTTTGCTGAAATCCTGGAGTTGATCGAACATTACGGAACCCTGCGGGCGGCACGTGAAAAAGCCCAGGATTTCTCCAACAAAGCCCGAGGTTTTCTGGATGGTTTCCCGAATTCGCCTTTCAAAGACGCGTTGCACTCTCTCCCTGATTTTATTTTGGAACGTGAATCCTGAAGTCGAGCCCGCCCCCCGGCATGAAACATCGCCACGAAACCGAGATCAAGCTGGTGGTCAGGAATCCGAAAGAAGTCCGCTGGCGGATCGCGGAACTGGGCTTTCGGCCGGTTCAAGCGCGCCACTTCGAAAGCAACTACCTCTTCGATTTTTCCGACCAGCGACTGCGGAAGTCACGGTGCCTGCTTCGCCTGCGCTTTGCCGGCGACCGGGGCCTGCTGACTTTCAAGGGAGCGCCGGTTCGGTCGCGCGACTATAAGATCCGGCGGGAAATCGAGACGACCGTGGAAGACGGGCACCGCTTGGGCGAGATCCTGCGCAACCTGGGAATGCGCGAGGTCTTCTACTACGAGAAGTTTCGCACCATCTACGCGCCACGTGGGAAGCGGGAAGTTTCGGAGGCGCCACACCTGGTATACGACGAAACACCGGTTGGCAATTTTCTGGAATTGGAGGGCCCGCAGCGCTGGATTGATGAAGTGGCCCGCCAGCTCGGCCACTCCCGCCAGGAGTACATCACGGAAAGCTACGCAGCGCTCTATCGAAAGAAATGTCTGCAAGAGGGGAAGAAACCAGGAAATATGATCTTCCCGACGCGCGAATCGTGATTGGGTTCTTTCTCGGTGTGGGCTATAATAGCTTTCCGTCGGCGGCCACGCTGGCCGGGGAGGAGAATAACTAATGGAAGGGTTACTACAGCCAGTTCACCTGTTCTTTATCTTGCTGATCGTACTGATCCTGTTCGGGCCCGGCAAACTGCCCGAGCTGGGGAAGGGCTTGGGGAAGGGTATTCGTGAGTTCAAGGACGCCCTCCGTGGCGGCCTGGCAGGCACGTCCGAAAAGGATGTTGAAGAGAAGAAAGAGGAAGCGAAGAAGGCGTAGGCCTCCTCTGGTCGCCGCTGCCGCGGAAGGCCCGTCGCATCCCTCATCGCTAATCCCTCCACGACGAATTCATCGAGGACGTTGCTGTGCGAGCCCGATCGCGCGGCTTGTGCCGTTCCAGCTTAATCTCCCAATTTGTGGCGCCTTCACTTTGCGCGGCCCGGAAGATGCCCCTTCGTAGAAAGGCTGGGGAAGACACGTTGGAACGCCACTAGTCTGCGGCTGGTGCGGTCTCGGTGGGCGGGACTGTCCCCGCGCTCGAAATGCGCTTCGCTTTGTGGCCAGCCGGCGCTAAGTTGCCTTCCGGGTCGAATCACCCCATAATCTGCGGTTGCTGGTTCGCAAGATCTCCGCGAAAGCAAAGGGAGGACTGGGATGTTACAGGGTAAGGCGGAATGCCAAGGCGAACCTGTCGGCAAGATCTCGCGTCGCAGGTTCCTGAAAGGCGCGGCAGCTTACGCCGCGACTGCGCCGACGCTCGCTCGGACCGGGCAGAGGCAGGTGAGTTCGGGCCAGCACTCGATCCTGGCCTACGTCGGCACCTACAGTTCACCGCAAGGCCCGGAAGGCGCCGTCGGCCGCGGACAGGGCATTTACCTGTTCGCAGTGGACCCCGCCACGGGGGCACTCACTCAACGCGCGCTTTTTGCCAATGACGCGAACCCGTCGTGGCTAGCTTTTGATCCCTCGCGAACGCATTTGTACTCGGGGAACGAAGTCTCGAATTTTCAGGGCACGAGTTCCGGCTCCGTGAGCGCCTACGCGATCGATCGCGCCCACGGGCATCTGACCTTGCTCAACACCGTCAGCTCCGAAGGGGCAGGCCCCGCCCACCTGAGCGTTCACCCTTCCGGTCGGTACGCGTTGGTCGCTAATTACCACGGGGGGACGGTGGCGGTGCTTCCCATCCGCGTGAACGGCGAACTGGGCCCCGCCACGGACGTCGTTCACGATATGGGTGCGGTGGGCCCGGAGCACGCCGCCAGCGGGCCCCCCGGGAGTTTTGCCATCAGCGGTCACGACAAGCCTCACGCCCATATGATCCAGGCCGACCCGGCGGGCCGCTTCGTGTTCGCAAGCGACCTGGGGCTCGACCAGATTTTCATTTGGAAGTTCGATGCCGAAAAGGGCACGCTCACTCCCAACGACCCTGCTTCGATCTCGCTGCCCCCGGGAGATGGGCCGCGTCACTTCACCTTTCATCCCCAGGGCCGCTGGTTCTATTCGCTGCAGGAAGAGGGCTCCACGCTGGTGACTTACGACTATGACGCGCCCTGTGGAAAACTGACCGCGAAACAGACTATTTCCAGCCTGCCCAAGGGCTTCGCTGGCACGAATTTCACTTCGGAAGTCATGATCTCCTCGGACGGCAGGTTCCTTTACGCTGCCAACCGGCTGCACGACAGCATCGCTTGGTTTTCCATCAGCCCGGCGGGCACGCTCAGGTACGCGGGCGAAGAATGGACCAGCGGTGACTATCCGCGCAGCTTCAACATCGATCCCACAGGGAATTTCCTTTACGCCTGCGACCAGCGAGCCGATGCCATCACCACTTTTCGCGTCAATCGGAAAACCGGTGCGCTCACCTTCACCGGCCAATACACCCCGGTGGGCACCCCGGCGATTATCATTTTTCTGACTTAGCGCGGCAAGTGATGCGTGACCCCCTGCCTGGTTTTCCTACCCTGGCCGTTGCCCTTCTGGTATGCTCACTCGGAATTCCTGACCCTGCAGCGAATGGGGGCAGAATGTCATAGTATTTACTTTGGAGATGAGGGCCAAAACTTATGAATACGAAAGGCATAAATAGACGCGAATTCGTCGGGGCCTCGCTGGCGGCTTCGGCCGGCCTGCTGGCGTCCCCAGGAACAGGATTCTCTGACCAGGCGAGTCCTAACAAAACCTCCGGGTTGAAAGTGGGCCTCTACACGATTACTTACCTTGGCATCTGGTACCGGGGAAACGCCCTGACGCTCGAAGAGGTCATTCGCCGCGCGAAAAAATACGGTTACGACGGAGTGGAGGTCGACGGCAAGCGGCCGCACGGGCACCCGTTGACTTTGACTCGCGCCCACGCCCGGGAGCTGCGCAAGATGGCGGAGGGCGAGGGCCTCGAGATCTACGGGCTGGCCGGCAACAATGACTTTAGCAGTCCGGTGACCGAACATCGAGACGCGCAACTGGTTTACATGCGCGACCTGATCCAACTCGCGCCGGAGTTGGGCGCCAAGACCGTGCGGGTCTTCCTGGCTTGGCGGGGAGTCACCCAGAAGCAGGGTCTCGCGTCTTACAGTCTGACGGAGCCCTTATGGGAGACCGTCCACAAGGGTTTCTCACCGGAGGAAACGTGGGAGTGGTGCCGCGACGGCATGATCCAGTGTGCAAAGTTTGCCGCCGACGCAGGGGTGACCCTGGCCTTGCAGAACCACAAACCGGTTATCCATAATCATAAAGACGTTCTGCGTATGGTTAACGAAGTTAACTCACCTCGTCTGAAAGTCTCGCTGGACGCCTGGATCATGGATGACAAGTCACCCGCCGCCATTCGCCAGGCGGCTCTCGATGTGGGCCCGTTGCAGGCGCTCTCGCATTTCGGTGGAGAGTTCAAGCGTGAGGCGGATGGCTCCGTCAAAGGGCCGGACTTCTACCCACCCTTCGTCAAATCCATGTACGAGATCGGGTACAAGGGCTACATCGGGTACGAACTCTGTCATACCCTACCGGTGGTGAACGGCCAGACCGTCGGCCTGGAGTTTGCCGATCAATGCGCGGAGGGCGCCGCGATTTACATGCGCGGGTTGATCAAGGCCAACGCGAGCTAGCCCTGGTACGGGAACAGTGGGGCGTCGTAACGGCGAGGCAACCAGGTGGGGGTCACCAAAGGGCGACGTAACCCTGCCTGTCCGTCAAACTGACCCACGTGCATTTAAGGGGGTTGGTTGACGAGATTTTCCGGCGTGTGTTATAAAGTCAAGAGCCGGTTTAACCGAAGGCGTCCGTGTACGCTTGCTCCTCAGTAGCTCAATGGTAGAGCATTCGGCTGTTAACCGAAGGGTTCCAGGTTCGAGTCCTGGCTGAGGAGCCAAACTTCCAGATTCGGCCTTTCTGTTCCATTCTCTCCATCTTTTCTGAGGGTTGCGGACTGGACACGGCTTCGACAGACTGGAAGTGCCGAATAGCCCCTCGCGCGGGCGCAAAATTGAGGTAACCGACTTCCGGCGCGCGCATCTAGCCTGACCCCACTGCTACTCTGCCCGCTCGGCCAAAACCTGACTTGTCCGGCTCGTAGGCGATGACCTCCGACACGCCTTGATCTGTCCACGGACACGAATTGATTCTCCCCGACAGGGTACCGCCGGGTTGCCGAACCTGGGCCGGTCCGGCAGCGCACCAGATTTGGTTCAGGATACGCGTCGTACCTGTGCGCGGGATCTAAGTTAGTAAGGGGTTTAAAAACTCGAGCCCGGCGAGGGACCCGTGGCCGGACTCTGCTTGCTGCACCCACACCACACGCGTTGGGATGACCTGCCCGGAGTCCCGCGAGGGGACGACTCCAACCATCTGCCCAGGGAACAGCACAAGAGCAGTTCGAACACGTACACCATAGCGCGAGAGATCAACCGTGGTCGCGCCGTGCTCCGTCTTGGAGTCTTCCCTCTCCATCAAGAGACTAATTGGAATTGTCGCTGACACTCGTCGTGACCGGCGTATGTGAGAAGAGGAAGCAGGCTCCATGGGCAATCTCTCAGCCCTGCGTTTGGCGACCGCAACTAAGACAGACTATAACGCCAAAGAGTCAGAGTCAAGCCGTCCCTGCCAGTTGTATGGAGTGGCCCGCTATGCGGAGCAGGAAAGTCGCAGTGCCACAATCGGCTGGCGGAGTTGGCTGCCAACTGGCCATTGCGGTAGGTGAAGCAGGCGGCGCTGCGCACCTAACGGTCGCTGCGGGAGACGCCAGCTCAACCCCCTGCGTGCCGCAGGGACCAGGAAACAGAGTAACGCAACGGTGGAGCGCACTTTATCCCTTCGACCACGTGAAATCGGAATTCCGTCGGGTGCGAGGGACCTCTATCGAGCCCATGACCTTCAAGAATGCGCTTTGCAGGGGGGAGGGCAACTCTGGCGGCAGTGCGGACTCTGTGCCGCTCCCGATGGTTCCACTGGCCGGGTCATAAAGCGTTACACTACTGCGCGGAGGAAGAGTGCATGAGGTCGAGCTGGTTCCTCGCCACAGGCTTTCCATACATCGTTCTCATCCTGCTCGGAGCGGCAATCGCCCTGCCCCTGAATTCGCAGGACAAGGCGCAGAAGTCCACGACGGAAGGTTCGCCTGCACCCGATCCGACTGCTCTGATGAAGATCGTTGCGGAAAACCAGAAGCAAATTGAGGCGACACAAAAGAACTACATTTTTCATCGGAAGGATGAAGAGCGGGTAGCGGACCAGAAAGGCCATGTGAAGTCCACTCGGGTCAAAGAATACGAGGTCTTTTTCGTAGGCCCCTGGCCGGTCGAGCGGTTGGTGAGTAAAGACGGCAAGCCTCTAACCGCGGCGGAGCAGAAGAAACAGGATGAGGAGGTCAGGAAGCAAGAGAAAAAAGCGCGCGAGCGCATAGCGAAGCAGGCGGCGGGTGAAGAACCGGGAAAGGACACCGTCACGCTGGGCAAGTTCCTGGCGGCAGACCACTTCCATAACCTACGTCACGACACCTACCAAGGACGCGAGGTGTACGCCATGGATTTTGCTCCGCGTCCGGACTTTCAACCCCACGGCATGGTCGAAAAGGTGCTCAAGTCTCTGGGTGGGACCCTGTGGGTCGACGCACAGGCCAAGGATGTCGTGCGTCTTGAAGCGCGCTTTCTCAAGGGCTTAAAGGTGGCGGGCGGGCTTATCGGCTCGGTGCAGAAAGGGGGTAGCGTCATTTTTGAGCAACAGTTCCTGAATGAGGAGGTCTGGATGCCGACCTATGTCGAGATTCAGCTCGATGCTCGCGTGTTCTTCCTCCAAAGAACGCTCAACGTCGTTTCTTACTACAGTGACTACCACAAGTTCAGAGTGGATTCAAAGATCATGAGCGTCGGGCAAGAGCCGCCAGCCCCAAAGCCGTAGGCTCTCCGAGCCGGCCTCCTGGATGGTGTCATCTTGAACGTCCACAGGCAGGCAACTGTCACGGATGGGACAAAAACTCGAGGGCGCATTCGAACCCTATCAGTGGCAAGCACCAACTCGACTCCCGGGGCCTCAGGGGGAATGGGCATTTCCATGGGGCGCACGCAGCGCGGTTCCGCTCTGTAATGGACGGCGACGGCAACTGGCGCGGACGAGGGAGAGGCGCAGGGAGCGCGGGTTGTATCTGGGACTTTCTTTCCGATTGGTAACTAACTTAAAACATGTGGGTTATGTTGGAGTTCGTAGGTTGGGACGAGCGGTTGACAAGGCAGGGGGCGAGACCTATACTACTTTGGGATGTGCTCGGGTTGAGCAACGTGCTGGATCTCTACTAGCTGCGCCGGTTCCTTGCCACGGCACCCGAGCCGGTCGTCGCTAGTGCTTAAGTACGCCCGTGCCCGCGAACACGCAGGGTGTCATTTATCTTCATACAAGCTGTGAACAACAGCCGTTTGAGATTGCATATAAGTTAAGAGCAAGTTGGTTGTTTTCTTGCCAGGTTGGTGCGGTATTTGTCTTTGGAGAGGTGTTGGGAAGAAAAGGCAAGGCGGATAGACGCGGTCGTACGCGGATTCAGTTAGCGGTGTGAACCAGCCGCTCCACGGCCGGAGGGATCTTTCACGACATTCCAGCGCAAGCGTTGTCGCGCCGTTGGTTGTGAAGAAAAACAGTGACATGCCTGGAGCTCCGGAGATCGGACGGCCGAGCCGGCGTCCAAATACCGGGCCCGCTCGGCAGACGGCATTTCGAGTAATACGAGGGCTGCACTTCTTGTACAATTGTCGACAACCAGCAAAGCCTCTTGCGCATCGAGTAACGAACAAAGGTTTCGGCATCCTTTTGCCTTTTCACAATGCTGAGGGACGGTGGAGCGTCGCAGCCGAGAACTTACGCTCCGGCTCTTTCCTGGTTACATTCGTCGGCGTGGCGGGTGCAACTCTCGGCTCCTCGGCCTGATCACGCGGGCGTTCGCTTCCCTGTGGATTGTGGAGGACACCTGATTACCGTCCTCTCGGAAACGGGAACAAAGCGGTCCGGGCGTATGCCAGGACACGAGATCTAAGCGCTATTCGCCCTAGACCCGAGCCACGACGGCGGAGGTTATCGGACGTTGAGGGCTGCGAAGAGGTAAGGCCTATGGTCGGTGAAGTCGTAAAGCTTCGAAAAACCCGAAAAGCAGTAAAGGCGAGCTGGCTTGGGCTCACAGTTTGTCTTCTCAGCAGTTGGATCCCGGCCCTGGCACAAGACCCACCTGTCGCGGCTGGGGTGGAGTCGGTCTCAGGCTCGAAAGAGCCCGCGGCCCCAGCGATGCCGGCTGAGGTACTGGGGCGCCATGCCGTGGGTTACACCGTGAGCCCGGAAGACCTCTTGGACATCTATCTCGTAGACGTGCCGGAAGTTACGCGGACGTACCGGGTCAGTTCCAATGGATTTCTGAGCTTGCCTTTGCTTCCCGAACCCATCGCCGTGGCAGGGCTAACCCTGGATGAGTTGTCAAGCTTGATTGCTAAGAAATTTCGTGACGCCGGCATGCTCAACAATGCGCAAGTGACGGTTTCGCTCAAAGAGACAAGGTTACATACGGTGATCGTCTCCGGGTCGGTAAAACGCCCGCAGGTGTACCCGGTCTACGGCCCAACCCGACTTCTCGATGTCCTGATCCAGGCGGGGGGGCTTGCCGATGATGCCGGAAATGAGGCCATCATCACGCGTGGCCTGGTGGGCGCACGCGCCCAAGCCGGGGAAGGTGGTCAAGCGGTTGAAGCGGATCCCTCCGCGAGAGAACAGACACTTACTGTCGACGTCAGAAAACTCGTGCAAGCGGGTGACGACAAGACAAACATTCTTCTCTATCCGGGGGACCGAGTTACGGTACAGAGGGCAGAGCTGATCTATGTTCTCGGCGCAGTCCTGCGCCCCGGGGGATATACACTTAAAGATCCGAGCGAGCAGATGACCGTGCTTAAGGCGCTGGCTATGGCCGGTGATATGACGCCGGTCGCCAAGAGGAGCCGGGCCGCCGTTCTGCGCAAGGACCCTGCGGTTCCTGAGGGAAGGCGTCAAGAGATTCCCGTGAATATCAAGGCCATGCTGCATGGTCAGCTTGCTGACTTGAGGCTGCAATCCGACGACATTCTCTACGTACCCGAAAGTGGTGGACTGAAGGCCATGCGCCAGGCCATGACGGCAGGCGTTGGAGCCGGAACAATGATCGCATCGGGTCTGGTCATCTACCACTAATGAGCGCACTCGAACAGCGTCCGCGAACGCGCATTCAGTAGCAGGGAGAGTTTTAACGTGGCTGAAAACGAATCTCTATCGCCCATCGAAGGGGACTTTCCACAGCGAATCAGCAGTCTCATGCCGACGACCGTCGACTTGGAGGCGCAAGGGACTGAAGCTCACTTCACCTTGAGCACCTTCTGGCGCATCGTGCTGAAGCGGGCGTGGACGATCGCTACCGCTACCCTCATCGTGGTGGTGCTGGCGGCAGTATACACTTACAGGATGGTGCCCATATACCGGGCCACGGCCAGCATTGACTTGGAACCCGATTACCCTCAGCTCCAATCCATTAACGACCTTTATCGTCAAGCCCCTACAGACGACTACTCCTTCATCGCCACCCAGATGCAGGTCCTCCAAAGTGACAGCATAGCTTGGCAAACGATTGAACAGCTTGGGCTGGACCGCATTCAGGCGTCCCCTGTGCCGAAGAGCGCCCCCCAGGCATCTGCAGCGCAGATAGCGGCGGCAAGGAAGGCCGCCATGATTGGGGACTTGAAGGGGGGACTGCACATCGAGCCGCTTAAGGACAGCCGCATCGTCGAGGTGAGCTTCGAGAGCAGTGATCCGGAACTCGCGGCGCGAATACTCAACGCGCTAGTCACCAATTACATTGAGTTCAGTTTTCGGGCAAGGTACGACTTCACACGCCATGCGTCTGGCTGGATGGAGCAGCAATTAGAGGACTTGCGGGCGAAGGTCGAGAAATCCCAGCAGGCTTTGGTCGACTATGAGCGCCAGAACCTGATTATTAACGTCGGGGACAAACAGAACATCACCGAGCAAAGGCTGCAGGATTTGAGCCGGGATTACACGACCGCCCAGAGTGACCGAGTTCAGAAGGAATCCATTTACGAACTCGCCAAATCCAACGAAGGGGAGATCGGAATCATTGTCCAGAACGAGTTGCTGCTGCGACTGGAGGAGAAGTACACTGACCTGAAGACCTCGTACGCCGATGCGAACGCCCAATATGGACCGAACTTCCCCAAGGTCGTTCGCTTGCGTGACCAGCTTAGTGAGATGCAATCCTTAATCGAGAAGGAGAGGAAGCAAGCGATTCAAAAGGTCCGCAATGATTACCTGGCGGCCGTCGGCCGGGAAAACCTTCTGGCTGCAGCGATGGGGAAACAGAAGGGAGAGGTCGGCCAGTTGAATCAGCGCATGATTGAACACAACATCCTGAAGCGTGAGTTCGAAACGAACCAGCAGATCTACGAGAACCTTCTACAGCGGCTAAAGGACGCCACCATCTCGGCGGGCTTGCAGGCCACGAACATTCACGTTATTGATCAGGCGACCCCACCCACGAGTCCCATCCGGCCGAACAAGACGCGCAACATCCTCGCCAGCCTGCTGGTGGGTCTGATTTTCGGGGTCACGCTGGCCTTCGTGCAGGAGGCCCTGGACAGTTCGGTGCGATCGACGGAAGAAGCGGAAAGACTCATCAATGCCCCGGCTTTGGCCGTCATCCCCGTAGACCGCGATGGTTACCGGCGGAAGCAGTTGCCCACGGATCGCCCGGGGAGTTCCTCGGGGTCGGACGGAGTGGGGCTGACCGTTCTCAAAAGGCCGTCTTCGCACATGGCGGAATCGTTCCGGAGCCTGCGGACCTCTGTCCTGCTCTCAACGGCCCCTCGCCCGCCCCAAACCCTGCTCGTGACCAGTGCGCAGATGGGGGAAGGGAAGACTTCGATAGCATTGAACTTGGCGATTGCCTTCTCCCAGCGGGGAGGAACCGTTCTGATCATTGATGCTGACCTGCGCCGGCCCAATGTCGCGAAAGCGCTGGGTGTCGCGAACGAAAAAGGGCTGAGTAGCTTCCTGACAGGTGCGCACACCTTGCAGGAGGTTTTGATCCAATCCGAACGCGTCAAGAATCTCTGGGTTTTGCCGGCAGGCCCCCGGCCTCCCGACCCGGCGGAACTCCTCTCCTCGCACATGATGGGGGCAACCCTGAAAGGGCTGTCGAAGCACTTCACGCAGATTATCATCGACACCCCTCCGGTTTTGGCCGTCACCGACGCGGTGGTCCTTTCGGCGCTCGTGGACGGGGTCATTCTGGTGGTCGCCAGCGGGGTGACGGCACGGGGAGCGCTCGCCAGAACTCATAGAATCCTCGAGAATGCAAGAGCGAGGGTTCTAGGCATTGTGCTCAACAAAGTCGACGTGCGTTTCGACACTTATTACGGGTCCTACTACGGCCCGTACTCCCAGTCCTATTATGATGACCCCTCTGTGTCGAGTCCTTCACATTCGTCCGGAGGTGGCCACTCGAGGTCCAAGGATTCATCCCGCGGGGCATGAGCTTTCCTTGCCGTGTGGACGAACGAGATGGGTAGCACGTCCAGGCGGGGCTGGCTGGGGCCTCAAGACGTTTGCCGATTGTCTGTTCCAGGATCGCTCTCGAAATGACTCAATTCCCGAACCCTGACCTTTCCGCTGGAAGGTCTTCCTCTCGACGCCGATCCAAGTACCTCTTCGAATGGTCCCTGCGCCCATGGTGGCGGGCGTGGGTTCTCCTAACGGGGGTGATTGCAGTCAGCATTGTGCTGACCTACGAAACAACTCGAGTGGCGCTGGCCACGGACCCCAGAGATTCCATTTCCATTCCGGCAGTCCAAGAGGGGTTGGCACATGATCCGGGCAATGCGGACTTATTGCATCAGCTTGGGTTGCTTTATTCATCCTCCCCTACGGAGATGAGTTCCGCGGAGGCGTTGAAATGCCTTCGTCAAGCTGTAGCCTCTAACCCTCACCGCTGGGATTTTTGGGCAGATCTGGCGATAACCTGTGATTCTGTGGGAGACACGGCCTGCTCTGACGAGGCCTTCGAGCGGGCGCGGGTCCTCAATCCCCTGACCCCTCGTTTGCAGTGGGCGATTGGGAACCATTATGTTCTGACCAATCGCGCGCAAACAGGTTTCCCCTACTTTCGGAGACTCCTGGAAACGAGGCCGCAGTATCTGGGCCCCACGTTTCGGTTATGCCTCCGCGCCACTGGGGATCCGCAACAGGTTTACGCGGAGGTTGTCCCCCAGGGCAAAGATCCCACCCTGCGGTTCGCCTTCCTGACCTTCTTGAGCGCCACGGGAGACTACGAAAGCGCCATGAGGATTTGGGGGCAGATGATTACCGGGCCTGATCGGTCAACGGAGTTGCCTTCGGTGAAGCCCTTCCTGGACTTTCTAATTGACCACAGTCAGATTCGCAACGCGAGCACCGTCTGGGAAGACCTGGAGCGGACAGGCTTGGTTCCAAAGGAAACGACCCCGGGGTCCGACAATCTTGCTTACAACGGAAGCTTTGAGCGTATGCCTTTCAACACCGGATTTGACTGGCGCTATAACGAAGGATCGGATTTGCAGTTCGATTTCTCGGATCCTAATGCCTACGAGGGCAAAAGGTGCCTCAGGATAGAATTCCCGGTGGGCCGAAATGAAGATTATGATTTGTTGAGTCAGGTCGTTCCGGTAAAGCCTAGCACCCGCTATCAGTTGACAGCCTATGTGCGATCGGGAGACCTCACTTCCGACAGCGGTCCCCGGTTGCGCGTGATCGAATTGGGTTGCCCGAATTGTGCGGTGTTCACCAGTGACCAGACCCTGGGGACAACGAAATGGCATCCCGTCGAGGCGATATTCACAACCCAGCCTCAGATTCAAGCCGTGCGCGTTTCCTTTTGGCGGCCCCCGGGTCGACTTGCTCCGCGCGACATCTCCGGCACGGTCTGGCTGGATGAGATTACTCTACGAACTGCGGAAATTCCCGGGCGCAGTGGGGCCCAAGACAGGTCCCGGTGACAATGTCTACCGCGTCAACATCTTCCAGTGTGCACGCCGGCGGCTCCCCGCATATGGAGCAGAACGGAGCTGCCTCTCGCTTTCAGGTGATCGCACGAGTTCTTCTCGTCGCAACGCTTTGCGCCGCCCCATGGGCGTATGGAGCCGTTTTGCCATGGAGTTGGGGAGCCATGACGGCCTCGGCTTTTCTGGCGCTGATTCTCTGGGCGCTGGGTTGTGCCCAACGCGGCGTTCTCAAGATTGCTTGGTCCCCACTCTATTGGCCTTTCCTGGCTTTTCTCCTCCTGGCAGTCGTCCAGTTCTTCGCCGGTCTGACAATTGATCGCCTGGCCACGCGGGAATCTCTCCTGAAGATTGTCGCCAACCTCGTGTTTTTCTTCCTGGCAGGCCAGCTCCTGAATGCGCAGCCGGAGAATGGAAGGGCGTTGGGTCGCCTGGGGCTTGTGGTGTTGCTGCTGGCTTTTGCTTTGAGTGTGCTGGCACTGGCGCAGTTCTTTACCTCTCCGCACGTGATTTACTGGCGGGTGAAACCCGCCGTGGGCTGGGTTTTCGGCCCCTACGTGAACCACAATCACTATGGGGGCTTGATGGAGATGCTCATTCCCATCTCCGCGGCCTATCTTTTGTCTCGGCCTTCTCATACACTTTCTCGGCTGCTGCTATGGGTCGCGGTGGTCCTTGCCCTCATCTCAGTATGGGTCTGTGGTTCCAGAGGCGCCAGTGCCGCGATGCTGGCCGAGGGGCTGCTTTTGGGAGTCATTCTCATGTGGAAAAGGCCTCAGGCTGTCGGGCGTCGTGCACTTCCTTTCGTTGTAGGGATTGTCGCTATTTCCGCAGGCGTTTTCGCATGGATGCTAGGTACGGGGCGTGCGTCCAACCGCTCTTGGTCAATTTTCACTACTGACGCATCCCTCCTAGAAGCAAATTTGGCAGACCGAATCCGGGTAGGGAAAACCGCGGTTCGCATCGCTGAAAGTCATCCCGGGATCGGAGTAGGACTGGGCTGTTTTGAGTATGCCTTCCCTCAGTATGGGACCGTCGCTACCGACATGGACTGGAGACACGCCCACGACGACTATCTGGAGGTCCTGGCAGAGACAGGGTTGCCCGGAGGCTTGGTGCTCGTGGTTGCGCTGGTATTTTTCTTTCGATTGGCCTTTCGGCACTTGGGGGAACGCCTGCGGCATGAATCGGGTTGGATTCAACTCGGTGCGGCTGTGGGGTGCGTTGGATTGTTGGTTCACAGTTTTGTGGATTTCAATCTGCGGATACCCGCGAATGCTGCTTGGTTCGTGGTGTGTCTTGCCATTGTGGTACACCCGCGTTCTTCGCCGGGAAACATCCGGAAGGTGGTTCGCGTTTCGAACCCAGAACGAAACGGGGGATTCCTCACTTAGAGGACTCTGACCGGGGTAGCATCGCCCGTGGCCTCCTCCCGCGACTCGATCGTGGCATGGGGAAAGGCAAGGCGGCACGCCGGCGGCGGTGGTGGGAAGTTCTGGCACCCATAGAACCAAGAGGAATGTGAAATGAAAGGTATAATCCTGGCAGGCGGAACGGGATCGCGTTTGTTCCCTTTGACGAAGGTTACGAATAAGCACTTGTTGCCTGTCTACAACGCGCCGATGATCTACTATCCTCTGTGGACGCTGGTGAATTCGGGGATTCAGCAGATCCTTGTTGTTACAGGCGGGCGCAATGCCGGAGACTTCTTGCGGCTCCTGAGCAATGGAAAGGAATTTGGCCTGAAGCATTTGAATTACACCTATCAGGAAGGTGAAGGCGGGATCGCGGATGCCCTCCGCCTGGCGGAGAATTTCGCAGAAGGTGAGAAGATCTGCGTGGTTCTCGGCGACAACATCCTGCAAGGGAGCATCAAGCAAGCCGCCGAAGATTTCGAGAGGCAACCGAAGGGGGCCCACATCCTCTTGAAAGAGGTGGCCAACCCTGAGCGCTTTGGAGTGCCCGTCTTTGAGGGAGATCGGATTGTCCGCATCGAGGAGAAGCCTTCCCGCCCGGCGAGCTGTTTCGCCGTGATCGGGGTTTACTTCTATGACGCAACGGTCTTCGAAAAGGCCAACAAGCTCAAGCCTTCCAGTCGGGGAGAGCTGGAGATCACCGAGGTGAATAACGCATACTTGCAGGAAGGCACCCTGACCTACAGCGTCCTGGAAGGGTGGTGGACCGACGCGGGGACCTTCGAGTCGTTGCGATCAGCCACCAATCTCGTGGCTGAAACCTTGGCAAAGAAATAGACTCCGGAGCCTCCCGAGGTTTCGGCGGGGCTGCCGGTAGTGCCCTACCTCCAAAGGAGAAGGAGAAGGAGCGTTCGAAATGAAGCTCGTGGTCACAGGGGGAGCAGGTTTCATCGGCTCGAACTTCGTCCGTTACGTCCTGGCCAAGCACCCCCATTACTCGATCCTGAACCTGGATAAGCTGACCTATTCCGGGAACCTACACACCCTGCGAGATGTGGGGGCGGACGCACGCCACACTTTTGTCCGCGGGGACATCTGTGATCGCCGCAAAGTCCAGGAAGTGTTCTCCACCGGTGTCGAGGCGGTTGTTCATTTCGCGGCCGAATCGCACGTGGACCGTAGCATCATGGACAGCGCGGCATTTGTGAAGACCAACGTCCTTGGAACCCAGTGCTTGCTGGACGCCGCCCGACAAGCTGGAATCAAGCGCTTCGTTTTGGTCAGCACCGATGAGGTTTATGGAAGCGCCCCGGCCGGCGAAAAGTTCACGGAGGAATCCCCTCTGGCTCCCAACAGCCCCTATGCGGCCAGCAAAGCCGGCGCGGACCTCCTCGCACGTGCCTACTTCCGAACTTATCGATTCCCGGTTATCATCACTCGATGCACCAACAACTACGGGCCTTACCAGTACCCGGAGAAGTTCATTCCGCTCATCATCACGCGTGCTTTGGAGGGACAGGATATTCCTGTGTACGGTGACGGGCTGCAGGTGAGAGATTGGATTTACGTCATGGATCATTGCACGGCCCTGGGTGCGATCCTGCACAACGGCCGAGAGGGGCAGGTTTACAACCTGGGAGCCGGGAACGAATGGCCCAATGTCGAAATTGCACGACGGATCTTGCAGCTCTTGGGGAAGCCCGAGTCCCTTCTGACTTTTGTCCAAGACCGGCCGGGGCATGACCGCCGGTATGCTCTCAACAACGAAAAGGCCGAGAAGGAATTGGGCTGGGTCCCCTCAACACCCTTCGAGGAAGGGCTGAAGAAAACCGTGGATTGGTACCTGTCCAACGGCGACTGGCTGCAGCGCGTGGCGGCCCGAGGGTACCGCTCGTATTATCGAAAGCAGTATGACCGCCGAGACGCAACGCTGGCGGAGATCCTTGACCAGGGAGGAAAGAAGTAGTGCGAGTCCTGGTGACCGGAGCCAAGGGCATGCTCGGGTCTGCCCTGCTTCCATCGCTCCCGCCGGAACACCAAGCAGTCGGAGTTGATCTCACGGACTTCGACATCGGTGAGGGAGCCGCGGTGCAGAAGGCTTTTCTCGAACTGCGGCCGGATTTTGTAGTTCATCTCGCCGCCTATACTGACGTTGATGGCTGTGAAGCGAACCCGCAGAGAGCCGAGGCGATCAATGCGGTGGGAACGTGGAATGTGGCGAGGGCTTGTGCGGACATCGGCGCCGCTATGCTATATGTTAGCACCGATTACGTTTTTGATGGGCGTCAGGAGAGAGCCTACCGGGAGGATGATTGTCCTCATCCGGTCAGCGTCTACGCACGCACGAAGTTGAGGGGGGAGCAGCACGTACAATCGCTGGTGACGCGGCACTTCATTGTCAGAACGTCCTGGCTTTACGGTCCGCAGGGCAAGAATTTTGTGGCAACCATCCTCAAGCTGGCGAGAGAGCGTGAAGAGCTTCGGGTAGTTTCCGACCAACGGGGTTCGCCGACGTACACGCGGCACTTGGCCTTGAAGCTTGCGCAACTGTTGTGGACCAAAGCGTATGGAATCTATCACGTCACAGGCACAGGCGAGTGCAGTTGGTTTGAATTTGCCCAGGCCATCGTGAGATCAGGGGGGTACGAACGGGTCCGTGTCGCTCCCATCGCTTCCCAGGATTGCGGACGGCTGGCCACACGTCCTGCAAATTCCGTGTTGGAGAATCGCCGTTTGATCCAGATTAAGCTGGGCACGCTCCCCCATTGGACGGAAGGCCTGGCGCAGTACATTGAGGAAGGCCGGCGTTCGGGCGAGTTCGGCATGCCGGGACCAGATCATCTGGAGGGTTCACTCAAGTCGGAGGTTACCGGACTATGAGCTCGCAGGCTCCGAAGTTGGTCGCCGAACGCGCCGGCGTCCGCTTGGTCATTGCGGCCCGCTCCCAACCGAGTTGTGGCGACATCATTGGCAACCCTCGATCACCGCAACTGATTCAGGGGGTCGAGGTGGAGGCGCTTACACAATTTCCGGATGATCGAGGTTGCTTCGCGGAGCTATTTCGGTTCGGGGAACCCGGGATCGCCAGGGACTTCAACCCGGCGAATGGCAGCCAAATCCAGGTTTCCTTCACCAATTCGTACCCCGGAGTCATCAAGGCGATTCATTACCACTTCGAACAGACGGATCTTTGGGCTCCGCTGAGCGGGATGTTTCAAGTCTTTCTATGCGATCTTCGGGACTCCTCGCCTACTTGCGGGAGACTGAACACCCTGTTTGTGGGCAGCTTGCGCCCCTGGAAACTGCGAATCCCGCCCGGCGTTGCTCACGGGTACAAGGTGGTGGGGACGGAAGCGAGTCTGCTGGTTTACGCCACCAACAGGTTCTATAACCCGGAAGACGAGGGCCGCATACCCTTTGATGATCCAGGCATAAACTACGATTGGATGACGCGGCCAAGGTAGCCGCGAGCAAGTCGAGTTGCGGAGTTAACACCAAGGCAAAGGGCTTGCGGAGGGAGGAAGCTGTTTGAGGGACGTCGTCGTTGTCGGAGCTGGTCCTGCAGGTATACACGCTGCCTCTTTGCTGGCGCAGGCGGGGCTGGACGTCGTTCTCTTCGAGGCCCAGAACCGGATTGGCGAACGGGCGATCTGCTCCGGGGTTCTTGGCGATGAGGCTTTCGGACGCTTCGATCTCCCCACCCATCCCATTCTGGCGGACGTTCGGTGCATCCAAGCGATTTCTCCTGGGGGAAGGATGCTGGAGCATCGCACCGATGCCCCTCTCGCCCAGGTGATCGACAAGGGTGAGTTCAACCGAGCGCTGGCGCAGCGGGCGATGGGCGCCGGGGTCGAAGTGCAACTCGGCTGCTGGGTAAACTCTCTGGAAGTTGAAAAGCACTCGGTGGCCGTTAATTTCCGGTCTGCTGGGGCAGGGCCCTCACGCTTGCGGGCCCAAGTGGCAGTTATCACTACCGGCGTGAATGGTTCTCTGAATCGCGCGCTGGGATTGGCACGTCCCCGGCAATTCCTTCGGGCCCTTCAGACGGAATTAACCCTTCCTCCCAACGGTAACGGTCGGGCTACTCGCGTCTATGTCGGTCAAGGTGTTGCCCCTGGTGCCTTTGGATGGGAAATCCCGCTCGGCAACGGAAAGTGGAGGGTGGGGCTGATGACCGAGCAGGACCCGGAGCCTTACTTTGCGAAACTTGTCCGCAGAATTGCGCCCCATACGGAAATCTCAACCTTGCGCGTGGATCGGAAAGGGATTGCTCAAGCGGCTGTGGGTCATTGCGTAACCGAACGTGTCGTGGCAGCGGGCGAGGCTGCCGGGCATATCAAAACCACGACGGGTGGGGGAATCTACTACGGCCTGCTCTCGGCGGAATTGGTCGCCGATGTGGTGACACGTGCTTTTCGGGAGAAAAGCTTCAGCTTGAGGACGCTGGGCGAGTTCGAACGGTACTGGCGGTCGACTTTTGGCAATGAGTTGATGGTCGGCTACTTTGCTCGGAAACTCGCCAGCCACTTCACCGACCGGCAGATTGACAGTTTCTTCGAAGTGGCTCGCGCCACTGACTTGCTGGTCCGGTTGAACGGCAGGTTGAAGTTTGACTGGCACCATCGTGCGCTGCTGGCAACATTGAGAGCCTTGCTGACGCTGCCGGGCGGCGTGGGAGCTAGTTGAAGTACAGGAGTCAGGAGTCAGAATAAGGGCGAAAGCGAGCTGAAGAAGTTGAAGAGCCGAAAAGTTGAGACTTTAACTTCTTAACTCTTCAACTTCTTCAAGCTGGTCAAATGGCCCTTCTGACTTCTGTCTTCTCGCATATGCTTAAACGGCTCTTCGATATTGCGCTTTCCGGATTGGGATTGATTCTGTCTTCCCCGCTTTGGGCCTTGATTGCTGCGGCCATCAAACTGGAAGACGGGGGTCCCACCTTCTACCGGCAGCCGCGGGTGGGGAAGAACTGTCGGGAATTCATGAGTGTCAAGTTCCGTTCGATGGTGGCGGACTCGGATGCGAAATGGGGGGTGATTCCCGCCAAGGAAGGCGATCCGCGCATCACGCGCGTGGGCCGGGTGCTGCGCGCCACGGCCATGGACGAGCTCCCCCAACTCTGGAACATCTTTCGAGGCGACATGAGCTTTGTGGGGCCGCGCCCGGAGTGGGTGGAACTGGTGAAGAGATTTCGCCAGGAAATACCGGGATTTGACCGGCGCCATGCGGTCACCCCTGGACTCACGGGAATAGCTCAGATCTATGGCCACAGCGAGCTCCCGCGCCGCCAGAAACTTCGCTACGACCTCGTTTACATCAAGAAGCAGAGCTTCTGGCTGGACCTGCGACTGGTCTTTATCTCCTTCCTGGTGACCTTTACAGGCAAATGGGAAGATCGCTCTGCCAAGCTGCCACGGCTGCTCGGAGGCCGGGGCGTCGACAGAACGCGCCAGGCGCCGATCTCTAAGCATTCCTGTGGGGTGTCCGTCACACGGAATTAGCTTCAGGCCATGGGGGTTTCAACCGATTTCCTCATGGCGCGGACTTGACATGGAAGCACATCCTGAGACTCAACAGGTGGGTCAGCCCCTTTGTGCGGAGGTTTTGGGAGCGCCCGTTCATATCATCGGCATCGAAGACGTCCTGCAAATGATGGAACGATGGATCCAAGAACGTCAGCAGCCACGGTGGATTGCCGTGACAGGGTCACACGGGCTGGTGGAGGCGCACAAGCATCCGGACTTCCGGGCGGTTCTCCGGTCGGCAGATCTTTCTGTCCCGGACGGGATGTGGGCGGCTCGGGTGGCGGCTAAGAAATTGTCCTGCGAAACCAAGCAAGTGCGCGGGGCGGATTTGTTGGCGGCCTTTTGTGAATTGGCCAGCCGGAAGGGATACACGAGCTATTTCTACGGTGATACCGGGGAAACCCTCGCACTGGCCAGTGACCGCCTGAGAAAGAAGTATCCGGGATTGAAAATTATCGGCGCTTACTCTCCGCCGTTTCGGGAGCTTACTGCGGACGAAGACGTGCAAATGGTGGAGGCGATTAATCGGGCGAACCCGGATGTGCTTTGGGTGGCACTGGGTCTTCCGAAGCAGGAGAAATGGATTTTTAGCCACCGCGACCGGGTGAAGGCGCCCGTTATTGTGGCGGTGGGAGCGGCGATCAAGTTTCATGGCGGCAAGGTCAAGCCCGCGCCGCCCTGGGCCAGCCAATCCGGTCTGGAATGGCTCTGGCGCTTCTTCCATGAACCGCGCCGCACGTGGCGGCGGGCTTTTGTGTACGGGCCACAGTTTATCTTCCTCTCGATCCTGGATGTCACGGGGCTTAGGAAATACGAGTAGAAGGTTGATCACGAGACCGCCGAAGCTCGGAATGACCCGAAATTGGAGGGCCAGAGGGCAGCGGCTTACTTGCTTGGAGACCTGACATTGGCGCCGTCGTGGTCAGGTTTCTGTCCGACAAAGGGCATGCCGTGACCGGCCTGGACACTGATTATTACGCTAATGGTGACTTCACCTCGCCGCCCGACGGGTATCCGCGCCTGAGAAAAGACCTTCGTGACGCCACGGCGGGAGGACAAGAAGAGCAAAACAAAGACAAGGCAAAGGCAAGAGAGGAAAGAGGACGACAAGCGTGGGTTAATTCAGGCAGAAATGGTTTGACAATGGCGTAAACGAAAGGTTATCCTCGGGTTGTTCAAGGATCATTAGCATATGTCGCCTTTGCTCTTAGACCGATCTATGCGGCTGGGAGTCCGGCGCAAGTTGCAGTGAACGCTCCAGTTCCTGCTATCGGTTCACGTCGTTGCCGGGGGCGGTGTAGTTGGAGATAGCGTCACTGTGCAGAAGGGAATCGCCCTAACAGGCGGCTTGCTCGCACGCAACACACTACTAAACGTTCTTGGCCAGGCAGCGCCCCTGGTCGTGGCATTGGTCACGATCCCTTATATTGTCCGCGGCTTGGGTGAAGATGGTTTTGGAGTGCTTTCGCTCGCCTGGTTGCTCGCAGGTTACTTTGTTTTGTTCGAGTTCGGCCTTGGCCGGGCCATGACGAAGTTCGTTGCTGAGGCCCTTGGCAAGGCTGAAATCGAGACGATCGCCAAGCTGTTTTGGACCACCCTGGGGCTTCACATCGTCGCAGGGACGGTTGGTGGCATTGCCTTGGCTGCCGCCACGCCGTCATTGATTGGGCGAGTGCTGAACATCCCCCCCCCTCTCGTCGCTGAAACACGAATCACCATGTACATCGTGGCCCTCTCGGTGCCCCTCACGATGGCACTAGGGGCCTTGACTGGACTTCTGCAAGCGGCTCAACGGTTTGACCTCCTGACGGCAATACAGATTCCTTCCACAGCTTTGGGGTACCTTATTCCGGCAGTGGGCGTCGCCTTGCACTTCCGACTGCCTGGCATCGTTTCCTTCATGTTGGTGTCCCGGCTCGCCACGGCTATCGTTTATCTCTATCTCTGCGTGAAGGTTTTTCCGCAGTTGAGACGCATCAGCATAGACTCACGGCGAATCCCCACCTTGCTTGCCTTTGGGGGTTGGGTAACGGTTTGCAATCTGTTGATTCCGATATTGGTGTCGCTAGATCGTTTCTTAATCGGAAGCCTTCTTTCCATGACGGCAGTCACCTATTACACTGTCCCTTTTACAGCGGTGTCGAAGCTGAACGTTCTCCCTGGAGGTCTTACTACGGTTACTTTCCCTGCCTTCAGCGCGATGGCGAGTGTTGAGAAGGAAGCCATGGAACGGCTCTATGCGAGAAGTCTGAAATACCTGCTTCTCATAATGGGCCCGGTGGTCCTGACGATCATTCTGTTTTCAACAAACATCTTGCGGCTCTGGATGGGGAGTGAGTTTGCCGCGAAAGGTTCTTTGGTGCTTCAAATCCTAGCCTTGGGCATGCTGCTGAACGGCCTGTCTCAGATTCCCGCTAATCTGCTCGACGGGATCGGGCGGCCTGACCTGCGGGCAAAGCTCTTTATGGCCTACGCCGTCCTCTATGTAGGCACATTGTGGTTCCTCATTGAGAAGATGGGCATCAACGGAGCTGCCTTGGCTTGGACGATGCGCGCCGGGCTTGAACTCGTCTTGTTTTTCGGCTTCGCGTACAGACTCATGCATCTGAGGCCCGCGGTTATTACCGAGAATGGTCTGGTGAAAAGCTTGGTGACACTGATGGGTCTGGGCGCGGTCATGGCAGCAGTGGCTGAAAAGACAGCGTTTGCCAAGGGCGTAGTGGCGATGGTAGCTCTGGTTCTGTTTAGCGTGATTGCCTGGCGCTATCTGCTGGACAAGACCGAGAAGACCATGCTCAGGGGAGTGCTGGTTCGCGTCCCGATTGTGGGTGGCTTGGCAGGGGCGGAATGACCCACAGTGGATTGAATGAGCCTACGGCGCTGAATTTCGATGGAAGCAGAGAGACGTTCCCGGAGCACCTACTGGCTGATTTCGGCAGAGAGATGTTGATTGGGAGTGCCTTCGACGCAGGCACAGGACGGCTATCCGTCATCCGAATAGGAAACTTGGCGAACCGCATTATGGAACCATCTCCGAGTCGGCAGTGCCATCAGGATTGAGTACCTCTCGGAGGTTGGTCAGGGTTGCCAAGCGTGCGTTGAAGTGGCTTTGGTTTTTTCGCAGTCGCTTGTCCATTCTGAACCTGCCGCCTCCCCACTGGCGGTTGGTGGCTGGCTTACGGGGAAATTGTGGGCTTGGAAGTTCTGTGGGAACGCAAGCGCTGTGAGGAAGGCGGGTGGCGATTTGTTTCTCGTTTCCTTGCCCCGGGAATGACAGTGCTCGACATCGGCGCAATCAGGGACTCTACACCATCCCCGTAGCACAAAGGGTCGGACCACAGGGGAAGGTGATTGCCTTTGAGCCGGCCCCCGGAGAATTCAGGAAGCTGCGTTGGAACGTGAGGATTAATCGCTGCCGGAACGTTGTCCTGGAGCCTGTCGCCTTGAGCAGTCAGGATGGTTCTGCAGATATGTTCGTTTGCCTTGACGGATTCGGCTCGCTGAGTTCATTACGCCACCCCACCAGCGACGTGAAAGGTCGCATCAAACTCACTCGAGTTGCTGTCACCACCTTGGACACCTACGTTCGAGAGAGGAACGTCGAGGCTGTCGACTTCATGAAAATTGACGCCGAAGGCGGAGAGTTGGAAATACTCAAGGGCGGGGCGAACGTTTTGGGTAGACTGCACCCGATCATTATGTGCGAGATGGCCGACGTGCGAACGGCACAATGGGGTTACGGAGCGCGCGGGATCTATGACTTCCTTCAAGCTCGTGGGTATGAATGGTTCTCACCAGATGCCCGCGGCCTTCTGGGGCCCGCCGCTCTCAAGAAAAGGTACGATGTATGGGAGAATCTGATCGCGGTGCCGACCGCGAAGGTGAGCCAAGTTCAGCGAATGGGAGAGGAAGCTTATAGTGGTAAGGCGATGGGAGCTGTGGCGCGCTCTTAGCAGGCTGAACGCCCTCCTTATCGCTGGAGGGCGTAGGTTTTACCAGCCGCCGATACCTAATCTGAAGGCAGACCGGGATATTGAGTACTCGTGGGTGGCTGCCCACTTGCCTGAAGGCCGCGGCCATGCCTTGGACTTTGGATGTCAGGGTGGGTGGATGGCTCTTTTGGCAGCGCGCAAGGGGTGGGAGACTTTGGCGCTAGACCAACACGCGGTGTCGGATCCGTACGTGCACTCTAGACTGAGGTTCATCCAAGGCGACATCCTTGAAGTGAGTTTGCCTGCCGGGCATTTCGACGTCGTTATCAATTGCTCGACCGTGGAGCATGTGGGGCTAGCCGGGCGGTACGGCGTTACTAAGCACCGTCCTGACGGCGATCTGGAGGCCATGGGGCGCCTTAAAGACCTGTTGAAACCTCGCGCGATCATGCTCCTAACGGTGCCGGTCGGGCGTGATCACGTGTACTTCCCCTTGCACCGGATCTACGGCACGAATCGCCTGCCCCAATTGCTGGGTGGCTGGAACGTCCTGAAGAAGGAATACTGGACCAAGGATAGCCGTAACCGATGGATTCTTGCCGAGGAAGCGAGTGCACTTGACTTGGAAACCACGGATTACTTTTACGGCCTAGGTCTTTTCGTTTTGGAGCGGCCAACTATCTCCCTCGAGAATGCGAGGGTTTAGCATGATCTCCTTTTTTTGCTGCCCCAAACCCTTCCGTGGGCACATCAAGGTGATACAGTCCAATGCCATAAGGAGTTGGACGCTGCTTCGACCCCAACCCGAGATTATCCTGCTCGGGGATGATGAGGGGACGGCGGAGTTCGCGGGGGAACTCGGATTGCGACACATTCCCGAGCTGGAACGGAACGAGTTTGGTACCCCTATGCTGCGCTCTGTCTTTCGGACCGCCGAGGCGGCGGCCTTGCATCCGTTCATGTGTTACATCAACGCGGACATCATTCTGATGAGCGATTTTATGATCGGCGCTCAACGAGTGATCCACGACATTGGCGGGCAGCGATTCTTCATTTTTGGCCGGCGCTGGGATATAGAATTGCGGGAGCTCTTGGACTTTCAGAGCTCAGGTTGGGAGCAGGAGGTGCTGTCCCGCGTGAGGGCGCAAAGCAAGCTCGGTGGCCCCGACTATTTTCTCTATCCCAAGGGTCTCTGGACGGACATTCCGCCGTTTGCTCTTGGACGCTCTGCCTGGGACTATTGGCTCATTTACGCGGCGCGCGCCATGCAGGTTCCCGTGATCGAAGCGACGCCCGCGGTGACCGTGGCTCATCAAGGGCACGACTACTCTCATATTCCAGGATCTAAGCGAGAATTTTTCAAGAGAGGTGAGATCAGGAGCAACCTCCGCTTGATGCCAGGCCCTATTTTCTGGTACAGTCCGTGGGATGCAACCCACATCCTGACGAAAGCCGGTTTGAGGAAAACGTCGCTTGTTTATCGTCTCGAAGGGCAGCTTTACAAGCTTAGGTTAAGGCTCAGCTACTTTGTCCTGCGCCCCATGTCCGATGAGAATGTGCCTCCCTATCTATTTCCGGTGATCCTGCTCGACAAAGCGGTGAGTGCCTGCCTCCGCTGGCTTCGAGCTCTTCTTCGGTTGGCTGGGTTGGGAAAGCCCAAGGCATAGCAGGGTACCGGAATGACTGTGAAACGTCCTGTTTGCATTCCTGTTGAGCGGTGTATGGACAAGAGGCGTTCCATCAAGAGATGGGGAGAGCGGCAGGGGCATACTTGGAATACAGCCATTTGTCCCAGGTGCACGATGGACAAACAGTTGGCTCACCTTCCGACCACTATATCGCCATGCAGCAAATACATGCTGATTTGAAGAATCCCGATTACGCCGCTTGGAAGCAGTTTCTGAGAGACTCCGAGAGCTGGACGCGGGACCAGATTGCGGACTACCAGTTGCGCGAAATCAAGCGCATCGTCCAACACGCGTTCGAAAACTCTCCCAGCTATAGGGCCCTTTATGAACAGGCCGGCATCCATCCTGGGGATCTCCGCTCATTCGATGATTTTCGACGCTTCCCGTTTGTCGAAAAGGAAACGATCCGCGACGACCTAGAAGGTTTTTCCGTACCCATCGAGGGACGAACTTACATCACCACTGGGGGCAGCACGGGCATTCCATGTGGCATGTATAGGGACCCCAAAGCCTTCGCTAAAGAACTAGCCTCTAAGGCACACCAGTACCACCGCGTGGGCTGGAAGGAAGGGGATAGGCAGATTGTCTTCCGTGGTCTCCTGATCAACACGCCGGATCGCATGGAATTCGTTCCCAAATTCAACGAATTGCGATGTTCCACGTACGACTTCGTACCCGAACAGATGGAGGTTTACCGTCGTCGCGCCCTGGAATATGAGCCCGAATGGATCAGATGTTACCCTTCGTCAGGTTATGTGTTTGCAAGGTTTCTCAAGGACACTGGGCGCCCCTTCCCCGCCGTCAAGGGAATCCTCTGCTCGTCGGAGCACCTTTATGATTTCCAGCGGGAGTTGCTTGCGGAAGTCTTCAAGGCAAAAATCTTTATCCATTATGGCCATTATGAGATGGCGGTGCTCGCGGGCTACTGTGAATATGAAAACACCTATCACGTGCTTCCGCAATATGGCTATGCGGAGCTCATCGGCCGTAAGGGCCAACCGGCATCCCAACCAGGAGATATCGGCGAGATCATTGGTACTTCGTTTATCATGCATGCCACACCGTTCATTCGTTACAAGACTCAGGATCTTGCCGTCTTTAAGGGCTGGGGCTGCTCCTCCTGCGGCCGCCCGTATCAGATTTGGGAAAGAATCGAGGGCAGGTTGCAGGAGCTTATCTTGACCAAAAGTGGCCGCTGTCTATCCACCTCCATGCTCAACATGCACGACGACTTCTACGATCGGATCAAGCAGTTTCAGTTCGTACAACGAGAACCCGGCAAGATCGTCTTTCGCTTCGTTCCGAAAAACAATTTCAGTGAAGAAACGGGACAGATGATGCAGCGGAGACTTTTGGAGCGTTGCCTGAATGACGTCGACCTCACAATGGAGGCGGTTTCAGAGATTCCGCTGACTCAAAGGGGCAAGCACCGGCTGCTTGTTCAGGAGCTAAAGCTGACATTTGATCATCCCGCCCTTCGGCAAGCTTTACAGGAGTGAGTCATCCGGAAACTGAGCGCAGGGTTATCGACACAGTCGCGGATGGGAGTGCTAACTTGACTAAGGTTGCAGTTGTAAGGCTTGCCGCGGCGCGATATCCTGAGCAGGCTCCTTATCATCCGTCAGAGTCATACCCCGAGTATCCCTTTGGGAAAAACCTTAGCCAAGCAAAGAATCTTGTCTACGAGGGTGTGCGCTGGTTGCTTTCCGCGCTCGGACTCGACGCGGGGAACTTCGGGACTTCGAAATGGAATCCTCTGGGTTCAATTATCAAGCCTGGGATGACCGTGGTCATAAAACCCAACTTTGTGGTCAGTCGGCACAAGGAAGGGAAAGACCTCTTCGCCGCCATTACGCACGCCTCCGTGCTGCGGGCGGTCGGCGACTATTCTTGGATTGCACTGCGAGGCGAGGGGCGACTCATCTTTGCTGATGCCCCACAGTACGACTGCAACTTCGCTGAGCTCTTAGAATCCACACGGCTGACCGAAGTAAGTGACTTCTACGCACGCTTCAAAGGACCTGGAGTCGAGGTGCTGGACTTGCGGACGTATTGGTCCAACCATCGCCATTTTCCCTCCATGCTTCGCGCTCTACCGGGCGACCCCGAGGGGAACGTGGTGGTCAATCTGGGTCGGCGTAGCGCCCTGTACGGTCGACCTTCTCAGAAGCTATATGGCGCGGTCTATCATCGTCAGGAGCTCATTGCGCATCACCACGACGATCGCCATGAGTACCAGGTTGCAGGAACGATGATGAAGGCCGATGTCGTCGTTTCCGTGCCGAAACTGAAAGTGCACAAGAAGGTCGGCGTAACACTCAATGCCAAAGGCCTGGTGGGGATAACTACAAACAAGAACCACTTGGTGCACTATACCCTGACCTCTCCCAAAGAAGGGGGCGATCAGTACCCGGATGGGTATCTGAGCCCAGTTGAAGAACGGCTTATCAAGACCGAACGATGGATGTACGACCACTTGCTGGCGCGACGGAGCCTGCCGCTCGAATATCTTCATCGGTCGGTTTACTGGCTACACGGAAAGCTCCTGAAACCCTTCGGAATCACGGTGCCGATCGAGAAGAGACTGCTCGATGCGGGGAACTGGTGGGGCAACGATTCGGCGTGGCGGATGGTGGTGGACCTGCTCAATATCTTCTACTATGCCGGTCAAGACGGGAAGTTTCACGACACCCCGCAGCGGAAGATGTTCACATTTATCGACGGAGTCATCGGCGGTGAGAATGTAGGTCCCTTAGTGCCGGATCCCAAGTCGGCGGGGGTACTCCTGGCCGGCGAGAACCTTCTGGCCACCGATCTTGTAGCTACTCGCCTAATGGGATTCGATCCCATGAAGATGCGAATGTACAGCTTCTTATTGAAGGAATCCGACGAGGACTATGGCTTTCACAGCCTGGATGAAATTGAAGTGGTCGCTTCGCCACCAGAGTGGAGCACCTGCCTCGGGGACCCCATCAGCAGGTTTCTGAATTTCAAACCTCATCCGGGATGGATCGGGCATGTCGAGATGGAACCGACATCGGAGGAGCACCCCTAAGATGCAAAACCGCACAGTATCAGTAATCGGGCTTGGGAAATTGGGTTTGTGTTTGGCGGCCAGCTACGCCAAACGCGGCATCGACGTTTTAGGCGTTGATGTATTGCCGGAGGTGGTCAACGCGCTAAATCAAGGGCGCACGATGCTTTGCGAGCCGGGCTTGCCCGAATTGGTCGCCGAATTCGGCGGCAAGCGCCTCAGGGCGACGTTGAGCCATCCTGAGGCAGTCGAGCAAACAGATGTTTCCTGCATCATGGTGCACACCCCGAGCGATGATGATGGACACTTCTCGAACCTCTACGTGCTGCGAGCTCTCAAGGCACTGGGCCAGTCTCTCAGAGAGTCCAGCAAGCCCTACCACCTCTTTATCATTAACAGCACCGTCATGCCCGGCTCGATGGAGGGCGAAGTCATTCCACTCATGGAGAACGCCAGCGGGCGAAAGCTCAATGAAGGATTCGGGCTTTGTTACAGTCCCGAGCTGGTAGCCCTCGGGTCGGTCATCCGAGATTTTCTCAGGCCGGATTTGGTCGCGATTGGTTGCAGCAACGAACACGCAGGCCAATTGGCGGAAGCGGTGTACCATGAATTGTGCGAAAACAATCCCCCCATGTTTCAGATGTCTTTGATCGACGCCGAGATCTTCAAGGTGAGCCTGAATTGCTACGTCACGCTTAAGATCAGCTTCGCCAACGCGCTGGCCAATCTCTGCGAACGAATTCCCGGCGCCCAGGTGGATGTGATCACCCGGGCACTCGGGGCCGACCGCCGAATTGCGCCGCACTATTTGCAGGGAGGTCTGGCCTATGGTGGAACCTGTTTCCCTCGCGACACCCGAGCATATGTCGTTTTGGCCAAGCGCAACGGTTTAGACGCCGCCTTGGTGGAAGCGGCCGAAACCGTCAATCGCACCCAGGACCAGCATCTGGCAGATTTGGTCCTCGAAGAGGTCAAGAGGTCCCCGCAGAGGACCGTTTCAGTGTTGGGATTGGCCTTCAAGCCGAACACCAACGTAATCGTGGAATCACCCGCCATAAGGCTCATCGACGTGCTGGTGAGACACGGAGTTCAGGTGAGCGCTTACGACCCGCTGGCGATCGAGAACACCCGGGCGGTCTTTGGCGACAAGATTACTTATGCAACGTCGGTTCGGGACTGTCTTGCCCAGTCTCCCCTGTGCGTGATTACCACGCGCGATAAAGAATTCAGAGATATCGACGAAAGTTACATCGCGCATGAGCCTACTACCATAATCGATTGTTGGCGGCTGCTTGACCCATCGCGGTTTGGAGCGCGGACGAGACATGTCCCGCTGGGGATCGGTTTACGGAGAGCCGCTCGTACTACTACGTTAAGTATTTCCTGACTTTTCGAGCGTCCGCATGTATGTTCCGGAGGCATGAATTCCCGAGAGCTGCAAGCCTGCGCGGATCGCCTGGGGCGGGCAGGGGGCAGAGGAATCGGAGAATCATAATCCGTTAGATCGAGCGCTGAGGTAGCGATGCACGTTGCCATTGTAATGCAGAACGATTATCCCCACATCGGTGAGGTGAGGGTCAGGAGGTTCGCGCGCTCGCTCAGCCAGCGAGGCCATAGGGTCACACTCCTGGCCTGGAACAGCCGACGCGGGCCGCAGGTAGAAGATCTCGACCATGGGCGAGTGGTCCGGTTCGACTTCTTCCTAAAGAGCCCTCTCTATCCTTCGCTCAGCTCTCCTTCGCCCTTCAATCCTTTTTGGGCGATGTGGATATGGAAGGTCGCAAGAAAGATCCAGCCGGACCTGTTCATTTCCAGCAACATTCGCATCGCCCTGCCGATGATCCTGGTAGCCAAACTGCTGCACAAACCCACGATCTTGGATCTGCAGGAGCACAATGAGGAGTTGGCGCGGATCCGTCCTAAGACCCGCCTGGCCCATTACCTGACACGCAACAGCCGTCTGGTCGCCTGGCTCGAAAAGGCCTGCGTGAAGCTTGTGGATCACACTTGGGTCGTGGTTCCGGAGCGCATGAAATCCCTACCCCCGAGGGTTTTGAGCCAAGGAAGAGTAACTGTCGTCGGCAATACAACCGAATTGGAGGAGGTTCCGGCGGAGCAGAATCACCGCCGTGAGAAGGGCGGGGTGTTCACGTTGATCCTTATCGGTCAGCTCGGTGGCGACTTCAGCTTGGTTGCCCCCTTCATTCGGGCCCTGGGTTGTATCATCCCGCGCGACCGAAACGTGCGGCTACTCCTCGGGGGTGTCGAGGGCGATCGCAAACCTTTGGACAATCTGGTGGAGCAGTCAAAAGTCCAGGGTCACGTGCAGGCGGACGGAATCATCCCTCCACAGGAAGTCCCCCGGTGGCTTCAACAGGGGGACGTGGGAATCGTGCCCTACGCGGTCTCACCCTTCACGAATGTCACTATCTCCTGCAAGCTCTTTCACTACTTCGCAGCAGGGCTGCCGGTCCTGTCGACAGCTATGGAGCCGACGCGGAGAATCATTGAGGAATTGCAATGCGGCGCGGTGATTCCCGAAGGCAGCGGGCCGGAGGAGACCGCGGAAATCGTCCTGCGATTGAAGAACGCTGGAGAAGAACTGGGCGCAATGGGCAGGCGGGCCCAGCAGGCAGTCAGAGAGAAATACAACTGGGAGCTTGACTTTAACCAAGCTTTCCAGTCGATGGAAGCATTGCTCTCCCCGGCAAGGTCCCGCGTTGCCGGGAAACTGGCCTGATAGATCGCTATCGCGACGCAGATTGAGCTGCGGGATCTCATGCACCTACGCCCCCGCGGGCAGCGCGTCATGAAATTGAACCAGAACCTGGATGAACTCACGGCGAAGCGACTGGTACGGATTTCTGCGCTTCTCGATCGGTGACGGCCAAATATCTCGTAATTGTGCAGGGTGACACCACGACGGCCTTTGCCGTCGCATTGGCGAGGAGGCTCTGCCCTTACCTAGAATCATCCGGAGGCTGACTTACCATCCATGGGTCATACGCGTCATAAGAACGCTCGGACTGCGGAGCGCGGGGAGAAAGCTTTACCACTTTCTTGCTTCACCTCGGCAAGGAGTCTTTCGAGTGGAGCGCGGGGGGTGACGGCTGCTTTCGTCACCCGTACTCCTGAGCAATTACGCGCCGTGGAGGCCGTGAGCATGGAGCCCAGTCTTGACCTCATCGCCCGCTTCCTTCAGCCCGGGGATACGGTATACGACGTAGGTAGTAATCTCGGTGTGTATAGCATCTTACTTGCGAAAGCAGTGGGACCTCGCGGAACCGTGATCGCCTTTGAGCCGCATCACGAAACGTACGAGCAACTGCTGGAAAACCTAAGGTTGAACGGACTCGAGAACGTGCGTGCGTTTGAGAAGGCTCTGGGCGAGCGAGCCGGTGAGGAGAAGCTCTTCATCGGGGAAGTTATTGCCAACTTCAGTCTTCTCCGGGGGGCGATTGCGGGTTCCAAGGGAACAGACATGCCGTTTGAACGAGTCCAGGTAGTGCGGGGTGACGAGTTCGTGGAAGCCGAAAGACTGCCCATTCCAAAAGCCGTAAAAGTCGATGTGGAGGGTTTTGAATACAGCGTCCTGAAAGGTTTCCAGCGTACGCTCGCTGATCCCAGATGTGAAATGGTGTGCTGCGAAATTCATCCCAAGTTCCTGCCCGTCCCCTTGAAGCCCACCGATATTACTAACTTGTTGATGTCCCTAGGCTATAGCCGTATCGAAGGACAACCCACCGATGGACCGTACCACCTTGTCTCTTACAAAGGCTAGTGAGGTTACCCCGGCTTCAGCCGGCTCGAGAGCCGTTACTTCAAGCGGGTCACTGGAAACTTGGTGGGCCTTCTTTCCTTGTTCGCCCATGGGCTCGAACCCGTGGCATAATGACAGAGATTCTGTTCCGTTGGCGAGCGCTGGAGCGGGATTGGTTGGTTCAAATCGCCCCTGTAGGCTGACATACGGGATAATGCGCCCGACGATCCCGGGATGGGGTTGACCACCGGGACCTTCCCGCCATGGCGTATTGCTCGGCGAATTAAGCGTGGCGCGAGTGGGATTCTCACTAATGGCCATAAAGAGGGTCGTGGTCGTCATCCTGAATTGGAACGGTGGAGATTTGACCCTCCGCTGTATTGAGAGTCTTCGGCAATCGCATTACCCGGACTCACAAGTACTGGTTGTAGATAACGGCTCGACCGATGGCTCGCTCGAGGAGATTGTGAAGTCATGCCCGGAGGCCGGCATCATCAAGAACCCGCGGAATCTGGGTTTTGCCGAAGGCTGCAACCAAGGGATTGCTTGGGGGTTAAACTGGGGCGCTGATTACGTGATGGTGCTCAACAACGACACGTGGATGGATCCACATATGATCTCGAACCTGGTGGCGGCGGCGACGGCCCATGACGACCGGGTTGCTGTTATTCCCAAGATTTACCTTGCCAGCGACCCCTTGCGGTTTTGGTTTGCCTGGGGGCGTGTGAACCTTTGGACCGGTGTCTTTTCCAATCCTGCCTATGGCTTGCTTGACGACGGTCGGTTTGATTTCCCCCCCGAGGCAGACTATGCCTCGGGATGCTGCATTTTGATTCCGAAGCGCATTGTCCAGGAGGTGGGTGGATTCGACCCGAGTTACTTTGCATATGTGGAAGATATTGATTGGTCACTGCGCTGCCGGCGCGCAGGTTTCCGGCTCGTACTCTGTCCTTCCGCTAAACTCTGGCATGGAGTGTCCGCTAGCGGGAAGAAGAAACTGGCAACGATGCGTTACCTATTGACCCGCAACCACCTATGGACTTTGCGGAGATACGCCAGCCCCTGGCAGCTTTGCTGTGCCCTTCTGCTCCTGCCGCTGCGGTCGATGTGGCGAATCGCCAAGATCAGTTGGGCGCATGACTGGGAATGCATTCCGGCGGAATTCAGGGGCCTCAAGGATGGCCTACTCACCCGACCTCCCAAGGGCGAGTATCGTTCTGCTTTGATCCACCCTTCAAACGCGGGCCTATGAAGAGACTCAGAGTGTTGGCATCAGCGTTTGCTTGCGCGCCCGGAGGGGCTTCCGAGCAGTTTGGGGGCGGAGAGCTGATCCTGGGATGGAATGTTGTCAATCAGTTGGCGCGGTTTCATGAGGTTTGGGTACTCACGCATTCTCTCCACCGGGCGGCAATTGAGAAGGCTCTTTCGGTCCAAAGGTCGACGGTCCCTCACTTCGTCTATCTGAGCCTTCCCTCCTGGCTCGAAGGTGTGAAATCCTTTCAGGGAGGCATTCAGTTTTATGCTTACCTGTGGCAACTCCGAGCCTATTTTGAGGCGCGTCGGCTGCATCGCCAAATTCGCTTTGACGTTTTTCACCATGTCACTTACGCTAACGACTGGATGGCGAGCTTCATCGGGGCGTTGCTTCCAGTTCCTTACCTGCGGGGTCCAGGTGGCGGAGCACACCGGACGCCGCGAGTTTTGCTAAAGGAGTACCCGCTGAGGGCGCGGGCTTGGGAATACTTCCGCACCTTCGGTCAATGGGTGCTGAGCCACGACCCGTTCTTTGTGCTGGGTCGGCGCCGGGCCAGAGCCATCCTGGTATGTAATCAGGAGGCGCTTGAGGCAGTCCCCCAAAAGCTTCGAAGGAAGGTCCACTTATTCCCAGTCAACGGCATTTCTGGAGAAGACCTGCAGCTTCTGAGAGGTGGCGCAACGTGCAGCACATGCGGAGAAGACAAAGCTGACCAGGGTCAGCCGCGAAACGGAACCTTCCACGTCCTTTCCGCAGGTAAATTGCTTCCTCTTAAAGGCTATGCGCTAGCGATTCGCGCCTTCGCGCCCTTTGCGAAACGGCACAAAGAAGTCGAATTAACGATTGTCGGCGGTGGTCCCGAGCGTGGCCGTCTGGGAAGTCTCGTGCAAGAATTGGGTTTGCAGGGCCAGGTTCACCTGGAGGAATGGGCGCCCCGTCCTAAGGTCCTGTTGGCGATGAAGGCGTGCGACATCTTCATCTTCCCGAGCTTTCGGGACGGGGGAGGAGCGGTGGTGGTCGAAGCCATGGCAGCCGGTAAGCCCGTCATCTGCATGGACCTTGCCGGCCCGGGCATGCACATCACGGAGAACTGCGGTATTAAAATTCCTCCCCGTTCTCCTGATGAGACCATTGAACTCATGACCCAGGCCCTGGAACGGTTGTACGGAGACCGCGAACTCCGCGGTAAGATGGGCCACGCCGCTCGGCTGAGAGCGGAACAAATGTATAGCTGGGACCACTTGGGTGAAAGGCTCCTGAAGATCTACGAGGAAGTGTTGGGAGCACGCTCCCACGAGGCCTAAATGGGTGTGAACGTAGCGAGACCTCTGGGTCGGAATCAGGAGGCCCGTTGATTACGGAGAACGCGGGCGTGCGGGTCCAGGAAGCTACAACCTGTTTCCTTTGTGGAGAAGCTGGCGGACAGCTTTACAGTCGCCTGTCTGACCGACTGTACAACGCGCCGGGTCTATGGAATTTGCGGAGCTGTAAGCTCTGTGGTCTTGCTTGGCTCGATCCACAACCCCTTTCCGATGACATGGGGAAGCTGTACGGTTCCTACTACACTCATCAGCGGTCTGAAAAATGGCAACCCGGTTCACTCCGATGGAAACTGAGACAGGCCGTACAGGGGGCGGTGTTAGGCTCGGCGAACGACCAGCGCAGCCGGGGGTGGCGTCTCATCGGCATCATAGCGGCCAGACTGCCGGCGATTAAGGACTGGACTGGCTTGGACCTGCTGTGGATGAAGTCTGGGGCACGCGGAACGCTGCTCGACGTGGGTTGTGGAAGCGGTGAGTTTCTACAGGAAATGACGGGCTTAGGTTGGCAGGTGCTTGGAGTTGAACCTGACCCAAAGGCGGCCCGTGTCGCCCGTGAAACGTCCAGATCCACCGTTTTTGTGGGTCGCTTGGAAGATGCGAGTCTACCGGACTCCTCCATTGACGTCATTATGATTCATCACGTCATCGAACATCTCCACGACCCTCTGGCAGCCCTCAGGGAATGCTACCGTGTGCTTCGAGTGGGCGGCAAGGTGGTTGTCGTCACGCCCAATGTCGTGAGCTTAGGACACCGGCAGTTTCGAGAGGCTTGGAGAGGTTTGGAGCCACCTCGGCATTTATTCCTTTTCTCTCCCCGCAGTCTCCGGAACTGCGCTCAAAAGGCAAGGCTGGAAATCCGGGCCCTGCGCACAAGCACCCGGGGGAGTAGGTCCAACTGGCTCGCCAGTCGCGCCATCAAGCGAGCGGGCGCTCGGGAATGGGCTCCAGGTTGGATAAGCAATTTAAGGGCATTGACCTTCTTTATCATTGAGGCGATAGCGCGAGTCTTTTGGCCAGACGCTGGGGAAGAGTTGTTCATGATTGCATCTAAGCCGGGCACGGGCTGACGAAGGGCGGGTGGCGGGCGTGCCGTCGCACCGGGAGGGTCATCAACTCCCGCTCGAGTTGTTTGTTTCATGCTTCGAAAAGCCAGAGGGCGGACTCTTCAATGTGAGGTGGGTGGGGGTACATCTGCTCATTGTCGGACTTCACGGCTGGACGTCGCGTCAGCGGGGAACGATTGCAGACTTCCTCACATGTTCCACGAAGATGCGCTCCGACTTTGTCATACGGCGAGACAGTGTATTTGTTTTCGATCGGGCCGTTTGGTCAGCGTCGGAGTCCTAGCAGAAAGAACAGGAGCCACTCAAGCCAGCTCTGAATTCGGGCGGACATAGCTCGCGGAAGGGAAGAAGCTGAGGCCCTCCACGGGTTGAGGTCGGGGCATGACAGTATTCTGCCGAGCCCAAATCGGCGGCGGACTCGAAAGTCTCTAATGGCAGAAATGGACCAGGGGCGAGGCAGCCAGATTTTGTCTTCTCGGAGACAATTGCTGAAGATCTGCAGATAGTATAGGAAGTCGTGTCCGGTGAGGTTTAGATGGGTGTGCATGTAGCAAGACCGCTACGCCGGAATCAGGACGCTGGCAAGGCAGTCACGGCTGGCCAAGTTCTGGGCCGCCAGCCGCGGACACGGCTGAATACGCTGCTGGCCGTCGGACTATGGGCTCTGCTCTGGGCAGGGTACAACACCGGTCCCTGGTATGTGGAGAAACCTGGTTTTCCCGCGAATAACCTGGAGTTGATCCACGGCCTCAGAGCTTTTGTCCCGATGCTGGCCGGCTGGTTTGCGATTTTGTTGATGCTCATCCGTACGAACCTCCTGATGCGGTGGATCGTGGGTCCGCTGGGATTGTTGTTGTTGTATGCGGTCGTGGGATTTGCCTCCTCCGCCTTTGTTTCGATCGAGCCGCTTGAGGCGATGTACTGGGGAGGCAACTATCTGGCGATGGTCTTGGTTCTGCTGGCCATTGTGGCCGTTGAGGATCCCCTCCTGGATCTCCAACATGTGCTGGTTTTCGACTGGATTGTGGCCGCAGTATTAGCGATGAGTTTGCTTGGGGCAATACCGATCATGGGTCCGGAAGCCATCCATCAGACTGAAGCCGGCCCTGTGCGAGTCCGCTCTTACACTGGCGCCGGCTCGATCTGGGGGATGGCTTCGACGCGAAACACCGGGTTTGCCCGCTACGCAGCCATCGCCGGGATTGCAGCCTTCGCCAGGATCTGGAAAGGCACGCGTCTCACTCGGCTCATTTGGGGGGGGGTGCTCGGCGCTTCGCTCTATGCCCTGGTGATTTCCAATGGCCGCACAGAGGTGCTGGCGTTCATCGCCAGTGCTCTCGTGGTAATGGTCGTGCAAAAAAGCAGACGAGCGGTTTTCCTTCTCGTGGGCGCTGCTTCCGCTGCGCTGCTTGGCTTGGCCGGGTTCTACGGCGGTTTCTTCCTTTACATAACAAGAACTGGCCGAATCGATCCGACGATAAGCGGGCGCATAGGAATTTGGCATCAGGGCTGGGAACTTTTCCTCAAGTCACCGTGGTGGGGTTTCGGTTTTCAGGCTGATCGGTTCTACTTGCGGGGGGAGCACATGCATGATGCCTTCCTGCACGCTCTGGTGCAGTCAGGCATCCTGGGGGGTGGGGCGCTCCTCATCGCCGTTCTGGTTGTGTGGCGTCTCACCATAAAGCACTTCTTCATCCGGCCTCCCCGCAACACAGCGTTGATCCCTCCCGAAGTTCCCGGCGTTTTGACGTTCATTACCATCTCCTCAGTCACCGAATCGACGTTTGCCTACTATTCCGCCGCTTGGCTGCTGAGCGCCCCCATTTTCGCTTACGTCCCAGCGCTGGACTGGCACATGCGAAGGTCCCATGCGAAGGCAGCATGGGAAAAGTCCTTGAGAGGCCGGCTGGCAAACCGTAGTATTGGGGCTCCGGAACCCGCGGGAGGAGTAGAGGAGGTCCTTCGTCTGGGTCCGGTACGGAAAACTAACGACGCTTAGCCTTCCCTTAGCTGTCTTGATCAAGGATAGTTGGAACAGTTGGCCTTCAAGCCCCGGGTTGTTCAGTATCATTCCCGCGAAGGCGCGTCCTGAGGCGAAGACGTTCGAGTTTTTGACGGAAGGGTTGGCCAAGCTGGAAAGCTAGCCGGGACGTGAAAGTACGTAGGTGAATCGCTCCTTGAGCTTTAGGAAAGGCAGCTCCAAGAAGTGGTAAGAGACTATGGATAAGGCAACCGTCAGCGCGAACCCCAGCAGCGCATACACAGGGTAAAGCGCCACCCCCAGCGGGCTGAGGGCACTGCGCATAAGGACCAATGCCAGAAGGTGATATACGTAAAGTCCGTAAGAGATCTTGCCCAAGTACACGAGTCGAAACCAGCCTACCAGCCGCACACGTTCTGCTTGTAGACCGAGGACGGCCAGAAACAGCAGAGTACATGCGACCCCTACCAGAGGAAAACCCAACATTCCACCCAGCAGGGTAGGGGCGGCGCCGGGAGCGGTCGCGAGGAGGAGTTCGGATGCCCCCATCAAGCCCCCAAGCCCAAGGAAAACAAAGAAGAAGCGCACACCCATGGACAGCGAGGGGACTCTTCCCCGAAGAACTAGGGAGATGAGAATGCCGACGGCGATGCCGTCGAGCCTGGTAAAAGTGCCGTACCCAAGCATCTGCATGGTTGTATGCCTGGCGAGCAGGACAAACCGAACCCCGGAAGCCATCACCAGCAGCCCGGCAGCCACCGCTGCCAGGCGCTTGGCCGATGCTCGCCGTACCACCTGGGGCCAAAGCAGATAGAACTGCTCCTCAATCGAGACGCTCCATAGCGGCAGGGCGACCGAAGCCGGGAGCCCATGCAGCGCACAAATCCAGTTGCCACTCAGGAGAAGAAATGCCAGCACGTATTGCCAGCCAAAGACCTGCCCCCCCATGAACACATGGAGCATGCAAGCAACCCCGATAAAGAAGAAATAAAGCGGCCAAATTCGCAGGATTCGACGCACGTAGAAGGCTTTCACATCGAGAGACCCGCGCCTCGCCTTTTCTCTCACCAGCAACTCGGTAATGAGGTAGGCGCTCAGCACAAAAAACAGGTCAACACCGAAGTTGCCAGCCCCCAGAGCATCATTACCCAAGCGGGCCAAGCTCGAAACCAGCGGGATTGCGGTGTAACGCAGCAATTCCGGCGGAAGGGAATGAGGCCTTAAATGAAAAAAGAAAACTCCCAGAAACGCGAAGAAGCGTAAGACATCCAACTCCGGCCGATAGAAACGCTCTCCGGTTTCGATTTTAGACCCGGCGTTTTCAGTCGATTTATGGATCAAGCCCGCTGTGATCATAATGTAAGCTGGACTTTGTGGGGCCTTAGAGCGCCAATAATTATATACGAGTCCGCTTGGCCCCCGTGAGCTGAACTTCAAGCACGAGCGGAATCCTTTTCATCACGGGTTCGATCCTGCGATTCCCTGGGCGCTGAGTCCGGCAACCCGGCTGCCGTCGGCGGTAAGTGCTGCCGTGGCCGCAGAGGCGCCTTCGGTCATGTCCCACCGGAAGCGGGTGGCCTCGGCGAGAGGCCTCATGGCTGCGGACTTGTGAATGGGAGCACAGAGTTGGGCGCAACAGGTCATGGCTCTGGGCGCTTTCCCTTTCGCCAGGGGTGAGGCCAGATGCCGCTCCAAAAGTCGTAATACACGAATGCCAAACCGGACATGCCGCTCGCTTCGTCAGGGCACGACTTCCCACCGTGGCGGGTAACCTGATGTCGGTCCATCATCGCTCGTTGCGGCCTTCCGCTAAGCGCCGATGGGGCTCTAGCGGATACGACGCTTTGCTACGACCTGTCCGGCCGATCGGTGAGAACGGAATACATCTCCGGCCGGCGGGCGGCGATGCGGTCGAATTCCCACACGCCCGGCTGGCGGACGACACGGTTGCAGTCGGCCGCCGCGGGGTCGATGTCGCCGTAAATAATGGTTTCCTCGGTTTCGCCCGCTTCCGCTAGTTTCTTCCCTGTGAAATCCACGATCTGCGAATGGCCCGAAAAGCGGAAGCCCCGCTCTTCGCCCACGCGGTCGCAGGCGATGACGTGCAGGTGGTTTTCCGTGGCGCGTACCGGCGGTGTGTGCTGCCAGGAGTCGGAGCCGAGCGGCCAGTTGGTGGGAATGGCGAGAATCTGCGCGCCCTTCAGCTTGAGGGCGCGGCCGGATTCGGGAAAGCTGCAGTCGTAGCAGATGCTGATGCCGATCTTCGCGTGCGGCGTCGCGAAGACGGGAAACGGCTTGTCCCCGGGCGCGGCGTGCCAGTCAATGCCGAGGCAGGGAAGATGCAGCTTGCGGTACGTTCCCAGGATGCCTTGCGGCGTGACGACCACGGCAGAATTGAAAATCCGCTCGCCGGCGCGTTCGAGCAATCCCACGACCGCGGTGCAGTCGAGGGTTTTTGCGGCCGCCAGGATCTTCTCCGTGGAGGGGCCGGGAACTTCTTCAGCCGCGGGGCAAGCTTCCTCGCGGCTAGTAAAGCAGTAGCCGCTTAGTGCGCACTCCGGGAAGACCACCAGCTTGGCGCCCGCGTGCGCGGCCGTCTCCAGATGGGCGAGGATTTTTCCAAGATTGCGTTCCTTTTCCAGGATTTTAATGTCCATCTGGACGGCTGCGACCTTCATAAATGCCTCCCGGAGGTGGATAGGTGGCCGATATTTTAGCAGCGTTCCGGGTCGCGTGCAGGCCTCAACGCGGGATCAGCATTCTGCCGCCGCAACCTATCCTCGCCCCCAGTATTTCCACTTGCAATAGCTGAGCCTTTAGGGCACAGTACTAGCCCCCGCCCCGTGGGCTGGTACATTCACAACTTTAGGAGGAAACATGAAGAGGACGTTCCTTGTTTGCTCAGCGGCACTTGCCGTTTTGGGCTTCACCATGCTCATCGGCGCGCCCAAAGCGCAGCCGCACCCGAGCCCGGCGCCTGCCGCAATGGCAGCCCCGACAGCCGCACCGGCGGCGGTCGCGGCCCCGGCGCCTGAACCGCAAGAGCGCCACCCGGAAATTCGTGCCGCGATCCGCAACCTGGAGGAAGCCAAGGGCCATCTGGAAGCGGGCGCGCATGACTTCGGCGGCCACCGCGTGAAGGCGCTGGAACATACCAACAAGGCCCTGGAGGAATGCCGCGAAGCTCTGAAGTTTGACCGCTAGGGCTGACCGCAACAAAGGCTAAGGGACTGCTCTCTTCGGAGAGCGGCGGAAAATTCGGGAGGGGCACGGCGGCTCGAAGCCGCTCGCGCGCCGTGCCCTTTTTCATCTATCCTACCGCGAAAGTGGTCGCAACGACCTTACGGGCACGCCCACCCCGTGATGCTCTCAACCATCAAGCCTACCCCTGAGGCGGTCGCTCCCCAATAAGCGGCTTGACTTGCAAGAAAGTCATTACTCCCTTAAGATAAGTGCCAGAAGTCACCAGGTAGTACAAACTCTTAATTTGGGAGGGAATATGAAACGAACCATTCTGGCCGTCATTACCTTAATCATCGTTTTTGGTTTGGGGATGCTGACTGGAGGCCCGAGGAGGCAGTCTGTTGGTGCGGCCCCAGCCCTAGCCGCTCCGGTGCCGGCAGCCTTGGCCGTTCCAATGCCGCGTCGTTGTCCAGCCGTCCATGAGGCGATCCAGGCCCTCGAAGCAGCCATGCATGACATGGAAGAAGCCCGCCACGATTTTTGCGGACAAAAGCGTGAGGCGATGGAGGCAACCCATCGTGCCATCGAGCATTTGAGAAGAGCGGAGGAGTGCGAGCAGTGTAGATGAGCAGTTGATGATGCTCAAGAAGCACCGGCGGCGGTCGCGGCCCCGGCGTCTCAACGGCAAGAGCGGCAGCCGGAAATCCATGCGGCGATCCCCAACCTGGACGGAGCCAGGGGCCATCTGGAAGCGGCCGCGCATGACTTCGGCGGCCACCGCGTGAAGGTGCTGGAACATACGAGCAAGGCCCTGGAGGAATGCCGCGAAGCTCTGAAGTTTGACCGCTAGGGCTGACCGCAACAAAAGCTAAGGGCTGCTCTTTTCGGAGAGTGGCGGAAAAATCGAGAGGGGCACGGCAGCTCGCACCGGGTTGCCGTGCCTCTTTTGTTTTCCCGGGATACGTGGACCGGTGTAGGGAAGCACCGTTGCGGTGCTCCCAGGCCATCGGTCGCACCCCCCACAGCGCCCACTGCCCAAAAAACCCTCTTGACAAAAGGCGAAGAAACGGCGAAACTCGGTCATCGTCAACCAAGAGGGCTTTCCAAATGGGCTGTACACTTGTCGGGGAACCCGCCGGAAAGACAGGGCTTGTGGGCATTGCACGATTGGCGGCCCAAAGCCCTCTCGTGCGCGAGCGCGCCGAGGTGGAGTATTACCGCCTGGCGGCGCGCTCCACCCTTGAATCGTGAGTCGAGCGGGACCATGCCCTTCGCCTGGACGATCAACCCTTATCGAGGCTGTGAGTTCGGCTGCAAATACTGCTTCGCCCGCTACACGCATGAGTTCATGGAGCTGTGGGACGGTCGTGACTTTGAGCGCAAGATCTACGCCAAAGTCGACGCGCCGGAACTGCTGCGCGCGGAACTGCGGCAGGTACGGGACAAAGGGCTGCCCATCGCCCTGGGCACGGCGACGGACCCCTACCAGCCGGCGGAGAAGCACTTTCGAATCACCCGGCAAATGCTCGAGGTGTTTGCAGAATTTGCGGGGCTGGATTTTTCCCTCACCACGAAATCGGTCTTGATCGTGCGCGATCGGGAGTTGATCGAGAACATCACCGCCCGGCACCGCTTCGGCGTGCATATGACGGTGACCACGCTCGACGAGCGCTTGGCGCGCCGGCTCGAACCTCAGGCCCCGACGCCCGCCAAGCGCCTGGAAGCCGTGCGAGCGTTGGCCCGCGCCGGGATCCGCGTGGTTGTGAACGCCATGCCCATCATCGCGGAGGCGGTGCGCCGCCGCGATCACGACCGGGTCAAGCAGGATGCCTAGAAGATCTATCTGGCCCCGCGCTTGGCCGAGGCCCGACAAGCATTCCGGCATTTTCAGCAGAACTGGCAGGCCGTCTACCCCAAGGTCGTGAGGCGTCTGGAGACGAATCTGCCCGACTTGCTCAACTTCTATGCCTTCCCCAAACACCTGTGGAAGAACCTGTGTACCCCTAACACCATGGAACGCTGCTTTGTGGAAGTCCGACGCCGTACTCGACCCATGCTGGTCTTTACCAATGTCCACAGCCTGGATCGGATTATCTATGCCATCTTCCACCGCTTCAACGAAGATTGGCGAAACCGTACCCTCGAGCTTTCTCCACAAACCACTTGACGTCACCTACCGGTTCAATCCCTCGCTGCGCGCGGGGAGGGGTGCGTAGCACGCAGCCTCTCTCCGCGTCGTTTACTTTCCTTTGCCAGGGTGATCGGTTAGAATTCCTGCGTTTGCTACGGGCTACCCAGGTACGAACGAATGCGGCGCGTCTCCTGTCACCGATGACGCGTCACTGAATCCAGGCTGAGCGACGGAGGTCTGTATGGCGTTGAAGGTTGGAGATGCGGCGCCGGATTTCAAACTTCCTTGCGCCACGGGCGAGTTGCAAGGGGAGTTCGAGCTTTCCAGCCACCGCGGCGAGAACATCGTTCTGGCATTCTACGCACTCGATTTCACCCCGGTTTGACAGAACGAACTGTCGGCATTCCAGGCGGACCTCGCCAAGTTTGCCGGCTTGAACGCCCAGGTCGTGGGCGTCTCGACCGATTCGGTCTTTTCTCACATCGCTTTCCAAAAGCAACTGGGCGGGTTGAAGTTTCCGCTGGTGGTGGACCGCTGGCCCTACGCTGAGACCGCGGCAGATTACGAGGTTTTCCCGCCCACCAAGCACCAGATCCCGTTCATCAACGACCGCGCGGTCTTTATCATCGATAGGAGCGGCAAGCTCGCATGGGCAAAGATTTACGAGTTGAGAGAGCAGCCGGACAATTCCGAGATTCTGGCGGAGTTGAAGAAGCTCGTCTGAAAGGGCAGTTGAGGAAGTTGGGGAGTTGAACCGATATATCCGGTGAGTGGAAGAGCCTGACGAGCGGGAAGCGGTTCAAGGTGCGGCTTGGAGAACTGCACGCCTGTGTGGAGTGGTTGCCTACGGAAGAGCAGACGAAGTTGGGATTCTTGGAACTGTGCGCCCTCAACCCGAAAACACTGCATGGTAGATAAGAACGTTTAGGCGCTTCCTGAAGCCCTCAAATTCAGCTCGGGTCGGTCGACCCTTTAAGCCCGGCTCTTGTTCCCAATTCCTAAGAAGGGTCAGCATTTCTTCTAAAGTGAGACTCTGGTCTGAGGTCTGTAGGTTATGGCGGGGTTGCCAAAAGACCTGCTCCAACTTCTGCTGGAGCACCGGGTCAGACCTTAGCTAGGACAAGCATTCTCCGCCACTGGATTTGGGCCATTAAGAGCGCAAAGGGATATCGGAACGATCATCCATAGGAGTGCACCCAGTGTTAGTGCGGATCGCCGAAGGTAGCGGTCCGGTCCACCGCTGACGCCGTGGGTACGTCGCCGAGGTGGTGCGGTATCTATTGCTTGACCAGTTCCACGCGGCGATTGCGGGCCCGGCCCTCCTCGGTCGCGTTGTCGGCGATCGGCTGGGTGTCCCCCAGCCCAGCGGCGATCAGGCGCGTGCGCATAATGCCATTCGTCACCAGCCAGGCGACAACCGCGGCGGCGCGCTGCTGCGAGAGGGTTTGATTACCGGCTTTCGTGCCGGTCGAATCGGTATGGCCTTCGATCTTCATTTTCCAGTCGGGCTGGCCGTTCAGCAACGCAAGCACCTGGGCGAGGACTTTCTCCGACTCGGGTTTCAAGATGGCTTTGCCGGTATCGAATTCAATTCCATAGACGGCGACGCGACCAGTCTTGTTGATCTCGGCGGTCCAGGCCTCAGCGCTGGCGGTCATCTCCTGGGTCAAGACGGCGACGAAGTCATACGAGCACTCGCCGGTCATTTCATGGGCAGTCACGCTGATCCACTGTGCCCCCCGGTGTGCGGTGACGTAGTGATCCGGGACGTCGTAGCCGGTGAAATCGAGGGTGTAGCCGGCAGTCCGCAATGCCTGCTCGACATTCCGCCTCACTTGCAACGCCGACTTGCCGCTGCATTGGTATGTGAGCTTTTCGACCTTGCCCTCGACGTGCTTCGTACGATTATCCCCGGAGGTGCTCACAGTCAGTTCGGCGGCATCGTATTCGGACTGGCTGCAATCCGAGATGTAACAACCCACAAGCCGCGTCAACAGCGGAGAATCCTTGCAGCCTTCACGGTCCTCCTGTGCGAACAACCCTGCCGGCGTCACTAGACATAATACGAAGACAAGCGACAATGTTCAGAGTCGCATGATTAACCCTCCTACGGCTACTAAACTGGAATTTCCATTTTGGCCTTGCAGCGGCTCCGAGTGTACACCCATCCGCCTGCCAGCGAACCCTTCCATTTCCTGTTTCGTGCCCGGATTATCCCAGCGGCTCCCAACTGCCCCTCCAGGGTCCTAAAAACACGCTACCACGGCTTCTGGCAGTGTTTTTTCCAGACACCGCTGCGTGCCGGGGCTCGCTGAGGATCGGTTTCTCGGCTGCCACGACCTGTTTCTCTACCCGGATGGCACCGGCAACGCCGCAATCCGCCCCACCATCGCTCCGAACAGTCGCCTGGTCAGATGGCTCTCGGCCAAGAGCAGCCAATAGTAACGAGTATGCTTTACCGGCCGCCCGCCCGTCTTCGCCAACCGAGACTCAAATCGGAAATCCGGGTTGAAAGGTCGAACGCTGACTTTTGGCGTTGAGTTCTCAACGTGCTTGGCAAGAGCCAAGCGTAGAGGGAGGCAACTTCGGCTTGAGGCGCGGCAAGCTGAACACTGCGAGCCGACCGCTCGACATCCCCGACCACTGACCACCACTGGCAACTGACCACTTAACTCTGGCACGGGGGCCTGCGTGCCATTATCATGTCAGCAAGCCAATTGGCGGGAGGTGATTGCCGATGCGTCAGGTGATGCTTGGTTTGCTACTGATGCTGATGGTTGGTCCGGCGCGGGCGGTGGATCGAGAAGCGGCGAAGGGGTTCTTTCGCCAGGGCAACGGGCTCTACGATCAAGACCGGTTTCGAGAGTCTGCCGCGGCCTACACTCAGGCTCTCGAGCAGGACCCCCAATTCATCGAGGCGTATTACAATCGCGCCTTGGCAAACGAGATGGTGGATCGGCAGAAGGCCATTGGGGACTTCCGCCGGTTCGTTGAGCTCGCGACCGACGACCCTGGGCGCAAGTACCAAGTTGCTCAAGCCCGTGCCAGACTGCAAATCCTGGAGAACCTGCCTGTGTATCCCGAGGCGCTTCAACCCTCCCACTACGTCCCGGCGGCAGGGGACTATTACTGGCAGGTGGCCGCGACGTCGGAATCCGAGAAATGGACGACCTTTCCCATCAAGGTTTCACTGGGGAGTGTGTCCGTCCTGAACTGGGGCCAAGGCGCACGCGAGGCATTTAATATCTGGAAGGAGATGTTCCCACTTGAATTGGTTGCGGCACCCGAGCGAGCGGATATCCGCGTGGAGTGGGAGTCCTCCCCAATTGGCGAGGGGCATGCGGGAGAAGAAGCCGATTGGGTGCAAATTCGACGCGTGGGCGGTGAATTGACCGGTCGCAAGGTAGCGTTCATCACCGTGGATCTTTCTCGCCGCTGGTCCAAAGACGAAATGCGCGCCATCATCCTGCACGAAATGGGACACGCTCTCGGCATCAAGGGGCACAGCGAATCGAAGGGCGATGTCATGTACTTTCAAATCCAGGAGAAGCCACACCAGGTTGTGGTGCCCGTGGTCCCCTACCCGGTTTTCTGGAAGTCACTCGTGAGCAAACCCAGCCCGCGAGACCTCAACACCCTAATCCGTCTCTATAACACTCCGGGGGCCGTCGTCCGCCTGGAGTAAGGCGGACCCTCAGGCTGGACCGGAGCGAAACTCTTTGCGGGGGACATAGCTCGGGACCCAGTCGCCGAAGGCGTGACGATGAAACTCCACGAGTACGTCGTGCAAATCGAGAACGGAGGAGGCACTTAGCAGTGACGCCATGAGAGTTGCAATCACGGGTGCAGCAGGACTTTTCGGGCAGGGGCTGGTCGCGGCGTTCTCCACGCGGCACGAGGTCTTTCCCCTGACGCGCTCCGAGGCCGATATCACCGACGCGGAGGCCGTGCGCGCGGCCCTGGAGCGGATCCGGCCGGAACTGGTTGTGCATCCCGCTGGCATTCCCGATCTCGATATCTGCGAGGCCGACCCCGCTAAGGCCTTCCTGGTGAACTACCACGGCACGCGGAACGTGGTGGAAGCCGCCCGCCAGGTGGGAGCGGGGGTCGCGCACATTTCCACGGACGCCGTCTTTGATGGCAAGAAGCTGGCGCCTTACCTCGAGACCGATCAGCCCCAGCCCTTGACGGTTTACGGGCGGGCCAAGTTGCAGGCTGAGCAGGCGGTGAAGGCTTTGGCGAAGCACTGGATCTTCCGGGTCTCCGTGTTGTTCGGTCCCGGGAAGACCAACTTTGTGGAGAAGGGTTTGCGTAAGGTCGCGGCGGGTGACGAATACGTGGTGGCGAGCGACCAGTTGGGTTCCGCCACGCACACGCTGGATGCCGGAATGAAAATCATGGAGGTTGTGGAAGCGGGCCGCTGCGGGCTCTACCACCTGTCGAACCAGGGAGCGTGCACGCGCTTCGAGTTGGCGCGCAAGGCTGTGGAACTGGCAGGGCTCGATCCGGGAAAAGTGGTTGGCGTGCCGGACGCCATGATGCGCCGGCGAGCGCCCCGACTGAAATACGGGGTGATGGAAATGGGCGCGCTGCGGCAGGCCGGATTTGCACTTCCACGGTCCTGGCAGGATGCCCTGGCGGAGTATGTGCACGCGGGCAGCGCGTTGTGGAAAAGAGAAGCGAGGACGCCCCCGGCCTAGGAAGTTGAACCGGCGTGTGAGGGTGCTAAGCCCAGTAGGGTCCGCAGGCGGTCCCAAAGCTCCGAGGTTACGCGGTTGCGCGGAACGTGGGGCAGGGCGTAGCGTTCAAGCGTGCGGAGCGTGTCGGGGTCGGCGATCTCTCCGGTGATCACGAGGACGCGTCCTACCAGACTGGGCCGAAGTTCGGTGATGGCGGAAACCATTTGGTCGGGCGGCAGGTTGGCACAACGCAGGTCCAGCAGGACGGCGTCGAAGCTGCCCTCGCGGATCATCGAGAGGGCTTGGCGAGCGTCGTAAGCAATTTGGCCATCGCAGCCGAGCGCTGCGAGAAGTACGTAGAGGACGTTGCGGATGGAAGGCTCATCCTCAATTATTAGAACCTTTCGGCGAAGGGGAGTTGATGCCACCAGGATCTCCACAGATACGCATGATGAGCGGCAAGCTGCTCATGCGGCGGAACTTGGGACTACCTCCTAACCGACTGGTAGGTTGCAATCTTGCGGACTTCTTGGGCAAAAGTCAAGCCCCTGCCAGCGGGAGTAAGTTCCCAGCAACAATCTTCGTTCCTCACCTGCATCCCATCGAACAAGTGCCGTTCTAACTTAACCTCCCCATCTGTGACGACTTCATTTTTCGCGGCCCGGAAGATGGCCCTGCGCAGAAAGACCAGGTGGGACAAGTTGGAACGGCACTAGGCCCCGTCGTCGGTGGAAAACTCGTCGTCGTGCCCGGGAAGGATGTGCGCCACCATAGCCAGAAGGCGGGCGCGGTCGCGCTGGAACTGCTCGCGATCGTGGGGGATCATGGTCAGGACATTCTCATCGTGCTCGCGGGTGAGCAGGGCGTCTCCGGCAATGAGCGTCGGCTGATCATCGCTGTGGGTGACCACCGAGACATGGCCGGGTACGTGGCCGGAAGTCACCAGGAATTCCAGATCATCGGGCAGAGGGTGAGTTTCAATCCAGCGAAAGCGGGAAGGGTCGCCCAGGCGTTGGCGGTCCCACCAGCGCAAAGCAAGCCGTCGCAGCGCCGCCATAAGCTCTGGAGCTCTCGAATAGTCACCCACTTCCGGGTAGTACTTCAGGGCCAGCTTTTCCCAGTTTTGTTCATCGAGGAGGTCGGAATAAGCTGCGCAGCACCAGTCGTAGGATTGCTGCGAAGCATAGATCTCGCATTCGGGGAAGAGACAGTTGTTCAGAACATGGTCAATATGGAAATGGGTGTTGATGACCATGTGGATATCCGCCGGATGGAGGTGACGTTCCTGCAGGGCGGTGATCAGGCGACGCGCCTCGTGCGGCATACCGGTGTCGACGATGATGTGATGGTGGCCCTTGGAGAGCAGCGCACAGGTGGCGCCTCGCCAGTTGCCGGCAAGCAGGACTTCCGTCTTCCATGAGTGGTTTCTCATTTGGAACCTTGATTGCGCTTCCACCTAATTCTACCAGTTGAATCAACCCTTGCGGCAGGAATGTGCGAGACGGGTTATCTCAGACCTAAGTCGCAGGTGGGCAATTTGCCTCCCATGTTGGGTCTTTCAATCCAGCTTTCTTGCCCTGGAGTGCTTTCCAAGCTGCCGCAAGTGACAAAAAGTGCACGGCGTTTGGTGTACAAATTGCACTTACTTCTCTTGTCGTGACACGGTCGCGTGGAGGGCTTGCTCAATCAGACGCGTTTTGTGGGCGGCTTAAGAGTTCAGGAATCTACCTCAGGAGAAATGATTCATGGCTTTCGTTATCGTCGAAGGTTGCACGAAAGATGAGAAATGCATTGAGGTCTGCCCGGTCGACTGCATTCATCCCCGTAAAGATGAGGGCAAGTTTGCAGAGGTTACTCAGCTTTTCATCGACCCGGTGAATTGCATTGATTGCGGCGCCTGCGTCCCCGTTTGTGAGGCGTCGGCCATTTTCCCACTCGACGAGGTGCCCGAGCAGTCCAAGGCGGCCATCGAGAAGAACACCCAGTATTACGCGTAGGGGATCGCCTCCGCCCTCCGGGAGGCCGGCGCACGACACGGATCGTCGCTTCGCTCGTGCTTCGTGCCGGGTGGGCAGGGCATCTCCGCCGCGCCGCCCTTCCTTTCTTCTACCCTGGCCTTGTCATTCCCACCTCGCCCGCAATACTGGTTGTCCCTGTTACAGATTTCGGCTGAATTTCGCCTGTCGCGACATGGCTTCCGGTCGACCGCGACAAGGGAAGCCGGACTGGCGATCGCGAGCAGGATGTTGCGGTGAGGGATGCTCATGAGAATCACGACTGTTGAACCCTTGGTACTTGGAACGAGCTGGCGGAACATCATTTTCATCAGGGTTAGGACGGACGAGGGCCTGGTAGGAATTGGCGAGTGCACGCTGCAAAACCGCGAGGAGGGTGTGCTGGGTTACCTCCAGGGCGCGGCACGGCGACACGTCGTCGGCTCGGACCCGTTCAACATCGAGGACCTCTGGCTGCGCATGTACCGCAACGATTTCTGGCGCGCCGGACATCATCCAGGTTGACTTCATCCACGCCGGTGGCTTCCTGGAAATGAAGAAGATCGCCGCCATGGCTGACATGCGCTCTATCGTGATGGCGCCCCACAATTCGAACGGGCCGGTCTCGACCACGGCGAGCGTGCATCTGGATTTCGGCACAACTAACTTTAGAGTGCAGGAATGTTTCGATGATTTCTCGGAGACCTGGGTGCGCGAGGCGGTGCCTGGCTGCCCCGTGCCCCGCGACGGCTACATCTACGCGCCCGACAAGCCCGGACTCGGCATCGAACTCAACGAGCATCTCATCAAGGAGCATCCATACCAGGAACGGTTCTTCAACCTGTGGGATTCTATTGGCACCTGAGCCGGAGGCTGTTCCGCAGCATGCTGAGGATGATTGTGGCGCTACCGTTGCCGGACGGCTAGGGACTCAGGAGAGAGAAGCATCGAACCGCTCAAAAGTCATCCAGTGGGGACAGGTGTGTGTAATGAGGCAGGTTGGAGGCGGGAAACAGACCAGATAAAGTGAGCGCAACGGCCGGAACGAGCCGCGATGCCACCCAGAAAGAGGCCACGGTGATTTGAGCTTGAGTCGACAGGGCGGCCAGCGTAGAATTCTGCGGAGACAAAGTTGAAATCGGAAACTCCCCAATTAGACTTTCTCTTTTCAAGCGACTCGAAGAGTTGAGGCAACCAGGAGGTTTCCTTCATGGCGACACGTTCAATGGCAGCCGTGGTTCACTATGAGCTCCGCAACGGGGCGGTGGAACTGCGCGAGGTGCCGGTGCCCACGGACTTCGCTGACGACGAAGTACTGCTCGAAACCGGAGCCGTGGGGGTGTGCGGCAGCGACATTCACCAGTATCACAACACGCAGAGTTGGCCGGTCCATGTCCCCGTCATCTTGGGCCACGAATTTTCCGGCACCGTCGTGCAGGTGGGGAAGCAAGTGAAAGAGTTCCGCGAGGGCGATCGCGTGACTTCAGAAACGGCGGCGCGGATTTGCGGGCGGTGTATCCTTTGCCGGACCGGCGAATACAACCTGTGTCCTGAGCGGCGGGGGTTCGGCTACGGCTTGAACGGGGCGATGGCAGACTACGTTAGGGTCCCGGCGCGCTGCCTGCATCGGTTGCCGGACGCGGTCCCGCTGGAAATGGGGGCGCTGACGGAACCGTGCTGCGTGGCCTATAACGCCACCTGCGTCAAGACTCAGCTTCGGCCGGGAGATGCGGTGTTGGTTCTGGGGCCGGGCACGATCGGCTTGCTGTGCCTCATGATGGCGAAGCTCTCCGGCGCGGGCTGGGTGGGCATCGCCGGGCTGAAACAGGACGAACGACGTCTTGCCGTCGCCAAGTCTCTGGGAGCAGACCGCACGATCATCATAGGCGAGGAGGACGCCGCCCAAGTGGCCCGTTCGCGGGGCGACGGCTTTGGCGTGGATGTAGTGGTGGACGCTGCCGGCCACTCGTCCGCTTTGGCCATCGCGCTCGCGGCCGTGCGGCCCAATGGCCAGATCGCCAAGGTCGGCTGGGGACCGCAGCCGCTCGATTTCTCTCTCGACTCACTCGTGCAGCGAGCGGTGCGCATCCAGGGCACCTTCAGTCACAACTATCCCATCTGGGAAAAAGTGATTGGGCTGTTTGCGAGCGGCCGACTCGACCCCCGACCGCTCATGGGTCGCCCCCAGCCGCTCACCCAGTGGCAGGTGGCGTTCGAGAATATGATTGGGGGCGAAGTCATCAAGAGTGTGTTGCGGCCGGAGAAGGCAAGCAGTTCTTGAAGGGAGATTCACCCCGGCAGCACTTCCGCCCCATGACACGGGACCGTTCAGCTTCTGTTTATGGGTGATGTTGTGATTGAGCAAATCCGGCCGGGTGTTTCTGCTCGGCACACCCGCATCGCCTTTTTCGATTTCGCCGGGACACTTTCCTGGTCCCGGGCGCGCGGGCACGGCTCGACGCTCTCCAGCGGGATAGGCGAACCGCAGAGCGGAACAGATTTCGGTGACGGAGGAGCACGGGGAAAGAGAAGTGTCTCAGGAGTCGGTCGGGAAAGGGGCACTTCCGGGGTGCGGGCTTGACGGGAGCGGCAGAAGTGGCCCTGTCGAGGCCGCTGGGGCACGCAGGAGAAGAATCTGCGCTGCAACGGCTCGAAGGCAGGCTGGCTGGTGTATACTCCCCCGCGGCTGGGAGGTCACACTGGGAATCCCAGTTGATGCTCTCGTGGATGAACGACAGCGGCTTCTGGGTAATCAGCGAACTGAGTGGCTTTGCCGAGCAAGAGACGCTGAAAAGCTGGACCGCCGTGCGGCCGACAATTTCCCTGGTAGGGTTAATCGTCAGGTGGATTGAGACGACAGTCTTGCCGTTATCGCCGCCGTAGCCGACTGGCACTGCTTTGGGCGGCGCTGAATCGGACCTCGGGTTTCGGGGTCACAGACTGGGCGAGCTACAATCGAAGCGAGAAGGTGCAGCTTAACAGAGAGGGGGTGGCATAAAGAGTGGGGAGACAGGGGCTATGGTCTCTTGGCACCCTTTGCCACCAAGCGCTGCAGGAGCTGGCACAGAAAAGGAGCGGTGTCTGTGAAAGCCTTGGTGTTGGAAGCGTACAATCGGCTTGAGTACAGAGAAGTGGCCGAGCCTGCTATCGGCCCGAACGATGTGCTGGTGAACGTCAAGGCTTGTGGCATCTGTGGCAGCGATGTCTACGGCCTGGATGGTAGTACCGGACGCAGAATCCCCCCCGTCATCATGGGCCACGAAGCGGCCGGCATTGTAGCTGAAGTCGGCTGCCAAGTCCGCGGCTGGCAGGCCGGTGAGCGCGTCACTTTTGATTCAAACATCTACTGTGGGGTGTGCCGCTATTGCCGGAAGGGCATGATCAACCTGTGCGACCGCAGGCGCGTCCTGGGTGTTTCTTGTGCGGAGTTCCGCCAAGACGGCGCCTTTGCGGAATATGTCGCCGTACCCCAGCAGGGTGTTTATCGCCTGCCCGACGGCCTGTCCTTCGAGCACGCTGCCTTAGTGGAACCTGTTTCCATCGCGGTGCATGCTGCTGGCCGCCCAACCATTAAGCTGAATGACAGTGCTGTGGTTGTGGGTGCCGGCATGATTGGGCTTTTGCTTGTGCAAGCATTACGGGCTGCCGGCTGCCGTCACATCGTTGCCCTCGACTTGGAGCCGAACCGACTCGATCTGGCGTGCCAGCTCGGGGCGAACGTCGGGCTGCGCGCCGATGCTCCCGACGTTGTGAATCAAGTGCTGGAACACCAGGACGGCGGGGCGGATCTGGTCTTTGAGGCGGTCGGCACGGCCGCTGCCTTGCAGCTCGCCTTCGAATGCGCACGCAAAGGTGGCGAGCTCACTCTGATTGGTAACGTCTCCCCGACCGCAGTTCTGCCCTTGCAGAGAGTTGTCATCCGCGAATTAACCCTCTATGGTTCTTGCCAATCCACCGGGGAGTATCCTGCCTGTCTGGACATGATGGCCCGGGGCGCCATCAAGGTCGATAGCCTGATTAGCGCGGTCGCCCCTCTGGCGGAAGGATCTGCCTGGTTCGAGAAACTACGCCAAAGGAGTATGGGGTTGCTGAAGGTTATCCTCATCCCATGAGACGACCCCCAGCTGTGTTTTTCTCTAGGAGATATCGATGAAACCAAGAATTGGGTTCATTGGGCTTGGAATTATGGGTCAACATATGGCTGGGCATCTGTTGGATGCCGGCTATTTGCTCACCGTGCATGACCTGCGGCCTGAAGCCGTGGAACCCTTCGTTGCCCGAGGAGCCGCTCGGGGCGCGACTTGTGCCAATGTTGCTTCCCGCTCCGACGTCGTCATCTCGATGGTGGCTGACTCCCCGGATGTAGAACAGGTTGCTCTCGGTCCAGCCGGCATTATCGAAGCAGCCCGCGCCGGTCTCACCTACATCGATATGAGCACTATTGCGCCTGCCACGGCCATCAAGGTGGCCACGGAGCTGGACAAGAAAGGAGTGGGCTGTCTCGATGCGCCCGTGAGCGGCGGCGAAGTGGGAGCGAAGAACGCGGCCTTGTCGATCATGGTGGGGGGTTCGGGAAAGCTCCTCAATCAGGTTTTGCCCATTCTGCAAGTGATGGGCAAGACCATCACGCTATGCGGAGCAAATGGTGCCGGCCAGACTGTGAAAGCGTGTAATCAGATCCAGGTTGCGCTCAACCTCATCGGGATGGCGGAGGCGTTTGTACTGGGCGCCAAGGCCGGTGTGGATCCGGCCGTGATTCTCAAGGTGCTAAGTGGGGGGTACGCTCAGACTCGTGTCATGGATGTGCGCGGCCCCCGTGTGATCCAGGGTGATTTCGAGCCGGGTTTTAGGAGCCGATTCCATTACAAGGACCTCAATATCATCATCGAGACCGCTAGGCAACTCCATGTTCCACTCCCGGCCACTGCGCTGGCACACGAACTGTTCGCAGCTCTGATAGCGGCCGACCGTGGTGACCTGGATCACTCTGCCGTGATCACGATCCTGGAGGACCTTGCACACGTGGCAGTCCGGACTCGCGGAGAGAAACTATGACTTCTCAAGCTCAGATCATTTCTTTGCGCCGCCAAGCGGCTGATTTGCGCTCGCGCATTGTACGTATGATGGGCGTGGGCAAAGCTCACCACTTTGGGGGCTCGCTTTCCGCGGCCGATATCGTCACGGCCCTTTACTTCTATAAAATGCGGTACGACCCCGCGAACCCGGAGTGGCCCGACAGGGACCGCTTCATCATGAGCAAGGGGCACTCTGTGCCCGCCCAATACGCGGCCCTGGCCAAGTTAGGGGTTTTCCCCTTGGCGGAGTTGCACACCCTGAAGAGCCTCGGCAGCCGGCTGCAGGGACACCCAGCCATGCGATATACCCCGGGGATTGAGGGGTGTACTGGTGCACTTGGTGAAGGACTTTCCTTCGCCAATGGTATGGCTTTGGCCGCTCGGCTGCAGGAGAAGACTTACCGCGTGTACTGCCTGATGGGCGATGGTGAACTGCACGAGGGGCAAGTGTGGGAAGCAGCCATGACATCAGCCAAGCATTGCCTGGATAACTTGGTGGCAATCATCGATCGCAACCGGCTAAAGGCCATGGACGCCACCGAGTGCGGCAAGGTTTTGGACCCCCTGGCCGCGCGCTGGACCAGCTTCGGCTGGGCGGTCAAGGAAGTCGACGGGCACGACATGGCAGCCCTTTGCGACGCCCTGGACTGGACCGATGGACAGGTTAATCAGCCTTCAATGATCATCGCCAACACCGTGAAGGGGAAAGGAGTATCCTTCATGGCCGGGCAGGCAGCCTTCCACAACGCTTCCATCACAGAGGAACAATACCGCCAAGCAGTGGCCGAACTGGATTTGGCACTTCAGGAGCAGACGCAATGAATAGCCTGAATGAAACACGCTTCGCTTACGGCGAGGCATTGGTGGAATTAGGAAAACAAAGATCGGAAGTAGTAGTACTGGATGCGGATCTGTATAAGTCAACTCGCACGGTCCTGTTTCGTGATGCCTTTCCCCATCGCTTCTTCGATCTCGGCATCTCGGAGTCTGACATGGTGAGCACAGCCGCCGGCATGGCGGCAGGTGGTCTCATTCCGTACTGCAACAGCTTCGCCATGTTTATCACCGGCGTCTGCTATATGCCGATCCGCACGCAGATCGCCTATCCATCGCTGCCGGTCAAGTTGATCGGCTCCAGTTGCGGCCTGACCGAAGGGCCGGATGGCGCCAGCCACCAATCGCTGGAAGATGTTGCACTCATGCGTGCCCTGCCTAACATGATTATCGTTTCGCCAGCCGATGATATCGAGACGCGGCAAGCAACCTTTGCTTTGGCCGATTGGCCCGGGCCTGCCTACATGCGGCTGGGGCGCTACCCTACGCCGCGTCTATTCGGCGCGGATTATCACTTTGAGGTTGGCAAAGCTAAGTGGCTGCGCGAGGCGAACGAGGTCGTAATCTTCGCTACCGGCCATACTGTGGCGAAGGCGTTAGCCGCTGCGGAAGATCTCGCTCAGGATGGCGTGGAAGCAGGCGTCGTCAACGTGTCCACGATCAAGCCCCTGGATGAGGCCCTGGTCAGAGATGCAGCAGCTCAGGCTGTCCTCGTTGTGACGGTCGAGGAGCATAGCATAATTGGAGGACTGGGGAGTGCGGTGGCAGAGTGTCTGGCAGAGACTCGTCCGGCAGCTCCGCTCCTGCGACTGGGTGTACGTGATTGCTTTGGTGAGTCAGGACTTGCGGATGAGTTACTCGAGAAACACGGCCTGCAACCGAAAGGTATTCGTGCGAGCATTCTCCACAGGTTGACTCTCTTGTCATGAGCGAAATCCTTGGGACTTCGATTGAGATTAGGTGCAATTCCCATGTCCATTCGGGCCTGCCGGTCGGTGAGCTCGGTGATTTCGACTTTAACAGATCGAGCCTACTTTGGATAAAATTGAAGAGCATTTAAGTAGTCTGCCTCCAAAAATTCAGCCGTCGGCTTCATGGGTTGCCTCCATAGACTATACAATCGAGCAGCAAAATTTCACAATTTCCATTAGATTAACTTTCTTTCATACGAGCCGAGATTCCGTCGGCCGCAGTGTGCGGCTGGCATGACGTTTCACAGGGAGAAAATCGCTTATGAAAATCACCGCGGTTGAACCGTTGGTTCTGGGAACGAGCTGGCGCAATCTGATCTTTCTGAAGGTGACGACCGATGAAGGACTGGTCGGCATCGGGGAATGCACCTTGCAGAATCGTGAGGAAGGCGTGCTGGGTTACCTCCAAGGCGCGGTGCGCCGCCACGTGCTGGGGGCTGATCCCTTTAACATCGAGGACCTCTGGCTGCGCATGTACCGCAATGAGTTCTGGCGTGGTGGCTCGATCGCGACCACGGTGATGAGCGGGATCGAGATCGCCTGCTGGGATATCGTCGGGAAGGCCGTCGGCCACCCCATCTGGAGGCTGCTGGGCGGTCGTTGTCACGAAAAGATCAAGGCCTACGCGAACGCCTGGTACACCGTGGAGCGCACACCACAGGAGTTTGCGAAGCGTGTCAAAGTGGTTTTGGAGAAGGGCTACAAGGCACTCAAGGTTGACCCCTTCGGCCCGGGCACTCTGGAACTTTCCCGGGAAGAGAAGATTCGCTCGGTGGATTTGGTCGCGGCGATTCGCGAGGCGGTGGGTCCGGCCGTCGAAATCTTTGTGGAAATGCACGGGCGATTCAGCGCGGCCACGGCGATCGAGATCGCCCGACTGCTCGAGCCCTATCAGCCCGGCTGGATTGAAGAACCCTGCCCCCCGGAAGACATCCCCTCGCTCAAGAAGGTTGCCGAGCACGTGCGGATTCCCGTCGCCACGGGCGAGCGTTATTTCACCCATTACGGTTTTCGCGAAGTCATTGAATCGGACGCGCCGGATATCTTGCAGCCGGACGTTATCCACGCGGGCGGGATCCTGAATATGAAGAAGATCGCAGCCATGGGGGATGTGCGCAGCATGGTGATAGCGCCGCACAACTCCAACGGCCCGGTCTGCACGGCGGCGAGCGTGCATTTCGATTTCTGCACGACCAACCTCAAGGTGCAGGAATGCTTCGACGATTTCTCGGAGACCTGGGTCGTCGAGGCCGTGCCCGGAACCCCGCGTCCGAAGGACGGCTACTTCCACCTTCCCCAAGGGCCCGGCCTGGGCGTTTCCCTCAACGAAGACCTGATCAAGGAGCATCCGTTCAAAGCGGGATTCTTCAACATGTTCGAGCCTGACTGGCACATGCGTCAGTTTACGAACTAGCTTCGCTGCACGGCTTGTAGGACCGGACAGGAAAAGAGGGAGCCAGAATTTCTTGGCAGGCCCGGCCAGGGGCACGATCCGCCCTGCGGATGTCGGCCCTATCGGGCCTTCAGCAGAGGGGTGCCTGCATTGTCCCCACGGCTCGCCGCTGTGGGCCACAGGGTGTCTCTGCTTGGGCGGCTTCGGACCGGCTCGAAGCCCTTAAGTTAGCGCTTATGGGGCAGCGCGCTGGGTGAGCTTTTGGTTGACGCCGGGCCTGCGTTCGTTTATATTCATAATGAATATGTTTGATGGGGCGCGCGAATGCCAAAGACTTTGACCATGCGGTTGGACGACGAGACCTACCAGACTTTTGTCCGGGCTGCCAAGGCCGAGAGGCGGTCGTTGGCCAATTTGGTAGAGAGCGCGGCGCTGCAACACATCCTGGAGAGCAGCTTCGTCGACGACGCCGAAATGGCGGAGATTGCCTCGCGGCCCGAACTCGTGAAGCGACTCCAGGCTGGTTCCCGAGATGCCCGAAAGCGCAAAGGTCGGTTCATCGCCTCCGTTTAGAATCTTCGAGACCCGCCAGTTCTCGAAGGACCTCGCGCGTCTCGGCCCCGCCCTTCAGAAGCGCATCGAAGCCAAGCTCCGCGACTACGTCTACCCCATCCTGCGCCAGAACCCCTATTTCAGTCCAAACATCAAGCGCCTTAAGAACTGGGAGCCCCCCACTTGGCGCTATCGCGTTGGTGAATGGCGATTCTTCTTCGAGGTCGATGACCAGGAGAGAACCGTCTTCATGGTCGCCGCCGACCACAGCAAGCAGGCCTACCGTTTGGGATAGCTAAGAGTAGGTCGCGCGGCCCCCTGCTCGTGGGTCCGCGGCTTTTCTGCGCCGCTCGAAGCGACCAGGGTGAATTTCCACGCTTCGGCAAGCTCGGGGCAAGCTTCTCACGGGGACCTGTCCCGATACTCTGAAGTTATTCAGGAATCGGCCGGAAAGGAAAAACATCTCGCGCCAAGGCGCAAAGTCCGTACCGCAAAGCTCATTGCCGCTCTCGATTGATTCTTATAGAATCAACCCGTGAAACGAATGCCCATGCGCAGTGCGGCCCATCCCCGGCGCGAAGGTGATGAAGCATTGCACTCTTCCACACTCCGGCGCTTTCGCAAATCCCGGCTGTTCATCGCGTCGATTTTTCTTCTCGCTCTGGCAACACTCTTCTGGCCGGCGCGCGAGCTGCGCAGTGACAACTTCGTTTTCTATTTCCCTTCGAGCCACCGCCTTTTGCCGTTTGAGACCATCCAGAACACAAAATACCTGCCGCTTTTGCAGATCCTGAACGCGGTGGGCAAAGTCGGAGGGCTCCAGGAGAAGAAGAACTCCCTTAAAGTCTGGTTTGGCTCGGCGCAAATCGAGCTGCGGCCGGATGAGGCCAAAGTCCGGGTGGACGGAACCTTCCTCAACCTGCCGCAGCCGGTACGTGTATCGAACGGCCAGTGGGTGGTGCCGGTGGATTTCCTGACCACCGTGCTGCCGCGGCTGACGCACCAAGCCGTGGAATACCAGGAGGGCACGAACCGTATTTTTGTGGGCGACGTCAAACCCAGTTCGTTCACTGTGCGTCTGGACCCGTTGGCCAACGGCGCGCGGCTGACCGTGCAGTTCACCGAGAAGGTCGCGGTGCGCGCTACCTCCAGCAATGGCAAGTGGGTGATGTTCCTGGGGGATCATCCCATTGAGCCGATGGAGGCTGGCTACCATTTTCAGAACCCTTACGTCAGCGATTTGCAGTTCGACGATCAGGACGGCGTGCCGAAGCTCGTGCTCTCCCCGACCTCGAGCGGGCTGAACTTCTATCCTGTGCAGGCCGAAGGCGGCAAGATTCTACTTGCGGATGTGCTGAAGCCTCCGCCTGCCGTCGCGCAAACTCCGCAGCTGCCACAACTGCCTTCGACGTCCGGCACCACGCCTTCCGTAGCGGGACCGACCGCCCAGTCCAGCGAAGAGTTGCCTGCAGCGCCTCCCGGCCCGCCTCTGCCCGTGGTCGTACTCGACGCCGGGCACGGCGGCACGGAGGACGGCGGGCGCAGCCGCGACGGCGTGCGGGAGAAAGACCTGGTAGCACAGTACGTGGCGCGCGTGCGCCTGGCGCTGCTGGCGACGAACAAATACCGCATCGTGCTGACCCGCACGGGCGATGTGAGCGTCAGCTTCGAGCAGCGCGCGCTCGCGGCCAACGTGGCGGGCGCGCTCTATTTCCTGAGTTTCCACGCCGGCGACTTGGGCTCGGTTTCACCCCGAATTACGGTCTTCAGTTTCCAGCCTGCGGCTCCCCCGGCGCCCCTCACGAACAAAACCCCCCTGCCCACTTTCATCCCCTGGGCGCAGGTGCAAGAAGCACACCTCGATCCGAGCCGCCAACTCGCCCTCGCCCTGCAGCAGCAATTCGCACTCATCAACGGAGTCAACGTGGACCCGCCTGCCACGGCGCCCGCGCGCACGCTGCGCAGCGTGAACGCCTCCGCCGTGGCAATCGAGCTGGGCCGCCTGGCCCCCGATGCGGACGCGACGCCGCTCACCAATCCCGCCTTCCAGCAGCAGGTGGCCACGGCCGTGGTGCAAGCGCTCGCGACCCTCGAGAAGGGAGGAACCTAAGCCGTGTCGCTGCGGGCCAAAATCTTTCTCCTCATCCTGCTGGTCGTGCTGGGAGCAGCCACGTTCTACTTGCGCTCGCTCGCCAAGCGGGTCTCTATCGAGCCCACACAGCACGGCGAGGAGGCGGCGCGCACCAAGCTGAGCGAGTTCGCGCTGCAGTCGAAAAAGGGCTCGAGCCAGACGGCCACGCTTTACTTTGCTTTGCTGGAGCAAGGCAAGCTGGTTCCCGAAAGTTGCTCCATCACCTGGGCCGAGGCGGATGTGGACCGCGTGCGCCAGGTGGTGTTGGCACTGGCGGAAGGCTCGCACCAGGGCTTGCGCCGCGTCCTGCCCGCCTCCACCAGCGTGCGCGCCGTGTTCCTCGCGCCCGACGGCACGGCCTACGTGGACCTCTCGAGCGACGTGCTGAGCGAGTTCGCGCCGGGCATCGAGACCGAAAGCCTGGCTATTTATTCTCTTGTGAATTCCATAACCATGAATATCCCCTCGGTGAAGAGAGTGAAATTCCTCATCCAGGGGCAGGAAGTGGAGACCCTGGACGGGCACGCGGACCTGACCGCTGCCTTCGCTCCGGATCCCACCCGCATCAAATCAGGCTCGTGAGGTTCTATGCCCACACCCCGACCCTTGAGCGGTTTGCTCTATGCGGGCGGCAAGCTGATTCGCCCGGACCAGCGTGCCGCCACGCAAATGCGCCCGGTGGAAATCGTGCCACACTTCATTTCCAGCGCCGAGGGCTCGGCGCTGATCCGCCTGGGCGAAACGCAGGTGATCTGCACCGCCTCGGTCGAAGACGGCGTTCCACCTTTCCAGAAAGGCAGCGGGCGCGGCTGGATCACCAGCGAGTACGCCATGATCCCGCGCGCCACCCAAACCCGCACTCCGCGTGAATCCACCCGTGGCCGCCAAGGTGGACGGACCATGGAAATCCAGCGATTGATCGGACGCTCGTTGCGCGCCGTAATCGATCTTGAAGCCCTGGGCGAGCGCACGGTGTGGATTGATTGCGACGTCATCCGCGCCGACGGCGGCACACGCACGGCCTCTGTCTCCGGCTCCCTGGTGGCGCTGGGGCTGGCGCTCCAGAAGCTGGTGGAACAGCGCACACTCAGCCGTATGCCGCTCAAGAATTACCTGGCCGCCATCAGCGTGGGCATAGTGGGCGGCGAAACGCTGCTTGATCTCAACTACGCGGAAGATTCCAGCGCCGAAGTCGACATGAACGTGGTGATGACCGGCGCAGGGCAGCTTGTCGAGACTCAAGCCACCGCCGAAGGACGCGTTTTCAGCGTGGAAGACCTGAACAGGTTGATCGAGCTGGCACGGCCCGCTATCGGGAAATTGATTGAAGTGCAGAAGTCGATTTTGAAAATCCCCTTGCCGCGCTAGCACAGGGCACAGAGATTCGTTAAGGAAGCGCCCTGCACGCGAGGCGATTCGTTCAACGAACCTAGGTGACACACCGCTTGGCCACGGCGGCAAAAGCGCGCGAGAGACTGGCAGCTGCACATGGGAGCCTCGTCACTCTACCTGGCCTCGTCCAACTCGGGAAAGCTGCGCGAATTCCGTGAGGCGGCAGCCGCGCGGGGCATCACCGTAGAGGCCCTGCCGCAGTTCGACAAGTTGGCTGTCTGCGTCGAGGACGGCGCGACCTTCGAGGTGAACGCCTGCAAGAAGGCGCTGCATTACAGCCGCAACTTCCAGGGTCTGGTGTTTGCCGACGATTCGGGCATCTCGGTGGACGCTCTGGGCGGCGCGCCCGGTGTCCATTCGGCGCGCTTCGCCGGGCCTGACGCCACCGACGAGCAAAACAACGAGCTATTGCTGGCGGAATTGCGTCGCGTGGAAGCGGAGTGGCGCACCCAGGCCGGCGCGACGGCAAGACCTCCTGCGCCGTTTGATCGCGCGGCACACTACGATTGTGTGATCGCGTTGGCGCAGGGCGGGCAGGTGCTGGCCGTCGTGGAAGGGCGCGTGGAGGGCGTCATCATCGACGAGCCGCGCGGCACGGGCGGCTTCGGCTACGACCCCTATTTCTTTTTCCCTCCCCTCGGCAAGACCTTCGCGGGAATCACTCCGGAAGAAAAATTCGCCGTGTCACACCGAGGTGCCGCGTTCCGCAAGCTGCTCGATTACCTCTGCAATAACGGTCAGTGAAGTAGGAGCAGTTCGCCGACTCACCCACTTGCTCGCTAGGCGTCGGTGGGAGCAGAGACCCGGCATTTGCTATGATGGTGGCCCGCCCCAGGGAGGGATGAGAGGCTGGCGCGGGAATTGCTGACGGCTGTCAGCCGAGGCGCCGCGGCGCAACCCTTGACGCATGCAGAGCCTGCCCGGCGAGGAGACCCGGATGGATCCAAAGGAAAAACTGCACGCCTTCAAACCCCAGCACTCGTTCTTTGTTGGCATCGATTCCGACGGCTGTGTGTTCGATTCGATGGAGATCAAGCACAAGGAGGGTTTCATCCCGAACATCATCAAGTACTGGAAGCTGCAGGCCATCTCCAAGTACGCCCGGGCCGCGGCGGAGTTCGTGAACCTCTATTCGAAGTGGCGGGGCGTAAACCGCTTCCCCGCCTTGACCAAGACGTTCGAACTGCTGCGCGACTGGCCGGAGCCCATGCGGCGCGGGGTGAAGCTGATCGATTGGACGCCGCTGCAGCGTTGGATCGATTCCGGCACAACCCTCGGCAATCCCGCGCTGGAAGCGGAGGTCGCGAAGACGGCCGACCCGGTGCTGAAGCTCACGCTGGAGTGGTCGAAAGCGGTGAACAGGTCCATTGCCGACCTCGTGGAAGGCGTTCCGCCCTTTCCCTATTTCCACGAGTGTGCGGAGCGGCTGCAGGCGCAGGCGGATATCATCTGCGTTTCCGCCACACCCGGCGAGGCGCTGGAGCGGGAGTGGCAGGAGCACGACATCGCCAAGTATGCCGCGGTGATCGCCGGCCAGGAGATGGGCTCGAAGAAGGAACACCTGAAGATTTGCGCGGGCGGCAAGTACGAGAAAGACCGCGTGCTGATGATCGGCGACGCGCCCGGCGACCTAAACGCGGCGCGGGCCAACGGCGCTCTGTTCTATCCCGTCAACCCCGGGCAAGAGGAGACCTCCTGGGAGCGCTTCTATCGCGAAGGCATCGACCGTTTCTTCGCCGGAACGTACGCCGGCGCCTACGAGTCGAGCCTCATCACAGAATTCGAAAAACTGCTGCCGGAAACGCCGCCGTGGAAGCAGTAGACCGGCGGCATCCCTGGTCACAACGGAAGAATGGTCTGGAGCCTCGTAAGGGTCGTCGGCGATTTCTGGAAACCGCCGCGGGACCGCTTCCGGGCGCTACGGCGTTCTGCTCTCTGCCTTCCGCTCGCGCGCGGCTTGGCGCGCCTCCTTCATGACCTGCCCGTAACCGACTTTATCGAACGGGGGACAGCCGGTAGGGAACTGCCCGAGCGGATGCTTTTTCTGCCGCATCAAGTAGGTGCAGTAAGAAAGTGTCTTGCAGGTGCGCAACGGATCCAGGTCTCCGCGGGTGAGCGCGTGGCGGGCAAACTCCGGATAAGCGAGCGCGCCACGACCCACTCCGACCAACGTCACCCGTCCGAGCTTCAAGTTGGCCGCGCCAGCATGAATCATCAGGTGCTGGAGCCAACTGTATCCCGTGCCGACCACCGCCAGGTCCGGGTAGGTCCGCTGGATCTCGGCCGCCACGCGGAAGTGTCGCGCGACACCCACCAGCGGATGCTCCGGCGGTTCGTACAAGCCTTCGTTAGGTTTCTCGTAGGGCCGCCCGATGTGTGGGTTGACGTAGGGATTGCCCATTGAAACATTCAGTAGTTTCACCCCGGCCCGCTGGAGCCAACCAATGAACTCGAGTGGTTCCGCGAGGTCCATTTCCAGTGGGTTCTCAGGATTCACGCCGAAACCAAAGAGATAGGGTCGGGGAAAAGGCCGCGGCGCGCCGCTCTCGTCAGTCCGAGAAACCGCGTAGGGCACGCCATCGAACACGCCCAAGCGAGCGGCGAGAAGCAGGTCTTTGCCAACCCGTTCGCGGATTTTCCTAAACACGTTGAGGGCCAGGTGGGCGCGGTTTTCGAGCGACCCGCCATACGCGCCTGGCCGCGTATGTGCGCTCAGAATCTCCGAGAGCAAATAGCCGTGCGTCATCTTCAGGTCGATGCCGTCGAAGCCGATTTCGCGTGCCAGGCGCGCGGCCTCGACAAAACGGTCTTCGAGCGTGGCGAGATATTCATCGCTCGCCACGTGCCATGGCGTGTTACGCGGCGCAGAATTGGCAAGGTTCGTGTAAGGGTAAGCATCGAGCAAAGGATGCGCGTAAGCAACGTGCTGGGCGCGGTAACTGTAGCGGCCCGAGTGCGTCAATTGCAGCACCGAGACCAAGTCGCCGTGTGAGCCGAACTCGCGGGCGTGCGCGCGGCGGCAATCGGCAAGCAGCTTTTCAAGCGCCGCTGCGGATCCCGCGTGAATCCAGAGCTGACGCGGGTTGGCGCGGCCTGCTTCGACCACCGCGCAAGCCTCAAACCAGATGAGCTTGGCTCCGCCCGCGCCAAAGCGCAGGTAGCGGCGGAAGGTAAGTTCGCCGGGCCGGCCATCGGGTTCGCTGTCGCAGCCTTCCATGGGATGAATGGCCAGGGAATTCCCGATGCGCCACGACTTGCCGCCCTCGCCGGGGATGTTCACGGGTTTCGCCAGCCAGCGCTTGATCTCCTCGGGATCATCGACAAGCGGCACATCAACGCCCAAGCGCTCCGCATCGCGGCGCAGGTCGTCGGATGTCTTGTAAGTAAAATAGTGTTTGGACATGTGAAGTGCGGATTCTAGGTGCCAGGGGCCTGCTATCAGCCATCAGCTCTCCCCGGTCAGCTTACGGGGTCTCACCGCTTGGCCTCTCGCTTCTGCCGTCTTGCGGCAGAATCCTGCTTCAGCCCTGCGGCGCGGGCCTTCGAGTCCCCTGTGCTTGGCGGAGCGCCGCCTGAATCATCAGAAACTCACCGACGTTGTCCATGGTGAGCAAGCCCACGAGACGCCCATCGTGGACAACCGGCAGCGAGCGGCACTTGCAGCCACGCAACGTGACGAGCGCCTTTTCCAGCATATCGTGCGAGTCGGCGGTCACGACATCGCGGTTCATCGCGTCGCGGACGGGGGCATTAGTTCCCCCCTGCGCGAGCGCGCGCACCAGGTTCTCGCGCGTCAGCACACCCAGCACGTGATCGCCGAAGACGACCGGAAAATCCTGCTGCCAGCCGGCCAGCAAGTGCTCGATGGCGACCGCCAGCGTGTCGTCGGGCTGCAAGGTTTGGAACTCCGTGAGCATGGCTCGTTGCACGGGGATGCCACCGAGCGAGGTGTGCATCTGCGTCAGGGCGGCTTCCTGCTCGGCGCCCATCCAGACGAACAGGGCAATGAAAAGCAGGAATGGATCGGTGAAAAGGCCAACAAGACCAAACAGATAGGCGATGCCCTGCCCCACGCGCGCCGCCGTGAGCGTAGCGCGCGTGTATTCCATGCGTGTGGCGAGGATGGCGCGCAGCACGCGGCCGCCATCCATGGGGAAGGCAGGAATCAGGTTAAACGCCAGCAGCCAGAAGTTCACTACCATCAACTTGTTCAGGAAGCTGCCACCGCTCCAGCGAAAGGCCCCCAGCTCCGGGCGAATGCCGGCGAGCAAGTCGAAACCAAAGAGCACGGCGGCGATGACAGCATTCACCGCCGGCCCCGCCAGCGCCACCCACAGTTCCTGAATAGGGATGTCGGGCATACGCTCCAGGCGCGCCAAGCCACCGATGGGCAAAAGCGTGATGTCGCGCGTGCGGATGCCGTAATGCCGGGCCGCGAGTGCGTGGCCGAGCTCGTGAAGCACGATGCAAGCGAAGATGACCAGAATGAAGAAGACACCTTCGACGGCCGTGGCCAGCGACTTCCCTTGGTGCCAGTTCACAAACAGGATGAAGAGGATCAGCAGGAAGAAGGTGGCGTGCACATAAATGCCGATTCCCGCCAGGCTGCCGATTCTCCAGGACCAGCGCATACCCTCACCCTTCCCGCGCGGAGTACAGCCAAAAATTCCTTTCTGAACTCAGGTTAACATTTCCGGCAACAAAGCCGCAAGTCGGGGGACGCTGCCGGTCTATATCTGACTAGCCGGACGGCAAGCTCGTGCCGTTCCAACTTAATCCGCCGAGCCTTGGTATTCGGAGGCGAGGCCTTTTCCTTTCTGGGGGCCATCTCGGGTTGGCTAACGGCGAGGGGGAAGGGAACGGGCCGAGGCGAGAGTCCCTACCGAGGCCGCCCGCAAAACAGCCTCAGGTAGTTGGAACGGCACTAGCCCTCCACACCCCATTTTGGCTATAGATTTGCCACTCTCCGAGAACGTGCGGCAACGGTGGGCCTTCAAGAGACCACGCTGAGCCGCACGGCGTGCCGTGGCATGATCGTATCCCTCACTTCCACATGGGCTTGCAGGCGAGGAGGGACTCCTGCACGGCGAGCCATCCTGGGTGATGAGGGTGGCGTGCGCTAAATCACGCTATGGGTGCGCTTCGGGGAAAACGGGGTGGAAGGGTTCAGCACCATGAGGCCCGTTCCTTTCTGTTGGCCATCTCGGGTGGCTGACGCCAAGGGGGAAAGGAACGGGCCGATGAACAAAGAAGACCAGCACAACAGACGGATTGTCTAAAGGGGGCTGTGCCATGGAGATTCGCAAACAGGACGCATTGGACTACCACCGCTCCGGTCGGAAGGGCAAGATCGAAGTGGTTCCCACCAAGCCCTGCCGAACCCAGTGGGACCTGAGCCTAGCCTATACGCCGGGCGTCGCCGAACCTTGCCTGGAAATTCACAACCAGCCCGAGCTGGCATTCGATTACACCGCCCGCGGGAACCTGGTGGCGGTAATCTCAAACGGCACGGCCGTTTTGGGCCTCGGCAACATCGGACCGCTGGCCGGCAAGCCGGTCATGGAAGGCAAGGGCGTGCTGTTCAAACGCTTCGCCGATATCGACGTCTTTGATCTGGAGGTGAATTCCGAGGACCCCGCTGAGGTCATCCGCGTTTGCCAACTTCTCGAGCCGACCTTCGGGGGCATCAATCTGGAGGACATCAAAGCTCCGGAGTGCTTCCAGATTGAACAGACGCTGCGACAGACGATGTCCATTCCGGTCTTCCACGACGATCAGCACGGGACGGCCATCATTTCTGGTGCGGCGCTGCTGAACGCGGTGGAAATCGTGGGCAAGGACATTGGCAAAGTTCGCGTCGTCTTGAATGGTGCAGGAGCCGCCGGCATTGCCTGCGCGGAGCACTACGTTCGCCTGGGTGTGCGTCGCGAGAACATCCTCCTCTGCGACACCAAAGGGGTGGTCTACAAGGGCCGCGAGGAGAACATGAATCCTTACAAGGCGCGCTTCGCCGTGAAAACGGACTGCCGCACGCTGGCCGACGCCCTGAAGGACGCGGATGTTTTCGTCGGCCTCTCGATTGGCAATTGCGTCACCCCGGACATGGTCCGCTCCATGGCGGACCACCCCGTGGTCTTCGCCATGGCCAACCCCGTTCCCGAAATCAGCTATGACGAAGCCAAGGCCGCGCGGCCGGACGTCATCATCGCCACGGGCCGCTCCGACTACCCGAACCAAGTCAACAACGTTCTGGGATTTCCCTTTATCTTCCGCGGCGCGCTGGATGTGCGGGCGCGCGCGATCAACGAAGAAATGAAGCTGGCGGCCACGCGGGCCCTGGCCGCGCTGACCAAAGAAGACGTCCCGGATTCCGTGCTGCGGGCCTACGGCGTCAGCCGCCTGCAATTTGGCCCGGAGTACATCATCCCCAAACCGTTCGACCCGCGGGTGCTGATCTGGGAATCCTCCGCCGTGGCCGAAGCCGCCCTGAAGAGTGGTGTGGCGCAACTCACCCTTGACCTCGATGAATACCGCGAGCAGCTTCAACAGCGCCTCGGACGCACCTACGCCGTGATGCAGAATATTCGGCATCGAGCCCAGGCGGCGCCCAAGCGCATTGTTTTCTCCGAGGGCGAGCACGAAAAGATCATCCGTGCCAGCGTCCGCCTGGTGGAAGAGAACATCGCCCACCCCATTCTGCTGGGGCGGCCCGCGGTCATTGAGAACAAGTTCCAGGAATTGGGCTTGGGCAAGGTCGATGTGGAAATCATTGAGCCGGTGCGCTCGACGCGGCTTTCCACCTACGTTGATGAATTCTTCCGGCTGCGTCAGCGCTACGGCATTACCCGCACCGAGGCGCGCGACTGGATGGTTAACAACAACTACTTCGGCGCTATGATGGTCCACTTGGGAGACGCGGATGGTTTCATCGCGGGCGTCAGCCAGCACTACCCGGATACGATCCGCCCGGCGCTGCAGATCATCAGACCGCGTAAGGGGGTCGAGCGTGTTTCCGGTCTGTACGTGATCGCCACGAAGAAGGACGTTTATTTCTTCGCCGACACCACCGTCAACATTGAACCCACCGCCGAGCAGCTCGCGGAAATTGCCATCCTCTCGGCGGAGGTCGCCCGCTGGTTCAACGTGGAGCCGCGCGTGGCCATGCTTTCGTTCTCGAACTTCGGCAGCACGCGGCATCCACTGGCCGACAAAGTTCGCAGGGCTACGGCTCTCGTCAGGGCGAAGGCTGAGGGGCTGATCGTGGATGGCGAGATGCAGGCAGACACCGCCATCGTCCCCGAGCTTGTCACTGAGGATTACCCCTTTTCCAAAGTCAGAGGTGACGCGAACGTGTTGATCTTCCCAAGCCTGGAGGCCGGCAACGTCGCCTACAAGTTGATGATGCGGATGGGCGGCGCGGAAGCTCTGGGACCGATCCTTATGGGTATGGCCAAGCCCGTGCACGTCCTGGCGCGGGGCTCTGGAGTCGAAGAGATCGTCAACATGGCGGCGATCGCCGTAGTGCATGCGCAGGTCGGCGTGCTGGGAATCAAGCAGTCCCCTGTTCGTGTTTCCATACCGCCGGCGGCCTGACCCCGAGGGGAAGGAAACTCCTCGCGGGGCTTTTTCGGGAACGCGGTTTGACTTATCATGCCAGCCTGAAAATCGGCGGTCATAGGGCGCCCCGAACGAAGGAAGTATTAATAGGAGGACACGCAAAGGGAGTCCTCCGCCCAAGAGGAATCGCTCATGGAAATTCGTCGTAAAGATGCATTGGACTATCACCGGCAAGGCCGCAAGGGGAAAATCGAACTCACCCCCACCAAGCCTTGCCGCACGCAATGGGATTTGAGCTTGGCCTACACGCCCGGGGTGGCCGAGCCTTGCAAGGAGATTCATAAGGACGTCGAACTTTCCTATGAATACACCGCACGGGGGAACCTGGTGGCAGTGGTCTCAAACGGCACCGCGGTCCTTGGCCTCGGCAACATTGGGGCGCACGCCTCCAAGCCGGTCATGGAAGGTAAGGCTGTCCTCTTCAAGCGCTTTGCGGATATCGATGTCTTCGATTTGGAAGTCGGCTCGCAGGACCCGGAAGACGTCATCAAATTCTGTCAGCTCCTCGAACCCACCTGCGGCGGCATCAACCTTGAAGACATCAAAGCCCCGGAATGCTTCTACATCGAGGAGACCCTGCGCCGCACCATGGGCATCCCGGTGTTTCATGACGACCAGCACGGGACGGCCATCATTTCCGGCGCGGCGCTCCTGAACGCATTGGAAGTGGTGGGCAAGCAGATCGACAAGGTGCGCGTGGTCTTTAACGGCGCAGGCGCGGCGGGACTGGCGACCGCTCAGCATTACGTCCGGCTAGGCGTGCGCAAGGAAAATATCACCATGTGTGATATCCACGGCGTGATTTACGCAGGCCGCCCCGAGGGCATGAATCCTTACAACTCCCGCTTCGCCGTCCCGACTTCCAAGCGTCAACTTGCCGAAGCGCTGCAAGGCGCGGACGTCTTTGTGGGATTGTCCGTGGGCGATTGCGTTTCACCTGAAATGCTCCAACCCATGGCGGAACGGCCCATCATTTTTGCCATGGCGAATCCCACCCCCGAAATCAGCTACGAAAAGGCCAAGGCCGCGCGACCCGACGCCATCGTCGCCACGGGCCGCTCCGACTTCCCGAACCAGGTCAACAACGTTCTGGGATTCCCTTCCATTTTCCGCGGGGCGCTCGACGTGCGCGCGAGTGCCATTAACGAGGAAATGAAAATCGCCGCCACGCACGCCCTGGCGACCCTGGCCAAAGAGGATGTGCCGGATTCCGTGCTGCGCGCTTACGGCCTGGGCCGTCTGCAATTCGGACCGGAATACATCATTCCCAAGCCTTTCGACCCGCGCGTGCTAATTTGGGAGTCCGCGGCGGTGGCGGAGGCCGCCATGCGCACAGGAGTCGCGCAGGTGCAAGTCGAGCTCGCGGAGTATCGCGAGAAACTGGCTCGGCTCCTGGGCCGCACTTACGAAGTCATGCAGAGCGTCCGCCAGCGCGCCCAGGCCGCGCCCAAGCGCATCGTTTTCTCCGAAGGCGAGCACGACAAAGTGCTGCGCGCCAGCCATCAGCTCATCGAGGAAAACATTGCCCACCCGATCCTCCTCGGCCGTCCTGCCGCCGTCCAGAACCGGCTGGTGGAGCTGGGATTTGAGGACACGAAACCGGAGGTCATTGATCCCGCGCACTCGCCGCGCTTTGAGGCATACGTTCAGGAATTCTACCGCCTGCGCCGGCGGCGCGGTGTGACCCAGAGCGAAGCGCACGACCAGATGCTTAATCCCAATTACTACGGCGCCATGATGCTTCACATGGGCGACGCCGACGGCTTCGTGGCGGGCGTCAGCCAATACTATCCGGACACCATCCGGCCGGCCCTGCAGATTATCAAGACGCGGCCAGACGTGCACCGGGTCTCCGCCGTATTTGTTATCGTCACGAAGGAAGACGTCTACTTCTTTGCCGACACGCACGTGAACATCGAGCCTACGGCGGAGGACTTGGCGGAGATTGCCGTTCTGGCTGCGGAGGTGGCGCGCGAATTTGAAGTCGAGCCGCGCGTGGCCATGCTTTCCTTCTCAAACTTCGGCAGCACCAATCATCGCCTGGCCGAAAAAATGCGGTGGGCTACGGAATTGGTCGTGGAAAGAAATCCCCACCTGATGGTGGACGGCGAAATGATGGCCGACACCGCGTTGGTGCCGGAAATCCTGGAGGAAGAGTACCCCTTCTCAAAACTCAAGGGCGGCGCCACCGTGCTGGTCTTTCCGGATCTTGAGGCCGCCAACATCGCTTACAAGATGATGATGCGCATCGGCGGCGCGGAAGCGCTCGGACCCATCCTGATGGGACTCTCAAAGTCCGTCCACGTGCTGCAGCGCGGCGCCACGGTGGAAGAAATCGTCAACATGGCGGCCATCGCCGTCGTCGACGCCCAAAAACACAGCCGGCAGCCCGTGAGCCTCCCCCGCTCGCCCGCGGCGTAAGGGAATTCCAAATTTAGCTTTTCGCGCAACAGGCAGCAGTCTTGACAGGTTGCTGAAAAATGCCATGCACCTGCTGTCATCCACACTGTCACCCTGAGCCCGTCTTATGGGCGAAGGGGCTCAGGCCGATTCGGTGAGGAGCGAATCGGCTCCCTCAGAATGGCTACCCGCTACCCAAGAAACGCGACCGATGCGCCAACCGCGTCATGGGTCACCCTGCGGTTCATCCAGGAGCGATTGCACTTCACGGCGCAGGGTGGGCAGATTTATTTCGAGGACTCCCCAAACCACCTCATCTGAGACGAAAGCGTAGCCATGGATCAGCCGGTTGCGGAAGGCAACGATCCGGCGACAGGCGCTAACCCGGTTGGAAAGGTCGGGGTACAGGCGGAGGGCCTGATTAAGCGCTTCCCCCATGACTTCGAACTGTCGCTCTACCGCAGACCGCAGGAGAGCGTCAGCGGTGTAGTCAGTGAAGGTTTTCCCGCTGGTGAACTGGGTGAGCAGGTCACACGCCTGAGCGATATCGAACAGGTACTTGCGTACTTCAAGCGGCAACATAAAGCTGTACTTGGGTCTTTTCGATGGCCTGCCGAAAATAGGGATTGCGAATCGGGCCGGGTTCGACCAACTCAACCGGCACACCAAAAAGCCGCTCCAGGTCTTCTTGCAGTCCAAAGTAATTGTCGGCATGCTGAGCAGGGCGCACCGGCTGGAACTCGACAAGGAAATCGAGGTCGCTGGACGCGGGGTCGAACCGGCCGCTCGCTGCCGAGCCAAACAGGGCTAGGCGGCGCACGCCTCGGTTGTTGCACAACGCCACCAGATCCTTGACCTTTTCTTGCACGATGGCATTCATCAGCACCCTCTCACTACATCATACCTCAGTTCGCGGCGCGTACATCGTTTTGCGATGGGTCCAAAAGCGGAAGCCCCGCCAGGCCGGCGCAGACGGTCGCTCTAGGGCAGTAGGCAGCGAGCGCCTTGTGCGAGTCCCGGCGGAGTCGGGATAGCCAGTAGGCAGTAGGCCTTTCGTAGCGGCCGGCGGATCATTGGCTGATTTGCGATTGGTGATTTTCGATTGACGATTGAGTCGATCCAGAATGGGCAATCTTGCTTGTCCCTCGCCGCTTGTCACTTGTCACTGCACTTGCGACTTGCGATTCAGCGCTTCGGACCTCGGACCCCGAACTTCGGACTCTGTTTCTCGTCACTCGTCACTTGTCACCGCTTTTGCAGTTCCCCCAAGTCCCTTCGGGAAATCGCCCCGACGCGTCGGGGCGCCAGCCGGCGTGCTTATCATCGGGGGCGGTCGCGACAATTCTGTAAAAGCAGGTTGAATTCGCTACAATAGATGTGTGGAGTTCGAGTGGGATGGCCGCAAAGCCGCCGAGAATCTGCGCAAGCACAAGGTTTCGTTCATTGAGGCCGCTACGGTGTTCGGCGATTTCCTCGGCACCACGGCTCCTCACCCCGCCCACTCCGCCGGCGAGCATCGCTACATCACGGTGGGGTTGTCGAACTTGGGGCGGTTGCTAATGGTCGCTCACGCCGAGCGCGGCGGCCGGATTCGGATCATCAGTGCTCGAACCCTGACCGCAAGAGAAAAAAGAGGCTATGAAAACACGCAAGAATAGGATGAACGACGAGTTGCGCCCCGAATATGATCTCGGGCAGTTGCTTAGGGGAGGGGTACGCGGCAAGTACGCGAAGCGCTACCACGCGGGTACAAATCTCGTTCTCTTGGACCCCGATGTCCGCAAGGCCTTTCGCAGTCAAAGAGCCGTCAACGACGCCTTACGCTTGGTGATCGAGTTGCGCAAGGTGGGAAGCTACAAGCGCAAAGATTACAGTTCGAACGGCGTCTGAGGTCCTGTGACCCGGAGGTAGCCACGGTCAATTCGTCTTTGGAATTGACCGTGGGTTCGTCATCGAAGGAAAAGCCCACGGTCACGAGAGCTCTGACGGTGGCTACCCGCTGCAAGCGAATCTGTCGCCCGCTGACGCGGGCTGAAGCGTTAACCGCTGCCGCATCCCCACGGCTGTCGCCGTGGGCCAAAGTATGGCGGCCCTCCGGGCCTTGGAGCGGGTAGCCACGGTTAATCGTACTCTGATTGACCGTGGGCCTTTCCCCATGACGACAGACCAACTCACGCGCAGGAAGGTGCTGACCGTTGCTACCCGCCACTCGCTGTATTATGAGCGTTAGCCCTCGAAGGGGCGGAATTGAACGGTAGTCAGCACCAAATTGTTGATAGTGATCTTTGTTTCATACCGGCGGCCGCTTAGGCTGTCATATAAAGCGACCAGCTGATATTCATGAAGTTGCAAGATTCCGCGTGTGACTTGCATCGCAAACTTGTCGCCAGCCGTGATATATGGAAGATAACCAGATGGCTCTACGACAACAGCTCCGTCTTGCTGTGGTTGGTCAAGACAATTGAACTTGTAGCGGATATTGAACGCTGGACCTGCTCCGATATTCCGCAGTTGCACGCTACCTTCCCTTGGGGCGAGAACCATTCCGCCGACAGCACCGTTGATTTCGAGTATGGCCTCATCATAATCGCGCGCTGTGGTTGCCACCGTGAGGCATGGCTTTTGGAGTGCCTCAATCTGTTCCTGGGAGGCTTTTCGGAGTCGGTATGTTTCACAGGCGTACCAGATCAGGAACACCAAAATCAACAACTGGATGAAAAGGTTCGCTGATGGAATCCAGTGGCACATATCCCTTGAGATTCTCGCACATGGTCGGCGAGCAGGGTAGCAGATCTTTAAATGCGGGGGCGGGGCCTTTTTTTGAGGCGGGTAGGCACGGTGAGTACAGTCCTGACCGTGGGCTTTTCTCATGCCTGACACCCCAGCAAGCGTAGCGCGGACCTGTCCTCGAGGTCCGCGGCTTTTTGTTGTCAATTGGGGACGAACCGCAGACCTCCAAAACAGGTTTGCGCTACTCGCTTACAAATAGAAAGGGAAGAGGAGCATAATGTATACTCCACTAGAGATGACCGATACTGTAGGAAACAAATCCGATATGGCACCAATCGAAACTAAAGAGCTGACGAAACAGCTTGGGGGGCCCCGCGTCGCCTTCCTTGGGTTCTGTGACCGCTCGGTCGAGGTTCAAAAAGGTTCTCCGCCCTTTTGGCATCAGAACCTGATCGGCCTTTCGATGTCTAGGGTTTCTTACATCTTTCCGTTTATCCTCCGAGGCATGCAGGTCGCTATAGCCTTATTCGACGCAAGGGTTGGAGAGGAATTTACGATCCGGTTTCGGCCCACCCATAAGCAAGACCCGATTGACCTTAAGGTCGGAATTGTCGCCGGAGACTGGCTTAAGAGCACGGCCGAGGGAATTAAAGAGACGGCTCTGCAAAAGGGGGAATGCATTCCCGGATGGCTCTTCAGGGTCTATGCGTATCCTGTGGATTCCCTGATTCACGAGCCCGGAGAATGCGGGGTATTCCTGGTCGAACCAGATCAAGAAATCCTTCTGGGTAACGCCCTTTTCTGCCATGCGGTAGTGCCGCCTTTCACATCAGATTATATAGCGGCGATCCGTAGTGACCCTCTCGCGCTGAAGTTCGTAAGAATTGCCGTTGGTTGCAAGCTTTGTGACGATCATCTCAGAGCCTACGCTGGAATCGAGAGGTCCCCAAAATCAGAAGGTGAAGGGTGGGCATGGTACGCGTCTTTGCCTGACCGTTTTCACTGCAAATGCGGGAACCTGGACTTCAGCCTCACTTACATTCGGACAGGTCTTCACGGACTGCTTGCGCGGCGCCTCAGCCCGCCCACTTCTTCCTCTGTAAGTGGTGTTCGCCTCTATGAGAAGTCAGCCCTTGAAGAAAAGTGTCGGGAACTGCTTGCACTTCTGCATGCTGCCACGAAGGAAGAGGAACTTCAGATTTTCCTATCAAATAATCAGATTTTTTTCCACATCTTCCTACCCGTCAAGCTGATGTCAAAGAAACCGGTTCTCACGATGTATGAGGCAGATTACGCTGTCTTAAACCAGCGAAACGAGCTCGTATTGGTTGAGATCGAAAGGCCCGACCTACCCCTGATTAAGAAGGACGGCGGCATCCGAGCGGAATTGGAGCACGCATTTGAGCAGGTTCGGCAATGGATTCGAGTCTTTAACGAGCAAAGGTCTGCGGCCCTCCTCTGCGTCGGCTTGAAAAATGAGGAAGTGGCAAAGGTAAGGGGAGCCGTCATTGCTGGCAGAACTCCAGGCGATCCAGATCTCGCTCGGTCTCTGCGGGCCCACTCTTGGGTTGACATCGAGCTTTTTACCTATGACGACATTCTGAACAGCATCACCGATGTGATACGACAGATTGCAACAGCGTAATTGTGGGGCAGGGCCAGGGGGTAGCCACGGTGTCGCCGCGGCGACCCGTCCTGACTGTGGGCTTTTCTCAGGCCCGATACCCCAGCGGCAACCGCACGTCGTCAACCTGAAGGGGGGACGCCGCTATCGTCGCCTTGCCCAAAGAGGGCGGTTCACGAACCGCCCCTGCTCGTCCAACGTGGTCATTCCCGCCCCGATGCAATCGGGGCAGGCTCCAGCGGGAATCCAGACCGCGGCGGCAGTGGACCCCCGCCTGCGCGGGGGTGACGACAAGAAGCCAGCAGCCCCTCCGGCCCCCTCCTGAACCAGGAGGGGAATAAGCACGCGCAGGATGGATTTCGGACGATTAGGCACCCCTCCTTTACGATTTTTCCTACCGGTAGGAAAAATCATATTAACCCCTATTGACATACCCCCGGCGCACAGCGCTAGTCTACAAGGGTGAGCACTGGGGCCGGACGGGGTTCGGCCGGGGGCGCATCCCGATTAACGCCCTGGGGACAAGCGCCCGCTGGCGGACAGTAGGCAGTAAGCAGTAAGCAGAAGGCTGAATGCTGAACGCCCAATGCTGAACGCCCAATGCTGAACGCTGACTGCTGAACGCTGACTGCTGAACGCTGAACGCGTTCCTGCTATGGCCTCACGCTTCCGGCAGGCCCTTCCGGGAGGAAATGAGGAAATGAAGAGAGGTTTCCGTGTCCCTAATCCAAAAACACAAGATGACGGAGAAGAAGCTGGCCGCGAATCGGGCCAACGCGCGGCGGTCGAGGGGCGCGGCGACGCCGGCGGGCAAGGCGCGTGCGGCGGCGGCGAACCTGCGGCACGGCTACTACTCGCAGTCGGCGGAGGTGGCTTTGGCCGCCCTGGGAGAGGACCCGGCGGAGTTCCAACGCCGGCTGGAATCGCTCCTGGCCACTTGGCAGCCCGCCAATGCTCTGGAGATGGGCCTGGTGATGCGCTTGGCTCGCGCCCTGTGGCGGATGGAGCGCTTTGACCGCATCCAGGAAAGCCTGGCGGTGAAGCACCTGGAGCGCGCCCTCGAAACCAAGAAGCTCAGGGAGGCGTTCGTCTGCATGCCGCTCATCGAAAAGATGGAGCGCCTGAAAGATCTGTTCGCGGCAACGTGCATGGACTTGGAGGGCAGCGTCGGTCCCCAGGAAATGAAGCTGTTCGAGCAAGCCTATGGCAACGTGCCGGAGGAAAAGGCGAAAGAAATTCTGCTGCTTCTCCTTCGCCTGCGGAAAGCCGGCCCGGCAGAAGATCTTGACCCCGGAGGCAGGGCGTTGGCGGAGGCCGGCGAGATCCCGGTGGCGGAAGGGGAGGAGCGAGTAGCCGTGCGCGAGGAGCTTGTCCGCTTGCTGGTCCCCGAAATTGAGAGCCTCGAGAGGCGTATCCTCCGGCCCGAGGAAGAGTCCGACGAAGCCCGGGCGCGCTTCGATCGGGACGAAATTCTGGCGGCCGCCCAACCGTGCACCGCGCTGATGACTCGGGGGGAAGAGTCGAGCCTGCGACAGGTGTGGCGGATCACCAATTTATTGATGAAAATCAAACAGGGCGCCCGCACCCAAAGAGATGTTAAGAATGAAGGTTGCTCCCAAGATCTTATTGAAAATAAAGTGGCATGAACCGACAAATTGCCATATAGCCAATATGTTTTTGAAAATAACCAGCTTATCTCTTAGGCCAATATATTGATGAAAATGCAAGAGATAGGATGAGTTAAGAGCCCCGAAATCGCGAAAAAGCCCATCGTCTCCACGCCAGGCCAATATCTTACAGAAAATAAACAACTTGCACCCTGCCAAGCCATTATGTTGATGAAAAGGTGGGGGATAAGCGCAATGCTGGGTGTCCGGTGTCAGGTGCTAGTATCTGGTGCTAGGTGCTAGGGTCTCGCCCGGATGTCTCCACCCGTCTTGTTCCTGGGTGACCCCCTCACCCGGCCTGCGCCTGCCCTGCCTGCGGCAGGCAGGCTGCGGCAGCCAGGGCAGGCAGGCCGGTCCCGCGGGGCGGGGCAGCATTGGCCTGTTGGCTTACTTGTCTTGGAACCCTGCTATAGACTTCTCAAGGGCCGCGTCGATACGGGCGAGGGCTCGATCTATCTGATCCAGGTGCTCTGCGGCGGCTGGTTGGGGATTCACCTCGCGAAAGCCCGTGAGATTCGCGCGGATGGCGTTCACGCCGTTCGCTGTTTCGTGGGCGAGTGAATTCAGAGCGTTCTGGCGCGCCTGCTCTTTGAATTTCCACTCCTGTGACCGGAACTTCCACGCCTGTCGCCGCCAGAACGCGACCCCAGCGATCAATACAGGGACGAGCGGCGCCACGAAGGCTCGCACCCAAGGCTCGGATTTGAGGGTGTAGATCGCCACAAAGCCACTGGTGATATAGACCAAAAGCAGGAAACCGAAGATGGGCAGCCAGCGTGTTTTGCGCGGCGCAGCCGAGATTCGGCCCACGGCGTCCGTGGCGGCTATCGACACGTCACTGATGGCCGAGAGTGTGACCTGCGACGGTTCACGCTTCGAGGCTGCCTCCGCGCCTTCCCCCTCCTGCGGTGCTTTGGTGGGTTCACCCATCGCTACTTCCCTCCGGCAGCGGCCGGTCCCTGTGGAGCGCTGCAGCCTCAGTTGGGAGGCGAGAACGTCGACTTCAGCCGCCCTGCCAGCTCGTGGATCTGCCGCACTTCTCGCTCCGAGATTCCCGAAAGCACTTCGGCCTTGGCCCCGGCCCCGACGGCAGTGGTTGCGGCGATTTGCACAAGCTGCACCACCTCGGGAGCGAGTTGCACTCCGTTTTCTTCGCCTTCTTCCAGGCCCGCCGCGGTCGTGAGTTCCTGCCACTGGTGAGAATTGTAGATGCAGCCCGGGTCTCCCGCCTGAATGTCGCCGGTGTAAGCCAGGGCCCGCGCGCGGCAGCCGCCGCAGTAGTGCCGGTAGGTGCAAACGCCGCAGTGGTCGCCGCGGTCGTCGCGGTCGGAGAGAGTGTCAAAGAGCGGGTTATTCCAGATGTCGTGGAAGCTCTGCTGGCGAATGTCGCCGACTTTGATGCTGGAAATATAAACACACGGGGTGATGACCCCGTTCGGCTGGATGGCGCAGTAGCAGCGGCCCGTCCCACAGCCGCCAATGTAGCGGGAGAGCACCATGGTCCTCTTCCCCGGGCCGCGGCCCGCGTGGCCCGTGGCGAACAACCCTTCCTCGGGCCCGTACACGATGCAGGAGCGGCCGAACTGGGGCGCCGTCGAGACAATCGTGATCTTGCCCTCTAGCAGGTGCTCCTGGAGTCGCCGCAGCAGCAGCTCGCGCTGGCCCGGCGTCATGTCCTGCTGGATGATCATCTTGCCGCGACCCACCGGAATGAAATTGAAATGCGAGAAAGTCTTGCAGCCGAGGTCCAGGGCGAACTTGACGGTGTCGTCCACCGTGTGGGCGGTCTGGCGGGTGAAACAACTCGCCATTCCGGTTCTAATACCCGCCGCCACGGAGTTGCGAATCCCTTGCACGGTCCTCTCCCAGGATCTCGCTTGGCCGCGAAAGGAGTCGTGAGTTTCGGGGTCGATGCTGTCCAGGCTGACCTCGATGTATTTTACGTTGGCCGCCTTCAGGCGAGCGCACATCTCCGGGGTCAGCAGCGTGCCGTTGGTGGCCAGCGTCACATGAATGCCCCGCTGCTGGCAGCGCTCCAGCACTTTCCAGAGATCGGGCGTCACCAGCGGCTCGCCGCCCGCGAAGGCCACGAAGGGCACAAATTCCTCGCCCATCTGGTCGATGAGGTTCAGCTTCTCCTCAGCGGTGAGTTCGTCGGCGTCAGGTATGCGGCGCGCATTCTGGTAACAATGCTGGCAGGAGAGGTTGCACGCTTGCGTGATGTTCCAGACCGGGAACAAAGGGGCCGTGTACCGCTGCGGGACGGTCAAACCGTAAGTCGCGATGCTCTTGGCGGTCAGCGTCAGAGCTTTCACGGTGGGAAGGTGATGGAAGAGACGCTGCTTCAGGGTCTCTTTGTCGAGCTTGGCTCTGCGGAGGCCGAGATCGATGACCCAGTTGGGCAGGGTCCACTTCAGCCGCTTCCAAAAGTCCGCGTCAGGATTGTCGTAGTTTTCGCAGAGCCGCATGAAGAAGCACTTGCCGTCAGGATCGCGCCGGGTCATCCACAGGAAAGCTTTCCGCACCACAGGCTTTGAGAGTACATCTTCCAGGACGTGATGGGAGCCCGGCAGTGATGCCGTGAGGCGCCCGACTTGCGGGCGCGGGTGGGTCCTGATCTTGCGGCTTGATGTGCCAAGATACATCTCGAATCCTCCATGGAAGCTTGCGGCGGGTGGACTGCGTCCGACCGTTGTGCCTCGCTCGCGCGAGGGGTCCCGGAAGGCGCAACTCCAGCCGCAAGCCTGGGTCCTTGTGGAAATCCCTCCGGGGCACAGTCAGAATGAATCCCCGGATACGTCCGGACCTCCAAAGGACCAAGTTCTGCGCACGCCAGCCTCCTACTTCCATTGCATTTTTGTTACCTTTGACCCAAGTCCAATTAGAGTCTGACATGTCGCAAATTTCGTGCCCTAACTTGGTCCGGTAGCTTACATATTATCCACAGGGGTGGCAGGAGGAATTCGCATGTGGGGAGAAATTCGCTTCGGACAAAATGCCCTCGCCGCATTTCCCCTTGCCAGTACCCTAGCACAGGCAACGAAACCATCTCAAAACCATAATGCCAAGCGTGCGCCCCTTCACCGTCTCACTGGCCAGATTGCAGTTTGCCGTCTTCCTTGCCTGAAAGGTCCCTACCGCATAAAATGACCCTTGGTCTTCCTGTTCCAGAGTTACCTAAACCATTCATAGAGAAGATGCCATGGAAACATATAGGTTGCTTTTGGTCCTTGGAGTGATGCTGGTATCGGCGGTCATTTCACCAAGCACTGGCTCGGCGCAGGCCAAGCCCCGAGCTCGTGACCTTGGTGTGCCGTTTGAAGGCACACCCGGACCGCTCAATGCCATCACCGACGTGAAAGGTGTGGAAGTCGGCCACACGACCCTGATATCCGGCTCGGGTAAGTTGGTCTTCGGGCAAGGCCCGGTGCGGACGGGCGTCACGGCGATCCTTCCCCGCGGCAAGTCACCAGCCAGCCAAGTTTTCGCCGGGTGGTTTTCCCTCAACGGCAACGGCGAGATGACCGGGACGACTTGGGTGGAGGAATCCGGCTTCCTTGAGGGCCCGGTCATGATCACCAACACCCACAGTGTAGGCGTAGTCCGCGACGCAGTGATCGAATGGCGCGTGCATCTGGCCCCGCCGGATGAAACCGGCTACTGGTGGTCACTGCCCGTGGTGGCGGAAACCTACGACGGCTATTTGAACGACGTAAACGGATTCCACGTGACGCCGCAGGACGCCTTTTACGCTCTGGATAGTGCCCGCTCCGGCCCTGTAGCCGAAGGCAACGTGGGCGGCGGGACCGGCATGATTTGCTACGAATTCAAGGGTGGCATCGGGACCGCCTCGCGCCAGCTCCGAGCGGCAGAGGGCGGCTACACGGTTGGAGTCCTGGTGCAGTGCAATTGCGGCGCCCGCGAGCAACTGCGAATTGCGGGCGTGCCCGTGGGGCAGGAGATTACCAGCGACAAGGTCTGGGGAAAACTCAGCTCGAATACGGATGAAGAAAAGGGTTCGATCATCATCGTAGTGGCTACGAATGCCCCCTTACTCCCCCATCAACTCAAGCGCTTGGCGCGGCGAGCGTCACTGGGCCTGGCGCGCACCGGCAGCACCTCCGGCAATGGCTCGGGAGACATCTTCATTGCCTTCTCGACGGCCAATCCCCGGGCGGCGAAATCCCCAGGGCTTGCCCAGGTTCAGATGGTCGCGAACGACGACATGAACCCGATTTTCTCGGCCACCGTCGAGGCCACGGAAGAATCCATCGTGAACGCTCTGGTCGCTGCGGAGACCATGACCGGTGCGGACAATCACACCGCCATCGCGCTGCCCCACGACCGCTTGCAGGAAATACTGAGGAGATACAACCGCTTGGCGGCCCAGCCAAGTCACTAATCGGACCCTCAGGTCCGACCCCCAGTCCCGAATTGACTTCACGGGATTGGGACACTGCCCGCCGCCGCTTGACCACAACGGTTACGGCGTCGATAATGCAAGGTATCGAACCAGCGCCGAGGACCGTGTGGAGCACCTCTCAAAGGTTCCGCACGGCCCCGACTCCGGTGTAAAGGGTAGCGACGTCCGGAGGCTTGGTCATGTCCAGTATCCTCATTTCCCTTCTGCTTCTCCTCCCTTCCCAGAGGACGCAAACCCTGTCGCGGAAAGCCGCTGAGGAGTGCACAGTTCAGGGCGTGGTCGTCAAGGCCGAGTCGGGCGAGCCCCTGAAAAAAGCCGTCGTGACGCTTCACGAAGATGGAGCCAACAACCAGGGCTCGAGCGCCGCGACTGACGCCACAGGGCGTTTCGAGATAAAGACCGGCCCGGGCCGATATCATATGTGGGCCTGGCGCAACGGCTACGTTCAACAGTATTATGGCGAGCATACGCCGGGCGGGGCCGGCACGACCCTTTCCCTTGGCGCCGGGCAAAAGGTCTCAGACATCATGTTCAGGCTTATCCCGGCCGCAGCCATTACCGGGCATGTGTATGATGAAGACGGGGAACTCGTTGCCCGCGCGCAGGTCTCTGCCCTCAGTTACTCCTATTCCTACCCGGAGGGACAGCGCGAGCTCGCGGATCATGGATATGTCCAAACCAATGACCTCGGTGAATTCCGCATTTACGGACTCGCCCCCGGCCAGTACTACGTCCGGGCCAGCTACAATGCCGAAAGGTACGGACTGAACCCTGCCCCAGGCGGCTACCTGCCCATCTTTTATCCCGGAACTGCGGATGTGGGGACTGCGGCTCCAATCGTCTTACGCTCCGGAGACGAATTCTCGGGAGTTGAGATCAGCCTGCAAGCGGTGCACACGGTCACGGTTCGGGGGAGAGTTTTTAACGCCGTCGGCGGACAACCTGCCGCGCACGCGAGTATTTTCCTGGTCAAACGTGAGTCAGACCTGCTTGCACACACCTTCACACAACCTGCATATTCCTATGTTCAAGATCCTCAGGGGGCCTTCGAATTGCGCAACGTCACGCCGGGCACATACTACCTCTATGCCAACCTCCAGGAAGAGGGGAAGGATTACGGCGCCCGGATGCCCCTTGAGGTTACCAATACCGATATCGAAGGTGTCACGCTGAACGTGACACGCGGCCTCGACATCAAAGACCAGTTGCGGGTCGAGGGCGCCGCCTTATCCAGCCTTGGCTCTTTGGGTGTCAACCTCCAGCCGAAGAATGAGGTCATTTCTTTCGGTATGGGAGGCCACGATTACCTCAAGCCCGACGGCAGTTTTCTGCTCGGGGGTGTTCATGATGGAGACTACGACCTTTATGTCTTCACTCTGCCGGAGGACTATTTCCTGAAGTCCGCCCGGCTGGACGGCAACGAGGTGCTCGCCTCGGGCCTGACCATCGACGCCCACGAGGCTCCAAAACTGCTGGAGGTGGTCGTGAGCGCAAACGGCGCGCGCCTGGAGGGCGTCGTCGAGAAAGATAACCATCCCTTCAGCGGGGCCACGGTCGTGCTTGTCCCTGACCCGCCCCATCGCAACGACCGGCGGCTGTTCCGCGAGACCTCTACCGACCAGTCCGGCCACTACCTTCTGCGAGGGATTGCGCCCGGCGACTACAAGCTCTTCGCCTGGGAAAACCCCGAGCGCGGAGCCTACCGAAGCGCTGATTTTCTCCAGCCCTTCGAAGATCGCGGCCGCTCCGTCAACGTCAGGGAAGGCGCGAGGCTTTCGGTCCAGCTCGATTTGATCCCCACGAAGGATTCCGGCCGGTAGCGGGACAACTGATCATGCCCGGTTGCGGGACAAGGCGTGGTCATCCGCGCGGAAGAGCGTGACTTCAGACCTGGCCACGCTAACCCAGTTCCCACTTCTCCCAGGTCTAGACTTTGAATTGCCCGAGGGATATTCTGACGGGCCTGGAGACCTGCGGGACTCGGCTCCAGAGCGAATGGGGGCGATTCATGAGTACGAGTGTCGGCAAACTCAGACTGGCGAACCGCATGTCCCGCTTGGGGACGGAGAGCGCCTTTGAAGTCCTGGTCCGCGCGCGGGAACTGGAAGCACGCGGCAAGGAGATCATCCACCTGGAAATCGGCGAGCCGGACTTCTCAACGCCTCCCAACATCGTCGAAGCAGCGGCCCGGGCTCTCCGCGAGGGCTGGACTCACTACGGCCCGCCCGCCGGGCTTCCCCAGTTGCGCGAAGCTGTGGCCGGCGAGATCGCGCAGCGGCTCGACATCACCGTCGATCCGGGCGAGGTCGTCATCACTCCGGGTGGCAAACCCGTCATGTTCTTCACGATTCTGGCGCTCGTCGAGCGCGACGACGAAGTGCTCTATCCCAATCCCGGCTTCCCGATTTACGAATCCCTGATCCAGTTTGTGGGCGGCAGGGCGGTTCCCTACGGCCTGCGCGAAGACCGCGACTTTGACGTAGACGTGGGCGAGGTCCTGGAGAAGATCACCGGCCACACGCGCCTCATCATCCTGAACAGCCCGCACAATCCCACCGGCGGCATGATGAGCCACGCGGAGCTCGCTCGTCTGGCGCAAGCGCTGGCAGGCCGCGAAATCTTCGTCCTCTCCGACGAAATCTACAGCCGGCTGATCTACGAGGGCGAGCACGCGAGCCTGGCGCAGTTCCCCGGCATGAAGGAGTGGACCATTATCCTGAACGGCTTTTCGAAAACCTACGCCATGACCGGCTGGCGCATGGGCTACGGCGTCATGCGCGCCGACTTGGCCCGGCAAGTCACGCTGCTCATGACCAACTCCAATTCCTGCACGGCCAGCTTCAGCCAGATCGCAGGCGTCGAGGCGCTGCGCGGCCCGCAGGATTCCGTCGACCGCATGCGCGAGGAGTTTCGCCGCCGGCGCGCCGTGATCGTCGAGGGCTTGAATCGCCTTCCAGGCTTCAGTTGCCGCCAGCCGCATGGAGCGTTCTACGTTTTCCCGAACATCAACCAAACCGGCAAGCCCGCGCGCGCACTTGCGGAAGCGTTGCTGAATGAAGCCGGTGTAGCTTGCCTGTGGGGAACCGCCTTTGGCGATTGGGGCGAGGGATACTTGCGGTTCTCGTTTGCGAATTCGGTTGAGAATATTCAGAAGGCGCTCGAGCGTATTGAAAACTGGACGAAGAAAAATCTGTGATTCATCGGGTGATCGGATGATCGGCAGATCGGGAGATTGAGTGATGTAGTGATTGAGCGATTGAGTCATTGGAGAGTTGCACCCGGCTCTGAAAGGGTTTTCGCGGAAAAGGACAAATTCTTCAATCACCCAATCGCTAAATCGCCCGATCACCCAACGGTTCGGTCTTCCTGGGGCATCTCATGTCAAACCCTCAACCTCGCTTCCGGGTCTTCGCCACCTGTGACATCGGCGAGGACGCCTTCAAAATCCTCCGCGCGCGCGGCTACCACGTGGAGGTCTATCCCGACCCCGAGCCGCCGCCGAAGAGCATGATTATCGAGAAGGTTCGCTCCGGCATTGACGGCCTCGGCACCACGCTCCGCGACCGCATTGACGCGGAAGTCTTTGAAGCGGGACGCGGCACGCTGAAAGTCGTGGCGCAATACGCCGTCGGTTTCGACAACATCAACCGCGCCGACGCCAATCGCTTCAAGATTCCGTTCACCAACACCGCCGACGTGCTGACGGAAGCCACCGCGGAATTCACGCTTTTCATTCTGGGCAATGTGGCGCGCAAGCTCTGCCCCAGTGAGCGCCTGGTGCGCGACCACCGCTGGGGCACCTGGCATCCCTACCTGCCCTTCCTGGGCGACGAGGTCACGGGCAAGACCGTGGGCGTGATCGGGACGGGGAGGATCGGCCAAGCGTTCATCAAGAAGGCCGTCGCGTTCGACGTGGATTTCCTCTGTTTCAACGCTGAAGTGGAGCAGCCCAACTTCGCACGGAAAATTAAAGAGACGATGGACGTCCGCTTCCGTAATGGTTTCAGCGTAATGCAGCGGACCATCCGCTACGTGAGTTTCGAAGAAGTCTTGCGCGGCAGCGATTTCGTGACCATTCACGTGCCGCTCATCCGGGAGGGGGACGGCAAGTACCCCACCTATCATCTGTTCAACGCCACGACCTTGCGATTGATGAAGCCTTCGGCGTTTCTGGTCAACACCTCGCGCGGGCTTGTCGTGGATGAACAGGCACTGGTCGGGGCACTGCGCGAAGGGGTGATCGCCGGAGCCGCGCTCGACGTGTTCGAGAAGGAGCCGCTGCCCACTGACTCGCCTTTGCTCGATCCTAAGCTCGAAAATCGCCTGCGCCTGTTCTCGCACTTTGCCAGCGCGGCGCGGGTGACGCGGCTTTCCACCGACCCGAATAAAGGCATGGCAGGCCGATGCATTCAGGGGCTGATTGACGTCCTGGAGGGCCACTACGGAGGAAAGCCTGCCGACATGCCTTACGTGGTCAACAAGGAAGCCTTTAGGTGACGTGACGCTGGCGCTTTCCCGGATCGACCATCGGCACGCGCCGTCGTAGCGCTGATCCGGCAGGGCGGGACCAGCACGACGGGGAAATAAGAGCTGCTGAAGGTCGGCGCTACAATCGCCGCAAAGATCCACCATCACGCCGCCAAGCCTTTGGCGCTGGCGCGCTTTTCGTAGAGTTTCAGTACCCGCTCGGCGATGTGCTCGGCGCACAGGCCGAAATACTGCATCAGTTCCCAGGGCTTGCCGGAAACACCAAAGCAGTCAGGAACACCTACCATATCGAGTAACAGCGGCGACTGGAAGTTCTGCCGGCCGCGGAGAATCGCTCCCGCCACGAGGTTGCCGAAGCCTCCCACCTGGTGTTCTTCCGCGGTGACCACGATTCCGGTCTCTTCCGCCGCGCGCACCAGCGCCCCCACGTCCAGCGGCTTCACCGTATGCACATTCAGGACGCGCGCCTCCATCCCGTGTTCTTCCTTCAGCAGCCAGGCGGCGCGCATTGCCTCCGGCACCATCGGCCCGCAAGCCACAATCGAAACCTCCTCGCCCTCACTCTGGTAGTCCGTTGAGAGGAAAATCTGAAACGCCTCCGGGAAGCGCGGCCTCTCGCCGCGGTAGCGGATGACGTTGGCCACGCCGAATCGGAACGGAGTTTCGCGTGTAGTCACGACTGGCGTGGCCTCGCGCGCAAAGCGGATGTACGCCGGCCCGGCCAGCTCGATCAGGCAATGGAGCGTGGCCCGCTCGGTCTCGACCGAGTCGCACGGAACCACCACGTGCATGTTCGGAAGGATGGTCATCAAGGAAATCTCTTCCAACGCCTGGTGCGTGGCGCCGTCCGCGCCGACGGAGATGCCGCCGTGTGCGCCGGCGATTTTGACGTTCAAGTTTGAATAACAGATCGTGGTGCGGATCTGGTCCCAGCAGCGCCCTGCCGCGAACACGCCGTAGGTCCCGGTCACCGGGATCAGTCCCTCCTTCGCCAGGCCCGCCGCGACCTCCATCATGTTTTGCTCGGCAATCCCCACACTGAAGACGCGGTTCTTGCGGTCCGGGTGCCGGGCTTCGAAATCCGTGATGCGGATTGATCCCGAGATGTCCGCATGGATGGTCACTACGCGCTCGTCGGCGCCGGCGGTTTCGAGTCCGCGCCCGAAGCCCATGCGCGTGGGGTCCATCTCCACTTGCATGGTCGGGCCCGCGTTCCACCAGTAATCGCGCCGGAACTGGGGCAGCGCGGCCCGCGCCTTTTCGGCCGCCTGTTGAGCGCCCGCCCGAGCCCGCGCCAGCAACGACTCCTGCCGCTCGGCGGGCACCGCAGGCGTCGCGAGATCGATCATGGCTTTCTCGAACTGCTCGCGATTGGGCGCCACGCCGTGCCAGCCCGCATGGTTTTCCATGAAGGGAACACCTTTTCCCTTCACCGTGTGCGCGATCACCACCGAGGGGCGGCCGGCCGTCGCGGCGGCGCGCTCGAAGGCGGCAAGGATTTCGCCCATGTCGTGCCCATTGATCTCCAGCACGTTCCACCCGAAGGCGGCGTACTTGTCGGTGAGGGGGTCGACATTCATCACCTCGCGGACCCAGCCATCAATCTGCAGATCGTTCTTATCAATAATCGCGCATAGATTATCCAGTCTGTAATGCCCGGCGGCCATCGCGGATTCCCAGATACTGCCTTCCTGCTGCTCGCCATCCCCCATGATGCAATAGACGCGGTAGGACCGGCCGGCGAGTTTCCCGGCCAACGCGTTGCCCACGGCCACCCCTAACCCCTGCCCCAACGAGCCGCTGGAAACTTCCACCCCCGGGAGCTTCAACCAATTGGGATGCCCCTCAAAACCCGAGCCGAGTTGGCGCAGCTGCACGGTGTCGTCGAGGGGGAAATAGCCCGCCTTCCCCAGCGCCACGTAGAGTGCCGGCGCCTTGTGACCGGTTGACCAGAAGATGCGGTCGCGCTGCGGCCAAGCCGGGTCCTTGGGGTCATGGTTGAGTACCCGCAGGTAGAGCGCCGCGGCGATGTCCATGATGGAGAGCGTGCCGCCTGGGTGCCCTGAACCCGCGGCGAAAATGTCAATCAGATTGACCGCCCGCATCTCGGCCGCCGCCTGCCTCAATTCCTCGAGGCTCAGCCGTGGGCCACGCTGCTCAAAGGTTGGAGTCATTTCCATTTCCCCCTAGTAACGATACGATGGTCGGGCATAAGGTCCCATCGGTGCGAGGATTGACGCGTCAGCAACTCTGCCCCGTTGCCGACCGCTGGCGATTTCAGAGCTGACGCCGCAATCTCAGACTTCGTGGCGATTCACTTTACTTTCAATGAGATAGCATCCTTGCCAAGCTCCGTGGAGGGCAACGCTTGCGCCCGCTCCCAAGCGGCCAGCGAGCATGTCCCTCGAACCTTCCGCCTTGCCCTGCAGTCCAAACGCCGAGCCACCACCGATCTGCCGCCATTGCCGGCTAAGAAGCTGGCGAGGCCTCGCCCTAGACCACCAATCCGGCGGGGCAGGATAACGGGAAGGAGGGGCAGCGCCGCACAAGCGTCAAACTAAGGGCTTCGGACCGCCCCGAGCCCTTGAGTTAGCGCTTATGGGGCAGCGCGCGGGGTGAGCTTTTGGTTGACGCCGGGCCTGCGTTCGTTTATATTCATAGTGAATATGTTTGATGGAGCGCGCAAATGCCGAAGACTCTGACCATGCGGCTGGACGACGAGACCTACCAGACTTTTGTCCGGGCTGCCCAGGCCGAGAGGCGGTCGTTGGCCAATTTGATAGAGAGCGCGGCGCTGCAACACATCTTGGAGAGCAGCTTCGTCGACGACGCCGAAATGGCGGAGCTTGCCTCGCGGCCCGAGCTGGTGAAGCGACTCCAGGCTGGTTCCCGAGATGCCCGAAAGCGCAAAGGCCAGTTCATCACCTCCGTTTAGAATCTTTGAGACCCACCAGTTTTCGAAGGATCTGGCGCGTCTCGGACCCGCCCTTCAGAAGCGCATCGAAGCCAAGCTCCGCGACTACGTCTACCCCATCCTGCGCCAGAACCCTTGTTTCGGTCCGAACATCAATCGCCTCAAGAACTGGGAGCCACTAACTTGGCGCTGTCGCATTGGTGAATGGCGATTGTTCTACGAGATTGATGACCAGGAGAGAACCGTCTTCCTGGTCGCCGCCGACCACCGCAAGCAAGCCTACCGCTCGAGGTAGCTAAACGAAGAGTCGCTAGCGTGGACCGATTCTCTGGGTCCGCGGCTCTTGGTGCACTTGCTGTAGGGCCGGCGCTTGCGTCGGCCGAGGCCGGGGCGAGCCCCGGCCCTACAAATGCGCCTAAGAACCGAGCAAGTACAGGGCAGGGAGCCCAGGCCTGCTAGAGAGCCGCAGGCACCCACACGGTCATGTGGACAGGTCCACGATTGGCGTTCGCGTAATAAGGAATGGCCGTAAACTCGGTCCCCCGCGGTGCGGAAAAATCTGTTGCCGCTCGGTAAAGGCTGTTATTCCACCGCTGTGGTTCAAGGGCCCAGGCATTTCCCTTGACTACCGTGATCCCACCCAACAGCTCCTGACGGTGTTGAGTAGAAAAGGCTCCCTGCGGACGCACAGCAAAGCTACGCACCTGGTCCCCGTTGTCTGCCGATTCTAAGCAATAAACAATGGGACCACGCACCAGGGCGATCTTTCCGGCATCAGCTAGCACCGAAGGGTGCGCCCTTACCGCCCGCACCGGCATAGGCATGTTCAACTCGACGAAGTCACCCGAATTCCAGAGCCGATGAATGCGGGCATAGCCGCGGACTCGCTCGGCGTTAGTCAAAGCCTGCCCATTGACTTTCAGTGTGGCATCGGGGCACCAGCCCGGAATACGCACCATCAGGTTGAAGGCAGTCGGCCGGGCGGCCTGGACGGATATCCGCACGCTGCCGTCCCAAGGATATCGAGTGGTTTGTCGCACCTCGACCTTGGTCTGTTCGAGAGAAACTGGGGCTCGGCTGCGGACAAACAGATTCACGTACACGCTGTCGTTATCCGCGGCGTAAATGTATCCGGGCATTGCGCCCATCAGCTTCAGGAACATCGGTGGACAGCATGGGCAGTCATGCCAAACCCAGCGCGTGCGGTTCGGCCCGGCTTCCAACGGGTTCTCGTAGAAATACGTATCGCCTTTCAGCGAGACGCCCGCCAGAGCTCCGTTATACAGGGCGCGCTCCAGTTCGTCGACATAACGCGCATCTCCGAACAGCATGTTCATGTTCTGATGGAAGAAGCCAGCGCCCACGGCGGCGCAGGTCTCCAGATACGCGTCATTGGGCAGGACGTAATCCGCTCCAAACTTCTCCTCCTGCGCAAAGGCTCCCACACCACCGGTAATATGCATTCTCCTAAAGGTTATACTCTCCCAGAGGCGCAGCGCGGCTTGGGAGTAATCTTCCCGGTGGTCAACTCTGGCCGCGGCGGATAATCCAGCACAAAGCAGCGTCGCTCGGACCGCATGCCCGTGAATATCCATCTGCTCCACCACGGGCTGGTCGTCCTGAGCATAGGCTCCCCAGGAGGGCCGGTCATCCCCATACTCCTGGTTGCGGATGAATTCCTCAGCGGCATGCCGGTCCTTTTCCCAGTCCGGCTTTCCAATGTTGTGACCGCGGTTGTCGATCCAGAATTCGGCAAGCCGCAGATACGCGGCTTCGTCTACCGGCAGCGGAACCCTAGACTTCAGACCGGGTTCGTCGCGGAAGAGTTCGTAGAGCCCCACCAGGGCTTCCTCGGGAAGCGGATGGCAGGGGACGATTGCTTTCTTGGGTGGCGGGCCCATGATTTCAGCCATATGATTGGCGAGTTTCACCCCGACCGCCAGGAGAGTCGTCTTGCCGGTCGCTTTATAGTGATGCACCCCTGCATCCACCAGCGCGCCAGCGTTGTAGACTTCGTGCTGCCACAGCTGCAATCCGCCGTTCAGCCCCCAGCGGTGGGTCGGCTCCTCAAGCTGGGTGTAGGTATTCAGATACCCATTCGGATCCTTGGCCGCCGCGGCTGCAATGCGCGCAATGTACCCATCAAGTTGCCTGTCAAGCTCCGGATCAGGTTGCGTCGCGAGGAAGTCCGAGGCGCCACGTATCATTTCGTAGATCAGGCCGTCATACCAGGGCGGTCCGGCATGTCCACCCCGGACACCATCCCGCACTTTATCGAAATTGTTCAGAGCTCCGCCGCGGTCGTCCTCAAATTTCTGGAAACAATCGCGGATCGTCACTTCCTTCCAGACCTTCCTCTTAGGACTCCAGAACTCGTCGTCCACGACTACTTGCGACAGTGGGACTGGCCGCAGCGAATGGCATTCCGCTGAAGTCAAGGCTGAGGGAGCTTCCCCCAAGGTGGCTGCGGGGGGCTTGGCCCAGGCCGCAGATGGAGCCAGCGAAGCCATACTCAGGGCAGACAGATCCCGCATGAATCCCCGACGTGAATAATTCATCAGACCTCCTTGCTTGCGTAACAGTGATCAGGCTGAAGGAGCATTCTACACGGCGATTATAGATAGCTTATTGCCCACCGACAATGGCCTCTATTCCGCGGGCTGGCGCAGACCGCTGCGGGGTGGATCAGTGATTCCCGAATGGGCCGCGGATGGGCAGGGCTGCGCGTCGGCCCGCAAAGTCCACTCCGAGACGAGCACTCGCCGTGCTTCCCACCGTTGCGGGCGCACACGCCCTTCGGCAGGCCCAGGGCCCTGAGTGAAGTCGAAGCACTGGCGCACGCTTACGCGCGCGTTGGCGACGCACGGTTCAGTAAACGTCGTGGATTCCCGCTTTCGTGGGAATGACTCAAGGCTAGCCACGGCTGGGGGGTGAAGCTTTCGCTCCGGAGGCAGCAGGTGGGGAGCCTTTGGCGCGGACAGGTTGATTCCCGAAACCTTCTTCTTCAATGACCCAGCGTCGCAAGCGCAGGATGTCTGCGGCGCGGGCCACGCCGATGGGCTTGGATTCGCCATGGCCTTCGACCACGACGATGTTCTCGACGTTGTGAACCACCATGTCGCGAGTGACCTCGTCCACGGCCTCACCTGGATGCGCCACGACGTAGTCTTTCCGCATGATCTCGCGCGCTTTCAGGTTGCGGTCGAAGCCCTTGAGGAGGTCGTGTGCCTCAATGATGCCGGCCAGGCTGCCATCCGATTCGGTGACCGGGATGACGCCTGCCTGTTCGGGCGAGACCTCGCGCACAATCGCCTGAACATCGTCATCCGCTTTGACCACCGTGAAGTTCTTGCGCATGACCTGTTCGATGCGGCCGTGCATAAGAATCGGAACCGTATAGTCTTGTCGCACGATCAGTCCGCGCTTGAGGAGTTTCCCGGTCATGACGGATTCCGCACTGAATAGCCGTACGAAGCCGTCTGACACCACGCAGCAGACCACCAGCGGAAGCAACGCGTTGGGGTTCCGGCTGAGTTCGAACAGGAAAACGATGGACGTGAACGGCGCGCGCGCAATTCCGCCAAACACCGCGGCCATGGCGACGAGTGAATAGAAAGCCGGGTCGCTCACGAGGTGTGGGAGGAAGTGACGCCAGACGTCGGCGTACACGGCTCCCACTCCGCCGCCCACGATCAGCGAGGGCGCGAAGACGCCGCCGGTCGTGCCGGAGCCCAGCGAGATCACCAGCGCCGCAAACTTGGCGGCCGAAACCCCCAGCAGGGTTTGCGGTCCCAGCTTGTCGTTCAGCATGTCGCGGATCGTGTCGTATCCTGTCCCGAAAACCTGGGGGTAAAGATAACCGATCAGACCCAGTAGCAGAGCTCCTGCTACCGGCGCCCAAATAGCCGCGGGTTTGAGCGGAAACCGGTCGAAGGCGTCTTCAAGAAAGAAAAGCACGCGGATCATGGCGATCCCGATCAGTCCCATCACAATTCCCATCAGGGCAAAGAGCCAGAGTTCCTGCATGCTGACGAGCGAAAAGGCGGGCGTCGGGAACAGCGGCGCCCAGCCGCGGAAGTGCACGGCCACGGCGGTGGCGACGACGGAGGAAATCGCCACGGGGATGAAGGAGCGCGCCCGAAACTCAAAGAGCAGCAGTTCGATCGCCACCAGGATTCCTGCGAAGGGCGCCACAAAGGTGGCGGCCATGCCTGCAGCGGCTCCCGCAGCCAACAGGACGCGCCGCTGGTAAGGTGTGCGGTTGGTGAATTGCGCGAAGATGGAACCTAAGGCCGCTCCCGTTTGAATGATAGGACCTTCCGCGCCGAAAGGTCCCCCGGTCCCGATCGCGAACGCCGTGGCCAGAGGTTTCAGAATGCCGACGCGCATGCGGACCTTGCTCTTGCCGATCAGCACCGCCTCCATCGCTTCCGGAATGCCGTGGCCCTTCAGGGTCGGCTCCCAGAAATGAATCATGATTCCCACGAGTGCCGCGCCGATCGGCGGAATCAGGATCACCCACGCTCCCAGATGATGGTGGACCGGGTAAGTGATCGCGAAGGACCACTTCCCATAGAAGAAAATGTTAGTAAAGAGATAAATTAGTTCGAGCAGGCCCTGCGCGACCAAGCCACCGATGAACCCCACGAGAACCGCGAAAGCGGAGGTCTTGAGGATATCGGGATCGAGAGCCTTCCCGTACTCCCGAAACCATCGGGAAGGATGAGATGATTTAGGTTCCACGGATTGTAACCTTCAACAGTCTGCTGACAAACTCGGTAGAGTGGCATTCTGAGAGAGCGCAGCGACCGAAGAATCCCGGTAGTCTGCAAAGGAACAGCGGGGATCCTTCGCTTCGCTCACGATGACATGCACGGAAGAGTTTTCAGCAAACCAACTGATCAAGCGCCCTGAGCAGCGGGGATGTCACGCGGGCGGCTCTGGGGACTCTTCAAGATCTCGAGCTGAAGGTCCCGGAGCTCCGCGCTATTCATTCGCGAAATCTCTTCAAGAATCGTAACGCCACGGCGTGTCAGGTGGACCTTGACGAAGCGCCGGTCCCGTTGGCCCTGGAGCTTTCGGACCAGGCCCCGTTCGGCGGCACGCTGCACCAAGCCCACGACTGCGTTGTGCCGCTCTTGCAGGAACTCCGCGAGTTCGGAAATGGTTGCCCAGCCGCGGCCCGTGTAGCCGGCCACTCCCAGCAAGAGTTGGTGCTGCTGCGGCGTGATGCCGCAGGAGCGCGCCACTCTCTCGCTAAAACGGAGGAAACAGCGGACCCGATAGCGAAACCATGCCAGGCGGCGCAGCGTCTCGGACTTGAGCGGATGGTTTCCACCGGATCGCGTTTGGCGCTTCATAGCGCAAGATTATATCACAATGTGATTTATGTAGTAGGCGTGTGAGGGGACTAATGGGTTTCGAACCAACGGGGCTGCCCGCCGCGATACTTCCACTCGTGGTTCGGATTCCCTGCGGCGGGGAACGGGCATAAGTTATGGATGACTCTAAGTCTCCGGCTTGGCTCGCCAAAATTCTTTGACTCGCTCGAAGTGCTTGATTCTCTCGGAAATCTTGCCGATTTCCCTCGGATAAAACTCCAGCATGATATCGCAGAGATCAAGCATCCACGGCTTCCGACGAGACGTTTCCGTAATCAAGATGTGATTGGCATTCGCGATTTGGATTTGACCCCAGCCTAGGGCTCCGATAGTGAGGCATTCCCAGGCCAGAAACTCAATTGGGACGAAGTGTACAGCATCGACCTTTATCCTAATTCCATTCGTCGCGTATTTGACGATCAGCAGCACGAAGTAATTTCCATCATCTTCATAAAACCGAGTGAGTCTCTCTACCGAAGTAAGGTTCGGCATGTTGAAGGCTGTCCCGAGTCTATGTGTTTTGACGTCCACGACATAATAAACTCCGTCAGTATCCGTAAATGCGAGATCAGCCATCGCTCGTCGAGCGAATGTAGGCGAATATTCTGAGCACAAGTCGCCTAAGATTTGTTTGAAGCTGTCCGAGATTATGCCTTGGATCGCATCACCAACAGCCCTCGTGCTTGGCGCGGTCCGCGCTTCAAGAAAATCGGCTTGAGAGTTCAGAAGTTTCACGATTTGCTGCTCGATTTCCTTGTAGCGGCCGGTTTGAAAGAGTATGTTGCGGTGGGACATGGTTGTGCGCTAACTAACATCGGCAAACAGCGAGTAGGTAGGTCCGGCTTTCTTCGCGTCTGAAGATCCTCTCTGGTCTTGGAGTGAATTTCTCTCCCAAAAAACTCCCTGAGCATAGCCCTGTATCTCACGGTCGTACTCGGCCATTGCGAGGCGTTTCTCCGTGAAACAACAATACCTAAGGTCCATTTCGATCCCGACATACCTGCGGGCGAGCTTCTTGGCGACGACTGAAGTTGTGCCCACGCCTAGGAATGGGTCGAAGACTAGATCTTCACCTTTCGAACTTGCAAGGATAATCTTCGCAAGGAGTTTCTCGGGTTTTTGAGTGGCGTGCTCCGTGTTTTCAGGCATGGACCAAAATGGAACTGTCAAATCCGTCCAGAGATTCGAAGGATGTGTCAGGCGGTAGCCCCCCTTATCCGTGTCTTCCCAGTCTTTGGGCTTGCCGTCTGGGTCCGTGTAGGGCGCGATCACGCGCCGTTTCAGTTTCACGGCGTCCAAGTTGAAGGTGTAGTTATCAGACACTGTGCAGAACCAAATGTCTTCAGAGCAATTCTTCCAATTGGCCTTCGCCCCTCTCCCTTTTTCACGTTCCCATGTTATGCGGTTCCGGACGATGAGGTACTTATCTGCAACGAGATGAATAGCGGAAGACGACCGCCAGTCACCACAAATGTATACTGATGCAGTAGGCTTGAGCGTAACAAGCAGTTTGCGAAACCAGGACTCGAACCACAACCGATATTCCTCTAGCGAGCGCCCCCTGAACGAATTCCCGCCAAAGGACTTGGTCAGGTTGTAAGGCGGGTCGATGAAGAGCAGGTCTACAAATGCGGTTGGCAGGAAGTCGATTGCCTCGAAGAGATTTGCGTTGATGGTTGTATTCTGGATATCGGACGGTGCGACTTTGCTAGATACCTGGCGGACGGCCTTCTGGTAAAGGGCCACCTCATCAGGGGAAAGCGTGATACTCCTGTTTCGGGGCGCGCTCGTATTTCCCATGATTCCGGGCTCCAGTCTTTGACTACCCAGCGGTCTGGTTCAAGGCTTTACCCCGTTCTCCGGTGCACGCCTAACTTGTACGGCGAATTAACGGGGACTCCCCACGCGTTTCTCCTCTTCCATTTGGGCGCGGGCTCGATCGCTGTCGATCAGTTCTCCACGTTGGGCGGCGGCGAAGCCTGCTTCAATCTTGGCGCGGTTCTCGGCGAGCCATGCGTCTCGTTCGTGAAGCAGCTCCAGTGCCTGCTCGAGCACTTCCTCGGAGCTCTGGTAGGCGCCCGAACGCAGTGCCTCGGCAATGAGGTGCTCGTGTTCCGGTCGCAGAGCAATGGTCATAGCGGATCGTCCCTCTCTCCTATGTTTGTACCGTACTCCTGCCTTTGGTTCGGGTCAAGTCCCGAGGTAAGCCGGTGGGTAGTGGTGCAGTTTGAAAAATCTTCCATTATAAATGGCAGTAAAAGTGCCCGGGATGCTCAATACTTAAAAACCAAATTAGAGCGAATATCTGGTTGCGAAAGCATAAGGAGGAGACCAGAATGATTTCCACTGAGTTGGCAGATGAACAGCGGACTCCGATTCAGCCGACAGGAGGAAAACTCTTTCATTTCTTAGGACACTACCTGTCGGTTCTCTGGAAGGATTGGCCGCGCGACATGAAGCATTTTTGGCGGTCCTATGAAGGAAAACAAAAACACATGCTTGCCGGGCAGTGTCCCCACTGTCGTATTAGCTCGAATTTTGATTCAGTGACCGACTTCTATAGCGAGCCCATCGACGAGGGAATCTCTCTTGACTGTGGAGTTTTTCAATGTCCAGGCTGCGGCGGTTTTATCCTTGGGATATTACGCAAAGAATGGCTCGGTGATGGGATATCTACCACCTACGAGAAGCATTATCCTTTGGGTGGACCTGACGATTCAGTTAGCGCTGATATTCCGGAGGAAATCGCGCCGGATTTTCGAGAAGCCATAAGATGCCGATGGATTAAGGCATACAATGCAACTGTTGAAATGTGTAGGCGGGCTATTGAAGCAAGCTGTATACAGCTTGGAGCTAGTTCAAATCAAACGATAGAAGCTCAAATAGACTGGGTTGCTTCCCAAGGAAAAATAACATCTGGACTTCAATCGGTGGCTCACACGATAAGGCTTGCTGGAAATCGCGGTGCCCACCCCCCGAGGGCGATCACACCAGAAGAGGCGGATGCTGTAGTTGCTTTCACAGAAGAATACTTTCAGCATGTCTATGTGACTCCAGCTAGATTAGCTAAGCACGATTTCTCGAAGTCTGGAGCTTCCAAGAAGAACCCTTAGAAGCATTTCGGCCTTTTACATTTAGAGACCAATCTTATCGAGCATTTCCTCGACGGTCCAGACATGATCTGTAATCCCCGCTTCCATCGCAGGTGTGACCCTCAGAGTCTTGTGAATCCGGCAGAAGTTGTAATGCATGTAGAAGATCGCCAGGGCATAGGCGTGATTCTCCACTTTCTTTGAGAACCCATTTGTTAGCCGGGTAAACCTCCGCATACTCATGCGCATTGTGAGGTCTTGGCGCTCAACGTAGCTGGTTGAAACATGCTTCCTGTCAGGCTTGCCTTGGATGATTTTGGTTTCGCAGCCGATGCACTCGGCCTATACCGGACTTCCTCTTGACTCGCACCATAGAGCTTTATCAGCATCGCGTAGTCAATCTCGCATCCAAATGCACCTTCAACGGCTTCCAAGTAGACCTTTAGACCATCGGTGGTTAGTTGGACGCGGTTAGCGAGACGCCTCTTGAGATCATCAATGAACATCGTGGCTGATTGCGCGTCCCGGTTGCCCACCATGAAAGAAGGCACAAGCTTTGTGTCGGCATCAATGGCAACCCAAGTCCACACATCTCCATATCCGAATTGGCCTTTCTTCTCGGCGGGAACGTTCTTCTCTTTGGCGTAGCAGAATTGCCAGATTTCATCGCATTGAATCCGTTTGCATTTCAGGTTGCGAAGCATACGGTCCTGATAGTCGGCAGATGCGATCCCCGCGTCTTTGAGGAGCTTCAGGATTGTGTGCTTCGCTACCCCCGTCATTCGTTCGGTAGCGCGGATGGAGTTTCCCTCCGCGAGAGCCGCGATTACTTGGGCTTGCTTTGTGCGATTGAGTCTGTTCATAACGTCTCCTAACTTACGCTCTCATTATACGTAAGCCGCTTACGTATGTCAAGAGAAAAATGAAGGGTAAGCGAAAATAGTTTCATTGACTTTCATAAGCCGCTTACGTATACTCTGGTCTATGAGTAGAACAAAGCTTCCACCTGAATTTCGGGATTATCTAGCCAAAATTGGCAGGAAAGGCGGGAAGAAAGGCGGGACCGTGAGGGCGTCAAGGATGACGCCAGCGGAGCGCAGCGAGAGCGCACGGCAGGCTGTGCAAGCGCGGTGGGCCAAAGAGAAAGCCAAAAAAGCGTTACAATAGCTCATAGAATTCGGGTGCGCTTCACCCCTGGGATGACAAGCCGCTAGGGTGTAGCTGATTCCTAAGTTGGTGGACAAACGGTGCTGAGAACACCGCTTGGCGCTAGCAGGGGAGGATTTTGCCGCTGCCACGCCAAGGATGTCAATCGCTAAGTTCCCAACTGGCTTATCTATTGGAAGCCAGTCTCCGGCCCGGTTCCCTTATGGCTATTATAAGAAGTTTATACTGCGATGAGAGCGGAAAGTTCCTCGACAAGAAAGTGATTACTTTCTGCGGCCTGTGTGCATCACCATCCGCTTTGGATAAATTTGAGGATCGATGGAACCAAGAACTGCGGCGCACGGGATTACACTATCTCACCATGAAAGAAGCTCTCCAGGCCGACAAAGAACTGGGTCCGCTAATCCCGAAGCAATCCATTAAGGAAAGAATCGAGGTACTAAAACCATTCGCAGCATGTTTAGTTGAGACATTTGAATTTGGTGTTGTGATCGCCGTCAACGTTGAGGCTTTTCGCCGCACAGCGGACCAGATCAAGCGAGAAACGTCGGGTGGAGAAAATCCGATTTATTTCTCATTCATAAATTCAATGCTGCAAGTGGGGAAACACGCGCTTGATGACGATAAAGTATCTCTGATTTGCGATGATGACCAAGGGACTGCCGAACGCTTTCTAAAGCTCTACAGGAGACTTAAAAACATCCCTGAAGCTGATTGCAGAAAGTTTTGTTCTATAACGTTTGCAGATGACATAACGTTCGCTCCCTTGCAAGCTGCGGATATGTTGGCATCACTGGCGAGAATCCAATCCGATTTTGAATTTTATGGGACTCCCTACGATTATCAGCCTCTTTTTGAATATTTAGCGGAGCCTCGCGGACCCGCGTATATCCGTTGGGCAGTTGGGTTCATTGGAGAGAGAAAAATGGCGAAACTGGAGCTTAACTGGAAACCACATCGTCAGGAGCCCTAGCCCTCGCTCCGCTTGATCGTCTCCTGCACGGTCCTAAAAGCAATCTGGCAGAAATCCTCTTTCGGCTGGCGCTTGGTCGGCTTGGGGCTGATTTTCCGCTTTGGTTCGGTTTTCTTTGGCATGGCCCCATTATGGCAGGACGGCGGCCTGAGTCAAGAGCCAGAAAATTCAAACTGCACCACTACCAGCCGGTGAAGTCGGTTGACAAGGAAGGGCGTTATCAAGTACAAATAGAAGTTTGCAGTCTGAGGATTCACACGGAGAGTAGAGTGGGGACTTACCTCGCCAAAGCGCGTCGAGGACAGATTGACTGGTGTGTGGTAGATGCGGAAGGTTGGGTGCTGGGGCGGCTGGCCGCCCGTGCCGCGCGGGTTCTGACCGGCAAGGATTCGCCGGATTTCACCCCGCACGTCGATCATCGCCGCGGCCTGATCGTCATCAATGCTGAAAAAGTTCGGCTGACAGGGAAGAAGCTCGACGAGAAAGTCTACCGCCATACCACGGGTTATCCGGGAGGGCTCCGGGAAATCACGGCGCGAAAGCTCTTCGAGACGCAACCGGAGAAGCTGATTCGCGAGGCGATTTACGGCATGCTGCCCAAGAACCGGTGGCGCGACCGCTTGACTCGGCGGCTGAAGGTGTACGTGGGATCGACCCACCCCCATGCGGGGCAGTCGCCGCAGACGCTTTCCCTGGCGCGCTAGTTGGAATCCCTCAGAATCCCAAGAAGAGCGGAGTGACTGTGGCTGAGCTGCTTCAATATACGGCAACAGGTCGTCGGAAGACTGCGGTGGCGCGAGTGATTTTGCGTCCGGGGGAAGGCAAGATGTTGGTCAACCGGCAAGCGCTGAACGTTTATTTCCCTTCGGAAGCCCTCCGTGCCGAGGTCCAGCAACCGCTGGCGGCCACCGAGCTGGTGGGCAAGTTCGACATTTTGGTGAATGCCAACGGCGGCGGCATCCATGGCCAGGCAGGAGCCGCGCGGCTCGGGATCGCGCGTGCCCTGGTGCTTTTTAACCCGGAGCTCCGGGCGCGCTTACGCCAGGCTGGCTTCCTGACGCGCGATCCGCGCGCCAAGGAGCGGAAGAAGTACGGCCAGAAGGGCGCGCGCAAGAGGTTCCAGTTCTCGAAGCGTTAGAAGAGCCGTGACGGGTGGCCAACCCTCGGCGGCAGGCGGTTGAGCCGACGGCTGAGCGCTGACGGGTGAAGGCATGCAAAGCGAGGTGAGGTTTTGTCAAATATAACCATGAAGGAGTTCCTGGAGGCCGGTGTTCACTTCGGCCACCAGACCCGCCGATGGAACCCCAAGATGAAGGATTACATATACGGGGAGCGCAACGGAATTTACATCATCGACCTGCAGAAGACCCTCAAACTGTTCAAAGAAGCTGCCCGTTTTGTGTCGGATCTTTCCCGCGAGGGGAAAACGATCCTCTTTGTGGGCACGAAGCGACAGGCCCAGGAGGCCATCGCCGAGGAAGCCACGCGCTGCGGGATGTTCTATGTGAATCATCGTTGGCTGGGCGGGCTGCTCACCAATAACGCCACGATTCAGAAATCGATCCAGCGGCTGAGAGAGTTGGAGGATATGAGTCGCGACGGTCGCTACGATCTCCTCACGAAGAAAGAAGTGCAACGGCTGGAGCGCGAACGGAAGCACTTGGAACAGAACCTTGCGGGCATCAAGGAGATGCCGGGGATGCCGGACGTCTTGTTCATAGTGGACTCCCACAACGAGGAGATTGCCGTTAAGGAAGCGCGCAAGCTGGGAATCCCTGTGGTGGCTATTGTCGACACCAACTGCGACCCGGACCTCGTAAACTATGTGATTCCCGGAAACGACGACGCTCTCCGCGCCATCCGTCTCTTCACCTCGCGCATCGCCGATTCGATCCTGGAAGGCCGCCAAGCGGCCGAGCAGAAACGGCTCGAGGAAGAAAAGGCTGCGGCGGAGAAGGCTGCGGAGGAACTTGAACGGCAGCGCTTGGCCGCCGCCATCGCGGCGGGTGAGATACCGCCGCCGGAGTATACGGGGGAAGAGGAAGCGGTGGCGGTGGAGGGCGGGGAGGGCCTGTCTCCTGCCGTGCTGGCTGCGGAGGAGGATGCGGACGGCCGTGTGCGTGTGCCGAAACTGAAGCGGAAGCCGGGCGAGTTCAGACCCCGTGGACGTAAACCCGACGACGGGAAAGAGCCCACGCCGGACCTTTCGTAGTGCCCGCGAATTCAGACTGCGACCCTTGAGGTAGGCACGGCGGTGAGTAACGTCTACCTTCTTCGTGTCGGGAGGATTTGATCGAGAATGAGCGTTTCCCCGGAGCAAGTCAAGAAACTGCGCGAGATTAGTGGCGCTCCCATGATGGAGTGCAAGCGGGCCCTCGAGGAGGCCCAAGGTGACCTGGAACAGGCGTTCACCGTGCTGCGCAAACGTGGCGTGGCGACCGCGGCAAAAAAGGCCGGACGCGCTACCTCCGAAGGCGTGGTGGGTTCTTATATCCATGCGGGCGGGAAGATTGGCGTGCTCGTCGAGGTCAACTGCGAAACGGACTTCGTCGCGCGTAACGAGGAGTTCCAGCAACTGGCCCATGACCTGGCCATGCAGATCTGCGCCACTGACCCGCGCTTTGTTCGCAAGGAAGACGTGACCGCGGAAGTGTTGGATCGCGAAAAGGAAGTGTTGCGCGCGCAAGCTGCGACCTCCGGAAAGCCGGAGAATGTGCTGGACCGGATCGTGGAAGGCAAGCTCGGAAAGTTTTACGAGGACAACTGCCTTTACGAACAACACTTCATCAAGGACAGCGGCAGTAGCCTGACCGTGGGCGAGTTGATCGCTTCCAAGATCGCCAGGTTTGGTGAGAACATCACCGTGACCCGGTTCTCGAGATTCAAAGTCGGTGAGAAAGCGGGAAGGCCGGGCGCGGACGCAGCCCCCACGGAAGTGGCCCAGTAGGCGTCGTGTCCGGGGCACAGTGTGGCGCTCGGGGCCGGAATGGGGAAGCGGATCTCGGTCTCCACCGCTCAGAAGGAACGCCCCGCGCTTAAGAGCTACGGTCAGGTCGCAACCAGCCAAGACATGAGCCAGCCTGCCTTTCGTCGCATCCTGCTGAAGTTGAGTGGTGAAGCCCTGATGGGCTCCCAGGGGTTCGGGGTTGACCCGGAGGTGTCCGGGCGCATCGCCCAGGAAATTCATGAAGTCCGAGGCATGGACGTAGAGGTCGCGGTCGTGGTGGGCGGTGGCAACTTCATTCGCGGTGTGGCGGCTTCGGCGTTGGGGATTGACCGGGTCGTCGCCGATAACATGGGCATGCTGGCGACGGTGATCAACGCCTTGGCCCTGCAAGACGCGCTCGAGAAATTGGGGTCATACACGCGAGTAGTCACCGCCATTGAAATGCGCCAGATTGCCGAACCCTTCATTCGCCGCCGCGCGATCCGTCATTTGGAAAAGAAGCGGGTCGTGGTCTTTGCCGCGGGGACGGGAAATCCATATTTTTCGACCGACACGGCCGCCGCACTGCGCGCCATGGAAGTCAAGGCGGAGGTAATCCTGAAAGCCACTAAGGTGGACGGCGTTTACGACGCGGACCCCCAGAAGGTCCCGGATGCCAAGATGTTTGCTCGCATCAGCTATCTGGATGTGCTTTCGCGTGGTCTCGCGGTGATGGATACGACGGCGATTTCCTTGTGCATGGACAACAGCCTGCCCATTATTGTGTTTAACCTGAACGTCCCGGGTAACCTCAAGCGCGTGGTGTTGGGCGAAAAGGTGGGCTCGTCGGTGGGCCGCTGAGGGCCGGGCAGGAAAGGCGGGTACGATGATCAAAGAGACGGTTGCGCAGACCAAAACCCGCATGACCAAGGCCGCGGAGGACTTGCGGGTGGAAGTTGCTTCGATGAGAACCGGGCGCGCGTCCACAGCCTTGCTCGACCATCTGAAGGTGGAGTATTACGGGACGCCCACGCCTTTGAATCAGGTGGCCACGCTGGGAGTTCCCGAGCCCTCGATGCTCACCGTCCAGCCCTGGGACCCAAGCCTGTTGTCGGTAATTGAAAAGGTCATCCGCGCTTCGGACCTGGGGTTGAATCCGGTTAACGATGGCAAGATCTTGAAGGTGCCCATCCCGCCCCTCACGGAGGAGCGGCGGAAGGAACTGGTCAAACACCTTCACAAGGTCATGGAGAACCACCGGACCGCCGTCCGCAATATTCGCCGCGACGGCAACGAAGCGTTGAAGAAACTTCTGAAAGACAAGAAAATCTCCGAGGATGATGAGCGGCGCGGCCTGGAGGAAGTTCAGAAGCTGACCGATGAGTTCATGGAAAAACTGGAAGGTCAGGCGAAGAGCAAGGAGCGGGAAATCCTGGAGATGCGGTGAGGATCTTGATTCTCCCCTGCTCGCAAACCCTTGACAGTTTTTCGTTCAGTCTGTTAAAGTTGTAAGGATTTGGCCGGAGCCAAATTACCCCCCGTACATGTGTCCGCGAAACGCGACGCTGGGTGCGGGAGTGCGAGAGGCTTTCGGATGCCCACGTTCAGTCAGATGGTTCGTCTCGGTCGGCGGCAGCCACGTTACAAGACGTCGAGCCCGGCTTTGCAGGGTTGTCCTCAGAAACGCGGGGTGTGCATTCGCGTTTACACGCAGACGCCCAAGAAACCGAACTCGGCCCTCCGTAAGGTTGCGCGCGTGCGGTTGACCAACAGCATGGAAGTGACTACGTACATTCCGGGCGTTGGGCACAATCTGCAGGAGCACTCGATCGTGTTGATCCGGGGCGGACGGGTCAAGGATCTCCCCGGAGTTCGCTATCACGTCATCCGGGGCACATTGGATTCCGCCGGTGTGACGGATCGCCGTCAGGGGCGGTCGAAGTATGGAGCCAAGCGGCCGAAGGCTGCTTAGCTCGAGGAAGAGGAGCGGAGACTCTTCCGCGAAACGCATTCTGGTTAGGATATGCCACGTAAAGGTACGGTAGAGCGACGAGAAATCGGTCCCGATCCGGTATACGCTAATCCTCTGGTGCAGAAGCTCGTCAATTGCGTTATGTCTCAAGGCAAGAAGAGCGTCGCCCAGAATATCGTGTACGACGCCTTTGAGTTGATCAAACAGCGAGCCAACGATGAGCCGCTGAAGGTCTTCAAGAAGGCGGTTGACAACGTGAAGCCAGCCCTGGAAGTGAAGACTCGACGAGTTGGGGGGGCGAACTACCAGGTGCCGGTGGAAGTTAATCGGAATCGTCAGACCTCCTTGAGTCTCCGCTGGATCATCGGCTATGCGCGTGAGCGGGGCGAGAAGTCCATGGTGGAGAAGTTGGCCGCGGAGTTGTTGGACGCAGCGAACAATCGCGGCGGTGCCATCAAGAAGCGGGACGATACTCACCGCATGGCCGAAGCCAACAAGGCTTTTGCCCATTACCGTTGGTAATCCTGTTTCACCGGGATGACCTTGAGCAAGGCGGGATGTGGCGCCTCCCCGGCCCACGATCCGTTTTGCAGCCGCCTTTGGCGGCATTGTGGCTCAACTGATTGCGGGGGTTTCGGATCTCGATCCCGGGGATTGAGATCGGGTCCGGGTTTGTTCGCTTTTGAAGGATTTATGCCGCGCGAGGTACAACTCGAGAAGTATCGGAATATCGGTATCATGGCGCACATTGATGCCGGTAAGACCACCGTGACGGAGCGCATCCTCTATTACACGGGGAGGACGCACAAGATGGGTGAGGTGCACGAAGGCACCGCCGTCATGGACTGGATGGAACAGGAGCAGGAGCGCGGCATCACCATTACCTCCGCGGCCACCACGTGTTTCTGGAATGACATCCAGGTCAACATCATTGATACGCCGGGACACGTCGATTTTACGGCGGAAGTTGAACGGTCGCTCCGGGTGCTTGACGGAGCGATTGCTATTTTAGGGGCGGTCGAAGGTGTGGAGCCGCAGACGGAAGCCGTCTGGCGCCAGGCCGACAAGTACCGCGTCCCGCGCATTGTCTTCGTCAACAAGATGGACCGGATCGGCGCAGATTTCGAAGCCTGTGTCAGTCAGTTGCGTTCCAAGCTGCACGCCAACCCGATCGTCATCCAGCTCCCGCTGGGAGCGGAGGACAACTTCGAAGGCATCATCGATCTGGTGGCTCAGCGCGCGATCGTATGGAAGGAAGAGACCCTCGGGGCGGGTTTCGATGATCTCGAAATCCCGGCTGCCTACGCCGAAAAGGCGCGTCACTATCGTGACCAGTTGATTGAATCACTCGGAGAAGTGGACGACGCGGTTATGGAGAAGTACGTTCATGGCGAAGCAATCTCGGCTAAGGATCTGAGTGCCGCCGTTCGTCGCGCCACGATTGCCATGAAGGCGTTTCCGGTGGTCTGCGGCGCCGCCTTCAAGAATAAGGGCGTGCAGCCCTTGCTCGACGCCGTCGTGGACTACCTGCCTTCCCCTGTTGACGTCCCGCCTATCGAAGGTTCTGATCCCGAGAATGAAGAAAGGACGCTGACTCGCAAGGCCGACGACGAGGAGCCTTTTGCGGCGCTGATCTTCAAGATCATGACCGACCCCTTTGTGGGTCAACTCGCCTTCCTGCGGGTTTATTCTGGAAAGATCCAGCAAGGTGACACGGTCTACAACCCGCGCCGCGGCCGGTGCGAACGTGTCTCGCGTCTGCTGCAGATGCACGCCAACAAGCGCGAAGAGATTTCCGATGTTCACGCGGGTGACATCGCGGCGGCGGTGGGTCTGAAAAATGTCTCCACCGGCGACACCATCTGCGATGAGGATGCTCCGATCGTTCTCGAGGCCATGGACTTCCCCGCGCCGGTCATCGCCGTGGCCATTGAACCCAAGACCAAAGCCGACCAGGAGAAACTCGGGAACGCGCTCGCCAAGCTGACCCAGGAAGACCCGACCTTCAAGGTTCATACCGACCCCGACACGGGTCAGACGCTGATTTCCGGCATGGGTGAGCTGCACCTGGAAATCCTGGTTGACCGCATGGTGCGCGAGTTCAATGTGGCCGCCAACGTGGGCCGCCCGCAGGTGGCGTATCGCGAAACCATTCTGGGCAGCGCGGAGGGCGAAGGCAAATACGTTCGCCAGACGGGTGGGCACGGCCAGTACGGTCACGTTTTCCTGCGCGTCGAGCCTTTGCCGCATCCGGACCTCAACGCCATCGCCGAGCTCACCCGAAAGAAATCCACCAACAAATTTGAGGCTGAACTGAACCTGCTCTTCCGGGACGAAATCGTAAGCGGCGTGGTCCCGAGGGAATACATCGGCCCGACCTATCAGGGTATTCGCGAGGCGATGGAAACCGGAGTGCTGGCCGGCTATGAAATGAATGGCGTCTCCGTGACACTCCACGACGGCTCTTACCATGAGGTGGACTCCTCGGAAATGGCCTTCAAGATAGCGGGCTCGCTCGGCTTCAAGGAAGCAGTGCGAAGGGCCAAGCCGGTGTTGCTGGAACCGGTGATGAAAGTGGAGGTCGTGGTTCCGGAAGAGTTTATGGGCGACGTCCTGGGCGATCTGAGCAGCCGTCGCGGAAGGGTCGAGGGGATGGAACGCCGCGGCTCGACGCAGATCATTCGCTCCACGGTGCCGCTCGCAGAAATGTTTGGCTATGCCACCGACCTGCGCTCGCGCACGCAGGGCCGGGCGTCGTATACGATGCACTTCCTGCGCTACGAACAGACCCCGGCGGCAATTTCGGAAGAAGTCATCGCCCGCGTGCAAGGGCGCACGGTGGGCAAGTGACGAGTTCTTCATTGTGCTTGGCGGTTGAATCTCTGATTGACGAGGCAATGAGCTATGGCCAAGGAAAAATTTGACAGGTCGAAGCCGCACATGAATGTGGGGACGATTGGGCACATCGATCACGGCAAGACGACGTTGACGGCGGCGATCACGAAGGTTTTGGCGA